>NZ_JBNTJT010000002.1:0-969361 GCF_051194995.1 Halorussus sp. AFM4 | reverse complement strand
TCGGGCAAGATCATGCGCCGGCTCCTGGAGGACATCGCCAACGGCGACGAGCTCGGCAACACCTCCACCCTCCGGAACCCGGACGTGGTCGAGGACATCCAGCGGAAGGTCGCCGGCGACTGATCCGGCGACTCCCGGGCCGGCCCCGGGCGCGCAGTCGAGACCGTCCTCAGGCGCCGAGCCAGTCGTTCGCGGACACCGAGCGTCCGGCGTCCCGGCAGATCTCCGCGCCCTCCTTCCGGACGCGCTCGCTCGACGGGAGCCTCTCGCTGTCCCGGATCGTGGTCTCGATCCACGTCGCCAGTCGCTCGGCCTCGGTCTTGCCCGCCCGCTCGGCGACCGCCTCGATGGACTTCTCGTAGGCCCGGCGCCGCGACCGGCCCTCCTCGTCGGACTCGTACCGCTCGCGGCTCCCGATGGCGTCCTCGACCGCGCGGTCGATGTCCCGCATCGACTGTCTGATGCTCATAGCGACAGGTCGGCGTTCGGCGGGGAATAGCTGGTGGGCGTCCGGGGACCGGTCGGTGTCCTGTTGAGGGTCTGACTCGTCTCGGCTCGCCGCGGTCCCGTCGGCGAGTTACTTACCGCCACCGGAATTTATATCTCGAAAGTTGATGATAGTAGATGCATGCACAAACCGCTACTGGTGACTGACTTCCTCGACAGGGCGCGGCGCCACTACGGCGACCAGGAGGCGGTCGTCGCCGCGACCGGCGAGCGCTACACCTACGACGAGTTCGGCGACCGGGTCGACCGGCTGGCGGCCGCGCTCGCCGACCGGGGGATCGAGAAGGGCGACCGGGTCGCGGTGCTCGACCCCAACACCCACTACCAGCTCGAGGCTGCGTACGCCGCCTTCCAGCTCGGGGCGGTCCACACCCCGCTGAACTACCGGCTGACGCCCGACGACTACGAGTACATCCTGAACGACGCCGGCGTCGACGCGGTCGTCGCCGACTACGAGTACGCCGAGAAGATCGAGGCGGTCCGCGACGAGGTGCCCACCGAGACCTTCGTCAGCAACGACGCCGACGCGACCGAGGGCGACTGGGAGGACTTCGACGCGGTGGTCGACGACGCCGACCCCGACGGCTTCGCCCGGCCAGAGATGGCCGAGGACGAGGTCGTCACCATCAACTACACCTCCGGTACCACCGGCGACCCGAAGGGCGTGATGCGGACCCACCGGACCGAGACGCTCCACGCCTACGTGCTGTCGGTCCACCAGGAGATCTACGACGACGACGTCTACCTCTGGACCCTGCCGATGTTCCACGTCAACGGCTGGGGCCACATCTACGCCGTCACCGGGATGGGCGCCACGCACGTCTGCACCCGGGGGATCGACGCCGCCGAGGTCGTCGAGACCATCCGGGCCGAGGACGTCTCGTTCCTCTGCGGCGCGCCGACGGTGCTCAACATGCTCATCGACTACTACGAGGAGAACGGCGAGCCCGCGATGACCGGCGACAGCGACGTCCGGGTGACGACCGCGGGGTCGGCGCCGCCCGAGGCGACCATCCGGGCGGTCGAGGACGAGTTCGGCTGGTACCTCAAGCACCTCTACGGCCTGACCGAGACCGGCCCGCTCATCACCATGTCGGACGCCCGCCGGCTGCTCGACGCGGACGACGACGGCCGGTTCGCGCTCAAGAAGCGCCAGGGGATGGGCGTGCTCGGCACCGAGGTCGCGGTCGTCGACGACGACGGCGAGGACGTCCCCCGCGACGACTCGACCATCGGCGAGATCGTGGTCCGGGGCAACCAGGTGATGGAGGGCTACTGGGAGAAGCCCGAGGCGACCGAGGAGGCGTTCAACGAGAAGCGCGAGGGGTGGTTCCACACCGGCGACCTCGCGAGCGTCGACGAGCACGGCATGGTGTCGATCAAGGACCGCAAGAAGGACATCATCGTCTCGGGCGGCGAGAACATCTCCAGCATCGAGATCGAGGACACGCTGTTCGACCACGACGAGGTCAACGACGTCGCGGTCATCCCGGCCCCGAGCGAGCGCTGGGGCGAGGAGCCCAAGGCGTTCGTGGTCCCGACGTCGGGCGACCCCGACGCCCCCGGCGTGACCGAGCAGGAGATCCGGGAGTTCACGAAGGAGCACATGGCCTCCTACAAGGCGGTCAAGCGCGTGGAGTTCGTCGCAGAGCTGCCCGCGACCGCCACCGGGAAGATCCAGAAGTACGAGCTCCGCGAGCGCGAGTGGGGCGACGAGGACCGGATGGTCGGGGAGGGGTAGGGCGGACGGAGCTCCGGGTCGACTCTGTCTCTCTCGACTTCGGGGTGTTCTCGTTTCCCGTCTCGTAGCGCAACCGTCGAACACCCCCGTACGCTACAGAATCCACCGAGAGCCCAAGACCCAAGGCGCCTCGCCCCGAGCTAACCGATACCAATGCCCGAAGAAGCGCTCTGCTTCGACATGTACGGGACGCTGTGCGACACCAGCAGCGTCACCGAGACGCTCGGCGAGGAGCTCGACCTGACCGACAAGGTGGTGCAGTCCGTCGACGAGCTGTGGCGGCAGAAGCAGCTCCAGTACGCCACCGAGACGGCGCTGATGGACGACTACCGGACGTTCTGGGAGGTCACCGAGCGGGCGCTGGAGTACGCCCTGGAGTTCTACGGCCTCCCGGTCGACGAGGCGGGCCAGGAGCGCATCATCGCGGCGTACGAGCACCTCGACCCGTACCCCGACGCCGTCGAGGCGCTGGAGCGACTCGGGGAGAGCGGGGCGACCGTCGTCGTGCTCTCGAACGGCAACCCCGAGATGCTGGAGACGCTCGCGGAGAACGCCGGGCTGGCGGCCCACCTCGACGACGTCGTCAGCGCCCACGAGGTCGGGTCGTTCAAGCCCGACCCCGCGGTGTACGGGAACGCCGCCGACCGGCTCGACCGGTCGCTGGCCGACTGCCGGCTGGTCTCCTCGAACGCGTGGGACGTCGCGGGGGCCTCGCAGGCCGGCATGGCGACCGCGTGGGTGAACCGGGCCCGCGAGCCGGCCGAGCGCATCGGGGGCGACGCCGACCTGACCGTCGGGTCGCTGGCCGAACTCGCCGACGCGCTGTAACTGTCCGGCGGGGGTCACGTCCGGTCGCCGGTCGGCGGCGCTTCGCGGGCAGTCCTCGTCGGGGTGCGTCCCGGCGTTCGGGGCGCAGCGTAACGGGCACAACTGCACGTCAATGCTCGACTAAGGCGATAATTGGCCGATATTTTACATCTGCCGGGCCGTAATCTTCCCGTATAATTATTAAGGATGTTGTAGTTCTGTGAGACGATGTCACGGGGAAATGACACTGACGTGACGCGCAGAGACGTCGTCAAGATGGCCGGAGCGACCGGTCTGGCGGGGGTCGCCGGGGTCGCCGGTAACGCGAGCGCACAGGAGCATCCGCCGATCGGAAACTACCCGGTGCAGGGCAACCCGACGTTCGGGTTCACGGTCCCGCAGTCCGGGCCGTACTCCTCGGAGGGGAAGGACGAACTCCGGGCGTACCGGTTGGCGGTCGAACACCTCAACAACGGCGGGGGCTGGGTCGACAACTGGAGCGACCTCTCGGGCAACGGCGTGCTGGGCAACCAGGTCCAGACCGTCTCGGGCGACACGGCGACCGACGCCGACACCGCCCGCCAGACGGCGCGCCGGATGATCCAGCGCGACAAGGCGATCATGCTCTCGGGCGGGTCGTCGAGCGCGGTGGCCATTGCCATCCAGGAGCTGTGCCAGCGCGAGAAGGTCCAGTACATGTGCTGTCTGACCCACTCGAACGACACCACGGGCAAGTCGTGCGTCCGGTACTCGTTCCGGGAGATGTTCAACGCCTACATGTCCGCGCAGGCGCTGGTGCCGCCGGTGACCAAGGAGTACGGCAAGAACAACAACTTCTACCAGCTGTACGCCGACTACACGTGGGGCCAGACCGTCCAGAGCTCGATGAAGAAGTTCTTCGAGGAGGCCGGCTGGTCGCAGATCAACAGCGTGGCCACGCCGCTGGGCACCAAGGACTTCTCGTCGTACCTCTCGCAGGTCCCGCGCGACAAGACCGACGTGCTGTTCCTCGACCACTACGGGCTCGACGGCGCGAACTCGCTGAGCCAGGCGGTCGACATGGGCCTCAAAGAGGACATGAAGATCGTCGTGCCGCTGTACAACCGGCCGATGGCCCAGGCCGCCGGCGGCGCCATCGAGGGCGTGTTCGGCACGGTGGCGTGGGACTCCCAGATCGACAACCAGCCGTCGAACTCGTTCACCCAGGCGTTCCAGCAGAAGTACCAGCGCATCCCGTCGGGACCGGCCCAGCTGGCGTACGCCCAGACGCTCCAGTACGCCGCGGCGGCCGAGCGCGCCGGGACGTTCTACCCGCCGGAGGTCATCAAGCAGCTGGAGAACCACCAGTACAACAACATCGGGATGGGCGAGGAGACGATGCGCAAGTGCGACCACCAGGCCCAGCGCGCGGTCCCGGTGGTGAAGGGACTCCCGGGAGGCGAACAGCAGCAGGGCCAGTACTTCGAGATCGTCAACCTCACGCCGCGAGACACGCTGGGCTACGCCTGCAACGAGGGCCCGGCCGCGGAGTGCCAGCTCGGCCCCTACGAGTAGCTCGCTCGACGGGACACTCGTTTTTTCCGCCCGGAAACGACAGCCGACCGGACAGTTCCGGCAATATTCGCGGGAACGCGCCGCCGTTCGCGATTTAATAACAGTAACAATTATTACGCATGGGTTGCTTGCCGACACCATGCCACAAGCTAACGGTGGCCCAACGCGACGTGACGTCGTGAAGGCTGCAGGTGCGACGGGCGCTGCGAGTATCGCTTCGATCGCGGGATGTCTCGGCGGCGGCGGAGGCGGCGGGGGTTCGGAGGACTACCCGGCGCTGGGCAACTTCCCGGTCGAGGGCGACACCGTGACGTTCGGGTTCAACGTGCCCCAGTCCGGGCCGTACTCCTCGGAGGGGAAGGACGAGCTCCGGGCGTACAAGCTCGCCGTGAAGCACCTCAACAACGGCGGGGGCTGGGTCGACAGCTGGAGCGACCTCTCGGGCGAGGGGGTGCTCGGCAAGACGGTCGACTACGTGACCGGCGACACCGCGACCGACGCCGACACCGCCCGCCAGTCCGCCCGCCGGATGATCCAGCGGGACAACGTCCAGATGATCTCGGGCGGGTCGTCGAGCGCGGTGGCCATCGCGGTCCAGGAGCTGTGCCAGCAGGAGAAGGTGCTGTTCATGGCGTGCCTGACCCACTCGAACGACACCACGGGCAAGAACTGCGTCCGGTACGGGTTCCGGGAGATGTTCAACGCCTACATGACCGGCCAGGCGCTGGCGCCGGTCGTCACCGGGGAGTACGGCGACGACCTCAAGTTCTACCAGCTGTACGCCGACTACAGCTGGGGGAAGACCCAGCAGGCCTCGATGAAGAAGTTCTTCGAGAAGGCCGGCTGGTCGCAGGTCGACAGCGTGCCCACGCCGCTCGGGACGAAGGACTACCAGTCGTACCTCTCGGAGGCCCAGAGTTCGGGCGCCGACGCCATCTTCCTCAACCACTACGGGCTCGACGGCGCGAACTCGCTCGGGCAGGCCATCGAGATGGGGCTCGACGAGGACATGGAGATCGTGATGCCGCTGTACAACCGGCCGATGGCCCAGGCCGCCGGCGGCGCCATCGAGGGCATCTACGGTACGGTGGCGTGGGACGCCCAGATCGACAACGAGCCGTCCAACAGCTTCGCCAAGGCGTTCGGCGACGAGTACGGCGGTCGGGTCCCGTCCGGGCCGGCCCAGCTGGCGTACGCCCAGACGCTCCAGTACGCCGCGGCGGCCGAGCGCGCCGGGACGTTCTACCCGCCGGAGATCATCAAGCAGCTCGAGGGACGGAAGTACGACAACCTCGGGATGGGCAAGGAGACGATGCGCAAGTGCGACCACCAGGCCCAGCGCGCGGTGCCGGTCGTCAAGGGCCTCCCCGAGTCCGAGCAGGGCTCCGGGCGCTTCTTCGAGCTGGTGAACCTCACCTCCCGGAGCGAACTCGGCTACAAGTGCGGCGAGGGACCGGCCGCGGAGTGCAAGCTCGGTTCGTACGAATAACCCTCCGGCCGGAGTTATTCACCAACGTTTATGGTAGATAGAGGATACCAAACACATGGTAGACTTATACATGGACACGCGCAGTGACGAAGGACGGAGACAACGTTCGGGGGGAGAAACGTGAGTCTCGTTTCCGAAGTGGCTACAGTGCTGATAAACGGGCTCCAGCAGGGAGCCATCTACGTGCTGGTCGCCATCGGGCTGTCGATCATCCTCGGGACGCTGAAGTTCGTCAACTTCGCCCACGGGGCGCTGTACCTCATCGGGACGTACGTCGGCCTGTTCATCACCCTCGAGGTGCAGCTGACCGGCGGCAAGCTGGCGGAGTGGGGGTACACGGAACTCGGGCTCGGCTGGGGCTTCCTGCCGGCCCTCATCATCGTTCCGGTGGTGGTGTTCGCCGTCGGGGTGCTGATGGAGCGGTTCGTGGCCAGGCCGTTCTACGACAGGCCCGACACCGACCAGATCCTGCTGACGTTCGGGCTGGCCATCGTCGTCCAGGAGGTGTTCAAGATCCTGTTCGGCGGCCAGAGCTACAACTTCGCGCGGCCGGCGTGGGCGAGCGGTCCGGTGTCGGTTCCGATCATCGGTAGCTTCCCGCAGTGGCGGCTGTACGTGCTCGGCATCACCGCGGCGCTGGTGATCGGCGTCTACCTGCTCATCGAGTACACCGACTTCGGGCTGGTCGTCCGGGCGGGCACGCGGGACGCCGAGATGGTCCAGCTGCTCGGCATCAGGATCACCCGGCCGTACCTCATGGTGTTCGGCGTGGGCGCCGCGCTGGCCGGCGTCGCCGGCGTGGTCGGCGGCCCGCTGTACGCGGTCAACCCCAACATCGGCACCGAGGTGCTGGTGCCGGCGTTCCTGGTCGTCGTCATCGGCGGGGTCGGCTCCATCACCGGCGCGGTGCTGGGCGGCATCCTCATCGGCGAGACGCTGGCCATCCTGGTCGCGGTCGCGCCCCAGTGGTCCCAGGTCGGCATCTACGTGCTGGCGGCCATCGTGCTGCTCGCGCGGCCCCAGGGCCTGCTCGGCGTCGAGGAGGTGACCCCATGACCGACGAGCAGACCGAGCACGCCGACGCCGACGAGGGGACCGTCGTCGGGGCGGCGGAGGGCGAACTGTTCTCGCTGGACGCGCTCATGGAGAGCGAGCTGTTCGTCGTGGCGCTGTTCGCCGCGTTCGTCGCGGTGTTCCCGTGGCTGTTCTCGGACGCGCCCGTGATCAGCGGCTTCCTCAACGGCTACCGCGACCTCGCGACGCTGATGCTCATCTGGGGCATCTTCGCGATGGGGTTCAACCTGCTGCTGGGGTACACCGGCCTGCTGTCGTTCGGTCACGCCGCGTTCTGGGGCGGGGCGGCCTACGCGGCCGGCATCTTCAGCAACCTGGTGTCGTCGAGCCCGATACTCATCATCCTCGCCGGGACCGCCTTCGCGGCGCTGCTGGCGTGGATACTCGGGTTCATCTCGCTGCGCCGGGGCGGGATCTACTTCTCGATCCTCACGCTGGCGTTCGGCCAGATGGCCTACTACCTGGCGCTGTCGCCGATGGCCTGGATCACCAACGGCGAGAACGGCTACACCGCGGTCGAGATCGGCTCGCTGCTGGGCACGTTCGACCTCCGGTACCCGGTGCCGGTGGTGGGCTGGCTCGTCGGGACGTGGAAGTACGTGCTGGTCGGGATCGTGGCCGTCGCGTCGGTCGCGGTCGCCTACCGCATCCTCCACTCGCCGTACGGCATGGTGTTCCGGGCCGTCCGCGAGAACGAGCAGCGCGCGGAGTTCGTCGGGCTGAACGTCTGGCGGTACAAGCTGATGTCGTTCATCATCTCCGGGGCGTTCGCGGGCATCGCCGGCAGCCTGTTCACCATCTACGGCGCCTACGTCCCCCTTCAGTCGCTGTACTGGACGACCAGCGGCGAGGTCGTCATCATGGCGGTGCTCGGCGGCGTGGGGTCGCTGTTCGGGCCCATCGTGGGCGCGGGCATCTACCTCTACGTCGAGAACATCATCAGCGGCGTCCAGAAGCTCACCCTGACGTTCACCGGCCCGTCCGAGTGGATCACGCTGGTGCAGGAGCCCGTGGTGCTGCTGGACGGGTTCGGCGCCTACTGGCACCTCATCCTCGGGCTGGTGTTCGTGCTGGTCATCGCGCTGTTCCCCCGCGGCCTCTGGGGGCTGCTCGAGGACGCCGGCGATGCGATCCGCGGCCGCACGGGAGGTGAGCGGTAGATGGGGCTGCTCGAGACCACCGACCTCACCAAGTCGTTCGGCGGGCTGACCGCGGTCGACCGGGTGAACCTCGACATCGAGGAGGGCGAGAGCGTCAGCGTCATCGGCCCCAACGGCGCGGGCAAGTCGACGCTCATCAACCTCATCACGCGGATGCTCGACGCCTCGTCGGGCGACATCCGGTTCAAGGGCGACTCCATCGTCGCCGCCGAGCCCCACGAGGTCGTCCAGCGGGGCGTGAGCCGGTCGTTCCAGACCGCCTCCATCTTCCCGGATCTCACCGTCGAGGAGAACGCCCAGATCGCGGCGCTGGCCGCCGAGCACGGCTCGTTCCGGTTCAACTTCCTGCGCCGGCGCGACAGCTACGGCGAGGTCGACGACCTGGCCCGCCGGATGCTCGACGCGGTCGGGCTCTGGAGCCAGCGCAACGTCACCGCGGTCGACCTGCCGTACGGCGACAAGCGCCGGCTCGAGATCGGCATCGCGCTCGCCAGCGAGCCCGACCTGCTGCTGATGGACGAGCCGACCGCGGGCATGTCGCCCGAGGAGACGGCCAACACGGTCGAGCTCATCGAGGAGGTCAAGGAGGAGCTCGACCTGACCATCATGCTGGTCGAGCACGACATGGAGATCGTGTTCAACGTCTCGGACCGGATCGTCGTGCTGAACCGCGGCAGCGTCATCGCGGAGGGCACGCCCGAGGAGGTCCAGGGCGACCCGGAGGTCCAGGAGGCGTACCTCGGAGGTGTCGAGGTTTGAGTTCCGGAAGACGGTCCCGACGGGCGTGCGACTGCCGACCTCACGCTCCCGGGAGGTGGTTCGCGTGAGTCTGCTGGAGCTGTCGGAGGTCGACTCCTACTACGGCCAGAGCCACATCCTCCGGGACGTGACGATGGACGTCGAGGAGGGCGAGATCTGCGCGCTGCTCGGCCGGAACGGCGCGGGCAAGACCACCACGCTCCGGTCGATCTCGGGCGCCAGGCCCCCGGAGGTCCGGGACGGCAGCGTGACGTTCAAGGGCGAGGACATCACCGACCTCTCGCCCGAGGACATCTCCTCGCGGGGCATCTCGCTGGTGCCCGAGGAGCGGCGTGTGTTCCCGAACCTCACCGTGGCGGAGAACCTCCACCTCGCGGAGGTCACCAACAACGCGTCCAACACCGTCGGCCGGACGATCCCGGAGGTCGAACACGCGGGCATGACGACCGACCAGGTCTACGAGGAGTTCCCGCGGCTCGACGAGCGCCGGACCCAGCAGGCCGGGACGCTGTCGGGCGGCGAGCAGCAGATGCTCGCCATCGCCCGGGCGCTCAAGCAGAGCACCGACCTGCTGCTGCTCGACGAGCCCTACGAGGGGCTGGCGCCCCAGATCATCGCGGACGTCGAGGACGCCATCGAGCGCATCAGCGAGTCGGGCACGACCATCCTGCTCGTCGAGCAGAACGCCGTCGCCGCGATGGACATCGCCGACCGCTGCTACGTCGTCGACCAGGGGAGCATCGTCTTCGAGGGAAGCGCGGCCGAACTACGACAGGATGACGAGACGAGAGAGCGATACCTCGGCGTCTGAGCCGCCCGGCGGTGGGGACGACAGCCCGCCGGCGCCCGCCGGCGACCCGGAGGCGCTGTTCGACGCGCTGGTCGAGGAGGACGTGCTGGCGGTCGGCGACGGCGGCGAGGTCGGCCCCACCGACGAGTTCGAGGACACGCGGGCCATCTACCACGACTCGTACCTCGGAATCGGCGACGACGAGTTCCGCGAGGCGGTCGCCGAGACGTTCGGCCTGCCCGACGCGGACGCGGCGGCCGACCTGCTGGCCGAGCGGGACATCGACCGCGGGGAGTTCGTCTGCTACCTCGCGGTCCGGTCGCACCTCGACCGCGAGGTCGCGCCGACCGACCTGGCCACCATGGCCGGGATGGTCTGGGAGACGGTCCCCGACTCGCCGGTGCCGCCGGCACTCGAGGACGTGACCGCCGACCCCGGGTCGTTCCTCGCCGACCGCGACCGGGCGGTGGTGTCGGTCTGGAAGCGCTTTTGCGACCCCTGCGACGCGCTGAAGGCCGACCTCGACGCAGTGCTGGCCGCGGTGCCCGAGGGGGTCGCGGTCGCCGGCGTCGACGGCGAGGTCGCCGCCGAGTTCTGCAGGACGCACGGCGTCGACGCGGCCCCGCGGTTCGTCGCGTTCGACGGACCCGACAGCCGGACCGTCGAGGAGACCGACGCCGACGGGGTTGCCGCGGCGCTGCGGACGTTCTTCGACGGCTGAGTTTCCCACCGCCTCCGCGTCGCGTTCTCGCTGTTCTCGCGGTCAACTGACGGAGCCGGTCGTCCGGTCGGGGAGAACGAGAGGCGGCCGCCTACTCCGAGGCCGCGCCGCCGGTCACGAGCACCGGCCGGTCGGCCTGGAGGATGACCGACTGGGAGACGCTGCCGAAGATGGCCTTGCCGGCGGGCGAGCGGCTCCGGCCGCCGACGCAGATGCAGTCGGCGTCCTCGGCGTCGGCGAAGTCGAGCACGCTCGCGGCGGGTTCGCCGCTCCGTTCGGCGATGTCGACCTCGACGCCGGCCTCCTCCAGCAGTTCCTCGGCCCGACGGACCGCGCCGACCTGCGTCGCCGACGCCCCGCCGGGGTTCTCGGTGAACACGTGGAGCAGGGTCGCCCGCACCTCGTCGGCCGAGCGGGGGAGGTCGGCGACCGCTCGGGCCTGCCTGCGCGCGCGGTCGGTCTCTTCGTCCACGGCGATGACGACGTGGTACATACTAGGGTCGACGGGGAACGCCGCCTTAGGTGTTGGGCCCGCTGGACTCGCCGGTTGCGGGGCGGGCGCGGGCGGAACGGATCGGGCCGGTCGCGCGCCGCGGTCAGGTGTTCTCGCCGGCGCGCTCGGCGCCGGCCCGCCGGGAGACGACGACGACCAGCGCCAGCGGGACGCCGAGCGCCAGCCCGACCGTCACCATGCCGTAGACCGCCAGCCCGAGCGGCGTGGGCTGGAGTTCGACCAGCCCCAGGAGTTCGACCGCGGTGAGGTCGCCGGGGCCGGCCGTCCCCAGCACCGCGCCGACCGCGCCGGTGATGGCGACGATGAGGAGGTAGAACCCCACCACGAACGACCGTCCGCCGAGCGTCTCGCTCACGTCGACGAGTCGGGGCGGCGGAAGGATTAGCCTTTTCATCCGCTCGCGCCCTACCTCCGGTATGAGCGAGAAAGACATGCTGGCCTTCCTGCTGGGGGGCATCGCCGTCCTCATGTTCACGATGGGCATCATTCTGGCCGTGACGTGACCGGCGGCGTCCGACGAGGGAGGCCGGACGCCGTGCGCGAACCGCCGGTCAGTTCGCCGCGGCTTCGAACGAGACCCGTCGGTAGCGGGGCAGTCGAACCGGAAAACGGAGATTCCGTCGCTATTCGTCGTCGGTCGGCTCGCCGCCGTCGGTGGCGACCTCCTCGCCGCCGTCGGCGACGGTGACCGCGCTCTCGCGCTTGCGCTCGAACCACGCCCACTCCTTGGTCTTGAGCCCGTCGTCCTCGAGGTCCCACGGGTCGCCGGACCGGACCCGCGGCCCCTCGAGCCACGAGGTCACCAAGTTGTAGACGAAGATGAGCTGGCCGAAGCCCATGATGAACGCCCCGACCGTCGCGATGACGTGGAGGTTGGTGAACATCGACACCAGCTCCGCGTTGCTGAAGACGTAGGTGGCGTACCGGCGCGGCATGCCGCCGTAGCCCAGCAGGATCATCGCGAAGAACGTCACGTTGCTCCCGATCATCGACAGCCAGAAGTGCCACTTCGCGAGGGTGCGCTGGTACATCCGGCCGGTGAACAGCGGGAACCAGTAGTAGATGCCCGCGAAGCCGGCCATGGCGATGGCGCCCATCACGATGAAGTGGAAGTGCCCGACCACGTAGTAGGTGTCGTGCAGCACCAGGTCGACCGGGATCGACGCGAGGAAGACGCCCGTCACCCCACCGATGATGAAGTTCTGGACGAACCCGATGCTGAACAGCATCGGCGCGGTCAGCCGGAGCCGGCCGTTCCACATGGTGGTGATCCAGTTGAACGTCTTGACCGCGCTCGGCACCGCGATGGCCAGCGACACCGCCATGAACGACGCCCGGATGCGCGGGTCGATGCCGGTCGCGAACATGTGGTGGGCCCAGACGCCGAAGCTCAGCACGCCGATGGCCAGCGTCGAGTACACCACGAACTTGAACCCGAACAGCTTCCGGCCCGCGAACCGCGGCAGGATGAGGCTCACCAGGCCCATCGGGGGGAGCACCAGGATGTACACCTCGGGGTGACCGAAGAACCAGAAGAGGTGCTGCCACAGGATGGGCCCGCCGCCCTCCGTCGCGAAGAACGTCGTGGCGAAGTTGCGGTCCATCAGGAGCATCACCAGCGCGCTCCCCAGGAGGGGGAACGAGAACAGGATGAGCCCCGACTGGGTGAGCATCGTCCAGGAGAAGATGTCGAGGTTCTCCCAGCCGACGTCGTCGCCGCGCTCGGTGAAGATGGTGGCGATGAAGTTGATCGCCCCCATCGTCGCCGAGACGCCCGAGAGGTGCAGTCCCAGCAGCATGAGGTCGACGCCGGGGTTGGTCTGCTCGACCGACAGCGGCGTGTACATCGTCCAGGCCGTCTGGGCGGGGTCGATGTTGCCCGTCAGCGACGCGAGCGGGAACCCGGCCCAGATGAGCACCGCGGCGGGCGGGAGGAGCCAGAACGCGATGGCGTTGATCCGGGGGAACGCCATGTCGTCGGCCCCGATTAACAGCGGGACGAAGTAGTTACCGAACGCCGCGATGATCGGCGTCCCGAACAGGAACAGCATCGTGATGCCGTGGGTCGTCAGCAGGGCGTTGTAGAAGTTCGCCCCGATGAAGTTCTCGGCCGGCGCGGCCAGCTCGGCCCGCATCAGCAGGACGGCGATGCCGCCCCACGCGAACGCGGTCAGGCTGTAGATGCCGTAGAGGATGCCGATGTCCTTGTGGTCGACCGTGGTCAACCAGCGCACGATTCCGGCAGGCTTCTCGGTGTGTGCCTGCCCGGTCTGTTCGCCGACGTAACCGCTCCCGCCGGTCGAGAGGGGCGCGTAGGAGCGCCAGTCCTCGAGCCTGGTGAGGAACGCGGCGACTCCCACGAGGAACACCCCCATGACGACGGTGAGTGCGATCTGCCCGGCTTCTGCCATGGGCGATGGTCAGGACTACAAGGTAAAGAAAGGTTAGGATACGCCCCCGCCGCATCCGGGAGTTTGCGTGCGACGGACTGGCAAAGATTACCGGGTCGTGTCGGAGACCCGGCACTGCCCGAGGTCGGAAATCAGACAGGAAGGCCGCGAGACGGACTGCCCGCGAACGGGCGAGGACTGGACGGGAACCGACTCACTCCGACTCGGCGCCCTCGATGAGCTTGGCCGCGATGTAGGTCAGCAGCGCGAGCCCCAGGAAGGGGACGACCAGCAGGCCGAACCCGACGGTCGAGACCAGCCCCTCGATGGCCCACGGCGAGGCGGCGGCGAACAGCGCGATGAAGAAGCCGATGATGACCAGCGGGATGATGTTGACCGAGATGTCGAGCCAGGTCTCCTTGTCGAAGACGGGGGTTACCATGTCCGAGGATTGCCGCCAGGGTATCAAATAGGTTGGCGATTCGCCCCGGCGGAGCGCCGGGCGGTCGGTCCGCGCTCCGAACCCGGCGGCGGTCCGACGCGGCGGGCCGGCCGCCTCAGACGTGGCTGGGCTGCCAGAACGAGCCGAAGACGCCGCCGAACAGGATGATGACGCCGCCGACCACGATGGCGACTCCGCGGAGGTGGATCGAGCCGGTCGTGAAGTAGGCGATGGCGCCGCCGGCCGCCAGGCAGACGACCGACGCGGCGACCAGGCCCTTCCACGGGTCGGCGACGTAGCCCGACTCGCGGAGGATGCCGACGACGCTCCCGACGAACAGCAGGAGCCCGCCGACCGCCACCGGGAACAGCGGCCACACGATGCCGACCTCGAAGATGGCGAGGCCGAAGGCGACGAACAGCGGCCACGGACTCGCCTTGCGGTATTCGTCGCTCAACCCGGGTTGTTCGTCCATACCCACGAGTCGGGGTGCCCTCGACTAAAGGCCACCGCTCCGGAGCCGAGCCGCGAGTTCTCGGCGAGCCGGCCGGGTCCCGACGAGCGGGAGCGCGATCACGCTGTAGGGGTCGGTGGTGTACCAGGAGTAGACGAACAGGAACACGAAGTACACCACGACCAGCAGGCCGAGCATCTTCAGCCGGAAGGTGCGGAGGTCGTCGGACTCGCCGGCGTAGGCCTCGCGGAACTGCTCGCGCCGGTCGTCGTCGAGCCGCCGCCAGTGGTCGAGCCCCTCGTGGAGCACCAGCAGCTCCTCGCTCTCGAGCGGTCGCCCGCAGTACGGGCACTCGGCGGGCGACTCGCCCGGCGGCACGTCGGTCTGGTAGGTCGGTAGCTCGTCGGTCATGGGTTCAGACGAACGGCGGGTCGGCGCTGGGCGCCGAGACGATCCAGAGGCTGGTCATGGTGTACAGCACCATCGCGGCCACGAAGGGGTACTGGCTCCGGATCGCCTGGAGCCGGCCGGGGAACACCTCGTAGGCGCTCGCGTGGGAGACCCACACCGCCAGCAGGTGGCCGAGCAGGATGAACGCCACGGCGAGCATCCCGAACCAGTCCGGCAGCACGAAGACGGAGGGATTGAACGGCGGGCTCAGGGGGTCGGTCAGCGCCGCGACCAGCGCGGGGAGCAGCGTAACGAACAGCCCCAGGAAGTGCGCGAGGTGGTAGCCAGCCGCGATGGGCAGCAGCGTGGGCGCGAACCGCCGTCCGATGGCGTCGGCCGTCAGGTACGTGTCGGCGGTCCGGCGGGCCTGCCGGGCCGCGAGCCAGTAGACGCCCAGGAACAGCGCGTACCCGGCCACCATCGCGAGGGGGTACAGCACCACCGCGGGCACGCCCGCGCCCACCGCCGCGCGCGCGACGTCGACCCAGACCGGCGTCCCGACGAAGCCGTCGTAGGTCGTGACCCACAGGATGGCCACCACGAACGCCACCTCGTCGCGGCCGTCGGCGGCGCCGGGGTCGGTCAGCGCCGCGCCGGGCATCCGGAGCGTCAGGCCGTCCTCGCCGCGCTGGACCGGGGCGACCAGCCCGTAGTACCGGAACAGCCGGGAGACGGGGTCGACGCTGCCGAACCAGCGGTCGGGGCCGAACGTCAGCGCGCCCGCCAGCGTGACGAGCGTGTAGCCGACCACGACCCACGCCAGCAGCCGGGGGTCGTCGGCCAGGGGGCTGACGACCTCCAGCCAGACGACGGCGAGGAGACCGACTACGCTGGGCCACGCGCCGAGCCGCTCGGGGTAGTCGCGGTCGAGCGACGGGAGCCACTCGGCGACCGCCCGCCAGGGGTTGAGCGCGGGCCAGCTGTTGCCGACGAGGTACACCGTGGCGACGTAGCCGGCCCACCAGCCGACCCACACGAACAGGATGGCCGCGTTCCGGTACAGCGACTCCGGGCCGAAGAGGCCGACGGCCACGACGCCGACCAGCGCCAGCACCGAGAGCGCGCGGGTCAGCGTCGCCGCGCCGTCGAGCCGCGCGCCCGCGACCCGGCGCCAGTCGTGGACCGCCCGGATGAACGCCCGGTCGGTGACGAAACTCGCCAGCAGGAACGACGCGCCCACGACGCCCCCGCCCGTCAGCAGGAACAGCCAGGTCGGCACCGCGAGGCTGCCGGCGGCCGCGCGCAGGCCGCCGCCGTGGGCGAGCGCGGTCCCGGCGAACAGCGTGCCGGCGACCAGCGCGTGCGTCGCCGCCGCGAGCGCGAGCGTGCGGGCGTTCGGCCGTCTCATCGTCGGTAGTTGGGACGGTCGGGACTTGTCGCTTCCGGAGTCGGTCGACCGCCGGCAGGGTTTTGTGAGTCGGTGTGGTACCGGGGTCCGGGGAGATCACCGTGGAACGCCAAGGTACACCGACGGGTCCGGGAGAGCCCGCGACGGGAGAACAGCCCGAGACCGCCCGACAGCCCGACGACATCGCAGAGATGGACATCACCGAGCCGACCGTGACGTGGCTGGAGGTGTCCCACCCCCAGCAGCCGATCCCCATCGGCGAGAAGGACCGGGTGCTCGACAGTCACTTCAACGAGCAGTACGACGTCTGGGAGGTGCTCCTCGTCGCGCTGCCCGACGAGGACGAGGAAGAGGAGGACGACGAGTAGCTACAGCATATCGTTGGACTTCAGGCCCTCGATGAGGTCGTCGACAAGCGAGTCGACGTCCTCGTAGGGGAAGTCCTGGTCGCCCGAGAGCTTCGTGGACAGTTCCATCGCGGTGAAGCTGACGTCGCCGGCCTCGAAGCGCGTCCCCGGGCCGTCCGGGAGCGCGGGCACGAGGTCCATCGGGTTGCTGACGGGGTAGTCGGCGCCCTCGAACGCCTCGGTGAACTGCTCGCGGAGTTCGGCTTCGGTTTCTTCGTCTGCCATGTCCGTTGTTGTGTGCGGATTGCGGCAAAAGCGTTCCGGAACAACGGAGAACTCGTTGTCCGTTTCTTCGGTCGGCGCGCCGACGACCGGTCATCGCGTTCGGGAATCCGACTCCGACCCCCGACCCGCCGATAAGCAGTGCGTGCGAACGGTGGAAACGGTAGCTTATCGCCCGGAAGTCGGCCGTTAACGGCCCCGTACCGGTGACGGTGAGTCCCGTCTCTGTAGGCGCCAGTCGAGGCGCACTATTCGACAGCAGGCGCCGGGAATCGGGACGTCAGGCTCCCTCGCCAGGGCAGTAATAAATGAGTAAGGTGACATTGAAGCTGAACCGGAAGACTTGTAACATAGTAACTGAGCATTGAAAGTGGCATGGCACGCGACAAGACGGTACGCGAAGACGACAAGGCAGACCCGACAGTCGACCGGCGCTCCTTCCTCGGCGCGGCGGGGGCCGGCATCGCCGCCGCGGTCGGCGCCGGCGCGCTGGCGGGCGCGAGCGACGCGGCGGACGCCGCGGAGTACAAGACGGTCACGGTCTCGGCCGGCGAGACCCGGACCTTCAGCGTCGGGAGCGGCGAGACGTTCGAGAACGTCCTCATCGACATGACCGCCGAGGGCGCCTCGGCCAAGATTTACGCCAACGGCGACGGCTGGACCATCCGGAACGTCGCCTTCAAGGGCAACCACCCCGGCGGCCACTACCTGTTCACGCCCGCGGTCTCGGAGGGCGGGACCGCGACGGTCGAGAACCTCTACATGGGCGACGGCCAGACGCCCAGGTCCGGCAAGGGCGGCATCTGGGTCAACGGTAGCGACCACTACGGCACGCTCAACTTCCGCAACGTACACATCGCCCACTTCATCGACAACGGCCTCTACGGCACCGACCCGGGCTACTCCTACCACGGGCGCCACGGCGGCGTGGTCAACGTCTACGACAGCTTCTTCGACAGCAACAACATCTCGAACATCCGGGTCGGCTCCATCGACGGCCGGACCTGCCACGTCGAGAACTGCGTCGTGCGGACCGGCACGACCCGGCCCTGCGGCGTCGGCTGCTCCTCGCCGGGCGCGAAGAACTCCCGGGGCGTGTGGGCGTGGTGGGGTCCGGTCGAGGTCAAGGACTCGGACATCCAGGGCTCGCGCGTGGTGGCCGACAGCCGGGCCGGCGACCCCTCGATCTCCTCGACGAACACCCGCTGGGGCTCGGACGCCAACGCCGACCGCGTCCCGTCGGGCGTCCCCATGACCGCCGAGGAGGCCGCCAGCGGCACGTCGAGCGGCGGTAGCGGCGGCGGTTCCACTACCTCCGAGACGAGCGACTCCGACCAGTCGAACACGTCCGGAACCGTCCTCGAACTCGTCGCCGGGCAGAACACGTCGAACGTCACCTACGAGTTCACCGTCGAGGGCAGCGTGACGAAGCGCACCTCCGCCTCGAACGGCGTCGAGTCCGAGGGCAACGACAGCGTGACCGACAACGGCGACGGCACGGTCACCGCCTCGGGCGTCTCGGGCAACGGCTACGGCGACTCCTACCTGGTGGACGGCGACATCGTCTCGATGAACCTCGACGAGAGCAAGTGGACGCTCCGGTACGGCGGCGAGGAGGTCGGCGTCGCGGACCTCTCGCTCCCGAACAAGCTCGTCATCGACGGCAGCGACGCGCCCCGCCGGGCCAGCACCTACACGTTCGAGGTCAGCGGCGCGGCCCGCAAGAGCGCGGCGCTCGGGTCGATCAACGACCGCGACACCGTCAAGGACGGCCAGATCTCCGGTCGGGTCATCGGCGGGAAGGACGGCTACCGGTTCTCCGGCGAGATCACCGCGTTCCGGCTCGACGGCCCCGCGACCGTCGAGGTCCACGACGGGTCCTGATTCGATCCGCTCTCCGACGCATCGCCTCCCGACCGCGGTCGGTCGCCGGTCGAACCCGGAATCGCCGCGGACGACACCGGAACCGTGCGTGGCCGAACTGGAGCCACGTCCGACCGACGACGCAATCGCATCCGGCCGACGACGCAATCGCATCCGGCCGACAACGCAACCGCATCCGGCCGACGCCGAAGTCTTTTCTCGCGACCTCGACGGCTGAGCGACTGCCCCGGGACGCCGTCCGGCTCGCGGACACCTCCGGAGCGGCACCGCTAGGGCGCCCGTACCGGCGCGTCAACCCGACCGTATCCCTCCGCGCTGCGGCGGTTGTCTGGGACTGAAGCGGGCGGGCGCGGAGTTGTCCGGGACTGAATCCGGCGAACGCGGCGTAGAACAATGGCCGCGCGCGGTCGAATCACGGTCGGGACATGAACTACCTGTTCTTCGCGAACACCCCTGCGCACGTCCACCTCTACCGCAACGCCGTCTCGCGGCTCCGGGACCGCGGTCACGACGCGCTGGTGCTGGCCCGCGACTACGGCTGCACCCTCGATCTGCTGGAGTACTACGACGTTCCCCACGAGGTCTACGGCGAGCTCGCGACCAGCAAGTACTCGCTGGCGCGCCAGCTCCCGCGCCACTACCTCACCATCCTCCGGCACGTCCGGGCGTACGACCCCGACCGCATCTTCGGCGTCGGCGCGTACGCCGCCCACGCCGGGGTCGCCGCCGGCGCGCCGACGGTGCTGATCACCGACTCGGAGAACACCCACCTCGACCACGCCGTCTCGCGTCCCTTCGCCGACGCCTACCTCACGCCGCACACCTTCGACAAGGACCTCGGCGAGAAGCACCACGTGTTCCGGGGGTTCAAGGAGTGCGCGTACCTCCACCCCGAGGAGTGGGAGCCCCAGACCGACATCCGCGAGGAGCTGGGCGTCGGGCCCGACGAGGAGTTCGTCATAGTCAGGCTCAACGCCTTCGGCTCGCACCACGACGTCGGCCAGGCCGGCTTCACCCCCGAGAAGCGCCGCCGGCTGGTCTCGGAGCTGGCCGACCGCGCGACGGTGTTCGTCTCCGACGAGGGCGGCGACGCGGACTTCTCCGGGCTGCCCGCCCGACCGTTCGACCTCCACCCGGCGCTGCTCCACGACGCGCTGGCGGAGGCGTCGCTGCTGGTGGCCGACACCCAGACCATGGTGACCGAGGCCGCGCTGCTCGGGACGCCCGCCATCCGCTCGAACTCCTTCGTCGGCGACGACGACATGGGCAACTTCACCGAACTCGAGCGCGAGGGGCTCATCTACAACTTCCGGGAGTTCCGACCGGTGCTGGAGACCGCGACCGACCTGCTCGCGGCCGCCGGCGTCGCCGACGAGTGGGCCGACAGGCGCGAGGCGTTCCTCGCCGACAAGGTGAACCTAACCGACCTGATCGTGGACGCGGCGACCGACCCGACCAGCCTCCGGTCGCTGCCGACCCGGCGGACCTACGACCGGATGCCGGGCGAGCCGACCGGACGCGCGGCCGACTGACCGCCGGACAGGTCGCTCGTCTCGCGGGACGGATCGCTCTTTTCACCGGACGCGTTGCTCTTTTCACCGGACGCGTCGCGCTTCTCAGCGGACGCGTCGCTCCGTTTCTCGAACTCCGAAAGAATCGAACTCCGAGAGAACAGCCGCCGCGCGGAACCGGCGCCGGCCGGCTACCCGTCGTCGGTCACCCGGAGCTCCATGTCGCGGCTCCGCTCGCGCTCCCGGTAGACGGCGACGCCGAGCGACAGGTAGCTCCCGGCCGTCAGCGCCGCGAAGCGGTCGACGCTGCCGGCCAGTCCCGCGACGACAGCGGCGACCAGCCCGAGCGCGCCGAGCGCGTAGCAGACCGGAGTCACCCGGGCGCCGGCGTCGACGAACCGGGTCCACTGGCGCTCGACGAAGTTCGACAGCAGCAGCCACGACAGCTTCGGGACGAAGCTCCGGTACCGGATGGTGCTCTCCTCGTCGCCGTACACCGCCGGCATCGACACGTCGGCGACCGTCATCCCGCGGGAGTTCAGCCGGGCGAGCAGCTCGTTGGCGAAGCCGTAGTCGTCGTAGAGCCGGTCGAGGTCGAGGCTGCCGAGCGCCTCCCGCGAGATGGCGGTGTAGCCGTTCTGGGGGTCGGTGGTCGTCCAGTAGCCGCTGGCGAACTTCGTGAGCGTCGAGAGCAGCCGGTTGCCGAACAGCCTGAACGCCGGCATCCCCTCGCGGGACTCGGCGTCGAGCAGCCGGGTGCCCTTGGCGTAGTCGGCGTCGCCGTCCACGATAGGGTCGAGCAGCCGGTCGAGCCGGTCGGGGTCCATCTGGCCGTCCCCGGCCATCACCGCGACCACGTCCAGCCCGTCGGCGTACGCCCGGCGGTAGCCCGTCTTTATCGCGCCGCCGACGCCCTTGTTGGTCTCGTGGCGGATCGGCACCACCCGGCGAGGACCGTCGACGCCGACGCCCCCGTCCGCGAGGGTCGGCACCGCCTCGGCGGTCGTCGCCGCCCGGTTGGCCTTCTCGGCGTGTTCCTGTATCTCCTGCCACGTTCCGTCGGTCGACCGGTCGTCGACGACGTACGCGCGGTCGACGAACTCGGGGAGGGTGTCGACGACGCCGCCGACGAGGCCCTCCTCGTTGTACGCCGGTACGACGACGCCGACTGTGTTTCCGTTGTACATTGTTCGGTATCGCGTTGAGATCGCTGACCGCGCGTCGCCCCGCGCGTCGAGGCGGCGACGCGCGGAGGCGTCGCCGAGGACGACGGACGGATGTCAGCCGACGGGGAGCGTCCCGTCGCACGGTCACCCCGGCGGTGCGCGGTCACGCTGCCCGGAGTACGATTCAGCGACCTTTTGTTATGGGCCGGCTGTCGAACCGCACGCCGGCAGCGGGTCGCTTAAGCTCCGCCCACCGCACGGTACAGGCGCCCAACCGCGGCGTCAATCACCGCGAACCGCCGGCCCGGACCGCGGCGCGCCGGCCGGACTGCCGGAAGAGACGGCTTTATTGCCGGCGGTCGGTCAGTGGCTCGCATGAGCGCCGACTCCGACGCAGACTTCGGCTTCGACTTCGACCTCCTCCGAGAGCTCACCGAGACCAGCGGCGTCCCCGGGTACGAGGACCGGGTGCGCGAGCTCGTCCGCCGGGAGTTCGACGGCGCGGTCGACTCGGTCCACACCGACGCGATGGGCAACGTCGTGGGGACCGTCGAGGGCGCGTCCGACTACGCGGTGGCGGTCGCCGCCCACATGGACGAGATCGGCTTCATGGTCAAGCACGTCACCGACGACGGCTTCCTGGAGGTCGACACCCTCGGCGGGTGGGACCCCGACGTCCTCCGGGCCCAGCGCGTGACCGTCCACACCGACGAGGAGGATCTGACCGGCGTCATCGGGTCGATCCCCACCCACGTCAAGGACGACGACGAGGAGTTCTCGGTCGACGACGTGGCGATCGACCTCGGCCTGCCCGCCGCAGAGGTCGAGGAGCGGGTCTCGGTCGGCGACCTCGTGAGCACGGAGCAGACCACGACCCGCGTCGGCGAGCACGTGACCGGCAAGGCGCTCGACGACCGGGTGTGCCTGTTCGCGATGCTCGAGGCCGCGAGGCGGCTCGACGACCCCGACGTGACGGTCCACTTCTGCGCGACGGTCCAGGAGGAGCTCGGGGTCCGGGGCGCCCCGGCGCTCGGCGTCGACCTCGACCCGGACCTCGCGGTCGCGCTCGACGTGACGGTCGCCAACGACATCCCCGCGGTCCGGAAGGAGAGCGAGTACGTGACGGAGCTCGGCGAGGGCGCCGCGATAAAACTCAAGGACTCCAGCGTGGTCACGACCCCGAAGGTCCACCGCCGGCTGCGGTCGGTCGCCGAGGACCGCGGCATCGACCACCAGTTCGAGGTGCTGCCCTCGGGCGCGACCGACACCAGCGGCTTCCAGAACACCAACGGCGCCAAGCCCGTGGGCGCCATCTCGGTCCCGACCCGGTACCTCCACACCGTCACCGAGAGCGTCCACCACGCCGACGTGGCGGCGACGATCGACCTCCTGACCGCGTTCCTCGAGACCGAGACCGGCGACCACGACTACAGCCTGTAGTCACAGCCGGTAGGTTCGCGCCACGACGCCGAGACTGGCGGACGCGACGTGGCCTTCTTCCTGCCGCAGCAATCGTACCGCGAGCGAACGAGCGCAGCGAGTGAGCGAGCGGCCCTTTTTTGATCCACATTTTTTCGAAGAGGGTGCCCGCAGCGCCGGAGGCGCGAGGACACCCGACGACGAAAAAAGGTGGGGTTGTATCGAAAGTATAGAGTACCCGCCGTCGCAACTTCCACGCATGAGCACGGAAGGAAGCGAGTCGGTCACGCGGCGCGGGTTCATGCGGGCCGCAACCGGGACCGCGGCCGCCGCCGGGGCGGCCGGTACCGCTGCGGCGCAGGAAGAGGGCGGCGGTGGCGGCGGCGCGACCAAGGAAGTCGCCGTCGGTCCGGGCGGGAGCCTGGTGTACGAGCCCGCCGAGATCACGATCGCGCCCGGGACGACGGTGAAGTGGGTCTGGGAGTCGGACAACCACAACATCGTGGTCGAGAGCCAGCCCGACGGGGCGAACTGGCAGGGGACGCCAGGTGCGCCGAGCAAGACGTACAACACCGGCTACGAGTACTCCCACACCTTCGAGACCCTCGGCACCTACGAGTACTTCTGTCAGCCTCACAAGACGGCCGGTATGGTCGGCACCGTCGTCGTCCAGGAGGGCGGCGCCCAGACCGGCGGCGGCGGTCCCGCCATCCCGAGCAGCGCCAAGACCCTCGGCATCGCCACGACGGCCGCGCTGGTGTTCACGCTCGGCCTCGCCTACTTCTTCATGAAGTACGGCGGCGACTACGGCCAGATCGAGGAGTAACGCGCTCCGATGCTTCTCGGTTCGCCGACCCCGTAGCGACGGGTTCGGCCGTCCGATCCCGTCGTCGCGGCGTCGCGACGCTGCGGGGTCAGATCGTGTCGGGCGAGTCGTGGAGTGTCAGCTCCACCTCGCGGCGCTCGCCCTCGAGGTCCTCGACGATGCGGGCGACGACCCGCTGGGCCTCCTTCAGGACGAGCGGTCGCACCTTGTCGATGACCCAGTCGAGCGAGACGAGCCGCGGCAGGTCCAGCATGTCCGAACTCGCCGAGTCGGCGTCGAACTCGATGATCAGCCGGACCCGCGAGGCGGCCTCGCGGTCGGGCGGGGCCTCGTCGGGCTCGGCTTCGACCACCCACTCGCCGTGGGCGCGGAGGTCCTTGGTGATGCGCCACGCGATGCGCTCGGGCGGGTCGAAGTCCGTCACCTCCGACCGGACGACGTAGCTCAGCTTCCACCACTGGAGGTGGATGTCGTACTCGGTGCCGGGCCCGCCGTCGCCGTGGCGGGTCACCCGGTCGAGGTGCTCGGAGTAGTCGGCGTACCCCTCGAAGTCGGCGAGGAACTCGTAGGCCTCCTCGGGCGACACGTAGACGACGGTGCTGAGTTCGACGCTGTCCACGCGCCGAGGTTGGGCCGAACCCGGCGTAAAACTTCCGGCGGGCGCGCTCTGTCCGGAATCCGACCGCGCCGTGGCGGAGGACCGCCCCGCCGACGCCGGCGATCCGTCACGCCTCCTCGATGGTGTCGAGCACGCGCTGGGAGAGCTCCACGTCCGAGAGCTCGCCCCGGTCGTGGGCGACCAGCCACTCCTCGTCGGCCCGCCACGTCCCGCGGCGGTTCCCGTCGAGGTCCGCGACCGTTCCCCGCACGTTTGTCGGCTCCCACTCCCCGTCCGCCTGGAGGTCGAGCAGCCGGTTGAGCACCCGGCCGACCTCGCGGTGGGGGACGCCGTCGCCCGGCGCGGCCGTCTCGTAGTCGACCCGCAGCGTCCCGCCGTCGGCTTCGAGGGCGGTGACGTAGACGCCGTGGCTCATCAGGCGCTGTTCGAGCCGCTCGCGGAGCTCTTGCTGGTCCATACCGGGTCGTGGGTCGCGACGCGGGTAAACCCTGGCTACCAGAAGTCGTGAGAGTCCCGCGGCGCGACGCAGTTGCAGGTCACGGTCGGGTCGAGCACCTCGTCGACCGGCATTGCTTCGCCGCACTCGGTACAGACGACGCTCGCGTCCTCACCGTGGCGGTACAGCCGCAGCGCGTGGGCGCCGATCACCGCTCCGGCGGCGAGTCCGACCGCCCCCGCGAGCGCCTTGTCCATCAGCGCAGTCTCGCGTGCCATGCGCTCCCGAGGACGGCCCACAAACTTAAACCCACTGACGGCGGAAAACCAACAGAATCCCGCCGGTCCGAGAACGTGGCACCCCGCTGTCACCGCCGCCCGGCGACCCGTCCGACCGCCAGACGCCACCTATAAATGGTCTCTCGAATCAGGTAGGCACACATGGTAGGGTTCCTGAACTACCTCATCGGTTTCGTGGTGAGCCTCCTCATCGGCGCGTTCGGCATCTACGTCGGCGCGCGCGTCATCGCCGACCGGGACGACTACGAGTACGCGATCCTCACCGCGCTCGTCGGGGCGGTGGTGTGGTGGCTGGTCGCCGGCCTGTTCAGCATCCTCCCGCTGGTGGGCGGTCTGCTCGGCTCGGTGTTCGGCCTGCTCGCGTGGGTGTACGTCATCAACGCCCGCTACCCGGGCGGCTGGGGGAGCGCCATCGGCATCGCGCTGGTCGCCTACGTGACGGTCTGGGTCGTGCTGGTGGTGCTGAGCATGCTGGACATCCTCGCGTCGGGCGCGCTCGGCGTCCCCGGCCTCTGACCGCCCTCGCCTTCTACCGCTCGTAGCCGAGTTCCTCGCTCACGAGGTCCGCGGCGTTGCGTATCGCGCCCACCGACGAGAGGTATCCCGCGCCGACGGTGGTCTTCAGCGCCCTCGCGGCCCGGCCCGTCAGCACCGTCGGGCCGACCTGGGCGACCGCGCCGTCGCCGACCGACACCAGCCACCCCGGCGAGTCGAACGCGAAGCGGTCGGGTCGGGGCTCGAAGACGCCGCCGCCCTCGCGGTCGTACTCGACGAGCCTGGCGATGCTGTCGGCGACGGCGCGGGCCTCCCGGACCGCGGCCTGGGCGCTGGCCGGGACGGGTTCGCCGTCGGCGTCGACCACGCGGGCGGCGTCGCCCACGACGAAGGTGCCGTCGCCGAGCCGCATGGTGTTGTTCACCTCGGGGCGCTCACCATCGAGCGCGTCCGGGCCGCGGATGCCGCCGGTCCAGACGAACTGGTCGTAGGCGAGTCGCTCGCCGGAGCCGAGTTCGACGGCCTCCTCGTCGGCCGCGGCGACCGCGGTGCGGGTCCGGACCTCGACGTCGCGGGCCTCGAGCTGGTCGCGGACCGCCGACTGGAAGTTCTCGGGGAACGAGGGCGCGACGCTGTCGAACTGCTCGAGCAGGGTTATCGTCACCGCGTCGCGGGCGCCCTCCTCGCGGGCGAAGGCGGCGAGCTCGCCGGCGACCTGCACGCCCGAGAGGCCCGCGCCGCCGACCACGACCCGGGCGGAGGAGTTTTCGTTTTCGCCCGCCTGCCCGGCCTCCAGCGCGTCGAGGAAGTCCGCGCGGATGCGCTCGGCGTGGTCGAGCGTCTTGAGCGGCGCGGCGTGCTCCTCGACGCCCGGCAGGTCGTAGAACGCGGTCTCGGCGCCGAGACAGACCGCGCAGTAGTCGTAGTCGACTCGTTCGCCAGAGGAGAGGGTGAACGTACCTGCGTCGGGGTCGACGTCGGCGACCTCCGCCTCCCGGACCTCCGCCCGGTCCAGCACGTCGTCGAGGTCGACCGCGATGTCGTCGGCCAGCGACGGCCGGCGGACCACCCGGTGGAGCTCGTGCTGGACCAGGTGGCGACCGGTGCGCTCGACCACCAGGACGTCGGCGTCGTCGGGGAGGTTGCGCTCCAGCTTTCGGGCGAGGGTCAGGCCCGCGTAGCCCGCGCCCAGGACGGCGACTCTCATCCCGTGACGGTACGGCGCCTGCGGGCTTAGAAGTGGGGGACGGGCGGTCCGTTCGTCGGGGGAGCCGGCGTTCAGAACAGGGCGTCGCTCTCAGGGAGGACCTCGGCCGGGCCGCCGACCTCCCAGACCATCGTTTCCACGCCGCAGTCCGCGACGACCTCCTCGACGCGGTCGGCGTGCTCGGCGGTGGTGTTGACGTAGACGCTCGCGCCCGTGTCGGTCGAGAAGTACGCCGGCACGTCCTCCTCCTCGCGGAGCTCGCGCACCGCGTCGAAGATCTCCAGGGTGGCGGGCTTCCAGTAGACCCAGCCGGCCGGGCCGGTCATCGTCGTGGCCGCCAGCGACAGCGAGTCGTGCTCGGCGGTCTCGAAGACCCGGCGGAAGTCGCCCTCGCGGAGCGCGTCGCGCACCTCCGCGAGCTGCTCGTGGATGTGGGCGAGCCGGGCCTCGAACATGTGGCTGTCGGCGGCCTCGCGGTGGGCGTGCTCGGTCTCCTTGTACGCGGGCACCAGCCCCGCTACGATGCGGAGGTCGTCTTCCAGCGGGCTGTCGAGGCGCTCGGAGCGGCAGTCCTCGTCGTTGAGGCCGGTGTGGAGGTCCGAGAACCCGCCGGTGACCGCGCGGGCCGCCGACGATGACCCCCGGCGCGCGACGGTCGAGATCTCGGGCCGGGAGAGCTCGAGGTCGGCGGCCTCGCAGAGCGCGGTCGCGGCCGCGGCGAACCCCGACGACGAGGAGCCCAGCCCCACGTTCGACGGGAAGGAGTTCTCGCTCTCCAGCCGGACGGGGTGCTCGGCGTGGTCGGCGTCGGCCAGTTCGCGCACGCGCGACACGACGTTCATAACTCGGTCGGCCTCGTGGTCCGCCAGCTCCTCGCCGTCCACGACGAACGTGTCCGAGTCGAGGTCGGGGTCGAACTCGACGGTGGTCCTCGTGTGGCTCGGCGCGGTGCAGACGCTGATGGAGTCGTGGTACGGGAGCCGCAGCTCCTCGTCGCGCATCCCGTGGTACTTGACCAGGCCCTGGATCGGGTGGGCCTTCGCGGTCGCCTTCATGCGTGGAACGCGGCGGTTCGGGCCGATAAAACTCCCGGTACCGCCCCACCGTCGCGGGACGGCGGGTGCGGGTCCCGTTCGCTGCGGCGCCGTCGGCCGCCACCGCCGACGACCGCGGCGACCGAAGCCGAATGGCTCAAACCCCTGCCACTCCACGGTTCGGGCATGGGAGACCCACTCGACACGCGGCAGGCGCAGGCCGAGACGGTCATCGACCGGCTCTCCGAGGAGTACCCCGACGCCACCATCTCGCTCAACTTCTCGAACCGGCTCGAACTCCTCGTCGCGGTGATGCTGTCGGCCCAGTGCACCGACGAGCGCGTGAACCAGGAGACCGAGCACCTCTTCGAGAAGTACGAGACGGTCGAGGACTACGCGAACGCCGACGTCGACGAACTCTCCGAGGACATCGGCTCCATCACCTACCACAACAGCAAGGCCGACTACATCAAGTCCTCGGCCCAGACGATGCTGGAGGAGCACGACGGCGAGGTGCCCGACACGATGGAGGGGCTGACCGACCTGAAGGGCGTCGGCCGCAAGACCGCCAACGTCGTCCTCCAGCACGGCCACGACATCGTCGAGGGAATCGTGGTCGACACCCACGTCCAGCGGCTCTCCCGACGGCTCGGCATCACCGAGGAGGAGCGCCCCGAGGCCATCGAGGAGGACCTGTTCGACGTGGTCCCGAAGGAGCACTGGCAGCAGTACACCCACCTCATGATCAGCCACGGCCGGGCGACCTGCACCGCGCGCAACCCCGACTGCGACGACTGCGTGGTCGAGGACCTCTGCCCGTCCTCGAAACTCGACCACGAGGTCGACCTCGCCAGCGGCGAGCCGTGGGACGCCTGACCGCCGGGCGACCCAGCAGATTCACGCGTCGGCCGGTGCGGGACGACACTCAGTACAGCACGTACCGCAGGAAGAACCGCACCATCCCGATGACCCACGCCAGCAGCCAGAACAGCACGTAGCCGGCGACCCCGACGCGGAGCCGGCCGCGCCACGCGCCCATGTTCTCGTGGAGGTCGTCGATCTCCACGTCGCGGTCGGCGTCGGCGTACAGGTCGTGGCGGTACTTGACCTGGAAGATCCGGACGATGCCCGTCAGCGCGACGATGAGCATCGCGTACGCCTGCAGGCCCAGGAAGGCGTGGAGGGCGGCGAACCCGCCGAGCTGGTCGAGGAACCGCGGCGCCATCCAGGTCACCACCGGGACCGTCGTGAGCAGCAGCCCCACCGTGATGAACTTGAGGTGGTGGAGCAGCACGGCCCAGGTCACCACCTCCTGGTCGAGGATGTACCACGCGCCGTAGAGGTAGAACGGCAGGCTGGCGGTGACGACCAGGGCGACCGCGGCCGCGACCAGGGTCTCGCTCGCCATGCGCGGCGGTTGGGAGCGCGGTGTGTTAAGGCGTCCGGAAGCGCCGCGGCCGCGATCCGGCCGGTGACGACCGCCGGTCGCGAACGAACGTCGGGGCGCTTATACCGCTACGACTCTGACTTTCGAGCCATGACCGACGCCTCGGACGACCGGGCGGGCGACTCGGCCGGGGACGGCGCGGCGGCCCCGGACGACGCCGAGACGCGAGACGGGGACGGCCCGGAACCGCGCGACCCGGCGGCGCCCGCCGGCGCAGACCGCGGCGAGCCCCCGGCCGACGCGGACCGCGAGCGACCCTCCCCCGAGGAGGTCGAGGAGAAGTACGACTTCGAGAACTTCGGCCCCCGCGACATGGCCGAGATGAGCTACGAGGAGTGGGAGGTCGCGTTCGACCACGACTCGTGGATCACCGGCGACGCCCTGCTCGACCGGGTGGAGGCCGACCTCAAGAGCCGGGTCGCCGACCGCGACGTGTTCGCGGTGGTCGAGCGCATCGAGCGGGACGGGGAGTCACAGCTGCTCGCGTACTCCGACGAGGGGTACGCCGTGGTCTACCCCGACGGCTCCGTCGAGGGAAGCGGCACCGTGCTCCGGGACGTAAAGCCCTCGGTCGCGCTGTCGTCGATGGAGAGCTACGAGGTGCCCGAGATGCCCGAGGGCGACGTGCTCCCCGACCCCGCCGAGGTGCCGGAGGGCTCGGGCAAGCTCGGCAACCAGCTGATGCAGGTGGTCGCCGGGGTCCACGTGCTCGCCGGAATCGCGCTGTTCGCGGCGTGGATCGCGATGGGGCTGCCCCTGGTGGCCGCGGTGGCCGCGTTCGGCTTCGCCATCTTCGGCGTGTTCGTCTTCCTGCTGGTGGCCAACGCCCGGCTCTCCGACCGGTTCCGGGCCGAGGAGTACCGCAACCGGCTCCGGGCGGTCGGCCTCGAGGACGACGAGCGCCCCGAGTTCCTGCCCGGCGAGGGCGGCGACGCCGCGCCGGGCGACGCGGTCGAGTCGTCGCCGGGCGAAGACGACGACGCGTTCCCGGACGAGGGCGGCGAATCGCTCTCCGGCGACGGGGGCGGCCGGTCGGGCGGGGCGGCCGGCACCGGGGTCTCGTCGGCGTCCGACGGCCGGAAGTAGGCCGATTATCGGCGCGTCGGCCGCCCAGACCCCGTTACGGCAGCATCGGTGGCTTTAAGCGATTCCTGTCCTGACTTTCATCCGTATGAAGAGGCGGGACTTTCTGACGGCAGCAACCGGTGTTGCGGGCGGCGCCGGGGCGGGCACAGCGGCCGCCGCGGCCCAGGAGACGACGACCACGTCGTCCGGCAACGCCACTGCCTCCGGAAACACGACCACGACCGCCGCCAACGGGACGACCACGAGCGGAGGCGCGTCCGGCGGCGGCGGTCCCACGAAAGAGGTGATAGTCGGTCCCGGCGGGAGCCTGGTGTTCGAGCCCGCCGAGATCACGATCGCGCCAGGGACGACGGTGAAGTGGGTCTGGGAGTCGGACAACCACAACGTGGTCCCCGAGAGCCAGCCCGAAGGGGCGAACTGGGAGGGGACGCCGGGTGCGCCCAGCAAGACGTACAACACGGGTTACGAGTACTCCCACACCTTCGAGACCACCGGGACCTACGAGTACTTCTGCCAGCCCCACAAGACCGCCGGCATGGTCGGCACCGTCGTCGTCCAGGAGGGCGGCGCCCAGACCGGCGGCGGTGGCGGCGGGGGCGAGGCGAACCCCGAGCACATGGGCGTCCCGTTCCAGGCCCACTTCGTCGGCCTGGCGACGCTGCTGATGATGGTGGTCTCGCTCATCTACACGTTCTTCCTCCTGAAGTACGGCGAATCACCCCACGCGAGCGGGAGTAACAGGTAACCATGTCATCGACAGGCTCAACCTACGGCGACATCCACCGCTACGAACCGGCCCGCGAGAGCACGGCAGCGGCCATCGCCATCGTCCTGCTGACGGTGGTGGAGGTCGTGTTCGTCGGACTGTTCACCTACGGACTGGTGAGCGGCTGGGGGTACAGCGAGATCGGCAACATGTACCTCGGGTTCGTGCTCGCGATCATCTTCATCGACCTCGCGTTCATCCTCCTGCTGTACCGCAAGGAGTTCCTCCCGGACGTGATGATCGTCAAAAAGCGCCGTCGCAAGTGGGAGGACCTCTACGTCCGCGAGGAGCAGCAGTACGGCACCGAGACCCTCGGTGACGCGTGGGACCAGGTCAAGCGCGCAGTCTACCCGTATTACAAGCGATAACCATGTCCGCAGAAGACGACAAGTACCCAGACAGCACAGGTCGACGCCGCTTCGTCAAGGGCGTCGTCGGCAGCGCATCGCTGGCAGGCGTCGGGACGGCAGCCGCGGCCGGCATCAACTCCGCCACCTCGCCCACGGGCGCCGGCGGCGGTATCCGGCAGTTCATGGCGATGGAGAACACCGCGGGGCCCGCCCCGCGCGGCATGCCCCAGATCCCGGTCGAGATCGACTCGGAGGGGTACCTCAAGGGCGTCTGGCCCGAGGTGAAGACGGTCACCCAGCAGGGCCGCGAGGTCAAGGTCGCCGAGATGGAGCTCGGCGGGGTGACCTACTCCAGCGAGTGGTTCCAGTACTGCGGCGTCCAGACCTACCCCGGCGTCCAGCCCGAGGCCGACCAGGACAACTACTTCCGCTACAGCGGGAACGCGAAGTTCGAGTGGCAGAACGAGGAGGTCGAGGAAGGCGCCAAGATCCACGTCGACGACTTCTCGGACTACGAGACCTGGGGCAACGGCATCGGCAAGGCGGGCCTCGGCAAGCCCGCACAAGGGACCTGGCGCTCCCAGGACGTCCCGCCCAGCGGCACGATGCCGGTCCAGGTCATCCGCAGCACGCGGATCGAGGAGATGGCCAAGGACAACGAGTGGCTCAAGGCGAGCACCCAGGAGGGGTTCATCGCCAACCTGAACAAATGCACGCACTTTTGTTGCGTGCCGTCGTTCAAGGGACTGGCGGGGTCGAAGGTGGCGAACGCACAGGACAAGATCTACTGCCAGTGCCACCAGTCGGTGTACGACCCGTTCAGCATCGTGAAGAAATCGTTCGTCGCGCTCCCGCGTCCGGAGGACGACTAACATGAGCATCGAACGCAAAGACGAGTACGACCACGGCGAGTGGATGCAGGAGAAGGAGCTCACGCCGGTAGAGACGACGTTCCTCACGACGCTCATCTGGCTGGACAAGCGCTTCCGCATCGTCGACTACCTCGAGATCCTCGAGACCCTGTACTACAGGGTCAACATGCAGATGCCGAAGAGCCACACCGAGCAGTACAACCTCGACAACAAGTTCTGGTACTGGTACCCGCTGTACGCGCTCGGTAGCTTCTCGACCATCGCCTACGTCGTCGCCGCGCTGAGCGGCGCGCTGCTCGGGTTCTACTACGCGCCCGGGACGGTGTCGGCGTCGGGCGAGGCGTCGCTGGCGTACAACCAGCTGGCGTTCATCATGACCGAGCTGAACTTCGGGTTCATGCTCCGGTCCATCCACCGGTGGGCCGCCCAGGTGATGGTCGCGGCGGTGTTCCTCCACATGCTCCGGGTGTACTTCACCGGGGCGTACAAGGAGCCCCGCGAGCTCAACTGGATCCTCGGCATCATCCTCATCAGCCTGACGATGGTGTTCGGGTACTCGGGCTACCTGCTGACCTGGGACCAGCTGGCGTTCTGGGCCAGCCAGATCGGCGTCGAGATGAGCCTCTCGATCCCGCTCATCGGCGAGTGGGTCGCCCAGCTGGTGTTCGGCGGGTTCAGTCCCGGCGCCGCGACGCTCCAGCGGATGTACATCATGCACGTGTTCCTGCTCCCGTTCGTGGTCACGACCCTCATCGCGGTCCACATCGCGATCGTCTGGATCCAGGGCATCGCGGAACCCCACTAAACCATGTCAGACGAACAAGCCAAAACCGACGGCAGCGGCGACGCACAGACGGATGGCGGCGGGACCGGCATCGTTCCGCCGGACGACGAGACCCCGACGTGGCGCGAGCGCAAGGAGCGCACCCAGGGGCTCTCGCGGCTCACCTACGAGTACTTCGAGCGCGCCCGGCGCGAGGACCAGGACCTCCGCCAGGAGTCCAGCTACGTCGAGCGCGACGTGCTGGCGTTCCCGGTGTGGCCCCACGAGATGATCCGCAACCTCTCGCTGACGAGCTTCTTCGTCGGCATGATCATCTTCCTGGCGGCGACGCTGCCGCCGCACCTCGGCGCGCCCGCCGACCCGAGCTCGACCCCGGCGGTCATCCTGCCGGACTGGTACCTCTACTGGTCGTTCGGCCTGCTGAAGCTCGGCCCGCTCAACCCCGAGCTGGCGATCCTGGGCGGCGAGAAGCTGATGTCCGACCGCGCGTACGGCGTCGTCGCCAACATCGTCGTGGTCGGGTTCATCGCCATCGTCCCGTTCCTGAACAAGGGCAGCGCCCGGCGGCCGGTCGAGCAGCCGTTCTGGGCCGCGGTCGGGATGGCCGGCTTCATCTTCGCGTGGACCATCAGCCTGGTGTCCATCAAGAACCTCGTCCCCATCAACGCCCACCTGCTGTTCGACCTGGCGTTCCTCCTGCCCGTCGTCGGGGCGACCATCACGTACGCGGTGCTCCGGTCGATGCGCGAGGGGTACATGTTCGACCTCAACCGGCGGTACTACCGGCTCCGGCCGCCGAAGTGACGCCGTAGCGACTCTCCCTTCTCATGGACTCGAGTACCGACGACACCGACGGGGAGTCCGGCGCCCGCGAGGTCGTGGTGCCGCTCCAGCTCTACAAGATCGTGACGGTGTTCTCGACCATGTTCGCCGTGGCGTTCGTCGTCGGCGGGTTCATCGTCCTCGACACCGCGACCCAGCGCGCGACGCTCTCGCTGTCGGAGATCGACCTGCCGCTGGCGATCCTCGGCGTGGCGATGATCGCCGCCGGCGCGACGGTGTACGCCTTCGCGACCCGGTTCCGCGCCGAGGGAATGGGAAAACCTAAAGACGGCTCCGACGAACCTTCGAACAATGGCTGACGAATTCATCAAGGGACTGGCGATCGCGACGGGCGGCGGCCTGCTCTGGATGGTGCTGTCGGGCTGGTACACCACGCCCGGCTTCGAGGAGGCCCAGCTCTGGGGCGAGATCCCCGGCAACCTCGACACCTACGGCCAGGTGTCCATCGCGCTCCGCGAGGTGCTCGCCTGGTTCATCATCCTCGGCGTCCTGGCGTTCTGGGTCGTCATCCCCGCGATCGAGCAGCTCCGCAGCGCCCGGTCGTAGACCGACGCCGCGTCGCGATTGCGGCCACAGCCGTTCCCTTCTGCGGTTCTCGTCCCGCGGCGATAGTCACCGATCCGTTCCCGGACCCCGAGCCGTCGGCTCGGGCCCATCGGGTCGTCGCGACGGTCCGGAGCTCTCCCGTCTCGTCCGCCGAGCCCGACTGCCGTTCGCCTCCGGTACGACGGCCGGCGACATCATCCCCGCGGAGCGGGCCTCCTGCCGGAAGTGCGTCCTTCGGCTACTGGCCGCCTGCGACAGCCCGCGACGCGTCGCGCCGTCGCGGTGACGCCGTCGAGACGCCGTGTGACGACCCCGGTTGGGCAGCGCGAACGGGGAGGCCCACCGTCGCGGGTCCCGCTGACGCGGCGTCAGAAGCAGCGACTGCTGTGGTAGTTTCGCTGTGAACGCGACCGCGAGCGGAATCGGAGAATCGAGAGCGGAGCGACGACCGGGTTCAGATGACCGCGTTCCACCACTGGTCGACGAGGAAGAACAGGCTGATGTAGCTCGCGTAGAGCAGCACCACGAACGACGCGGTTATCGACCCCTTGGGGCTGGTGAGCTCCTCGTCGCGCCGGAGCTCGACCTCCTTGGCCTCGAACTCGAAGAAGTCGGTGATGAACAGTCCGAGGACCAGCGTCGAGAGCACCATGCCGGCGTGGTGGTGGAGCGTCAGGAAGTAGAACGACCCGAGCACGAGGAGGACGTTCGACAGCTCGTGGAGCCAGTTGCGGTCGAGCTGTTCCTCGTGGTCCTCGCTCCGCGCCTGCTTGCGGTAGTCCCGGTACGCCCACCAGCGCGTGCCCATGTTGACCAACACGAGCGCGAACACCACGTACTCTATGGGGCCCGCGAGGATCGCGTCGACCGGACCGAACAGTGACAGCGGTTCCATACACGATAATCGGAAAGGCGACGTATTATATCCTTTCCATTGGCGCTCTCGCCACCGCCTCCGCGCCCTCTTGGCCGGGGGACCGCTCGGCCGAAAGCGACTCGCGAGAGGCCGCGTCGCGCCCGTCGACGGTTACCGCTCGAAGAACGGCGGGCTCTCGGCGACGCGAACGAGGTCGAGCCGGCCGTCCTCGCGGACCGCGACCGGCGTGTGCGGCGGCACCTCGCGGACCGCCTCGTCGTCGAGCAGCAGCGACACCGCGCCCTCGTCGCGCTCGACCGTGAGTTCGACCGGCCGGTCGGTCGACACCACCCAGTGGTCGACGTTCACCGCGAACGGCGCGACCGGGACGACCCCGACCACGCCCGACGCGGGTTCGAGCAGCGGGCCGCCGGCGCTCCGGCCGTAGCCGTGGCTGCCGGTCGGCGTCGAGACCACCACGCCGTCGGCGCGGAACCGCCCGACCCGCTCGTTCCTGGACCGGACGGCGTACTCCGAGATGCGGGCGGGTTCGGTCGTCACCAGCATCGCGTCGGCCAGCGCGCGCCCGGCGCGCTCCCCGCCGACCGAGACCCCCAGGACCGCCCGGGGCTCGGTCTCGAACTCGCCCGCGACCAGGGCGTCGATCGCTGGCCCGGGGTCGGCGCCGTCGGTCGCGGCGTCCGCGGCGATGCCGCCGTAGCCGGGCCCGGCGTCGACGGGCAGGACCGGCGCGTCGACGCCCGCCCGGACCAGCGCCAGCAGGGCCGACTCGCCGACCGCGACGACCGCGTCGGGGTCGGCCGCCGCCACCTCGGTCGCGGGACCCTCGGCGACCGCGGCGTCGGTCGCGACCGCCTCGCGGACGCGGTCGGCGAGCGCGCCCTCGCCAACGATTCCGAGCGTCATCCCGGTTCGGCCTCCTCGGCGTTCGCGCTACCCATTGGTACCACCTTGCGCCGCCACCCGTGAAAAGGATACGGAGTCGGCGCGGGCGGGGGCTCAGCAGGGCGAGACCTCGTCGCCGTCGACCCGCCGGACCGCGTCGGCGGTGACGACGTAGCGCGCGGTCGACGCGAGGTCGGCCTCCGTCCGGTCGGTCGAGTAGGAGTAGGGGTGGTGGACCTCGACGCGGACCCCGTCGGCGGTCCGGTCGGTGACCGTCGCGCGCTCGCTCGACGTCGTCGGGGTCGTCCCCCAATTTTGCAGGCAGGACGCCTCGCGGAGCCGGTCCTTCAGGTACCGCTCCTCGGCGGCGAGCGCACGTTTCTTCGCCTCGGCGTCGGAGACCACGCCGGCCGGAATCGGCGTCGGATCGGCGGTCGTCGCGTTCGGACCGGTGCCGCCCGACGCGACTTCGGTCGCGGTCGCCGGCCCCGAGTCGTCGGTCGGGTCCGCGGGGAGGCTTCCGAGACAGCCGGCCGCGCCGACGCCGAGACCGGTCGCGCAGCACGCGAGCACGGTCCTTCGGGAGTACGTGGAGGGCATCGGCCGCCGGTTCTCGGGTCGCCGGTAAGTGTCTTCTGTCGAGAGAACAGGGAGGGATGCGGTCCGGCGCGCCGCGACTACTCGTCGTAGGGCCAGTCGCCGATGATCTTCATCCCCTCGGCCTGGTCCTCGGCCTCGAGTGCGGCCGCGATCTCCTCGGGGTCCTTGTGGTCGACCGCGAACTCGTCGCTCGCGAGCCGGACCGTCAGCTCCGTGAGCAGGACGGCCTGCTCGCGGAGGTCCCGGACCTCGAGCTTGTCGAGCGTGTCGGCGTAGGTGTGGCCCCACCCGCGGCCCTCGTCGCCGGTCTCGCTCATGACGTGGTAGCCCGGCACGCCCCACTGGACGTAGGGCCAGTGGTCGCTGTGGGGCCCCTGCTCGGGGATGGTCGTCACCGGGTGACCGAGGTCGTCGGCGACCGCTTCGGCCGCCTCGTCGAGCGCGTCGAAGCCGTGGGTGTAGAACGAGAGCGTCCGGCCCCGGACCACGCCGTCGTTGTTCACGATGGCCTTGATTGCGTCCCTGTCGCGCTCCTCGGCGTCGCGGCCCGACCCGACCAGCCCGACCTCCTCGGCGCCGTACGCGATGAAGTGGACCCTCGTGTCGAGTTCGTCCTCGCGGGCGGCCAGCGCCTTCGCCATCTCGACGACCATCGCCGTGCCGGCCCCGTTGTCCATCGCGCCCTCGGCGATGTCGTGGGCGTCGACGTGGCTGGTCACCAGCACCTCCTCGTCGGTGTCCGGCCCGAGTTCGGCGTGGACGTTCTGGCTGGTCGCGTCGTGGACGTCCGCCTCGACCGCCACCTCGATCTCTTCGCCCTCCCAGCGGCGCGCGAGTCGGGCGCCGACCTCCTTGCTGACGCCCACCGCCGGGACGTCGCCGATGGGGTCCTCGTCGGTGCCGACGCTGCCCGTCGGCGGGAGACACCCCTCGACGTGGTTCCGGAAGACGAACCCGGCCGCGCCGGCCTCGACGGCGTGGTAGTACTTCTCCCGGCGGTGGACGAACCGGTCGTAGTAGTCGGGGACGTTCGAGGCGGCCATCACCACCTTCCCGTCGAGGTCCGCGTCCTCGAAGTCCTCGGGCAGGCCGTGGCCGAGGTCCACGAGTTCGCCCGCCGCCGCCTCGGCCGGACTCCGCGGGAGCGCGATGCAGTCCTGGACCGTGCCGCCGGCCCGGACCGCGCTGTCGCCGCGACTCCAGCCCTGCACGTCGAACTCCGCCAGCCGGACGTTCCGGGCGCCGACGCGGTCGAGCGCGTCGCGGACCAGTTCCGCGGCCTCGCGCTCGCCCTCGCTGCCGGCCATCCGGTCGCCGACGTCGACGAGCGATTCGAGGAGGTTCCACCCGGCGTCGCTCGTGAACGTCTCGCCGATCCACTGTGTCATACCACCGCATGAACTCGGCGACGGCGTAAGTTTTTCGAATCGAAAAGGTCCGGCGATTCGTCACTCGAACCGGGGTCCCGCCGACGAGTCGTAGAAGATTCCGGGAGCGTCTTTTAAAGACGGCGAACAGTCTACGACATTTTGGACCCCCAACAATACTTTATAACGATGGAGGCACATTTTGCCATAGACGGTCGGTGATCGACGACATGGCAATACAGGCACCCGACGTGACCCGCGTGGTCGAACCGGACGGTACCGTCGACGAGCGAACGGTCCCGGACCTCACAGAGTCGGCGGCGACCGACCTCTACCGGCTCCAGGTACTCGCTCGGACCTTCGACGAGAAGGCCGTAAAGCTCCACCGCCAGGGCCGCATCGGGACGTACGCGCCCCTCCAGGGCCAGGAGGCCGCCCAGGTCGGCGCGGCCTTCGCGCTCTCGGCGGACGACTACTGCTTCCCGACGTACCGGGACCACGCGATGTACCTCACGCGGGGCCTCGAACTCGAGGACGTGCTCGTCTACCTGCTCGGCGAGGGCAACTACGTGGACCGCGAGGACCCGGAGGGCCTCCGGACGTTCCCGCCGACCATCCCCATCGCGACCCAGCTCCCCCACGCGGTCGGCACAAGCATGGCGGCCGACTACCGGGGCGACGACTGCGCGAGCCTCGTCAGCTTCGGCGACGGCGCGACCAGCGAGGGCGACTTCCACGAGGGGATGAACGTCGCCGGCGTCTTCGACGCCCCCACGGTGTTCTTCTGTCAGAACAACCAGTGGGCCATCTCGGTCCCCCGCGAGCGCCAGACCGCCTCCGCGACCATCGCCCAGAAGGCCGACGCGTACGGCTTCGAGGGCGTCCGCGTCGACGGCAACGACGTGCTGGCGGTGTACGGCGCGGTCCGTGACGCCCTCGACGCCGCGAAGGCCGGCGAGGGGCCGCGGCTCATCGAGGCGGTCACCTACCGGCGGGGCGCCCACACCACCACCGACGACCCCTCGAAGTACCGCGACGACGACGAGGTCGAGGAGTGGCAGCGCAGGGATCCGCTCGAGCGCACCCGCGACTACCTCGAAGCGGCCCACGACTGGTCCGACGACGACGAGCGGGAGCTCCGGGAGTGGGCTGACGATCGGGTCGCCGAGGCGGTCGTGAACGTCGAGGACCGCACCGGCACGGACGTCGACGACATCTTCGAGCACGTCTACGCCCGGACACCCGAAACGCTGCGGCGCCAGCGCCGGCGGGTCGTCGACGAGCCGGAGGTCGACCGGTAGGAACGGTTGTCCGGTAGTCGGCGGAGAGCGAGCGGTCGGCGCTGGCGAGCGAGGAATCGGCACCGGCGGGCGAGCAGTCGATACCGGCGCCGCGTCGCGGGGTCGCGTCGCCACGCGGACGCGTTCAGGTGGCTTTTTACTATTCGACCCGCAAGGTCCGGGTATGACAGTAGCGGACGACTCAACGGAAGAGCACGGCCACCACCTGCCGGCCGTCGAGGACTGGCCGCGCGGGTTCGGCGAGGCGAGCTGGTGGCCCTTCGTCACCGCGCTGGGCGGCGCGGGCATCTACGTCGGGGCCGCCCTGTTCCTGCTCGGGCGGGGCCAGCAGCCCGTCGTGAACCCCATCTACGGGCCGGTGACGTTCGTCGGGGCCGTCACCCTGTTCCTGGTGGGACTGTACGGGTGGACCTACCACGCGTTCGTCAAGGCGTTCTGGTCGAGCGAGGGCCACGGCGGCAGCGCGCTCAAGTGGGGGATGGTACTGTTCCTCGGCTCCGAACTGGCGACGTTCGGCGCCGGGTTCGCCTACTACTTCTGGATCCGGCTCGAGGCGTGGCCGCCGTCGGGGGCCGAGCTCCCCCACCTGCTGGGGTCGCTGGTGCTCATCAACACCGCGCTGCTGGTGCTGTCCAGCATCACGCTCCACTGGGCCCACGTCGAGCTCCGGAAGAACAACCGCCGGAACTTCCTCGTCGGACTCGCGGCGACGCTGGTGCTGGGCATCGTCTTCATCGGCGGCCAGATCCTGGAGTACTACGAGTTCATCCAGCACGAGGGCTTCACGCTCGCGTCGGGCATCTTCGGCAGCGCCTTCTACGCGCTGACCGGCCTCCACGGCCTCCACGTCTCGATGGGCGCGGTGCTGCTCGGTATCGTGTTCGTCCGCGCGCTGTACGGGCAGTACACCGCCGACCGCGAGCTTTCGGTCACGACGGTCTCGATGTACTGGCACTTCGTCGACGCGGTCTGGATCTTCCTCGTCGTCGTGCTGTACGCCGGCGCCCAGATCACGGTCTGAACCGCCGAACCGCGGCCTCCACTCGGGGCTTTTTCTGCGCCCGGCCCGTCGGACCGACCGATGGGGCCGAACTACAACTTCGGTGCGTACCACTGGCGCCGCCGCTTCCGCCGCATCGCCGCGGCGCTCGCGCTCGCGGCGGCGAGCCTCCTCCTGTGGCGCCGCGGTCGCCGCGGTCGCCCGGTCGCCGCCCTTCTGGCACTCGCGGCCGCGATCCGTGGCTACGGCCCGGTGAAGCGACTCCTCTCGCCGCCGCCGTGGGCCCTGGAGCGGGATAAGTACGACGCGCTGGGCCGGGCGCTCCCCCTCGCCGACGCCGACCTCGTCGTCGACGTGGGCTGTGGCACCGGCCGCTCGCTGGTCGGACTCGCCCCGTGGCTCCCCGACGACTGCACCGTTGTCGGGCTCGACGTGTTCGACTCCCGGATCATCCTCGGCAACGGGCCCGCCCTCGCCCGCCGGAACGCGGCGCGGGCCGGCCTCGACGTCGCGGCCGTGGCGGGCGACGCGAGCGGGCTCCCCCTCGGCGACGACAGCGCGGACGCGGTCACGGCCTGCCGCGTCCTCCACGACCTCCCGCGGGCCGACGCCGAGCACGCGCTGGCCGAGGCCCGCCGCGCGTGTCGGCCCGACGGCCGGCTCGGCGTCCTGGAGCTCCCGCTGACCCACGGCGTCGACGCCGACCCGGTGAGCTACTGGACCCGGCTGGTCGGGGACGCGGGGTTCGACGTCCGGCGGGCCGAGCCCATCGCCCGCGACGGCGGCGAGACCGAGTACGTGGTCGTGGTCGCCGAACCCGACCCGACGGCCGACGGATAGCTCGCTCGCAGACTGTCGACGGAGGCGGCTCGCTCGACCGGAACCGAGAGTCCCGGTTGCGGAGCGAGGGACGCCGACCGAGTCGCGTTGCGGAGCGCGATTCGGGTGGAAGGGGAGACCGTCCTCGGAGGCCGCGGCGGGGAGCGGAGTTCGGACGGAAGAGCGGACTCCGAGCGAGTTCGCTGGGACCGACCGAGAGAAAAGGAAGCGGCGTCGAGCGGGACGGAGCGGACGTCCGTCAGCTCGAACTGTTGCCCTGCTGCTCGTCGAGCCAGTCCTGGTACTCCTCCTGGGTCACGACCTGGACCTCGCCGAGCATCTTCGAGTGGCCCACGCCGCAGTACTCCGCACAGTAGAGCTGGTAGGTGCCGAGGCTGGTGGGCTTGGTCTTGATGGTGTTGTGGGTGCCGGGGACGGCGTCCTGCTTCAGCCCGAGCTCGGGCACGTGGAGGGCGTGCAGCCAGTCCTTCGACGTCACGTGGAGGTAGACGTTCTTCCCCCGCGGCAGGACCAGCGTCCCGGTCGTCGAGACGTTGGCGTCCTCGTAGTTGTAGTTCCAGAGGTACTTCTGGCCGACGACCTCGACCTCGACGGCCTCCTCGCTCGGCGAGTAGGCCTCCTCGGGCTTCGCGACGTACTCGTTGGCCATCACGCCGTAGGAGGCGTACCCGACGACCAGCAGGACCAGCGCGGTGGCGATGGTCCACGAGATCTCGAGCCGTCGGTTCTCCTTGGTCGGCTTGGGATCGTCGTTCTTCCGGTACTTCCACACCGTGTAGACGAGGATGCCCTCGACCAGCACCGTGATGGGTATCGCCATGTACAGCAGCTGGGTGTTCAGCGACTGTATCAGCGCCTCCGTGGTGGAGTCGTACCCCTGCGCGAGCGCCGGGTCGGCGAACAGGGCGAGCCCCGCGATCCCCAGTAGCGTTGCGAACGCTGTCCGCTTTGAACTCATGCTGGTGGGAATTTGGGACGAGACTCATAAATACCTACTGACTTCCCGATTCGGGTGCCGGGGACGACGGGCCGCCCGCCCCGCGATTCGGTTCTTCTAAATACGACGAGTCCCCACAACTGACTAGGAGATTCGCGTGACCGGACACACGTCTCGGCGGTTCGTCACGATGCTCGCCGCCACGGCGCTGGGCGTCTACCTGCTGGTGGTGGTCGGCGCGACCACGGCGCTGACCGACGCCGCGGCCGCCTGCCCGACGTGGCCCGCGTGCAACGGTCGCTGGCTGGTCCCGCTCGACCGGCCCATGCTCGCGGTCGCGTGGGGCCACCGGGTCGCCGCGCTGGTCGTCGGGCTCGCGCTCGCGGTCACCACCGGGCTCGCGTGGACGACCGGCGCCGACCGCCGGGTCCGGGCCGCGCTCACGTCGTCGTCGGTGCTCTACCCGGCGCAGGTCGCGCTCGGCGCGTTCGCCGCGACCGCCGCCACGCCAGCGCTGCTGTCGGCCGTCCACCTCGTCGGCGGCATGGCCATCTTCGGCGGCATCGTCGTGGCGCTGGCGTGGACGCTCGAACCCGAGACGTTCGACGAGCCGGCCGGCATCGCCGACCCCGAGGAGGTCCCCGACGCCGCGGAACCGACCCCCGCGGCGACTGCCGACCGGCCCGACGGCCCGCTGGCCCGGGCGAAGCGGACCGCGTTCGCCTACTTCCGGCTGATGAAGCCCCGGCTGATGTGGCTGCTCTGCCTCGTCGCCTCCGCCGGGATGGCGCTGGCGGCCGGGCCGGCCCTGGAGGTCGAGACGGTGCTGGCCACCCTCACGGGCGGCGTGCTCTCGATCGGCGCCTCTGGGACGTTCAACCACGTCCTCGAACGCGACGTCGACAGGAAGATGAACCGGACCGCCGACCGGCCCGCCGCGACCGACCGGATCCCGGTCCGGAACGCGGTCGCCTTCGGCCTCGCGCTGGCCGCGCTCTCGCTGGTCGCGTTCCTGACGGTGAACGTGCTGGCGGCCGCGCTCGGGATGTTCGCCATCCTGTTCTACAGCGTCATCTACACGCTGGTGCTCAAGCCAAACACCGTCCAGAACACGGTCATCGGCGGGTTCGCCGGCGCGCTGCCCGCGCTCATCGGCGGGGCCGCGGTCACGGGCGAGATCGGCCTGCCGGCGGTCGTGCTGGCCGGGGTCATCTTCCTGTGGACGCCCGCCCACTTCTACAACCTCGCGCTGGCGTACAAGGACGACTACGCCCGCGGGGGCTTCCCGATGATGCCCGTGGTCCGGGGCGAGGCCGTCACCCGCAAGCACATCCTGCTGTACCTCGGCGCGACCCTGCTGGCGGCGGGCCTGCTGTCGGCGGTCACCTCGCTCGGCCTGCTGTACGCCGGGACGAGCGTCGCCTTCGGCGGCGTGTTCCTCTGGACGGTCGTCCGGCTCCACCGCGAGCGGACCGAGCGGGCCGCGTTCCGGTCGTTCCACGCCTCGAACGCCTACCTCGGCGCGCTGCTGCTGGCGATCGTCGCCGACGCGCTGGTGTTCTGACCCCCACAGGAGCCCTCCAACGCCCGATCCAGACCATGACACGAACGCTCGGCTTCGACGTCGGTCGACTCCGCCCGAGCCGCGGCGCCCTGCTGTGGGGCGGGCTGCTGATCAACACCGAGCTCATCCTGACGTTCGCGTACCTGCTGCTCGCGGACGTGACCGTGACCGAGTGGCGCTACCTCGTCTTCCCGTTCGTCTGGCTCAACGTCAGCGCGTGGGCGCTGGTCCGGACCGACCCCGACGCCCGGTCGCGGCGGGACCGCTACGTCGCGGCGGCCATCGCGGTCGGCTACTTCGCGCTGCTGACATACGTCGGCGGTCTGATCTCGCTCGGCGGCCACCACGCGCTGGGCTGGCGGGTCGCGTGGCTCCCGCCGGGCTGGGGCCCGGCGCTGCTGTACACCGGGTCGGCGGTCGAGCTCTCGCTGATGCCGTACAAGCTCGTGGGCTATCTGACCCTGGCGTACCTGGTCTACGACACGGTGCTCGAGACCGCGGGGTCGGCGGTGTCGGGGCTGCTCGGCCTGGTCTCGTGCGTCAGCTGCACCTGGCCGGTCGTCGCCTCGCTGGCGGCCGGCCTCGCCGGGAGCGGCACCGCGGTCGCGGCCGCGGCCAGCGAGTGGTCCTACACCCTCGGGACGGCCGCGTTCGTCCTCACGGTCGCGCTGCTGCGGTGGCGCCCCTCCTTCGGCCGGTGGTTCTGACCGCCGCCCGGCCGGGATTATTTTTCCTGATAACGTCGGACAACTATAATTGGCTCGGCGTCAGACGTTCGTCTGACGACCATGTCCTCGCCCGGCGACGACGCTAGACGGTTCGCCGCGATGCTGGCCGACCGCGCCGACCACCCGTCGGTCACGGCCGACCGGCTGGCGGGCGCGGCCGACGGCGTCGCGGACCTCGAATCGGCGCTCGTCACCCACCTCGCGGACGGCGAGCGCCCGAAGTTCTGCTTCGAGGCCGCCCCGGAGGGCGTCGGCCTCGGCGACCCCGAGGCCACAGTCGACCCCGAGCGCGGCGGCGTCTACCTGTTCACCGACCTGCGGGTGTACCTCCAGCTGGGCGTCGACGACGCCGGCGACAAGTCGCTGAGCCTCCCGTACGGTGACATCGACGGCGTCGATCACCGCGACGGGCCGCAGCGCCACCGCATCGACCTGTCGGTCGACGACGCGGCGTACCACCTCTGGATTCCCGGCCGGTTCGACGCCGACGGCGTGGCCCGGGCCGCCGAGTACGCGACCTACCGCCGGACGGCCGAGAATCCCGACACCGGCGGCGTCGACGGCCCGGAGGCCGACCACCAGACCGTCGGGGAGCGGCTCCGCCGGCTCGGCGACGCCCACTCGCGGGGGCTCATCTCCACCGAGGAGTTCGAGCGCCGGAAGCAGCGCCTCAAGGAGTACGACGAGTAGCGAATCGAACGGCTTACCAGCCGACCGCCACAATCTCCGCCCATGAGCGAGGTACTCGTCGCCGAGGACCTCCGGAAGACCTACGGCGACGCGACGGCGCTCGACGGCGTCTCGCTGTCGGTCGGCGAGGGCGAGGTGTTCGCGCTCATCGGGCCGAACGGTGCCGGCAAGACCACGCTGGTCCGGTCGCTGACCGGGACGACCGACCCGGACGCCGGGACGGTGTCGGTGTTCGGCACCGACCCGGCGTCGGTCGACCGCCAGCGGCTCGGCCTGCTCCCCCAGTCGTTCGACCCGCCCGAGCGGCTCACCGCGCGCGAACTGGTCGAGTACTACGCCGGCCTCTACGACGAGGCCCGCGACCCGGAGGCGGTGCTCGCGGAGGTCGGGATGGACGGCGACGACGGGACCTGGTACGAGAACCTCTCGGGCGGCCAGCGCCGCCGGACCTGCGTCGGCACCGCCCTGGTCAACGATCCGGACCTGCTCTTCCTCGACGAGCCCACCACCGGCATCGACCCCGCGGGCCGGCGGGCGCTCTGGACCCTGATCGAGGACCTGGCCGACCGCGGGACCACGGTGTTCCTCACCACCCACTACATGGAGGAGGCCCAGCGGCTCGCCGACCGGGTGGCGCTGCTGGCCGACGGCGAGGTCACGGCGGTCGGCACGCCCGCGAACCTCGTGGCCGAGCACGGCGGCCGGACCCGGGTCGAGGTCGAGACCGGGGGCGACGGAGCCGCCGCGGTCGAGGCGCTCGCCGGCACCGACTTCGAGGCCGAGGCGACCGACGAGGGGCTGGTCGTCGCGGGCGTCGCCCCCGAGGACATCGGCGGCGTGGTCGAGGCCCTGAACGAGGCGGGGGTCGCCTACGAGTCGCTGACCTGGACGGAGCCCGACCTCGAGGACGCGTTCCTCCGGCTGACCGGCCGGTCGGTCGCGGGCGGCACGGACGCCGCGGTCGGCCGGGAGAGCGACCTCGACGGCCGGCCCGAAAGCGAGGAGGACGCCGCCCTCGCGGGAGGTGAGCGATGACCGCCGCGGGACGGGTCCGGGCGGAGGCCAGCGCGGCGTGGCGGTCGTTCACCCGCCGCCGGACCGCGGTGTTCTTCACGTTCTTCTTTCCGGTCATCCTCATCCTCATCTTCGCGGTGCTGGTCCAGACCAACCCCGGCGGGGGCGGGCTGTTCGCCCAGCCGCCGGGCTACTACCTGCCGGGCTACCTCGCGGTCGTGGTGCTGTTCACGCCGCTGTCGCGGGTCGGCTCGGAGGTGGCGCGCCACCGCGAGGGCAACCGGTTCGAGAAGCTGGCGACCACGCCGCTGGGCCGGGCCGAGTGGCTGCTGGCCCACACGCTGGTCAACGTCGCCATCATCGGCATCGCGGGGCTGCTCATCCTCGGGCTGATGGCGCTGGTCACCGGCACCGCGAGCCTCGCGCTCGGCCCTGCGACCCTCGCGCTCGTCGCGGCGTTCGTCGCGTTCGCTGTCGCGCTGTTCTGCGGCTTCGGCGCGGTGCTCGGCGGGCTGGCCGACTCCCAGGACGGGGTCATCGCCGCGAGCAACACCGTCGCGCTCCCCCTGCTGTTCCTCTCGGACACCTTCGTCTCGCCGGGGCTGCTGCCGGCGTGGTTCCGGCCCGCGATGAACCTCTCGCCGCTGACCTACTTCGCCCGGGGCGTCCGGGACCTGACCTACCGGCCCGGCGCTGTCGGTGCCGACGCATCGAGCGTCGGGTCGCTCGCGGGCTGGGAGGCCAATCTCGCGGTGCTGGTGGTCCTCACGCTCGTCTTCTTCGCGGCCGGGGCGTACGCGATTCCGCGGACGGACTGAGCGGAGTCGGTCGACTGGGTGTCCTCGGTGTCGTCCTTGCGCGCCCGATCTGATTTCCTACCATCGGCGCGCGCTGGCGTCTCGGCGAGCGGAGCGAGCCGAGGCCCGTGGGAGCTTCGCTCTCACGGTGGACTCCTCGTGAGTCCGCCGAGATGCGCGAGGGACGGGCGAACGCAGTGAGCGAAGGGAGCGAGAAGCGCAGGCGGCTGGGGAGGTGTGAGGCCGTCGCGGTTGCGGTGCTGTGCGGGACAGATGTGACGGCAGTAGCTAGCTCCTTCGAATCAGTCGTTTTCTGAATCGCGTTGACCGCACTCTCTACCGACGCAGTCCGACCACGATGGGAGCCATCGCCGCCATGTACTCGTCGACCCCGTAGACGTGGTTGAGCATCAGGTACGTCACGATGCCGAGCGCGAGGCTCAGACTCCACGCGCCGGCCGCCCACCGGCCCACCTTCGCGTGGCCGGTGTCCCGGAGCTCGGCGGGCGTGTGGGTCAGCCCGAGCACGACGGCGTGGAGCACCACGGGGACCGCGACCACCGACAGCACGATGTGGATCGCCAGCATCACGAGGTAGGCGTAGTAGACCGGCCCGGTCACGGCGATCGACTTCTCGCCGCCCCCGCCGACCTTCACGAGGTACAGCACCAGGAACACCATGATGAGCGAGAACGCGGTCAGCATCGCGGCGCGGTGCTTGCGGACCTCGCCGGCGCGGATCCAGCGCCACCCGGCCAGCAGCGAGGCGAGCGCGACGGTGTTCACGACCGCGATGGCGTGGCTCAGCAGGTCCACGGTCGGGCGTTCGAGCTCCGGATAGATGGGGAGGAGCCCGGCGAACGTCCCGAGCACGAGCACGTACCCCAGGATCGAGAGGACCGCGGTCGCGGCGCGCGGGTTGTCCTTCACCCGGCGCTTCGCGGTTGTGGTCGCCATGTCCGGTCGTTGGGACTATCGACTCAAGTGTATTGCTGTCCGCCGTCGAACGTTTGAGGCGACGGACTGGTAAGCGTACCTTATCCCCTGATTCTCCGGTACAGTTGAGAAAAAGACGAGAACGCGAAGCTAGCTACTGCCGTCACCTGTGAGTTACCGCACTGCACCGCGACCGCATGCCTCACTCCTCCCCAACCGCCTGCGTGTCTCACTCGCGTCGTTCGCTCCGATGCTCGTCGCTCGCACGTGCCGAGGCGGAAGGGTCGTGGCGCGCGACCGAAGAGCGACCCGTCGCCGTCCCCGATTTCCCAACCAAGGTTTCACGAACCCAAACGAACTTTCACCACGGTTTCCGTAACTGTCAAAGTCGAACGTGTCGAACGCACGGGTATGAGCGCAGACCAGGAACAGCAGTCGATCCGCTGTCTCGTCGCCAAGGTCGGTCTCGACGGCCACGACCGGGGCGCCCACGTCATCGCCCGGGCGTTCCGGGACGCCGGGTTCGAGGTCATCTACTCGGGCCTGCACAACGCCCCCGACGAGATCGTGCAGGCGGCCGTCCAGGAGGACGTCAACGTCCTGGGCATCTCCATCCTCTCGGGCGCGCACAACACGCTGGTCCCCAAGATCATCGACGGCCTGAAGGAGTACGACGCGTTCGAGGACACCCTCGTGCTGGTCGGCGGGGTCGTCCCCGACGACGACAAGGCCGAGCTCAAGGAGATGGGGGTCGCCGAGGTGTTCGGCCCCGGCACGCCGATGGAGGAGACCATCGAGTTCGTCCGGGAGAACGCCCCGAAGCGATGAGTGCCGAGCACGAGCACGCCGGCCTCGTCGAGGAGCTGCTGGCGGGCAAGCACCGGGCGCTCGCCCGGGTCATCACCAAGATCGAGAACCGCGCGCCGGGCTACCGCGACCTGGTCGCCCAGCTCCACGACCACACCGGCGGCGCCGAGGTCATCGGCATCACGGGCAGCCCCGGCGCCGGCAAGTCCACCCTCGTGGACAAGATGGCCGACTACTACCGCGAGCGGGGCGAGACCGTCGGCGTCATCGCGGTCGACCCCTCCTCGCCGTTCACCGGCGGTGCGGTGCTGGGCGACCGCATCCGGATGGCGAGCAACGTCGGCGACATGGACGTGTTCTTCCGGTCGATGAGCGCGCGGGGGAGCCTCGGCGGGCTCTCGACCGCGACCACGGACGCGGTGAAGGCGCTGGACGCGTTCGGCAAGGACAAGATCATCATCGAGACGGTCGGCGCGGGCCAGAACGAGATCGACATCGTGAAGTCGGCCGACACGGTCGCGGTGCTGGTCCCGCCGGGCAGCGGCGACGACGTCCAGATGCTCAAGGCCGGCATCCTGGAGATCGGCGACGTGTTCGTCGTCAACAAGGCCGACCTCGACGGCGCCGACCGCACGGTCCAGGAGCTCCGGGAGATGGTCCACATGCAGAACGACCACACCGCCGGGCTCGCGACCGGCCACCACGGCACGAGCGAGCTCCCCGAGCGAGGCGACGACGACAACGGGGCCGACGCCGAGAGCGAGGACGAGGGCTGGGAACCCCGGATCGTCGAGACGATCGCCGAGACCGGCGAGGGCGTCGAGGAGCTGGTCGAGACGCTGGCCGACCACCGCGCCCACCTCGAATCGTCGGGGATGCTCGCCGAGAAGGAGCGGATGCGCTACGCGGAGGAGATCCGCAACCTGCTCCGCGAGGACGTGGGCGAACTGCTGGAGTCCGAGATCGAGCGCCACGGCGGGATGGACGACCTGGTCGAGCGCGTCAGGAAGCGCGAGACCGACCCCTACACCGTGGCCGACGAGATCGTCGCTCCCATCGAGGAGTGTCTCGACGAGGCCGACCGGTAGGTCCGCGATCCCGCCCGCCGCGACGCCGGGCCGTCGGTCCCGGCGGCGGACACGAACCGTGCCGGCGAAACGGGACGACGGACGCCGGGCCGGTCGGCTGACGCCGACTCAGGCAGACGGCGGGCGCGCTCCGGCGTCCGGTCTCAGAAGAGGAACTCCTGGAACTCCTCCTGGCTGTCGAGGCCCTCGCCCGAGAAGATGTGGTTCTCCGCGTCCTCCTCGAGCGGGCTCGCCAGCAGCGAGACGATGTTGTCGGTCTCCTCGTACAGCGAGTACTCGTTCTGGGTCTCGTACACCTGCGGCTGGCGGAAGCCGTCGTCGTCGGTGTCGTCCGGGTCGACGTAGTACCCGCGCTGGGAGTCGTACTCGGCGGTGAGTTCGGCCTGCTCGATGATGAACATCGGGACGCGCTCGCCCGTGTTCAGGTACGCCACCATGTGGGTGTTGTAGCCGTTGAGCGACGTGCCAAGGTTCGCGGGCACGTTGGGCGTCCACTCGATGACGTCCGAGACGATGACGAACTGCGCCCCCGGGTGGAAGTTCGTCTGGAACGTCGCGACCTTGAACAGCTCGTCGTCGACGTTGATGTTCTCGTCGTCCCCGTCCTGTCCGGCCGCGGTCCCGGCCGCGGCCAGCCCCGCGCCGACGGTCGCGACCGCCCCGCGCCGCAGGAACCGCCGCCTGGACCCGGCGTCGAGTAGTCGGCTGGCGATGCTGTCGTCGGTCATCGGTCCCCCCGCATGGTCGGACGGTGCGCCGCCGGACGCAAAAGTCGCGTGGCCGGCGACCGGACCGGGCGCGGCGACGCCTCGCGCGAACGGCCTGGGCGGGTCAGTCTCGCCAGTGCCGGTTCAGGTTCGGGGGAGAATGCGCCGCTACCTGCAATTCGGAACGACGGAAAACGAAAACTCGAAACCGGCGTCTAAATCTCGCTCTCGAAGTCGTCGAGCGAGTAGGTCGGCTCGGCGCCGCGGCGGTCGAGCGTCTCGTTGGCGAGCAGCCAGTAGACGACCGACAGCGCCTTGCGGCCCTTGTTGTTCGTGGGGACCACGAGGTCGACGTTGCTGGTGTTGTTGTTGGAGTCGCACATCGCGATGACCGGGATGCCCACCGTGATTGCCTCGGTGACCGCCTGGGCGTCGCCGATGGGGTCGGTCACGACCACGACGTCGGGCTCGATGTAGCCGTCGTACTTGGGGTTGGTGAGCGTCCCGGGGATGAACCGGCCGGTCCGGGCGCGCGCGCCGACCGCCTCCGCGAACTTCTCGGCGGGGAAGCGGCCGTACTGGCGCGAGCTGGTCACCAGGATCTGCTCGGGGTCGTAGTTGGCCAGGAAGTCGGCGGCCGTCCGGATGCGCTGGTCGGTCTTCGAGACGTCGAGGACGTACAGCCCGTCGGTCCGGACGCGGTGGATGAACCGCTCCATGTCCTGGGTCTTCTGCTGGGTCCCGATGTGGACGCCGGCGCCGAGGTAGTCCTCGACGGGGATGAGGAGGTCGGCCTCCTCCTGGTTCTCCATGACGTCCTCGTCGAGCGCCGGTCCGGCGTCGGCCTCGTCCTCGGTCTCCTCGTCGGCCTCCGCGGCCGCCTCGGTCGTCTGTTCGTCGTCGGCCTCCGCCGCCACGTCCTCGTCGGGCTGTTCGGCCGGCTCCGCGCCGCCCGCGCCCTCGGGTTCGGGGTCGATCTCCGATTCCGCGGCGTCGAGGCCTTCCTCGTCTTCTACCTGTTCGGGGTCGTTCTCGCTCATAATCTGGATACGTTCTGCTCGATGCGGATGAGTTCGTTCAGCTTGGCGGTTCGCTCGCCGCCGACCGCGCCCGTCTTGATGTACGGGGCACCGGTCGCCACGGCGAGGTGTGCGATGGTGGTGTCCTCGGTCTCCCCGCTCCGGTGGGAGATGACCGGCTCGTAGCCGTTCTCGACCGCGAGCTCCACGGCGTCGACCGCGTCCGACAGCGTGCCGATCTGGTTGGGCTTGACGAGGATGGAGTTGGCCGCACCCCGCTCGATGCCCGTCTCCAGCCGGTCGACGTTGGTAACGAACAGGTCGTCGCCGCAGATCAGCGTCCGGTCGCCGACCCTCTCGGTCAGCTCCGCGAAGCCCTCGTAGTCGTTCTCGTCGAGCGGGTCCTCGACGTACGCGAGGTCGTACTCGTCGACGAGGTCCGCGATGTACGCGATCTGCTCGTCGGTCGACCGGGTCGTCTCGCGGTAGACGTACTCCTCGTCGTCGGCGTCGTACAGCTCCGAGGCGGCCACGTCGAGCCCGAACTTCACGTCGAAGCCGAACCCGTCGGCCACGGTGTCGGTCGCCTCCGCGACGATCTCGAACGCCTCCTCGTCGTCGATGGAGGGCGCCCACGCGCCCTCGTCGCCCTTGCCGGCGGCGACGTCGCGCTCGGCGAGCAGGTCGTGGACAGCCTGGTGGACCGCCGCGTTGGCGAACACCGCGTCCTGGACGCTGGGCGCGCCGACGGGCACGGCCAGGAACTCCTGGATCGCGGTCGCGTCCGCGGCGTGCTCGCCGCCGCCGACCACGTTGCCCAGCGGCGTGGGGAACTCCTCGCCCCGGAAGGCGCCGCCGAGGTGCTGGTACAGCGGCGCGCCGAGCACGTCGGCCGCGGCCTTCGCGGCGGCCATGCTGACGGCGACCGCGCTGTTGGCGCCGATCTCCGAGAAGTCGTCGGTACCGTCGGCGGCCCGGAGGGTGCGGTCGACGTCGCGCTGGTCGCCGACGTAGACCTTGCCCTCGAGCCGGGGGACGGCGTGTTCGCGGGCGCTGGCGATGGCCTCGCTCGGGTCGAGTTCGATGGCCTCGTACTCGCCGGTCGAGGCGCCGCTCGGCGCGGCCGCCCGGCCGAAGCCGCCGCTCTCGGTGACGACGTCGGCCTCGACCGTGCGGTTGCCCCGGGAGTCGAGGATCTGGCGGAGCCGGACCTCGCTGACGAGCGTCATCGCTCACCCCGACGCACCGTGAACGGCAGGACGCCGGCGTCGTACTCGTCGGCCGCGATGAGGATCGGCTCGGTCTGGTCGGTGTCGGTCAGCACGGGCGCGCCGTACGACACCTGCAGGGCGCGGGCCCCGATGATGCGAGCCTTCTCGTAGCGGGAGTAGCGTTGCTGAGCCATTACTGGTAGGGAGCGACGATGTCGACGAGGTCCTTGTGCGACACGAGCATCCGGCGGCAGCACTGTCGCTCGACGCCGAGTTCGTCGAGGACCTTCTGGGGGTCCTCGTCGCCCTCCTTCGTCGCCGACCGTGCCTTGAACTCCTCCCAGTACTCCCCGACGACCATGCCGCACGTGAAGCAGCGGACGGGTACCATCATGGGTTAACGTGGCCTCCTTCGGACCGCGGGTTTCCTGTCATGGTGATCACCGGTAGGACTTCTGGTAGCGGGCGCGAGCGCCGGGGCCGCCCCACTTCTTGGGCTCGGAGCGCCGGGAGTCGTTGACCAGCAGCGACCGGTCGAACTCGATGAACGCGTCCCGGAGCTCGGCGTCGTTGGTGTACTGGACGAGCCCGCGCGCGATGGCGGTGCGGACCGCGTCGGCCTGGCCGCTGATGCCGCCGCCCTGGACGTCGACCTCGACGTCGACGTTCTCGCGCTCGTCCTCGCCGGCGACGCGGAACGGCTCGAGCATCTTGAGCCGGGCCATCTCCGGTTCGACCAGCTCGACTGGCTGGGAGTTGATGCGCACGCGGCCCTCGCCCTCCGTGACGGTGGCGCGGGCGATGGCCGTCTTCTTCTTGCCGCTCGTGTTGGTTACCATGTGACGTTAGCACCCAGGTTCTCGCTGACTTCGCCCAGCTGGACGAAGCGGATGTTCGACAGCCGGTCCAGCGACGTGCCCTCGAGGACCTCGCCGTCCTCGTCGAAGGGGTTGCCGACGTAGACGCGGACGTTCTCGAACGCCTCGCGGCCGCGGTCCTGCTTGTACGGGACCATGCCGCGGATGGAGCGCTTGAGGATCATGTCCGGCCGCTTGGGGTAGTACGGACCGCTGTCCGACCCCAGTTCGGCGCGCTTCTCGTAGGTCGACATGACGTCCTCCTCGCTGCCGGTGATGACCGCGCCCTCGGCGTTGATGACCGCCACGCGCTCGCCGTCGAGCGCGCGCTGTGCGACCTTGCTGGCCACGCGACCGAGGATGCAGTCGCGGGCGTCGACGACGACGTCGGCGTCGAATTCTGCGAGACTCATCGGATCACCCGCACGTTGGAACCGTCTGGATTCTGTTCGATAGCCTGTTCGAGCTCGAGCGCCTCACCGTCGGCCTGCTCGATCTTGGTCTCCGCGCTGGACGAGAAGTCCACGGCGGCGACCGTGACGTTCTTCTGCAGGACCCCGCTCCCGAGAACCTTGCCGGGCACGATGACGGTCTCGTCCTCCTCGGCGTACCGCTCGATGCGGCCGAGGTTGACTTCCGCGTGGGTGCTCCGGGGCTTCTCGAGGCGGTCCGCGACAGTGCTCCACACGTCGGCGTCCGAGTCGCGGGACACCGACTTGAGGTCGGCGATGAGACTGGTAAGCCTCGGATTCGTCTTGCTCATACTACTTCCTCCTGATGAAATCGAGAACTGGAGTGCAGGGAGCAGGATTTGAACCTGCGGACTCCTACGAGACAGCGCCCTGAACGCTGCGCCGTTGGCCTGACTTGGCTATCCCTGCACGTCTGAGAACACACGTGCAGCCCGTCGCGGGCATCAGTGTGTAGTGGGTGGCCCTTCAAACCAGTTTCGGTCTGACTCGGACCGGGACGCCCCGTCGTCGCCGCGGAGTCCTGCGACTTTCCGGGAGCGTCGAACGCCGAAACGCGGTCTGAAGTGCCCTGCATTGGTCTAAAGCTGTACTGCTTCCTCGAGCTCGGCCGCGCGGTCGCCGATGGAGGCGGCGGCCTCGGTCACGAGCTCGTCGATGGTCAGCGACCCGTCGGTCTCGACGTGGAAGACGAACGCGTTGTCCACGTCGTGGACCTCGACCTCCTTGCCGGGGTACCGGTTGGTGAGGTCGTGGTCGAACTCCGAGGTGGGGATCAGCTCCCCGTCCTCCTCGATGACGCCGCGGAGGATGTTGGCCTCCTCCTCGTCGTACTCGTCGCGGTCGCCGACGACCTCCACGCGCTGGAGGTGGCGGTAGCCGACCGCCACGCCGCCCTGGTGCTTGGCGTGGTCCTTCCCCGTCGAGAGGACGGCGTCGGCCTCGAGCTCGAGGCGCTGGTCGTCCTTGAGGTCGATGATGGGGACGTTGTCGTCTGCCGGCTGGACCATCCCGTCGGAGCTCACGAGGTCGCCCGAGTAGGCGGTCCCCGGACCCGACACGTCGAGGCTGAGGGTGACGGTGTCGCCCTCCTCGAACTCGCCCAGCGGCGTAGTGAGCGGGACCAGGCCCAGCCGCAGGGCGATCTGCTCGTCGAACATCACCGACGAGTTCTCCACCATCCGCACCGTGTCGATGGAGAGCGTCGGCACGTCGGCGACGATGGCCCGCCGGATGCCGTTGGCGAACGCCGGGGTCGCGCCGCGCACGAGGAACCGGGCCTCCCGGTCCCCGCGTTCGACGAACTCAACCTCGTATGCTTCCGTCATGGGTTAGAATCCGCTCTTGCCCTTGGGGGCGCGGGTGCCGTCGTGCGGGATGGGGGTCACGTCCTCGATGCGACCGATCTCGAGGCCGGCGCGGGCCAGCGCCCGGATGGTCGCCTGGGCGCCCGGTCCGGGGTTCTGCTGGAGGTTCCCGCCGGGGCCCCGCACGCGGACGTGGACGCCCTCGATGCCGGCGGCCTTGACCTCCTCGGCGACCGTCTCGGCCATCTGCATCGCGGCGTACGGCGAGGACTCGTCGCGGTTCTGCTTGACGACGGTCCCGCCGGACGACTTCGCGATGGTCTCGGCGCCGGTCAGGTCGGTGACCGTGATGATGGTGTTGTTGAACGATGCGTGCACGTGGGCGACGCCCCACTTGTCGTCCTGAGTTTCGCTCATTCGTTACCCTCCGCTCGCTCGGGGTGGAGTTCGTCCGCCAGCGGGCTGTTCTCGTCGAACTCGACGGTGCTCTCCTCGGCCACCTCGACCTTGTAGGACGGCGCCTGGACGCGCTGGCCGTCGACGGTGACGTGGCCGTGGACGACGAACTGGCGCGCCTGGTTGGGCGTGTTGCCCAGGCCCTTCCGGTAGGCGACGGTCTGGAGCCGGCGCTCCAGCACGTCGGTCACCTCGAGCAGCAGGACGTCGTCGAGCTCGTCGCCGTCGTCGAGGACGCCGATGCGCTGGAGGTGGGAGACGAACTCCTCGCCCTCCTCGGCCTCGGACTCGCCCTGCGCGCGCTGGGCGAGCAGGTTCCGGGCCTCGCGGCGGTAGCCCCGCAGCTGGGACTGTGCCCGCCAGAGCTCCTCCTTGTTCTGGAGGCCGTAGCGGTCGACCAGGCTGCGCTCCTCGGAGATGCGCTCGCCCTGGTAGGGGTGGTTGGGCGTCTCGTAGAACTTGGTGTTCTCGCCGAGCGCCATTACTCCTCACCACCCTCTTCTTCGCCTTCGGCGGCCTGCTCCTCCTTGATCTCCTCGACGTTGACGCCGATGGTGCCCTCGGTGCGGCCCGTCGATCGGGTCCGCTGGCCGCGGACCTTCTGGCCGCGCTTGTGGCGGACGCCCTTGTACGAGTCGATCATCTTCATCCGGTTGATGTCCTGCCGACGGGTCATGTTCAGGTCGTTGCCCGTCTGGTGGGTCGTCTCGCCGGAGAAGTACTCGTTGCGGTGGTTCGCGAGCCATTCCGGGACCTCGTCGCCGAAGCTCTCGACCGCCTCGACGACGGTCTCGATCTCGTCGTCGTCGAGTCGGCCGAACGTCGCCGTGCGGTCCACGCCGGTCTGCTCGGCGATGATGCGCGCCGCTCGGCGACCGATCCCGTTCAGCTCTGTCAGGGACCGCTCGACGGACTTCGTCCCATCGAGGTCTGTCTGCCCGATGCGGACGAAGTATCGGAGGTCCTCGTCTTCCTCCTGTGGTTCTTCCGTGCTCATGGTTGGATACTGGAAAGCGTCGAGGGAGGGATTTGAACCCTCGAGGCTTGACGCCACAGAGTTAGCAACCCTGCGCCGTGGGCCAGACTAGGCTACCTCGACACGCGTGCATTCACTGTCGCCCTTCCGGACTCGGGACCCGACGCCCCTACAGGTTTGCGAGTAAACGTACCGGTGGCGGGTATATAAATACAACGAATCGCCGCCTCCCTGCGGCCGCGTCTCAACCCCCGCGATGGGTGGCGGATTCGACAGCGTCAGGACGCGCCCCAGTCCCAGTCCTCCTCGTCGCCGACCCGGAGCCGTTCGACCGTGCCGCGGTCCTCCCAGTCCTCGTTCTCCGCGGCGTCGGCGTGCCGCACCGTCAGGTCGCTCCACCCGCCGTCGTACTCGGCCGAGAGCTCCCACCGCTCGGTGGTCCCGCCCTCGGGCCGGACCTCGACCCGGAGCGACTCCTCGGGCACGTAGTCGATGGGACTCGCGGGCCCTTCGAAGGTAGTGCCGTCCGAGAGTTCGACCCGAACGGTGTCGTTCTGCTCGGCATTGGCGAGTCGCTCGACCGCTTCGGTCCCGCTCATGGGTGGGGTTTCGCCGGAGTCGCGGTTAAGCGTGCGGGCCGGTTCCGTTGCGACCGAGCGGTGGCGGTCGTGACAGAAGCGAGGTCAGGCCTCGACACCGCCGACGTACTTGTCGTTGATCTCCCACTCGCCGTCCTCGCCCCGCACCATGTACTCGCCGTAGTAGGGCACCCGGTTCGCCACGGTCTCGCGGAACGTCTCCCTGATCTCGTCTCTGGTCATCTCGCCCATCGGTCGGAGGTCGTCGTTGCGGTTCAGACACCCCTTCAGGTATCCCTCGTGCGTGACGCGCACGCGATGGCAGTTCGCGCAGAACTGCGGGTTCTCGACGGGGTCGACGATCTCGACCATTCCGCTCGACTCGTCGTCGGCGGTGCCCCCGACCCAGTACCGGTTGCGGTTGTGCATGTCGCGGGTCTCGACCTCGTCGGCGATGTCGGCGAGCCAATCGTGGACGCGCTGGATGTCGATGTTCCACTCGGGCCTGCCGGTGAGTTCGGGCATGTACTGGATGAGCTGGAGCTGGAGCCCCTCGTTCTCGGCGACGTGCTCGACCATCTCCTCGACGTAGCCCGCGGTGTGCTCGAACACGACCATGTTGAGCTTCACGGGGTCGAGGCCGGCGTCGACCGCGGCGTGGACGCCCTCGATGACCTTGTCGTAGGCGCCGCTCTGGGTCACCTCCGCGAACGCCTGCGGGTCGAGGGCGTCCTGCGAGACGTTGACCCGCTCCAGGCCGGCGTCGACCAGGTCCTCGGCGCGACCCGGCAGGAAGGTGCCGTTGGTCGTGAGCGACACCTCCATCTCGTCGGGCGTTCGCCGGATGATCTCCTCCAGGTCGTCCCGGAGCATCGGCTCGCCGCCCGTGAACTTCACCTTCTCCACGTCGAACTCCCGGGCGACCTCGAGGAAGCGGACGACCTCGTCGGCGGTCATCTCGTCGTCCTGGGGGTCCATCGGCCCCCGGGTGTCTCCCAGCCCCTCGTTGTGGCAGTAGACGCAGTCGAAGTTGCACCGGTCGGTGAGCGAGACCCGCACGCCGGAGACCTCGCGCCCGAAGTCGTCCTCCAACATCACTCGTGAACGTTTCGCGCGGGAGTCCTTAAAATCGCTGTCGACACCGCCGGTCTCGTAACCGTTCTTGGTTACGCCTCCGCCGAAAACGCGGCTTTCTCGCGGCGCGAACCCTAGAGGCCACCCGAGAGTTGACAAGGCTTATCGACGCCTCGGCACGTACCTCCGGTATGGACGACTCAGAGGTACGCGAGCTGCTCCGCGAGGTCGAGGACCCCGACCTCGGGGACGACATCGTCTCGCTCGGACTCGTCAACGACGTGTCGGTCGAGGACGACACCGCCAGCATCTCGCTGGCGCTGGGCGCGCCCTACTCGCCCCACGAGACCCAGATCGCCGACCGCGTCCGGGAGGTCCTCTCGGACCACGGCCTGGAGGCCGACCTCTCGGCGCACGTGGACGACGGCATCAGCGCCGACGAGCAGGTGCTCCCGAACGTCGAGAACATCATCGCGGTCGCCTCCGGCAAGGGCGGCGTCGGCAAGTCCACAGTCGCGGTCAACATCGCGGCCGGCCTCTCGCAGCTCGGCGCCCGGGTCGGGCTGTTCGACGCCGACGTCTACGGCCCGAACGTCCCGCGGATGGTCGACGCCGACGACGTCCCGAGGGCCACCGAGGACGAGACGATGATTCCGCCCGAGCAGTTCGGCGTGAAGCTGATGAGCATGGCGTTCCTCGTCGGCGAGGACGACCCGGTCATCTGGCGCGGCCCGATGGTCCACAAGGTGCTAACCCAGCTCTGGGAGGACGTCGAGTGGGGCCACCTCGACTACATGGTCGTCGACCTCCCGCCAGGCACCGGCGACGCCCAGCTCACGCTCCTCCAGAGCGTCCCGGTCACCGGCGCGGTCATCGTCACGACGCCCCAGGAGGTGGCCATCGACGACGCTCGCAAGGGCCTCCGGATGTTCGGCAAGCACGACACGGCGGTCCTCGGCATCGCCGAGAACATGTCCACCTTCAAGTGTCCGGACTGCGGCTCGGAGCACGACATCTTCGGCCGGGGCGGCGGCGCGAGGTTCGCCGAGGAGAACGACATGCCGTTCCTCGGCTCCATCCCCATCGACCCGACGGTCCGGACCGGCGGCGACGAGGGCCGACCCATCGTGCTCGACGAGGACAGCGACACCGGCGACGCCTTCCGGGTGCTGACCGAGAACGTCGCCAACAACGTCGGGATTATCAAGCGCCGCCAGCAACGCTGAACCATGTCGCACGATCAGGGTTCCTACGGGCCGGACATGGAACGGGCCGAGACGCTGCGGGAGATCGCCGAGGACGTCCGCGGCGAAAGCTCCGAGAGCAAAATGGTCGCCGCGATGCTCTACCGCGTCAGCGACCTCTACGACCCCGACGAGGAGACCTCGCCGCGCGACATCTACGTCAACATGCGGGAGATCATCCGGACGAAGGAGTCGTAGGACGTTCTACCGGAGCTTCCTGAAGGCTGTGAACCCGACGACGAACGCGAGGCCGACGTACGCCAGCGGAACGTCACCGACCTCGTGTCCGCCGCTGATCTTCTCACCGAAGCTTCGGGCGTAGCTGTCGTTGTGGTACTGGTAGTTGTTGCTCATCCACGTCGGTCGGACGGGTTCGTACGACGTGTTCCACACCTGGGTATCCTCTCCGGCCTGCCCGGCGAACTCGACCTGATCCATGGCGCCCTCCTTCGTCGTCAGATTACCGGTGTACAGTCGCGCTTCGCCGGCTATCTTCGACCCGCGTTCGTCGAGGAGTTCGACGGTGATGGTCCGCGTGTCTCCGGGCCGGACCGACGCCGGGTACAGGCTCCCGTCGGTGTCGACCGTGTGGACGAAGAGTTTCGTACTGTATATCTGGTCGGAGGGATTGACGAGGGTCACCTTGGCGACCGCCGATGGTTCGCCCTTGACCCTGCCGTTCGTCACCTCGACGTTCGCGATGTGGGGTCTGGGTACGACATCGGGGTTGGTGGAGTTTATATGTCGCGTGAAGTTGAACTGCGTGGAGTTTCCGTACGTCGCGAAGGTGACGGTGTGGTTGACTTGGTTGACGTTGAGTCCAGAAGTTATAGATATTTTCTGGGTATGACTTTCGTTCTGGTCTAATCGGATATTAGAATTGTAGACTCGTCTATTGTCCACTACCACATTATATCCACTTCTTTTGTGTGATTGGTCCTTGTTAACTGCTTTCACAAGCAGTGTGTTATTGGTAGTTCTAAAATCAAGTGTATAAACGACTCCTGCCGGATCATTCACCGTTCTATTACCTTCACCTGTAGACGCACAACTATTCGTTGAGGTGATGGCCAAAACAGCACCAGTAACAATAAGCAATAAAACAACCTTTCTTCCGATCATGTCAATATGTTATATGCCACAAGAGAAACTTAAATTTTTGTTGTTAGATATCGCATGTAGAGTTGTGCTTGCAGGAGTTCTCTCCTTGGTTAATACCTTGTAGATTTAACTGTATCTCCTGACGATCCACTGCACCGTTATAGGTAAACACCTCAGTTTGTTCGGGAATACGTTTCATCGTCCACTCGCCGGTTCGCGGATTGAAATATCTTTCTACGAGAACACCACTAACTGTGCCGGAGGTTCTAACGACGTTTTCTGCGTTCTCGTAGTTCGGTGCTTCAAACTGATCAACCTCCGTCTTGTTGAGGACCCAGATGGTCTTGTTCCGCGCCCGTCCGAGCCGTACTCCGTCGTTGGAATTGGCCTTCCGAATCGCAGACATTCGATCGTCTGTCGTAGAGGCTACTTTCCACTCGTACTTTGCCGGACTCACTTGCTTTTGCCGTTCTGCTTCGTACAGCGTGACGAGGCTCGTATGTCTGTTCTTCTCGGCGATTTCATACTGCGTCTTTTGCGTTTCCTCCTCAACTTTTACACGTCTCGTCTTCCCCGTGAAGTGATGATGCGGGTCGGTCGGGAAGGGCGACCAGTACGTCTTCGTTTGTGTGACTGTGTAGGTGTACGTTTCCGTGGTCGGGTAGCGGTACGTTTCGTATGTTTCGTACGTGTACGTCTCCGTGACCTCAGTACACGCGAACGTTCCATGACACCGGGTCACGGTGTGCGTTCCGGTGTGAGTAACGGTCACCGTTCTCGTCTCCCAGTCGGTCCTCGTGTCCGTCTTCTCGACCTCTTGTTCGTACTCGTACTGCTTATCGGTTCGATATTTGGCGGGATCTACAACCTGACGGGTGTCCCCCGTGAACTCCCCGTTCCACAGGTTGGAATCGCGCCATTTCGATTGGACGCTATCGCGCCAATGCGTCTCGGTTTCTGTTCTGGTGACCTCTCGAAGGTTCGTCCCGGATGCAGTCCACTCTGAGGCGAGGAAGATGTCTCTAATACGCTTCGACGAGAAGTTTCTCGTCACAGTCTCGTACTTCGCGTCCTGTACTTGAACTCGTCTCTCGAGAACGAATTCGGGTTTGTATTCTCTCTCTTCTAGGTCGTATCCCTGAGAGATGTACCTATCGCGCTCCTCTCTAGACTCAACGGTGACTTTACGAGTTCGTTTCTTCTCGATGTGGTAGGTCAAGTCCGTCACGGTGGGGTCTGACCAGTAATGCCCATCCTTGACCAACACACTCACGGCAGGGAACGATACTTCGCTCTCTTTGCGCCGATTCTCCTTGTTGTACACGGTAACGGTAGGACGTTGCTCAACGAGTGCTGATGCCGGAATCTCGACGATTCCGACGTAGCGTCGAGCGTACTCCGTCGGTTCTGAATGCTCACTGTCGGGTGCCTTGACCGTCTCCCACTTCACCACGTCTGCCTTCGGCAGCGACGTCGAAATACCGATTTGGAGGTCGTCGTAGTAAGTTTGCTTTGAGAGATGGTATGCGTCTGTCTTGACTCGTAGGCGTACTTCATCACCGGGATAATACGGCCCTTCAGTCACAACCTCCTTTGACGATATTTCCGGAATAAAGTAATTCAGGAAGTCGAAGTTACGCTTCGTTTGTAAATCGTATCCGTCCTCGATGATACTTGCTGCTCTCTCGTATGCACGGAATTTTGCGGTCGTATTATCCGGTTTCGTCGGAGTTGCACCGTACTTCCAGATGTACTTGAGATCCGTCTTGTCGGGATCGAACGAACTGCTTGCATTTACGAGAATTCCGTGGTCTCTTGTGATGTATTCCTTTGTACCGTCGTTAATAACATCTAAACGGAGTTCCGGTTTACTAGGTGTTACTTGAAAACTACTGATATTAGAACCATCCCAGTCTACTTGTTCAAATTTTGTGTCAAATACCATCCTTGGATGATAGTGCTTTGGAATTTGTCCACCCCAGGAAGAGTAGACAATGAGTTGAGATTTCTGCTCAGAGAATTTCTTCTCTTGGCTTAATTTTATCAGATTTTTAGAACTATGTCGTAAATTAACGGTGGCATTCCCCTTGTCGACCCCATTCAGATCAATCTTCAGGACGTGATGCGCCTTGTACCGACTCGGGTCGATGCGCTCGTGATACGAATCGACAGGCCCGTTGACGAACTCCGACCGGACGATCTCCGGTTCTTTCACCGGCTCGATGTACCTGCTCGTTCGGGTCGTCTGTCCGCGTTCGTCGATTGCGACGACGGTCACGCGGTACCGCTTTCCGGGCGTGAAATCGTAGTGCCAGAACGACAGCAACTGCCTGGCTCCGGTCCGGGAGCGATACTGCTGGCGAGCCCTCGACTCGGTCGTCGCCACCGTCTCTCCAGCGACCTCGACGCGGACCAGTTCGAGGTTCTCGTAGCCGTCGGATCCGCCGACGGTCCCCGAAATCGAGCCGAACCGTTCGAGTGACTCGACGGACACGTTCGGCGCCGGGTCCGCGACGACGGTGGTACTGCCGTCGGCGAACGTCGCGACGTTCTGGGAGCCGTCGACGTACGTGACCACGGCGTAGAGTTCGTGTTCGCCCGGCTCCCAGCTCCGGCGAAGGGTGGTTCCCGTGCCGATTCGAGTCGAGGTGTTGCGCCACGTGACGGATCGGACGCTGGCCGACGACACGTCCAGGCGAACGTCGTACCGACCCTGAAGCGGTCTCGTTCCCGTCACAACCGTATCGCCGTCGACGACTGGCGCGGCGCGCTCGGCGATGGCAGTGGACGAGTTCGGGTCCCGCTCACGCCACGTCGGCGGCGTATCCGGTTCGGGGGTGACCGAGATGCCGAGCGATGCCGTGTCCGACTGACCGTCGACGTCGTAGACGGTCGCAGTGATCGTCCTCTCGCCTGCGGTGGGAAACCGCCTCGCCACCGTGTCGGACCGCTGATCTGCCGAGAGCGTGTGGTTGGCGAACGGCGTGCCGTCGACGGTCCAGACGACGTAGTCCAGCGCGGCGGCCCCGGCGTCGAGGTCCGCCGTGAGGTTCACCGTCGACCCGGCGGTCGGTCGGGTCGGTCCTGAGAGAGAAATTGAGGGGTCCGTCCCGGGGGATACCACGACGTAGAGCGTGTCTGAACTTTCCGCACCGTTGTCGTCCGTGACTGTGAGCGTGACGCGGTACCGGCCCGTCTCGGTCGGCGTGAACCGTGTGCGAGCGCAGTCGGGGCAGTCGGGCGTGATCTCGTTCCCGTCCGGCGTCCGTATCGACCACCTGTAGTGTCGGATGCGTCCGTCCGGGTCGCGTGAACCCGTACCGTCGAGGAGGACGGTCGCGCCCTTCGTCACGTCCTGGTCGAGTCCCGCGTCTGCGAGCGGTGCCTCGTTCGCGAACGCGGTGTCAGTTCGCGGCAACGCCGCGGTTCCAGTGGCTACCGAGACGAATACTACCAGCAGAGCCGCCGATATCCATTTCAGCATGCGAATACTTTCTACCCTCATGGCTTATAAAATACATGTTTGAAGTAAGATAATGTAAAGAGGAACCGAGACAGAATTCGGCCGACGAAGCGGGCGTCGCAAGAGGTGGAAAACCAGTAAGAAACCCGCCATTACCGCCGATTCCTCATGAACAATCCTTGCTAATCTATAGCAAAGGCTTTACTGATTCACTCACCTATCTTGACCTACTGGCCCAAACGGCCGTGAGCTACGAATATGACTGACGACGAACTTATCTGGCGAATCGCGGGCGGTTCCGGAGACGGGATCGACTCGACGAGCCAGAACTTCGCCAAGGCGCTGATGCGCTCTGGCCTGAACGTCTTCACGCACCGCCACTATCCGTCGCGCATCCGGGGCGGTCACACGTACGTGGAGATTCGGGCCAAGGACGAGCCGGTAAAGTCCCGAGGAGACAACTACAACTTCCTGCTCGCGCTGGGCGACAGCTTCGCCCGGAACCCCCAGGAGGAGGCCTACTACGGCAACGAGGAGATCAAGCCGCTGTCGGAGAACCTCGACGAGCTCCGCGAGGGCGGCGTCATCGTCTACGACGCCGGGCTGCTCGACACCGACGAGATCGAGAACTTCGACCAGCGCGTCGAGGAGAACGACTGGCACGTGTACGACCTCGACCTGCGCGGCCTCGCCAAGGAGCACGGCCGCGAGGTCATGCGTAACACCGCCGGCGTCGGCGCGACCGCGGCGCTGCTCGACATGGAGCTCGAGCACATCGAGGGCCTGATGGAGGACGCCATGAGCGGCGACGTGCTGGAGGCCAACCTCCAGATCCTCCGGGAGGCCTACGAGTCGGTGAACGAGGACTACGAGCACACCCACGACCTCCGCGCCCCGACCGGCAGCCACGACGAGGAGCCGGTGCTGGTCTCGGGCTCGCACGGCATCTCGTACGGCGCGCTCGACGAGGGCTGTCGGTTCATCTCGGGCTACCCGATGACCCCGTGGACCGACGTGTTCACTATCATGACCCAGCACCTGCCGGAGATGGGCGGCATCTCCGAGCAGGTCGAGGACGAGATCGCGGCGGCGTCGCTGGCGATCGGCGCGAGCCACGCCGGCGCGAAGGCGATGTCCGGCTCGTCGGGCGGCGGGTTCGCGCTGATGTCCGAACCGCTCGGCCTCGCCGAGATCACCGAGACGCCCATCGTGCTCGTCGAGGCGATGCGGGCCGGCCCCTCGACCGGGATGCCGACCAAGCCCGAGCAGGGCGACTTAGAGCACGTCCTGTACACGAGCCAGGGCGACTCGAACCGCGTCGTGTTCGCGCCGGGCGACCCGGCGGAGTGCTACGAGCAGACCCGCAAGGCGTTCGAGATCGCGTACAACTACCAGATCCCGGCCATCGTCCTCTACGACCAGAAGCTCTCGGGCGGCCACCAGACCGTCCCGGAGGGCGTCTTCGACGAGGAGCCCAACCCCGACCTCGGCAGCGTCGTGACCGAGCAGGACCTCGAGGACGCGGTCCAGGAGGCCGGCCGGTTCAAGCGGTACATGTACGACGACGAGGAGGGCAGCGGCTTCGGCGGCGTCAGCCGCCGGTCGCTCCCCGGCCAGAAGGGCGGGAACTTCCTCGCGTCGGGCAACGAGCACAACGAGGTCGGCCACATCAGCGAGGACCCCGACAACCGCACCATCCAGATGAACCGCCGGATGGCCAAGCTCGACGCCATCCGCGAGGAGCTCGACGAGAACTCGGACCACCAGCCGGTCTACGGCCCCGAGGACGCCGAGTACGGCATCCTCAGCTTCGGGTCGACCAAGGGCGTCGTCGAGGAAGCGGTCGACCAGCTCAACGAGTCGGGTCACTCGGTCAAGTCGATGAACGTCAGCGACATCATGCCGTTCCCCAAGGACGAGGTGACCGCGTTCCTCGAGGACGTCGACGAGGCGCTCGTCGTCGAGATGAACGCGTCGGCCCAGTTCCGCCGGCACGTCCAGGGCCAGCTCGGCCGCTTCGGCGAGAAGCTGTACAGCCTGCTCAAGTACGACGGCAACCCCTTCGAGCCCCGGGAGGTCGTCTCCGGCTTCGAGAGCCGGCTCGGCGGGGAGGCCGACCTGAGCCAGTACAACGTCCGCATCGAGTCCGCGACGGGTGATTAACATGAGTGCATTCAACGCAATCGGCGAGGAGCGCGAAATCGACAGAGACGAGTTCACCCCCGAGATCGAACCCCAGGCGACGTGGTGTCCGGGCTGCGGCGATTTCGGCGTCCTGAAGGCGCTGAAGCAGGCGATGCCCGAAGTCGGTCGCAACCCCGAGGAGACCCTGCTGGTCACGGGCATCGGCTGCTCCGGGAAGCTCTCGAGCTACTTCCGGAGCTACGGGTTCCACTCCATCCACGGCCGGGCCCTGCCGGTCGCCCGCGCCGCCAAGATGGCCAACCCCGACCTCGAGGTCATCGCGGCGGGCGGCGACGGCGACGGCTACGGCATCGGCGGGAACCACTTCATGCACACCGCCCGCGAGAACCACGACATGACCTACATCGTCTTCGACAACGAGATCTTCGGGCTGACGAAGGGCCAGACGTCCCCGACCAGCCCGAAGGGCCACAAGTCGAAGACCCAGCCCCACGGCAGCGCCAAGCAGCCCGTGCGACCGCTGTCGCTGGCGCTGACCTCCGGGGCCTCGTACGTCGCCCGGACCGCGGCGGTCAACCCCAACCAGGCCAAGGAGATCCTCGCGGAGGCGATGGAGCACGACGGGTTCGCCCACGTCGACTTCCTGACCCAGTGTCCGACCTGGAACAAGGACGCCAAGCAGTACGTCCCGTACATCGACGTGCAGGACAGCGACGACTACGACTTCGACATCACCGACCGCGGCGAGGCGTCGGAGATGATGCAGGAGGCCGAGAACGCCCTCTACGAGGGGACGGTCCTCACGGGTCGATTCTACCAGGACACCGACCGGCCGTCCTACCAGCAGGAGAAGCAGGCCACGGGCGACATGCCCGAGGAGCCGCTGGCCGAGCGGTACTTCGACGAGGACTACGAGTGGGAGCGCAGCTACGACCTGCTCGACCGCCACAAGTAAGCCGCGTTCGGCGGCCCGGCCGTTTCATCGCTTTTTCGCGCTACTGACCAGCGGACCACTCCCTCTCGTCGGGAGCGTAGCCTCCAGCCCCTTTCCTTCCGTCCTCGCTCCGACGAGGTTCGGTTCACCCTCTCTCTTCGTCGTCTTCTCCGGCCTTCCTCCGCCTTCTCCGCTTTCGCCTCCGCCTGTTCAACTTTCTCCGCTTTCGCCTCCGCCTGCTCAACCTTTTCCACTTTCCTCTCCGCCTGCTCAACCCTCTTCACCTTCGCCGCCCTCTCCTCCTTCTCCGCCCTCTCCACCTTCTCCACCTTCTCCACCTTCGCCACCCTCCCCGCCTTCTCCGCCTTCGCCACCTTCTCCGCCCTCGCCGCCACCGCCGGGCAACCCGCACCCGGCGAGGGCAGTGGCGACTCCGGCGAGCGAGACCTGCAGGAATCGACGTCGCGAGCGTCGTGCCATACCGCGGAGACGGTCCGCCGTGCCGAAAAGGGTGGACATCGTTCCACCGCGACGACGGCCACCGTCCCACCGCGTTCGACCGGTTGCAGTCGTCGGCCCGTCGTAACGGGTCGTTCCGCGTTCCGTCGACGCGACGGGCCGTCCCAGCCCGGTCGAACGCGCGTTCGGTCGGAACGCAAACCGTTTTCCCATTCGGAAGGTATTTTTTCCCGTATCCGAAATACACTGGTAATGAGCACGCAGTCCACGGAGGACCGGATCCTGTCGGTCCTCGAGGAGGACGCCCAGGCGTCCTACGCCGAGATCGCCGAACGGGCGAACGTCTCGAAGCCCACGGTCCGCAAGTACATCGAGAAGCTCGAGGACGAGGGGGTCATCGTGGGGTACTCCGCCGAGATCGACCCGAAGAAGCTCTCCAGCAAGTCCATCGCGCTGGTCGGCATCGACGTCGCCAGCGAGGAGTACGTCGACGCGACCCGCGAACTCAAGGAGCTCGACGAGGTCGAGACCCTCTACTCCTCGTCGGGCGACCACATGCTCATGGCCGAGGTCCGGGCGGCCGACGGCGACGCCGTCGGCGAGGTCATCAGCGAGAAAATCCTGGACGTCGAGGGCGTGACCGCGGCCCACCCGTCGTTCCTCCAGGAGCGCCTGAAGTAACTCGCGGGTTCAGGGACGCCGTACCGTGACGGGAGTCGTTCGCTCGGTTCCCGAGCCCCGCGGTTGTAACTCGAAGCGGCGGAGAACCGGACCGGCGACGGAGACGGCGACGAGGACTGCGTACGCCGACACCGACGAAGCGGACTGCGACGCGTCGCTGTTGTTCTGGGCCACGTGACATCGACGCCAGCCGAGACCAGACGCCCAATCGGCTGTCCCGGTCTCGACTCCCGGTTCGCGGTCTCAGTCCGCCGGCGAGAGCTCGACGCTCGCGAGCGCGCGCTGGATGCGCTCGGACGCCTCGGCCAGCCGCTCGGCGCTGTTGGCGTACGACACCCGCAGGCACTCCTCGGCGTTCGTCCCGAAGTCCGGACCGGGGGTCATCGCCACGCCCGCCTCCTCGAGGAAGAAGTCCGCGGCGTCGAACGCGTCGCCGGGCAGGTCGCTCACGTCGATCAGCAGGTAGTACGCGCCGCCGGGCGTGTACCCCATGCTCAGCCCCCAGTCCTCGACCTCGCTCACGAGGTAGTCCCGGCGCTCGCGGTAGGTGTCCCGGACCTCGTCGAGGAAGTCCGCGCCCGACTCCAGCGCCGCGACGCCGCCCGACTGGACGAAGTTGGGCGCACAGATGAGGGTGTTCTGGGCGATTCGGTTGACGTGGCCGACGTAGTCGGGCGGCGCGACCATCCAGCCGAGCCGCCAGCCGGTCATGGCGAACCGCTTCGAGAAGCCGTCGAGCACGAAGGCGTCGTCGGTGAACTCCAGCACCGAGCGGTCCTCACCCTCGTAGGTCAGCCCGTGGTACACCTCGTCGGCGACCACGGTGGCGTCGTTCTCGCCGGCCAGGTCGACCAGTTCCTCGAGCGTCGACCCCTCCAGCACCGCGCCGGTCGGGTTCGCGGGCGAGTTGAGCAGCAGCGCCTCGGTCTCCGGGCTCAGGACGCGGTCGAACTCGCTCACCCGCGGCCGGAACCCCTCGTCGGCCGACAGCGGGACCGTCGAGATGCGCCCGCCGGTCTGGCGGACGAAGTTGGGGTAGCAGGCGTAGTACGGGTCGGTCAGCACCACCTCGTCGCCGGGGTCGATCAGCGTCGAGAACGCCAGCAGCAGCGCGGGCGACGACCCGGAGGTGACGACGATGCGCTCGGGGTCGACGTCCACGCCGTAGCGCCGGTCGTAGTAGGCCGCGATGGCCCGCCGGAGCTCCGGCTTGCCCCGCGAGGAGGTGTAGCCCGTCTCGCCTGCGCGGAGCGCCGCGACTGCCGCCTCGGTGACCGCTGCCGGGGTGTCGAAGTCGGGTTCGCCCACCTCGAGGTGCACCACGTCGTCCATGCGGTTGGCCCGTTCGAGCACGTCCATCGCGGCGAACGGGGTCGTCCGAGTCGCGCGCTCCGAAACCATGTGGAATGGGAAGACGGTGCGGGAATATAAACCCTCGATGTGACAGTCAGTATTTGCCGGACGCCCCTGTCGCCGCCCCGGGAGTTTTGTCTCCGGTGGCACTACTTTCGACCGTGCCTACCTACCAGCGCGAGGTCCGGGTCGACGTGCCGCTCGACGACGTCTGGGAGTTCCACTCCCGGATCGGGGGACTGGAGGCGCTCACGCCCGACTGGATGCGCCTCCGAGTCGAGCGCGTCTGCGGGCCGGACGGCGAGGAGCGCGACGCCGACGCGAAACTGGAGGCGGGGTCCGAGATCGACATGTCGATGCGGCCGTTCGGCGTCGGGCCCCGCCAGCGGTGGACGTCGCGCATCGTCCGAAGCGAGGTCGACGAAGGTACCGCCGTCTTCGAGGACGTGATGAACGACGGCCCGTTCCCCGCGTGGCGTCACTCCCACCAGTTCTACGCCGTCGACGAGCGCACCACCCTCGTCCGCGATCGCGTGGAGTACGAACTCCCGATCGTCGGCGGCCTGCTCGGCCAGCTCGGCCGGTTAGGATTCGAGCCGATGTTCCGCGACCGCCACCGCCGGACGAAGCGGATTCTCGAAACCGACGGCCCGACCGACCGGCGAGCCGCCGAGGGCTCACGCGCCGACGATCAGCGGCCCGAGTAACACCCCCATCAGGTGGACCCGGCGCGCCCCGTACCGCGCCGGCACCAGCCCGACCAGCGTCGCCACCCCGAAGACGGCGATCCCGACGCCGCCGGCGAACAGCCAGCTCAATCCGGCCAGCAGGGCGAGCACGCTCGCCGAGAGGCGAACCTGGTCGATCGCGCCCGCCGCCCGGAGGTAGCGGTCGCCCACGCCGAGCACCAGCAGGAACCCCGCCACTCCGGCGACGCCGGCGGCGGCGAGCAGCAGCGGGAGGTTGACGGGGGCGTTCGCCTCCCGGAGCGCGACCATGACGCCGGTCCGGGGCGCGCCGAGCGCCGCGAGCGCGAACAGCGCGAAGACGGTGTTGGCGGTGTTGACCCCGCTGGTGGTCACCACGAACCCGCGGGCGCCGGTCGACCCCGGGACGACCGCCAGCGCCAGCACCGCCGCGACGGCGGCCGAGACGCCCGGGAGGTAGCCCACGACCGCGCCAGCGACGCTGCCGGTCAGCGCCGTGACGGCGACCGACCGCCGGGAGGTCGCGATCTCGGCGTCGGCCTGCTCGGGGACGCCCGACCCGGCGCAGGCCTCGACCAGGACCGGTGCGCCGAACAGGCCGGCGAACAGCGGCGTGAGCATCCCGCCCGCGTCGAGCGGTGCGGCGGGCGTGAGGTCGAGGGTCGCGTACCCCAGCGTCGCGCTCCCGAGGAAGGCGGCCCCGCCGCCCAGCGTCGCCCGGAGCGACCCCTCGGTCAGCAGCAGGAAGGCGACGACAGCGCCGAGGACGACCGGGAGGTGGGCCCGCACCGCGGGGTAGGCGGCGGTCATCGCGCGGGTGACCGGCACCGCCAGCGGGACCGCGAACGCGACCGCGAGTCCGCTGCCCAGCGCCGAGAGCCGGACCGCCTCCCGGCCGCGGCCGGCGACAACGAGGCGGTGGCCCGGCAGCGCGGTGGCGGCCATCGCGGCGTCGGGCACCCCGAGCGCCAGCGCCGGCACCGCGTCGAGGAACGAGTGGACCACGCCGGCGGCCAGCATCGCCGCGCCGACGAGTCGCGGCGGGCCCGGCACCGCGGGTGCGACCGACGCCAGCATGAGCGCGAGGTTGTTGACGTGGAGGCCCGGCGTCAGCCCGCTGAGCGCGCCGAGCGCGACGCCGCCGAGGACGAACGCCAGCGCCGCGGCCGACGCTCCGACTTCGAGTCCGACTCGGACGCCGAGTGCCTCCATCGGGGCACTCTCGTCCCGCTTTCCGGTTTAAAGGTTCGTGCGCATAGCCAGAGGGTCCGCGGGCTTCCACGTCACAGCGCGGCCGCTACCCGGTAGCGCGCGAAAGAAAAATCCGGTTCGGGGGCGTGGAGCCGACTCAGCCGAAGAGCTCGCCGAGGCCCTCGCCGCTGGCCTCGTCCTCTTCGTCTTCCTCTTCTTCCTCGGCGGCCTCTTCCTCTTCGGCCTCCTCGTCGCCGCCTTCCTCGCCACCGGCAGCGCCGCCCTCGGCGGCAGCGCCGCCCGCGGCGGCACCGCCGGCGGGCACGGCAGCGGCCTGCTCGACGGCCTCGTCGATGTCGACGTCCTCGAGCGCGGCGACGAGCGCCTTGACGCGGGACTCCTCGACGTCGACGCCGGCGGCGTCGAGCACGTTGGTGAGGTTCTCCTCGTTGATCTCTTCGCCCGATTCGTTCAGGATGAGTGCAGCGTAAACGTATTCCATTGTTGTAGTCTGAAGGTTCGTTGGTTATCCGAACATCACGCCGAGACCCTCGCCGCCCGCGGAGTCGTCGTCATCGTCGTCCTCCTCGTCGGCGTCGGCCTCGTCGGCGTCGGATTCGGTTTCTTCGTCGCTCGATTCGTCCTGGCTCTCGGCCTCGGCGCCCGCCGCGGGCGCCTCGACGTCGGCGAGCTCGTCAGGCAGCGCCTCCTCGTCGTCGATCTGCGCGGCGAGCGCGCGGAGCTGGGCGTCGGCCTTGGACACGAGGTCCGGCACGACGTCCGGGCTCTCGATCTCGGCCTGCAGCCCGAGGCTCTTGGCCTCGCCGGTCGCCTTCTGGACGAGCGTCGGCGTGGTCTGAGCCGTCGGGAAGACCGCGTTGACCGAGAGGTTCCGGGCGCGGGCCGCCGCGGCCTCGACGTCGGCGCGGTACTCCTCGACGTCGATGGCAAGCTCGTCGGCCTCGAACAGCACGCCGTCGGAGTAGACCGCCTCGAGGTCCAGGCCCACTTCCTTGGGCTCCATGCCGAGCTCCGAGAGGACGTTGGCCACGTCGTCGGAGACCTCCTCGCCCTCCTCGACGACGAGGCTGTCCTCGGTGACGTGGATCGACCCCTCCATGATGCGGGCCGCCGCACCGATGGACTGGAGCTCGCCCACGAACGGGCCCGGGTCGACGCCCGTGTCGCCCTCGGGGATGACGATGTCGTTGGGCGCGACCTCGCCGGCGCCGATGGGCGCCGGGCTCTTGGACTCCTCGAGCTGCTTGTACAGCCCGAAGGGGTTGTCGTTGGTGCCGATGAGTCCGACCTCGCCGGCCACGTACTCCTTGAGCTCCTCCACGCCCTCGTCGACCTCGTCGAGGGCCCGGTTGAGCAGCGTGTTCCGGCTGATCCGGAGCTCGGCGCTGCCGTGGAGGTTGCGCCGCATCGTCTGGAGCTGGCGCGACGGGATGCCCGTCACGTTGACGATGCCGACGCTGCTGTACCCCTCGATGAGGTCGACGATGTCGTCGACCTCCTCGCGCTTCCACTGGGGGATGGTCTCGGTCTTGCGTTCGGCTTCGGCTGACATCTTAGGCTACCTCCACGGCCGGGCCCATCGTCGTCTTGACGTAGACGTTGTCGATGTTGAGCGGCCCCTTCTCGAGGTTCGCTTCGAGCCGGCGGAGGATGACGTCGATGTTGTCCGAGATCTCCTCCGCGGACATGTCCTCCGCGCCGACGCGGGTGTGGAAGGTGCGCCGGTCGCCGCTCCGGAGCTGGACCGTGTTCTTCATCCGGTTGACGGTCTCGACGACGTCGTCGTCGGGCTGGAGCGGTTCGGGCATCTTCCCCCGCGGCCCGAGGATGGTCCCCAGGTACCGACCGATGTCTTGCATCAGCGACGCTTCGGCGATGAAGAAGTCGGTCTCGTCGGCGAGGTCCTTCGCCCGGTCGTCGTCGTCGCCGAGGTCTTCGAGGTCGTCGCCGTCGAAGACCTCGTCGGCCACGTCTTCGGCGCGGAGGGCGGTCTCGCCCTCCGCGAACACGACGATCTGGGTCTCCTGGCCGGTGCCGGACGGGAGAACCACGCTCTCGTCGACGCGGTTTGACGGTTCGTTCAAATCGAGGTCGCGCAGGTTAATCGCGAGGTCCACCGTTTCGCGGAAGTTCCGCTCGGGTGCATCCTCGAGTGCGCGAGAGACTGCTTGCTCTATCTCCTGATCTGCCATTGTTCACCTCCGTAGTACGCAGGACGCTCCTACGGGTCAGTGAAACAGGCGTAGCCTGTCTCGTTCCGAGAGAATGGTCATGCGAAACTTAAACCCGTCGAAGCAACGTCGTCCCCGGGCCCGAGACTCCCGCGTGCACGGCCGTAACGAGTTAGATAGGCGGCCCCCAACCCACGCCGTGGCCGAGACCGTCCTCGTCGCCCTCTCGCTCGCGCTCGCGGTCGTCCACCTGTTCGCCGGCCGGCTCGGCCTCCGCGCTGTCCCGCGGAGCTACTGGCTCTCCGGGGCGGGCGGCGTCTCGGTGGCCTACGTGTTCGTCCACGTCCTGCCGGAGCTCGGCGAGCGCCAGCGCGCCTTCGAGGCCGGCGCGGTCGGGCTCCTCGAGCACCACGTCTACCTGCTCGCGCTGGCCGGGTTCGCCGCCTTCTACGGGCTCGAACGGCTCGCGAGTCGGTCGGAGAGCCCCGAGACGGTCGGCGGCGAGCGGACCGAGACCTCCGCGGGCGTCTTCTGGCTCCACGTCGGCTCGTTCACGGCCTACAACCTGCTCATCGGCTACCTGCTGGTCCATCGCGAGGAGTCGGGGCCGGCGAGCCTCGCGCTCTTCGCGGTCGCGATGGGCCTGCACTTCGTGGTCAACGACCACGGGCTCCGGGAGCACCACCGCGACGCCTACGACGACACCGGCCGGTGGCTGCTCGCGGGCGGCGTCGTCGCCGGCACGGTCGTCGGCGTCGCGACCGCGGTGACCCCGGCCGCGGTGTCGGCGCTGTTCGCGTTCCTCGCCGGCGGCGTGATCCTCAACGTCGTCAAGGAGGAGCTCCCCGAGGAGCGCGAGAGCAACTTCTGGGCGTTCGGCGCCGGCGCCGCGGCGTACGCGGCGGTCCTGCTGCTGATTTGACGGCGTACCGCGCGGAAGAGCGGACCGGCAGCGCCCCGTCAGTCGAGGACCGCGGCCAGCGCGTCCATCGTGCGCTCGACGCGCTCGGGGTCGGCGTTGTAGCCCATGTGACCCACGCGGAGCACGTCGTCGGCCAGGTCGCCGAGTCCCGTCGAGAGGATCACGTCCCGCTCGTCGGCGAGCCGCCGCTGGAGGTCGCCGGCCCGGCCCTCGACCGCGAACGCGGTCACGGTCGGCGAGCACAGCGCCTCGTCGGCGGCGAACGGCTCCAGTCCGAGGTCGCGGCCGCGCTCGCGGCACTCCTCGGCAACCGACGCGTGGCGGTCGTACACCGACTCCAGCCCCTCGTCGAGCAGGCGGTCGAGCGACGCGTCCAGCGCGAAGAGGTTCGTGACCGAGTGGGTGTACGGCAGGTGGGGCGGCGAGTCCTCGGGAATCTCGACGTCCTGCCACGGTCCGAGGCTGGTGTAGAAGGTGTCCTGCTCGGTCGCCTCGACCTTCTCCCACGCCCGGTCGCTGACCGACAGCGTGGTCAGCCCCGGCGGCGAACTGAAGCACTTCTGGGAGGCGCCCAGACAGACGTCGATGCGGTCGGTCGGCACCGGAGTCCCGCCGAGCGACGAGACGGCGTCGACGACGGTCAGCACGCCCGCGTCCTGCAGCACTCCGAGCACCTCGTCGAGGTCGTTCAGGACGCCGGTGGGCGTCTCGCAGTGGACCATCGTGGCGACCTCGAAGTCCCCGTCTTCGACGCGTTTCTTCACCGCATCGACGTCGAACCCAGCGTCGGCGGGCGCGTCGTGGACGGTCGGCTCGCCGTCGTGCATCTCGACGAAGTCGGCGAACCCCTCGCCGAAGATGCCGTTGGCCAGGCACAGCACCTCGTCGCCGGGCGCGACCAGCGAAGCGACGGCGGCTTCCAGGCCGAGCATCCCCTCGCCGCTCAGCACCAGCACGTCGTCGTCGGTGTCGTAGACCCGCGCCAGTTTGTCGAGCAGGCTCCGGTAGAACGACGAGAACTCCGCCTCCACGTCGGGGTTGACGATGGGGCGGCTCGTCGCCTCCCGGACCTCGGGCGGGACGGCGGTCGGGCCGGGCGTCATCAGCAGTTCGTCGCGGTCTTCCATGGGTCGGGGTTCGGGGCCGACCCTCTAAACTGGTCGTGGTCCTGCGCCGCCACCGTCGAGTGAGCGAGGTGAGAGTTATCGAGGTACCAAGTGAGATATGTATAGAGGGCGAAGTATAGAGAGTGAAGTATCGAGAGAGTGAGGACCCGCGGTTCGGAACCTGCCACCGCTACACGGCGTACGGATAGAGTCAAGTATTAGACGTAGTTCCGGAACTGTCACTGCGCCCCCACCGATCCGCCGACCGCGACGCGATGGCCGGCAGTTCTCAGAGAAGTTCAGAGAGAGCGCCAGTTCCTGGCGAAAGGGACAGAATTGCCGCGTGAATCAGATGATTGAATCGGCAATCAGATTTATACCGAGGGTCTCGGAATGGTGAATACATAAATGGCCGATGAAAATAAAGGAGCGTCGACAGACGACGGAGCGTCGGCGGGACGGTCTCTGTGGAGCAGATTCGTCGCCGCGGTGACGCCGGCCCCGATCCGGCAGCGCTACGCGGTGAAGTTCACGGTCTCGATACTGCTGGTCGTGCTCGTCGTCGGGGCGGCGGGAGCGGTCACCTACGTCGACGCCAGGGAGATGGCCCGCGAGGAGGCGACCGCCGAAGTCGAGTCGACGGTTCGGCTCCAGGCCGACTCGCTGAGCGACTGGATCGCCGGGCTCCGGACCCAGACCCGGACGCTGTCGGCCCGGTCGTCGCTGGCGGCCGGCAACCGGACCGAGCAGCGCCGCCGGCTGGCCGCGGCGATGAACCGCTCTTCGAACGGGGTGCGGGCGATGTACCTGGTCGACACCGAGCGGGGCGTCGTCGCGGCGAGCACCCGCCGGACCGTCGAGGGCTGGTCGCTCGACCGCGTGGAGATGCCCTGGTCGAACGCGTCGGTGGCGGCGTCGTTCGACGGCGACGACGACGTCTGGACCTCCCACGCCTACGTCTCGAAGACCACGACGTGGACCGACGAGGACTCCCCGTGGTACACCGACGACCACGAGTACATGGCGGTCGCGAGCCCGGTCGCCGGCAGCGACGACACGTACCTGGTCGTCGCGGGCGGCATCGACGACCGGGTCCGCCGGCTCCACCAGCCGGCGACCAACCAGACGACCTGGATCGTCAACGAGGAGGGCCAGACCGTGCTGGAGAGCGGAGTGACGAACGTCTCCTCGGCGGGCCTGCTGGCCGACGGGGCGGGCGGAATCGCAGACGCCGGCGCCGCCGACGACGGCGATGGGACCGACCGTTCGGCGGTCAGCGTCCGGCAGCGGAACGGCTACGTGGTGGCCTACTCGCCGATCGAGGGCTCGAACTGGGTCGCGGCGACCGCGATACGCGAGCGGGAGGCGTTCGCGCTGAGCTCCGCGGTCGGCCGGAACATCGGCCTGCTCGTCGGCGCGTGCCTGGTCTCGCTGCTCGGCGTCGGCCTCGTCCTCGGCCGGCGGACCGTCCGCCCGCTGACCGACCTCCGCGAGCGGAGCCGGCGGATGGAGCAGGGCGACCTCGACGTGGCCCTCGAGACCAACCGGGAGGACGAGTTCGGTCGGCTCTACCGGGCGTTCGACGCCATGCGCGACGAGCTCCGCGACCAGATACGGACGACCGAGCGGCTCAACGACCACCTCGAGCGCAAGGCCGACGACTACCGCGAGGTGATGGAGGCGTGCGCCGACGGCGACCTCACCCGGCGGATGGACCCCGAGAGCGACAGCGAGGCGATGACCGCCATCGCCGAGTCGTTCAACGCGATGTTGGCCGACACCGAGGCCACGATGGCCGACCTGGCGGCGTTCGCCGACGAGGTCGCCGAGGCCAGCGAGGTCGTGACCGCCTCCTCCGAGGAGGTGTACGCGGCCAGCGAGCAGGTCACCGAGTCCGTCCAGGAGATCTCGGACGGCGCCGACGACCAGAACGACCGGCTCCAGACCGTCGGCGACGAGCTCGGCAGCCTGTCGGCGACCACCGAGGAGATCGCGGCCTCCTCCGACCAGGTCGCGTCCGTCGCGGCCGAGACCGCCGAGACCGGCCGGGAGGGCCGCGAGGCCGCCCAGGACGCGATCCGCGGGCTCGCCGAGATCGAGGCCGAGTCCGACGAGGCGGTCGCCGAGATCGAGCGCCTCGAGGACGAGGTGGCCGAGGTCGACGAGCTCGTCGAGTTCATCCGGGAGATCGCCACCCAGACCAACATGCTCGCGCTGAACGCCAGCATCGAGGTCTCGCGGTCGGGCACCGACGGCGGCAACCCCGAGGGGTTCGCGGCGGTCGCGAACAAGATCAAGGACCTCGCCGAGGAGGCCAAGATCGCCGCCGAGGACGTCGAGGACCGCCTCGACCGCATCAAGACCCAGACCGAGCGCACCGGCGCGGAGGTCCAGTCGGCCAGCGACCAGATCGCCGAGCACACCGACTCCATCGCCAGCGCGGTGGAGGCGCTCGGGGAGATCGCCGACTACGTCGAGGAGACCAACACCGGCGTCCAGAGCATCAGCGAGGCCACCGAGCGCCAGGCCGAGGCGACCGAGGAGGTCGTCTCGATGTTCGACGAGGTGGCGGCAATCAGCGAGTCGACGACCGAGGAGGCCTCGAACGTCGCGGCGGCCGCCGAGGAGCAGACAACCGCGCTCACCGCGGTCTCGCGGTCGGCCAGCGACCTGACTGCCCGGGCCGAGCGGCTGTCGGCGGCGCTCGACCGCTTCGAGACCGAGGTCGAGGGCGACGGGACGCTCGGCCGGGACGGCGACCTCACCGGCGAGGTCGCGTCCCCGGCCGAACTCGGCGTCTCCGACGACGTCGCCGCGGAGGACGGTCCCGCGGCCGAGAGCGACGTGGACACGGACGACGACCACGAGAACGACGGTGGAAGTGCGGATGTGGACGAGACCAACGGCGTGAGCGAGTCAGAGGCTGACAACACCGCCGAAGCCGACGACGCGGACGAATCGGAGGCCTCCGGCGGCGCTGATAACTCGGAAGGCCGCCGCGTCGAGTCGCCCGACCGGACGTAACCCGTCGCGAGGTCAGCCGAACCGGTCGACCGCCGCCATCCCCGGCCGACCGAACACCGCCGCGAGCGCGTCCCGGACGTACTCGCCGCGGTCCTCGGGCGTCAGAACGGCCGCCCGGGCGAGCGAGGCGACCGCGGCCGCCGACCAGCGCTTCTCTTCCAGGTGCTTGCGGCCCTGCCGATAGTAGGTCTGACGGACCGCGGTGCGCCAGACCTCGTCGGGGAACTCGTCGTAGAGGTCGGCGTACCTCTCGACGAGGCGCTTGCGCCCCTCGACGTGAGCCCACGACGACGACAGCGGGTCGTCGGGCTTGCCGCGCTCGACCAGCACCCGGTCGACGTAGTCGAAGTCGGTCCGGCGCGCCAGTTCGATCTTCATCCCGGAGTCGTCGGCGCCGTGGCGGTTGCCCAGCGGGAGCAGTTCGGCCAGCACGTCGGCGTCGACGAGCATCGTCGACGGGATGGCCGGGAACGTGTCGATGCGGAGCGCGCGTTCCAGGGCGTCGCCCCGGAGCGGGTCGTCCGGTCGAATCTCGCCCCACTCCTCGTCGCGAAGTCCGCAGTAGACGACGCCGACGCGCTCGGCACTGTCCAGTCGCGACACCTGCGCGGCGAGCTTCTCGGGCAGGAGCCGGTCGTCGTCGTCGAGGAACTGGACGTACGCACCGGTCGCCCGCTCGGCGCCGATGCTCCGGGCGGCCTGGGGCCCCTCGTCGCGGTCCTGGGCGACGTAGGTCACGTCGAGCGCGCCACCTTCGTCGCCCGTGGACGCCTCGTCATCGAACGCCTCGACGACCGGCCGGGCGCGGGCCTCCCCCGAGCCGTCCACGACGACGACCTCTATCGGTCGGTACGTCTGGGCGGCGACGCTGTCGAGCGCCTCGCGGAGTCGGTCGTTGCGGTAGTAGGTCGGCACGACGACCGAGACGGTCTCCTCGTCCTGTGCCATCGGACTCCCCCGGCGGATGTTTGGCCGAGCGCGACTAAACGGCTGTGCCACCAGTTCTTTGCCGGTCTCCGTCGTGCGTCCGGGGGAGACATGGACTGGACGACCGACGCGCTCGCGGCGCTCGACAGGGCGGCCGACGCGGGCCTCGACGCCGACGCGCGGCTGGCCGACCGGTACCGAGAGAGACGGGCCGACCGCGAGTTCCGGTCGCGGTCGCTCCCCACAGAGCGCCGCGGCGAGGGGGCCCCGGACCACGTGGTCGTGGTCGCCGTGGACGCGCTCCGGGCGGACGCGGTGGACGAGTTCCGCTCCGGCGCCCCGCGAGATACAGACGCGACCCTGCTCGACGCGCCGACGCCGTTCCTCGACTCGCTTGCGGGGACGACCGCGGTCGCGCCGTCGACGTGGACCTTCCCGTCGGTCACCTCGCTGGTCACCGGGCGGTACCCCAGCGACCACGGCGCGGTCCGGCAGACCGACGACTTCGCCGACTCGGTCGCGGACGTCATCGGCCTCCCGCCGACCGGCGACGCGACGGGCATCGCCGAGCGCTTCGCCGGCGCGGGCTACGACACCTACGGCGGGTTCGGCATGCTCGTGCCATTCCTCGCGCTCGGCGGGCGGTTCCGGACCCACCGCCTCCGGGCCGACGCCTCCGCCGACGAGGTGCTCGGCGACCACCTCTCGTGGCTCGGCGAGCGCCGCGACCGACCGACGTTCTCGTATCTCCACCTCGCGGACCTCCACGAGCCCGTCGACCCGCCGGCCGACTACTGGCGCGCCCACGACGTCGACCCCTCGATTCCGGACGTCCGGTCGTGGCGGTACGAGGACGTGACCGAGACCACGCCCGCGGTCGCCCGCTACCGCGAGCACCGCCGCCGGCTCTACCGCGCGGCGGTCGAGTACGTGGACAACCGCCTCGCGGCCTACCACCGCCGGCTCACCGACCTGCTGGGCGACGTCGCGCTCGTGGCGGTCGGCGACCACGGCGAGGGGTTCTGGGAGCGCGCGGCCCACGCCGCCCGCCACTTCGGCGACTCCCGGCCGGCCTACTGCGTGGGCCATGGCGGCGCCCCCTACGAGGCGCTGACCCGGGTCCCGCTCCGCGTCGCGGGCCTCGACGGGCTCTCGGCGCTCGACGCCGGGTCGTCTTCGACCCGGGACGCCCCGGTCTCGCTGGTCGACGTCGCGCCGACGCTCGCCGACGCCGTGGGGTTCGACCCCGGAACCGCGGACTCGGACGACCGCGCGGCCGGCGGCGTCTCCCTGTTCGGCGACGTCCCGGAGGACCGCATCGCGCTGGTCGAGAGCGGGCGCTACGGCTACGAGAAGAAGGCCGCCTACTCGCGGGGGTACAAGCTGGTCGTCTCGCGCGGCGACGACTACGCGGCGGGGTTCTCGGTCCCCGACGAGGAACCGGTCGATCTACCGCCCGACGTCGAGTCCGACCTCCGCGACGCGCTCCCGGCGTTCCCCGGCGAGGACGGGAGCGAGACAGTCCCCGGACAGGAGCCCGACGACTCCCCCAGTCGCTCGGTCGAGCGTCGACTGGCCGACCTGGGCTACCGGTGAGGTCCCAGCCCGCGAAAGCTGACCGACCGATCCACCGTCGGGGACTTTCCGAGCGTTCGCCGTCCGATCGGTACTGACGATTCACACTGCCATCGAGGTTCCTACCTGTCGGCCCACACGTTTACTTTCCGCCGGGTCGTGTTTTCCGTGGAATCGCGCCCCGAGCAGGGGAGGACCGAACCATCCGAGACATCTCCGACGACGAACACATGGCACGGATAGCAGTCGCGCACACGGACCTGACGGCGAAGGGCGGCGGCGAGGGCGTCTGCATGAACGTCCTCGAGGCCCTGCAGGACGACCACGACGTCACCCTGCTCACGCTGACCGACCCCGACCTCCGGGAGCTCAACGACTACTTCCGGACCGACGTCCGCGACGTGCGGGTCCGGACACCCCCGCTCGTCGAGTCGTTCCTCGACTGGCTCGACGACCCGCGGTACAACCTCCGGAACGCGCTGCTCAATCGGTTCGTCGCCCGCGAGCGCGACCGGTTCGACCTGGCCGTCGGCACCGACAACGAGCTCGGGGTCGCCGGCCCGCTGGTCCAGTACGTCCACACCCCGCGGTTCGCCCGGCTGGTCGTCTCCAAGCGGGTCGGCGAGGACGGGTTCGTCGACCACGCCTACGACCGCTTCTCCTGGCTGGTCGGCGGGTTCGACCCCGACCGCGTCCGGGAGAGCACGGTCCTGGCGAACTCGGGGTGGATCGCCGACGTGTTCCAGGACGCCTACGGCGCCCGCCCCGAGGTCGTCCACCCGCCGGTCGACACCCGCGGGTTCGCCGAGCGGGACCGCCCCTTCGACGAGCGCGAGCCCGGGTTCGTCACCGTCGGCCGGCTGGCGCGGTACAAGAACGTCCTCGAGAACGTCGAGATCGTCGACCGGGTCCGCGACCGGGGCCACGACGTCCACCTCCACCTGGTCGGGCCGGGCTACGACGATGAGTACACCCGCGAGGTGGAGCGGGCCGCCGCCGAGCGCGACTACGTCCGCGTCGAGGGCGAAGTCTCCCGCGAGGAACTGGTCGACATCGTGACCACCCACCGGTACGGCCTCCACGGCAAGCGCCACGAGCACTTCGGGATGGCGGTCGCCGAACTCGTCGCGGGCGGGACGGTCCCGTTCGTCCCGGACAACGGCGGCCAGCGCGAGATCGTCGGCAGCGACCGGCTGACCTACAGCACGACCGACGAGGCCGTCGAGCGCATCGACCGCGTGCTGTCGGACCCCGAGGAGGCCCGCGAGCTCCGACGCGGAACGGCAGAGATCGAGCGACGGTACGGCCGCGAGCGGTTCCACCGCGAGATCCGGGAGATCGCGGACAGGGAGCTGTCGTGACGTGGACGAAGTGGTAGCGCGAGAAGTCCGTTAGCGTCGCTCGCGGTCCGCGTCCGTCTCCGCAGCGGCCGGTTCGTCCGGCCGAGACGACCTGTCGCTCTCGTCCGTCGAGTCGCCCTCGCCGTCCGCGACCTCCTCGGCCCGGTCGCGGAGCGCCCGCCGCAGCTCGGCCGCCGGAACGTCCGCGGTGCGGGCCTCCTCGACCAGCCCGTCGAGCCGTCGAGCGAAGCTGTCGGCGTCGGTGACCTGCCGGCCGAACTGGCGCTTCGACCGCCGGGCGGCCGCCCGCCGCCCGTCGCGGCCCGCCAGCGTGGCGTTGACCGACGCGCCGGCGAGCAGCACCAGGCTGCCGACGTAGAGCCACGTCACCAGCAACAGCAGCGTGCCGACCAGCCCGTAGACGTCGGGCTTGTTCGTGAACGCGACGTAGAGGTGGAACAGCCGCTCCAGGGCGGCCCAGCCCAGCGCCGCGACGACCACGCCCGGCGCGGCCTCCCGGACCGACACGCCCGTGTCGGGGAACACCGTGAATATCGGGACGAACGCGACCGCCAGCCCCAGGATCGCGACCAGGTCGGCCAGCGACTCGGCGAACGGGACGGTCGGCGGGATCCGGACGACCGTCCCGAACAGCACCGCGCCGACCGCGATGGCCGCGAGCGTGCCGAGCACCACGACCGCGTCCCGGAGCTGGGCCGGCAGCGAGTTGTCCCGGGCGGTGTCGTAGATCTCCGCGAACGCCGCGTCCATCGCCCGGAATATCCTGGAGGTCCCCCACAGGAGGACGGCGACGCCGACCACCGACAGCCCGGCGTCGCCGGTCGCGTTCCGGAGCGCGTCGAGGACGATGCGCCGACCCGTCGCCGGGAGGAACGACCGGGTCAGCCCGAGCGCGGTGTCGACGAGCTCCGCGCTCCCGAACGTCGAGACGACCAGCACCAGCAGGAACAGGATCGGGAGCATCGAGACCAGCGCGTGGTACGCGATGCTGGCGGCCATGAACGCGACGTCCTCCCGGCGCATCTCCAGGACGACCGCGCGCGCCACGGATCCGATCCGGCCGAGTCGTCCCATCCCCGCGGCGGTACGGCGTCGACGCGGATAAATGGGGGAAGCCGTCTCGACTGTCCCGCACGCTCTACCCCGGCCGTCGAATCCGGCTCCGGCCGCGTCCGATTCCGAGGCCCGGCCGCGTCGATTCCCGCGGCCCGGCCCTACGACCGCTCTATCTGCCAGTAGAGGTAGCGGTGCGCGAACGACTCGAAGTTGTCGTGGCCGCAGCTCCGGCACTCGAAGCCGGCCACCTCGTCGACGCCGACCGGGAAGACGTACCCGCAGTCGTTGTCGCACTCCCGGCCCCGCTCGCGGTCGGCGAACTCGGTCAGCAGGCTGTCGCGGTGGGTCTCGAGGTGGGTCGCGCCGCGGTCCCGTACCGCCTCGACGGTCTCGCTCAGGAACGCCTCGTCGCAGAACTCGCAGTCGAACTCGAAGGCGGGGGACGGGTCGGTCCTCTCCGGTTCGTGCGCGTTTCGGTCGCCGTCTTTCCGTCTCGTTGGGTCGGTCATGATAGTACGGAGGAGCGTGAACCCTGTGATGCACCCCGCGCGACAACGACCGGTCGCGCGAACCGAGACGCCGCGCTGCAGGAACCGGAGACGCCGACCGCACCCTGGAACGCGACCCCGTCCGACAGTGACGGGCCTGCACCCGGCAGCGGGCGCACAGTGCGTACTCTCTCGCCTCGTTACTACCGGACAGACGCCCAAAAGGTTCTTGGCTCCCTCGGTTCTCTCCGCGAGGGAGTCGTTGCGGCCCGCTCGCCGCCGGCGGAGGCCACAACCCCTTTTCGGCTCTCCGTCGTCTCTCCGTCGGCCATGGTGCTGCGGACCGCGGTCGTGGGAGCGGGTATCGTCTCCGAGAACAACCACCTGCCGGCGGTGAGCCGCAACCCCCGGACCCGGCTGGTCGCGGTGTGCGACCGCGACGAGTCGGCGCTCCGGGGCGCGGTCGGCGAGTACGGCGGGCGGGCCTACACCGACGCCGAGGCGATGCTCGACGGGAAGGCCCTCGACTGGGTCCACGTCGCCACGCCGGTCCAGAGCCACCGCGAACTGGCCGGCGCGGCCATCGAGCGCGGGGTCCCGGTCACCGTCCAGAAGCCAGCGACGACCACCCGGGAGGAGCTCGACGACCTCCGCGAACTCGCCCGCGACAACGGAGTCCCGGTCTCGGTCGTCCACAACTGGCTGTTCTACCCGGTGATCCGGGAGCTCCGCCGGCGGCTCGCGGCGGGCGAGTTCGGCGAGGTGCGGGCGGTCGAGGCGACCTTCACCGGCGAGGGCCGGCCCGACGACACCTACCGGGGCGAGTGGGTGTACGACCTGCCGGGCGGCGACGTCGAGGAGGGGATGCCACACCCGCTCTATCTGACGCTGGCGCTCGGGGGCGTCCCCCGCGACGCCGACGCCGTGGACGTCCGGACCCGGACGGTCCGGGAGTACGACGGGTTCGACTACGACGGGACCGCGCTCCAGTGGGTCACCGGCGAGGACGTGCTCTGCTCGGTCACGTTCGTCGGCGGGTCCGCGCCGAACGAGCAGATACGGGTCTACGGCACCGAGCAGTCCGCGACGGTCGACATCTCGACCAACACCATCGACGCCCACGACGCCGACGAGGGGCCGTTCCACCTCCTGGGCGAGCAGCTCGGCCGGAGCGCGACCACCGCCGGCAACGTCGCCCGCGGGGCGGCCGACACTCTCCGGGAGTACGGCCTCGACCGGGTCGAGGAGCGGTTCGACCGCCACCGCGAGGAGAGCGTCGACGGCCACTACTACCTGTTCGACGAGGCCGCGAAGGCGCTCGAACGCGGCGAGCAGCCGCCGGTCCCGCTGGCCCACAGCAAGTGGGTGCTCGAACTGATGGAGCAGGTCCGCGAGGACGCCCGGGAGTGAGTGGGCCCGCGACCCCGATGGGACCCCGCCGATGGGGCTCCGTCTGGCGCGCGTCTGACGGCCGTCTGATAGGGGTTTATTCCCCATACGGCCCACTATCTCGTATGGCAATTCGGACCTCCACTCCGCTCGAACGCGAGTCGCCGCCGGTCGCAGAGCGCCGCCACCCGACCGGCGCCGACGACCCCCTGAGCCGGACGGTGTACGGGGCGCTCGCCGACGCCGAGGGCGTCGACCCGACCGACCTCGACTTCGAGCTGTACCGCGACGTGGACGTCGACGCGCTCGACGCGCTCTTCCGGCACGCCTCCGACCGCGGCTCCCCGGCCGCCGGCCCCGGCGCCCGCGAGGGCTGGTCGTTCTCGTTCGGCGTCGGCGACTACCGGGTCGCCGTCGAGAGCGACGGTCGGGTCGCCGTCTACGAGACGGCCTGACGGGACGACCCGACGGGACCGGTTCCGGAGAGAACCGAGTTCACTTCCTGCTGTCCAGACCCAGGTTGGCTTCGAGCTCCGCGGCCGCCGCGTCGAGCGCGTACACCTGCTCGATCCGCCGGCGGGCCTTCCGGCCCAGCCTGGCCCGGCGCTCGGGGTCGGCGAGCAGGTCGACCGCCCGGTCGGCGAACCCGGCCCAGTCGTCGGCCACCGCCACCTCCGCGCCGGGCCGGGCGTCGACGCCCTCGAACCCCGCGGCGGTCGCGACCACCGGCGCGCCCCACGCCATCGACTCCAGCACCTTGAGCCGGGTCCCGCCGCCGATCCGGAGCGGCGCGACCACCGCGGCGGCGTCCCGGACCGCCTGACCCAGGTCCTCGACCTCGCCGACGAACTCGACGCCGGGAGCCTCGCCCGTCGCCCGGACCGACTCGGGCGCGTCCCGGCCCGCGACCAGGAGGCGGGCGTCGTCGCGCGCCGCCCGAATCCGCGGCCACGCGGCGTCGACGAACGTCGTGACCGCGTCCTCGTTGGGGAACCAGCCGTACGAGCCGAAGAACAGCAGGTCGGTGGCGTCCGCGCGGGGGCGAGACGGGACCTCGTAGTCCTCGGGGTCGAGCCCGACGTGCTGGGTGAGCACCGGCGTCTCGACGCCGGCGTCGACGAGCTCGGCGCGGTCCTCCGACCCCAGCACCAGCACGCGGTCCGAGGCCGCGTACACCGCCAGCTCCTCACGGCGGAGCCGCGGCGTCTCCAGTGCGAGCTCGACCCCGGTCTCGAGGTCCGGCGCGAGCCCGCGGTACCGGCGGTGGACCGCGAACTCCACGACGTGGGCGTTCGTGACCAGCGTCGTCCCGGCGCCCGCGGCCGCCCGGCGGACCCCGGCGTCGCGGAACACCTGCCCGATGTAGGGATGCTCCGCGAGCGCCGCGTCCGGTTCGAGGTCCCGGATGCGCTCGCGGGCCGCCCGGGTCAGCGAGGGCGACCCGAACATCGCCATCACGTCCGACCGGTCCGCCACGTAGTGCCGGAGCTTCCGGAGCCGGGCCGGGAGGTCGCTCTTCGCCCGGGGGACGAGCCGGACCGAGTCGGCGTACTCGGTCAGCGCCGCCGCGCGCTCCCGCTCGGTTTCCGTTCCGTAGGCCACCAGGTGGACGTCGTGGCCGCGCTCGGCCAGCCCCCGGGCGAACCCGTGGGTGACGATCCGGTCGCCGGCGTTCGGCGGGTGGGGCGGCTCGCGGGCCAGCACCAGCACGCTCGCCACGTCACGCCCTCCGCCCGACGCAGTCGGCGTACAGGTCGGCCAGCGCCCCGGCGTGGTCGTCGAGCCGCGTCGGCTCGGACACCCCCTCGCGCAGGTCGGCCACGAGGTCCGGGTTCCGGGCGAGTCGCCGGAGCCGGTCGGCCAGCGCGTCGGCGTCGCCGACGGGGAACGTCAGGCCGTCCTCGCCGTCGGTCACGAGCTCGGCCATCCCGCCGACGTCGGCGGTCACGACCGGGACGCCCGACGCGAACGCCTCCTGGACGACGAGGGGGCTGTTCTCGTACCACACCGACGGCAGCACCAGCACGTCCATCTCCCGGTAGGGGTCCGGCCGGTCGGCGTACCACCCGCGGAACGCCGTCGACTCGCCCGCGCGGTCGGCCAGCCGGGCGTGGTACGGCTCGGTCTCGGGGTCGAACGCCCCGAAGACCCGGAGGTCGGCGCTCTCCACCTGCTCGGCGGCCGCCACGAGCAGGTGGACGCCCTTGCGCTCGGTGATTCGGCCGGCGTAGCCGACCCGGAGCGGCGTCTCGGGGTCGAAGCCCGCGTCCGCGAACCGGTCGACCCGGATGCCGTTGCGGCGGTGCTCGACGGTCGCGCCCGGCGGGGCGTACCGCGCGAACGTCTCCCGGAGGAACGCCGAGGGGGCGACGAGCCGGTCGGTGGCCGCCAGCGCATCCCGGAGGGTACCCCATCGGCGTGCGACCCGGTCGACGGCGTCCGACCCGTCGGCTTCGCCGACGCTGATTCCGCCGTCCGAGGCCCTGGCGACCGCCTCGCTGTCGGCGGTCCCGTCCGGGTCGGCGCCGGCTCGCCCGGCGTCGGCCCTCGCCCGGCGGTAGCAGTCGGTGCACTTCGCGACCGACTCCGGCCCGGTGCAGCGCCGATCGGCCGGGCGGTAGAGCTGCTCGCGGTGGCAGACCGTCCAGAAGTCGTGGAGCGTGGCGACGCAGGCGACGCCGCGTGCCGCGCAGAGCGCCGGGATCGTCGCCGAGAGGTGCTTGAAGTGCTGGAGGTGGACCGCGTCGGGCTCCCAGTCGGCGAGGACGTCGCGGAACCGGTCGTCGACCGCCGGCCGGGCCACCGCGTCGAGCGGGCGGCCGCCGACCGCGGGCGCCGACTCGCCGTCGGGGCTCGGCAGGTCGAAGGTGTCGACGTCGGGCGCCTCCGACTCGTCGCCGGCGTCGCCCGACTCGACCTCGAAGCGCTCGTCGGCGCCCCTGGCCGCGGCGACCGCGACCTCGTGGCCCCGTCGGGCCAGCGCCGCGGCGAGGTCGCGGGTGTAGAGCTCGGTCCCGCCGTAGGCGGCCGGCGGCAGGGCGTGGGCGACCTGGAGGACGCGCATCGGTCAGTCCGTGTCGGGCGCGACGTCCGTCCGGTCCGGGTCGCCGTCCCTGCCGTCGCCGTCGGCGCGGACGCTCTCGGCGGGCAGGTCCGCGCCCTCGTCGTCGCCGGCCCGGTCGCCGGCGTCGTCCGAGCCCCCGCCGGTCGGGTCCACGGGGTCGTCCGGGTCGGCGTGCTCCCGGACGTACGCCGCCAGCAGGTCGAACTGCGCGGAGAGGTCGTGCTCCTCGACCCCGAGCGGCGCCTTGAAGAACGACGCGAGGTGCGTCTGGACGCCCGCCTCGCCGGCCTCGTCGGCGTGGACCAGCAGGCGGGCGAGGTCGAGCACGAGCGGGGCGGCCAGCGCGGAGTCCGAGCCCTCCCAGGTGAACTGCATCTTCATCTCGGTGTTCAGGAAGCCCTCGAAGTGGATGTAGTCCCAGGCGGTCTTCCAGTCGCCCAGCGACGGCGTGTAGTCGATCCGCACCCGGTTGTGCTCGATGTCCGGCAGGATGCCCTCGAGGATGTCGCCCTTGCTCTCGAGTTTCCCCTGCTTGTTCCGGTCGTCCTCGAGCACCTGCCCGTCGGTGTTGCCCAGCACGTTGTGGCCCTCCCACGACATCACGTGGAGGTTCCGGCCGGCGAACATCGGCGCCAGCGCGGCCTTCGTCAGCGACTCGCCGGTCTTGCCGTCGTCGCCCGCGTGCGGGACGCCCTCCTCGCGGGCCATCTCGCGGAGCCCCGCCAGCGAGGCGCCCGTGCTCGGCGTGAAGTTGGCGTACGGGACCCCCTCGGCGAACGCGGCGTAGGCGTACAGCGAACTCGCCGGCAGGTCGGTGTCGCCCGACTCGACGGCCGACTCGACCGCCTCCCGGGTGTCGAACCGCTCCGGGCTCTCCACGCCGGGTTCGGTCGAGGCCACGTTGACCACCACGACCGCGTCGAGGTCCTCCTCGCGCCGGAACGCCCGGAGGTCCTCCCGGAGCGCCTCGACCACCTCGGCCGGGCTCCGGTCGGCCTCCAGCGGCTCGGCGTCGGCGAGGTCGCCGATGCGCTCGCCGGCGTTGAGCGTCGTCCCGACCCGCACCCGGTCGTCGATGGCCCGCAGGTCGTCGGCCACCGCGTCGACCACCTCCTGGCTCGGCGCGTCGTTGCGCTCGGCGAGCCGCCGGGCCGACCCGAGCACGTCGCCCTCCCGGACGTCGTGGCCGCCGAAGGCGAACGACTCGACCGCCGGCAGGTCGAGGGCCGAACACGGCTCGCGGGCGGTCACGAGCCCCGTGTCGTCGGTCTCGCCCCGGGCCAGCGCCCGGGCGCCCACCATCGCCGTGGTGGCGATGTTGCCCCGGGCGCCGACCAGCCAGACGCCGACGTCGGTCACGCCGGACCACCCCGGCGAGACGGCTTGCTGTTCGCGCTGTGCACCCTCCGCGAAACGTTGGCTCCGTTCATGGTTCCCCCAGTTCGGTTCCCTCGCGGCGTCAGCCGCGCCCTTTCCTCCGTCGGCGGAGATTCCTTGATAAACGTGTTTCAACGCTACGTCACGAGTCCAGATAAACACGCTGGCCGAGTCACGGCCTCCCTACTCGATTTCGGGAAGCACGTGTTCGCCGAACGACTCGACGAACCGCTCCTGGTCGCGGTTGACGTTGTGGAGGAACACCGTCTCGACGTCGAGCGACAGGTCCTGCCGGAGCCACTCGACGTGGTCGTCGAGGTCGGCCGACACCCGGACGTTCTCCTGCACCTGCTCCTCGGTGACGGTCTCGCCGGCCGCGTCGAACTGCTCGGTGGTCCGCAGCTCCTCGGTCACCGGCCCGGGGACGCAGTTGGTCCGCCACTGGTCGTAGGCGCCGTCGAGCGCGGCCTGCTCGTCGTCGGCGTACGACAGCTGGACCTTGAGGTACACCGGCTTGTCGGGCGCCTGCTCGCGGAACGCCTCGACCCGGCGCTGCAGCCGGTCGTGGTCCGTCGTCGCGATGGTGACCATCCCGTCGGCCCACTCGCCCAGCCACCGGGCGGTCGACTCGGACAGCGCCGCGCCGATCAGCGGCGGCGCGGTGTCCGGCAGCGAGTGCAGCGTCGCCTCCTCGACGGTGACCCGGCCGTCGTGGGTGACGGTCTCGCCGTCCCACAGCCGGCGCATCACGTCGGCGCACTCCCGGAGCCGGGCGTTGCGGTCCTCCTTCGCCGGCCACGTCTCGCCCGTGATGTGCTCGTTCAGGAGCTCGCCGCTCCCGACCGACAGCCAGAACCGCCCGGGGTACATCGCCCGGAGCGTGGCCGCGGCCTGTGCGACCACCGCGGGATGGTAGCGGTACCCCGGGGCGTTGACGGTGCCGAACGTCAGGTCGGTCGCCTCCATCGCGGCGCCGAGCCACGACCAGACGAAGCCGGCCTCGCCCTGGCGCTCGCTCCACGGGTGGAAGTGGTCGGAGGCGAGCACCTCGGTGAAGCCGGCCTCCTCCGCGCGCCGGACGTGCTCCACGAGGTCGCCGGGCGCGAACTGCTCGTGGGAGGCGTGGTAGCCGAAGTCGGTCATGGGCTACTCCGCCCCGTACGGGACCGTGGTCAGCAGCGCGTTCTCGGCCTGCCGGGAGTCGAGCCGGGTGTGCTGGCAGACGACCGGGACGTCGGACTCGATGGTGCTGGCGAACGGCGTCCCCTTCGGGACGGGTTCGGGGTCCTCGAGGTTATTGAACCGGACGTGCTTCGTGCGCTCGGCCGGCACCGTCACCTCGTAGGGGCCGACCGGCTCGCGGTCGGTGAAGTAGACGGTGATCTCGACGTGCGCGTCCTCGTCGTTCGTGTTCAGGATGCAGACGGTCTCGTGGCTGGTCATCTCGGGCTCCGGGCCGTGACTCCCTTCCGGGATGTACCCCTCCGCGATGGCCCAGCGTTGCTCTCCGGTCACGGGACTCACCTCCGACCGAGTTCGACGCACGGCAGGATAAAGGCCGCGGCGGGGGTCGACCCGCAGGTCCGCCGAAGCTAACTTCGCGCTCGGTTCCGTAGCCCCACGGAAGCGATGAGAGCGAGCGACCACTGGTACAAGAACAGCGTCGTGTACGCGGTCGACGTCGCTCGGTTCGACGACGCCGACGGCGACGGCGTCGGCGACTTCGCCGGTCTCACCGACCGGCTGGACTACCTGTCGCGGCTGGGCGTCGACTGCGTCTGGCTCCTCCCGTTCTACCCGTCGCCCCACCGCGACAACGGCTACGACGTGGCGGACTACTACGGCGTCGACGACCGCTACGGCGACCTCGGGGACTTCGCCGAGTTCCTCAACGAGGCCGAGAGCCGGGGCGTCCGGGTGCTCGTCGACCTGGTGGCCAACCACACGTCGGACCAGCACCCGTGGTTCCGGAAGGCCCGCGAGGACCCCGACTCGAAGTACCGCGACTACTACGTCTGGACCGACGACCCCGAGTCGGCCGACGTCGACGCCGAGACCGTCTTCCCCGGCCAGGAGCAGAGCGTCTGGACGTACGATGAGGTCGCCGACGCCTACTACTTCCACCGGTTCTACGACTTCGAGCCCGGCCTCAACCTCGCGAACCCCGACGTCCGCGACGAGCTCCGCAACGTCATGGGCTACTGGCTCCGGCTGGGCGTCGACGGGTTCCGGCTCGACGCCGCCAGCCACATGGTCGAGGCCAAGGGGTTCGAGTCGACCCGGCCCGACGACCCCCACGGCGTCATCCGGAACTTCCGGCGGTTCGTCACCAAGCGCAACACCGACGCCGTCCTGCTGGGCGAGGTCGACGTCGCGCCGAAGGAACTCGGGGCGTACTTCGGCGACGGCGACCAGCTCACGATGCTGTTCAACTTCCTGCTCGACAACTACCTCTTCCTCGGGCTCGCGCGGGAGAACGCCGAGCCCGTCGTCGAGGGGCTGCGGCTGCTCCCGTCGGTCCCGACCGAGGGCCAGTGGGTCAACTTCCTGCGGAACCTCGACGAGCTCGACCTCGAACGCCTGACCGAGTCCGAGCGCGAGGACGTGTTCGAGGCGTTCGCGCCCGACGAGAACATGCGCATCTTCGGCCGGGGCATCCGACGGCGGCTCGCGCCGATGCTGGGCGGCGACGAGCGCCGGCTCCGGATGGCGTTCAGCCTGCTGTTCTCGATGCCCGGGACGCCGATGTTCGTCTACGGCGACGAGATCGGGATGGGCGAGGACCTCTCGCTGGACGGCCGGAGCGCGGTCCGGACCCCGATGCAGTGGTCGAACGCGCCGAACGCGGGCTTCTCGACCGCGCCGGCCGACGACCTCGTGGCTCCCGTCGTCGACGAGGGGCCGTTCGGCTACGAGTCGGTGAACGTGGCCGACCAGGAGTTCGACCCCGACTCGCTGTTCAACTGGGTCCAGCGGCTCGTCCACGTCCGGAAGGAGACCCCCGAGTTCGGGTGGGGCGACTTCGACCTGGTCGAGACCGAGGCGCCGGGCGTGCTGGTCCACCGGTGCGCGTCGGACGGCTCGACCGCGGTGGCGGTCCACAACCTCGCCGACGAGCCGACCGACGTCTCGTTCTCGCTGTCCGGGGACCACCGCCTCGTGGACGTGTTCGCGGACGGCGACTACGAGCCGCTCGAGGGCGCCCCCTACGAGTTCACGGTCGCGCCGTACGGCTACCGCTGGCTCCGGGTCCGGGACGCCGAGGCGACCCCCGAGAGCGGGTGGGAGCGGATCGGGATGTGAACGCGATCCGCCCGTCCTGGCAGGGCTCCGGCGCCGACCCGTCGTTCGGCGCCAGGGCGATTCTAACGGTCGTTCAGGAGGTGGCCAACATCATTATCCGCGACAACGGCCAACTGTACGTCGGGGGAAATGATGCAAGCGATCAGCATCGACGGTACGGTGATCGAGTGCGACAGCATCAAGGAACACAGCCAGGGCATCATCCTGAAGAAGAAGGAGCCCAAGCAGGCCGTGAAGGACGAGAGCAAGTCCCAGAAGAAACAGAAGAAAGAGCAGAAGGAGCAGAAAGAGCAGAAGGAGCAGAAGAAAAAGAAGAGCGGCGGCAGCCAGAGCCGGACCATCGGCTTCATCCCGTACAAGCGGTTGATGTACGTCGTCCCCGACGACATCAGCTACAACATCGAGGACTTCGAGGAAGTCCCGGTCTGAGAACGCCACACCGCACCGAGTCGCCGTCCGACAACGAGGGGAGATACAAATGCAAGCAGTCAGCATCGACGGAACGGTCATCGAGGCCGACCGCATCAAACTCAAGAAGGCCGGTATCGAGCTACAGAAACGGAAGCAGAAGTCGAAGAAGAAGAAATCGGGGGGCGGACAGTACAAGACCACCGGGTTCCTCCCGTACGACCACCTCATGTACGTCATTCCGGACGACGTCGTCCACAACGTCGACGACATCGAGGTCGACGAGTTCCCGGTGCAGTCGGCCGAACCCGAGACGATACCCGTCGACCACGGGGACTCCGAGGGGGAGGTCACGGTCGTGCTCGACGAGGACATGCCCGCGGAGGACCGCGAGCAGATAAAGCAGGAGCTCGAGGAGGCCGAGGAGCAGGCCCACTCGGAGTGATCCTCGTCTGAGCGCCGTCGAAACAGGTCCGCCGCTCGAACGGGCCTGTCCCGTTCGCCCCGGAGGTCGGGCCGCAAGCGCGGGTACCGCGCGTCGGTCGCGCCGGCGGTATCGCCGCGCTCCCGCGCCACCGGCGGCGAACGGCGTCTGCGTTTACTGGTGCACATCCATGGACTCGAACGAAGTCAGACAGGAGTGGGCGCAGCGCTCCGGGAAGTACTCGCCGGACTACTACGCCGACTACGGGCCGAGTCGGACGAGCGAGCTGCTCGGCTGGATCCTCGACTACTTCCTCGACCGCGACGCGGCCGTGCTGGAGGTCGGGTGCAGTTCGGGCCGCCACCTGGCGCACCTCCGCGAGCAGGGGTACGAGAACCTCCACGGCGTCGAGATCAACGAGGAGGCCCTCGACGTGATGGCCGAGACCTACCCCGACCTCGCCGCCGACGGGACCTTCCACGCCGAGGCGGTCGAGGACGTCGTCGAGGAGTTCGACGACGACCGGTTCGACGCGGTCTACACCGTCGAGACGCTGGAGCTGGTCCCGCCCGAGAGCGAGTGGGTCTTCGAGGAGCTGGCCCGCGTCGCCGACGACCTCCTGATCACCGTGGAGAACGAGGGCGAGGACGACCGGCGGACCGAGGAGATCCCGGTCGACTACGTCGACGGCGAGTTCCCGCTGTACTACCGGGCGTGGGACGACATCTTCGGCGAATTGGGGTTCACCGACATCTACTCGAAGCCGGCCGAGATGGACACGCTCCGGGTGTTCCGGCCCGCGGAATACTACTCGTGACGCTCCGGCGGCGGTCGGCGGACCGGGGGACGTCCGCGGCCGTCTCTCGCCCGTCCCGTTCCGGGCCCTTTGGGCCGAACGTAGACTGGCACCCGGGCGGCGACTACAGCAGGAACGTGCCGAGGAAGCCGACCGCGGTCGCCAGGGTGATGTACGGGCCGGCCTGCTCGTAGGCGTCGGGGTAGATCTCGCCGGCGAGCGACGACAGGATGGCGCCGCCCGCGAACGCCCGGACCGCGCCGAGCCAGAACTTCGGCAGCGGCGGCAGGAACCAGTAGCCGGCCATCACCGACGCGCCGACGAGGACGCCGGTCGCGACCCACGCCGCGAGGGTCACCAGCTTGCCGTGGTTCTGCTTCATGTTGTGGCCCGACATCATCGACTGGGAGCCGTTGGTCACCACGAGCGCGAACAGGAACGCCAGCGCGCCGTGGACCTGCCCGGTGAGCAGCGAGCCCATGGCCAGGTTCTCCGGGACGCCGTCGGTCGTCACGCTCGCCCACAGCCCCCAGCCGTTCTCCTTGGTCTCGTCGTCCATCGTCCGGTCGATGACGATGTCGAACCCACCGAACGCGAGCACACCGCCGACGAAGAACGCCGACGCGGCCCACTTGCCGATCTCGCGGACCGCCGGGTCGAACAGCTCGAAGGCCAGCGAGACGACCAGCGACCCGCCGCCGACCGCCAGCAGGATGGCCTGCCAGCGCTGCTCGGGGTCGACCCAGATGCCGATCGCCGACCCCACCGTCAGCGCGACCGCCGAGAACACCGCGTAGAACCACGGATTGGTGAGCAGTCCGCCGGAGGACCCCCCGGAGCCTGACGCCTGCGCGACGAGCGGAGCGACGTGCAACCCTACCGCCATGTCTGTGGGTCCATCTAGAGGGTTCCGACGTTTATCTACGACGGCCGGGACGGTGTATCGGCGGGTTCGGCGGCGCTGGACCCCGCGAACCGCCGACTACTCCTCCCAGTGGCCGCCCTCTCGCTCTGGGCTGAACGGGCTGACGAAGATGCCGGCCTTCGCGAGCATGCTGAGCCGGGCGGCGTAGCTGATCACGACGATCACCGGCACGAGGACGACGGTGAACGACGCGGTCTCGTACAGGAACAGGGTCGGCAGCCCCAGCAGCGTCCCCGAGAACGCCTTCGAGCCGATGAACCCGATCGAGAGGTGGGCGACGACGACCGCCGGCAGGCCCAGGTAGAGGATCGCCCGGCTGAAGTTGATGAACTCCCACTGGACGTACAGCGCCCGGAAGTACTCGCGGGCGACCGTGTAGAGCTTGAGCACCTCCAGCAGCCGGTCGAACGCCGCCGCCCCGTCGGCTGACAGCGACGCCTCGTGTCGCCGCCGGAGGTCCCGCATCGCGCGCATCTCCTCGGCGGTGGTGAAGTGCATCGCCGCGCCGACGAGTTCGACCGTCCCGAACTCCCGGTTCTCGAGGCTCGCCGCGACCCGGTCGGCCTTCCGGACCACCTCGTCGACCGACCGGTCGACGTCGCGGCGGACGGTCGCGTCCCCGTGCTCGGCCACGGTCTCCCGGAGCTGCTCGGCGCGCCGCCGGGTCGCCGCGACCAGCAGCTGGAGGTACTGGGCCGGGTCGTTCGGGGCCGACGGGGCGTCGGCCAGCTCCTGGGTCTCGGTCCGGTTGTCCAGCACGTCGTCGAGCCGCGAGCGCTGCTGGCCGACGGTCCCGAGCTCCGGGGACAGCACGAGCTGGTTGATCGAGAGCACGATGGTGATGACCGTGACGTCGATGGTCTGGAGCTCGACGTACCCCTTGGCGATGGAGGTTCCGCCCACCAGGTACTCCCGGGCCGACGGCGGGGCGAGCACGACGGCGACCACGACGGTCGCGAACACGGCCGCGGCGAGCAGTCCAACGACCGCCCACCGGTGGGCGTCCACGAGCAGCCAGAGCTCGGCCCTGCGGAGCCACCCGAGCGGCGACCCCGTGCTCTCGTGCCGGAGCGCGTCGCTCACGCGGCGGGTCGACCGTTCGTCCGGCGCTTCGTCGGTCTGCCGTGCCATCGTTCTGACCTCCGTGTCACTCCGGCGCGATCGGTTCCCGCCGCGCGCTCCCCCGGATCGCGGTTCGGCGACGGCCGGGCGTCCCGTCGCGGCGTCGGGCGCTCATCCGAGTTCGGGCCAGTCGCGGGTGGGTCCCCTGGTCTGGGGTTCGACGTACACCTCCGCGACCTTCTCGTTGGTCTCCCGGAGCTTCTCCTCGAGTCTCGCTATCTCCTCGTCCATCTCCTCGGCGGTCATCTCCTCGTCGACCGACACGTCCGCGGTCACCACTACCCGGTCCTGACCGAAGAACACCGTACGCAGGTCGCGGAGGTTCCCCACGCCGTCCCAGTCGTTGACGACGCGCTTCAGCTCCCGCTCGCTCTCGGCCGGGAGGCTCTCGCCCAGCAGCAGGCGCTTGTTCTCCCAGGCCAGCGCCACCGCGAACCCCATCAGCAGCAGCCCGATGAGCAGGGCCGCGATGCCGTCGTAGATGGGGTTGCCCGTGAACTGCGTGGCCAACAGGCCGGCCAGCGCGACGACGAGGCCGGCCAGCGCGACGCTGTCCTCGGTGAACGCGGTCAGCGTCGTCACCTCGCTGGTCTTCTTGAACGTCTCGACGAGCCCGTCCCAGTCGTGCTCGCGCGTGACTCGCCGTATCTCGCTGTGGGCCTTCATCCACGCCCAGCCCTCGAACCCGATGGCGCCCAGCAGCACGGCGTAGCTCACCCACACGCCCGGCACCGAGACGCCGACGAACGGGATGTTGGCGGTCCCGGCGGTCAGGTGGGCCTCGCCGGCCGTGATGGCGTGGTACCCCTCCCTGACGCTCATGAAGCCCGCGATGCCGAACAGCAGCACGCTCACCAGGAAGCTGTAGAAGAACTGGGCCTTCCCGTGGCCGAACGGGTGGCTCCGGTCGGCCTCCTTCTTGCCGAACCAGATGCCGACGAGCAGGAACACCTGGTTACCGGTGTCCGACACCGAGTGGTACGCCTCCGACAGCATCGCGGCGCTCCCGGTCAGCAGGAACGCGACGAACTTCAGCGCGGCGATGATACCGTTCGCGATGAGCGCCGCGATGACGACCCCTTTGCTCTCGGACATCGGGGTCACTAGCGGACGGACCGGAAAGAGTGTAATGGCGGGGTTCAGTCCCGGGACCGGCCGGCCGCCTTGACTCGGCCGGCGTCGGCTTCCCGGCCACTGTCGACGACCGACCCCAGGATCGCCAGGTACAACTCGACCTGCTCCTCCACCGTGAACTCCCGCCGGACCGTCCGCCGGCCGCGGGCGCCGAACCGGGCCGCCAGGTCGGGGTCGGCGAGCAACCGCCGGAGCGCCCCCGCGAGGTCGCCGACCTCGAAGGGGTCGACCACGAACCCGTCCTCGCCGTCGGTCACGAGCTCGTCGGCGCCGCCGAACCGCGAGGTCACGACGGGCGTGCCGGCCGCGAACGCTTCGAGGTTCAGCGTCGGGAACGGGTCGAGGTGGACCGACGGCGTGGCGACGACCGTCGCGGCCCGGAGCGCCCCCGACAGCCCGTCGCGGTCGAGCCACCCGGTCGCGACGATGCGGTCCCGAGCCCTTCCCCGCTCGCCCCCGGCGATCTCGCGCATCCTGGAGACGTACTCGTCGTCGCCGGTCACGACGAGCCGGGCCTCCGGCACCGCGGCGGCGACTTCGGCGAAGGCCCGCGCGAGGTGGGCGCCGCCCTTGTTGTAGCCGGTCCGACCGCCGAAGAGGACGACCGGCGCGTCGCCGAGGTCGTGCTCGGCCCGGAACGCCGCGGGGTCGCCCGCGTCGGCGACGGCGTCTGCGTCCACGCCGTTCCGGACGACCCGGTGGCAGGGGACGCCGTTGGCCCGGAGCGCGGTCCGGAGCGCGTCGCTGACCGCGACGCCGACCGCGACGTGCCGCCTGAGGGTCCGGCGGTTCGCCCGGTTTCGGACCGGGTTGTACCGGAGCCCCTCGCGCCGGAGCTGCTGCCACGGACTCACTCGATACGCCTCGTCGGGAACCGGCTCGTCGCCCGCGGGCGGGTCGTCGAGGTAGCCGGTCAGCTCGCCGTACGAGACCGTGCCGGCGTCGTGGTAGGTCTTGACCACCGGCGCGCGGTCGGCGGCCGCCCGGAGCGCGGCGTTCGAGAGGTAGTGGGCGTTGTGGGCGTGGACGACGTCGGGGGCGAAGGCGTCGAGCGCCCGGCCGAGCTTCCGGACCGTGAAGGGATTGTACAGCGTCAGGTACGGCAGAATCGCCCGGGGTTTCGGCGACCAGAGCTTCCGAACCCGCACGCCGCCGGCGGTCGCGCGCCCGGCGTCGCTCCGATCCGCAACTGCGGTCACGACCCCGACCTCGTGACCCCGGTCGCGGTACCCCTCGGCGAGCTGGGCCGCGATCTTCTGGGCGCCGCCGCGCTCCCACGGCGGGTAGCCGTCCGAGAGGACCGCGATCCTCATTCGAGGTAGCCCAGCTCACGGAGGTTCGATTCGACGTCGTCGGGGACCGCGGGGTCGGCGGGCGCCTCGTCGCGTCCGCCGCCCTCGAATCCCCCGTCGCCCTCCCCGGGGAGCGCCCGGTCGAGCGTCCGCCGGGTCTCCTCGGGCACGGCGTCGACCGCGACCGGCTCGGTCCCGTTCCCGTCCCAGTCGATCCGCCGGGCGCGGCGCTCGCCCCCGATCTCGTCGAGCTTCCAGTCGCCCGCGATGGCGGTCCGCCGGGTCCGGAAGAGCCGCTCGTCGGCGACCGCCTCGGGCGGGTGCGACCGGACGACGCCCTCGTACTCCGCGACGGCGGTGTCGGGGGTGTCGGCGGCGGCGTTTCCGTCGGCGGCCAGCAGCGAGCGCTCCTCGTCGTGGCCCAGGCCCGCCAGCGCCCGGACGGTCTCGGCGACGTAGTTGGTCTGGACGAGGTCCTCGCGGGTGCCGCCGTCGAACTCGCCGGGGAGCCGCGCGACGAGGGGAACCCGGAGCAGCGGGAACCCGACCGAGGTCTGGTGGTCGAGCAGCGTCCGGCCGTCGCCCTCCCCGAGGTGCTCGCCGTGGTCGGCGGTCAGGACGACCAGGGTGTCCTCGGCGAGGCCGTGGGCTTCGAGGCTGTCGAGGATGCGCCCGATCACGGCGTCGGCGTACTCGACCTCGTCGGCGTAGCGCCGCCGGAGGTAGTCGAGCTCGGCCGCCGAGAGCCGGCGGTCGCCCAGTCGAATCGCCCAGAGGTCGTCCATCAGGTCGTCGAGGTAGTCGAGCTCCTCGTCGTAGGTCGTGCAGCCCGGCGGCCGGACGTCGGTCCGGAACTCCTCGGGCACGTAGAACGGCAGGTGCGGGTCCATCAGGTGGGCGTACGCGAAGAACGGCTCCTCCCGGTCCGCGAAATCGGCGAAGCGCTCGTCGGCGATCCGGGCGGCGTCCTCGCTGGCCCGGACGTCGTCGAGCCACGCGTCCTCGGTCGCCTCGCGGTACTTGTACATCGCGGCGTTGGCCAGGCTGCGCGCCGGGTTCTCGGACCGGAGGGCGCGCCGGACGACCGTGGCGTACCACTCCGGTCCACGTGCCACTCCCGCCGAGAGCCGGCGGACGTCCGCGCCGCCGTCGAAGTGGCGGTGGTCGGGGCCGGTGAACTCCTCGACGCGGTGGAACCCCTCGCCCTGCGGGAGCCAGTCGCCGATCCAGGTCTTCGGCGAGAGGTGGAGACACCGGTAGCCGGTCGCCCGGAGGTCGGCGGTGACGGTCCGGCCGCGCCGCATCGCGAACTGCCGGGCGGTCGCCCCGTGCTCGTGGGGGTACTTCCCCGTCAACACGCTCGTCACGCTCGGCAGGGTCCACGGCGCGGGACTGACCGCCCGCCGGAAGTCGGTCCCCTCGGCTGCGAGCGCGTCGCAGTTGGGCGTCTCGGCCCTCGGCCCGCGGAGGTAGTCGAACCGACAGGCGTCGACGACGAGCAGGAGGACGTTGGGTTTCCGCTCCGCCATGGATTCGGTGTCGACGGCTTCTACCGTAACGCTGGGGGCCGATACGGGGAGACTAAAATTGGGCCACGAACAGGACGCTCCGACGCGTCGTCGAGTGTAACTTTAATCACTACGGGAACTTGGGGTGGTTTCGTCCTCGAAAGCCCCCGCGGGCTCGCGGGCCGCAGGTCCGTGGTCGTGTCCGGCGGCCCCTTTCATCCACCCCACGGCGCAGCGACCGCGAACCTCACACCTCCCCAACCTCCTCGTTCGCTTCGCTCACTCGTCCCTCGCGCGGTTCGGCGCGACACGATGTCGCGCCTGCACGCGCCAAGTCGAGGGTCCCACAGAGCGACGACCCGGTAATCAGTCCACCGTCGGTTGGATGAAAGAGGGCGGGGGTTTCGAGGATGAAAACACGCCGGTTCAGCTGAACCGTCACCTCGCGGGGTTTCCGTCTGGAGAAGTCACCTCAGTCGCGAGAGCCACTGCTCCGCCTCGTACACTGAATCCATCCCGACATCGAACACTCCCGGGGACCCCGGTAAGGAGAACAGTAACGCCGCAGCCGCGTTGGGCCGGAACTCCAGTTCCAGCGCCCGCCGCAGGTACGGCCGCCCCTCGTCCAGCCGTCCGGCCTCGCAGTAGGTCTTGCCCGCGTCGGCGAGGAACTGCGCCCGGGCCGCCGGCGGCAGGTCGTGCGACTCGAAGATGCGGTCGAGCGCGTCGGCGAGCCTGTCCGGGTCGCCCGAGACGTTCCCGGCCTCCGCGTCGGTGCCCTTCACCACCAGCGGGGCGTCGACGTACGCGAACTGCCAGTTCCGGGCGAGTCGCAGGCAGAGGTCCCAGTCCTCGAAGCAGTTCAACCGCTTGTCGAAGCCCCCGACCGACTCGAAGGCCTCGCGCCGGACCAGCAGGGTCGAGGTGTAGGTCGGCACGTCGAGCCGCCGGATCGCTTCGGTCGCGTCGCCCGAGACCCCGTCGCGGGTCCGGGGCTCGCCCTCGCGCTTCGTGACAGGAGTGTAGGCGACGCCGTACTCTGCGCCGGTATCGCTGTCGCGCCCCCCGTTCGCCTCGCGGAGCGCCCGGACCTGCCGCCGGAGCTTGTCGGAGTGCCAGCGGTCGTCGGAGTCGACGAACGCGACCAGGTCGCCGTCGGTCCGCCGGACTCCGGCGTTCCGGGCCGACGACACCCCCTCGGCGTCGTCCCGGCGGACCGACTCGTCGCGCCGGACGTACCGGAGGCGGTCGTCGTCGAACGAGGAGATCAGGTCGGGCGTGGCCTCGTCCTCGCCGTCGTCCACGACCAGGAGTTCGAGGTCGTCGTAGGTCTGGTCGAGGACGCTCCGCACGGCGTCGCCGAGGACGTCCGCGCGGTGGTACGTCGGCAGGACGACGCTGACGGTGGGTTCAGAAAGGGACGGCCGCGATCCTCGTGACGACCCTGCCGACGTCATCCCTCTACACGCCCCACGGGTACGCCTCGGGCTGCTCGCTGCGGTCGGCTTCGACGCCCAGCGGGTGGAGCGCGCTCGACGCCTCGACGTGGACGAACGAGTCGTAGCGCTCGGCCAGGTTCGTCGGGACGTAGTTGTACGACTCGCGGTCCGGGTCGTAGACCACGCCGATGGCGCGGTGGCCCCGGCGCTCGTCCAGTGCCGGCGCGTCCGTGTCGGCCAGCAGGCAGTCCTCGCCGGTCGCCCGGTGGAAGGCGTCGCCGACGCTCCCCTCGCGGGCCGGCGGGACGCCCATCTCCTCCATCGGGGCGTCCCACGACTCGCCGGCGATCACCTCGCCGCGGTGGGTGCCGAACCCGACGACGTGGCAGTCGCCTGGGTGGTTCTCTCGGGCGAGCTGGCCCAGGTTGTGCTTGCCCCGGGCCTCCATGTCGGTCGCGCGGGCGTCGCCGACGTGGGTGTTGTGCGCCCAGACGACCGCGGTGCCGCCGTGGTGGTCGGCCAGCCGGTCGAGCGTCGCCATCATGTGGTCGTCCCGGACGTTCCACGACTCGGCGCTGCCCTTCGTCATCGCCCGGTAGTACTCCTCGGCGTTCTTCGCCACGAGGGCGTTCTGCTCGGCGCTGAACCGCGCCTCGGGGTCGCCGTCGTACCGGGCGTGATCTCTCCGGAGGTCGGCCAGGATCTCGACCACCTCGTCCTCGCAGTCCTCGGGAGCGAGCCGGGTCGACCGGCCGTACTCCCGGGCGTCCTCGCCGTACGGCTCGAAGCACCGGTAGGCGTCGCGGGCGCGCTCGGCGGCCTCGGGGTCGTAGTCCTCCAGGTAGTCGATGACGGCCTCCATCGACTCGAACAGGCTGTACACGTCCAGCCCGTAGAAGCCGACCTGGTCGTCGTGCGCCCGGCCCTCGTTGTACTCCCGGAGGCGGTCGACGAACGCCGCGACCTCCCAGTTGGCCCACATCCAGGTCGGCCAGCGCTCGAACTCCGCCAGCGCGTCCGCGGCGCGCTCGTCGTCGCGCCGGCCGCGGACGTACCGGTTGACCTCGTAGCAGGCGGTCCAGTCGCCCTCCACCGCCACGAACGAGAGGTCGCCCCGCTCGGCGAGTTCGGCCGTGAGCCGGGCGCGCCACCGGTAGTACTCGGCGGTGCCGTGGCTGGCCTCGCCCAGCAGGACGAAGTCGGCGTCGCCGATCTCGTCGGCGAGCCGCGAGACCGCCTCCTCGTCGAGCGGTTCGGCCCGGTCCTCGATGGCGGCCGCGGCCCGGTCGACCCCCTCGGTCCGGGGGTTCGCGCGGTCTCGCGTCGCCACCGGGTATCAGTCCTCCCGGCTGACGAACTTGCTGAAGTAGCTGGTCTCCCCGTCGTCGGTCTCGTCCTGGTAGAGGAACGCGAGGTCGTTCTCCTCGAACGTCTCGAAGAACTCGTCCCAGGAGATGTCGTCGAGGTTCTCGTCGTCGTCGCCCTCGTCGGGGAAGTCGATGCGCAGCAGCCCGCTGTCCCCGTCCTCGGTGCCCTCGACGTAGGCGGGTTGCCCGTCGCGCTCCTCGACCCACTCGCGGATCTCGTCGTGGTCTGTCGTGGTCTGGCTCTCGTCGGACATGTTGCTCCCCGGAGCGACGTTGGTCCGTGATTTTCTTAGGCGTGATGGCCCCGAGACGCCGGCGCTGCGTCGCCTCTCCGCCGGTTTCGGCCACGAGGGCGTGTCCCGGAGGTCGAGTCACCCGTCGAGGCGCGCCTCGAGGTCGTAGGCGGAGACCGTGATCTCTGCCGGGTCGCGCTCCCGGGCGGTGGTCTCGCGGAGCCGGAGGCGGCCCCGGCCCGCGTCACCGACGGACGACTCGACCGTCGCGGTCCCGCCGACCGACAGGTCGTTGAACGCCCACCGGTCCACGGCGCCGTCGGCCGGTTTCGAGCCGTCCGCCGGGACGACGTCGGTGGTGTATCGAACGGCCGTGAATCTGTCCGAAAGCCGCTCGTGCAACTGCTCGGAGACCGCGATGGTCGCACCATCGACCGCCGCGCCGGCGACGTGGGCGTACTCGCCGTGGACCAGGCGGCTCTCGGACTCGAACGCGAGGAAGGCGACGGTCGTGTCGACGGGGTCGCCCACGTCCTGCGGCACCGCGACGGTGACGTCCTTCCGGGCCACGACGCCGGTCGTGGCGTCGGACGCCGAGCACCCCGCCAGGGCGCCGGCGGCCGTCGTTCCGAGCGCCGCGAGCAGGCGTCGTCTGGAGGGCATGTACCGACTCGAACGTGTGAACGTGACGGTAAAATCCTTGTCGTCGTTCTCGGCCCGATAGGTCTCCTTCCGGCCCTTCCGCGCCGACTCGCCTCCCGACGACTCAGTCGAGGTCCGCCGCGAGCGCGACCGCCTCGTCGAGGGTCAGCTCCCCGGTCTCGGCGTCGAGTCGGTCGAGCAGTCGCGCGACCCGGTCGTCGGTCGGCTCCCGGCCGGCCCGCTCCAGGAGGCGGCGGGCCGCCCCGCGGCCGGTGTCGCTCCCGAAGAGCAGCCGGCGCTCGCCGCCGAACCGGCCGGGGTCGAACGGCTCGAACGTGGCCGGGTCGTCGAGCATCGCCGCGGTGTGGAGCCCGGACTCGTGGGAGAACACCTCCGAGCCCAGCAGCGCCTTGCCCGGTTCGGCGTCCTCGTCGAGCGCGTCGAGCACCGCACGGGCGACCGGGAGCAGTCGACTCTCGTCTGCGGCGACCTCGAACGGCTCGTCGCCGACCGCGGCCGCGGCGACGACCTCCTCCAGCGCCGCGTTGCCCGCCCGTTCGCCGAGGCCGGCGACCGAGACGTCGGCCTTGCCGACGCCGAGCCGGGCGGCCGCCAGCGCGTTGGCGGTGCCGACGCCCAGGTCGTCGTGGAAGTGGACCCCGACGTCGGCCAGGTCCGCATCGAGCGATTCGAGGTGGTCGACGACGCCGGCCGGCGTCCGACTCCCGACGGTGTCGGCGACCGTGTAGCAGTCGGCGTCCACGGCGCCGAACAGGTCGCCGAGGTCGGCGGGGTCGGTCCGGAAGCCGTCCATCGCTGTGAAGTGGACCGTCGCGCCGCGGTCGCGCGCGAGGTCGGCGGCCTCGACCGCGACCGCCGTCATCGCCTCGCGGTCCTTCCCGAGGACGCGGTCGAGTTGCCGGTCGCTGGTCGGGGCGAACAGGTCGACCACGTCGACGCCGGCGTCTATCGCTGCCTCGACGTCGGAGGGGATCGCGCGGGCCAGGCCCGTAATCGCGGCCGAGAGGTCGACCCGGTCGCAGAACCCGGCGGTCCGGTCGTCGGCGACCGGGAAGCCCACCTGGAGGAAGTCGACGCCGAGCGCGTCGAGTTCGCGGGCGGCCGCGACCTTCTGGTCGACCGAGTAGCGGACGCCGGGGCGCTGCTCGCCCTCGCGCAGGGTCAGGTCCAGCAGCTTCACACGACGCCCTCCTCGCGGAGCCGCCGGATGCGCTCGCGGTCGTAGCCCAGCGCGCCCAGCACCGCGTCGGTGTCCTCGCCCAGCGCCGGCGGGTCGGTCGACTCGACCCGGTCGAAGCCGGTGGCCCGCGCCGGGAACCGCGGGACGCGGACGCGGCCGCCCTCGCCCTCGGTCGCTCGGACCTCGCTCATGGCGTTCGTCGCGTCGAGGTGCGGGTCCTCGCAGACGTCGGCGGTGTCGTTGACCGGCGCGACCGGGACGCCGGCCTCCTGGAGGCGTTCGACCAAATCGGCGGCCTCGTAGTCTGCACAGACCGTCTGGACCTCCGCTTTCAGCGCCTCGCGGTTGTCGAGCCGGTCGTCGAGCGCGGCGAACCGGTCGTCCTCGTGGAGGTCGACGCCGAGCGCCTCGCAGAACCGGCGCCACTGGCGGTCCGACGAGGGGCCGACGAACACCCACTCGTCGTCGGCCGACCGGAACACGTCGTAGGGCGCCCAGCTCGGGTGGCTGGCGCCCATCGGCTCGGGCACCTCGTCGTACGCCTGGGTGAAGGCGAGCCAGTAGCCCATCAGCGCCACGCTGCTCTCGAACAGCGGGACGGTGACGTGCTGGCCCTCGCCGGTCGCGTCGCGCTGGCGGACCGCCGCCAGAACAGTGAGCGCGCCGTACAGCGACGCCGCCATGTCGGCCACGCTGGTCCCGCTGCGGACCGGCGGGCTGTCGGAGTGACCGGTGACGCTCATCATGCCCGACAGCGCCTCGGCGACCGGGTCGAGCGCGGGGAACTGCTCGTACGGGCCGGGGTTGAACCCCTTGATGGAGCAGTAGATCAGCTCCTCGTTGACGACGCGGAGGTCGTCGTAGCCGACGCCGAGGCGGTCGGCGGTGCCGGCGGCGTAGTTCTCGACGAGCACGTCGGCCTCCTCGACGAGGTCCCGGAGCACGGTCCGGCCCTCCTCGGTCTTGAGGTCGGCGGTCACGCCGAGCTTGTTCCGGTTGACGTAGTTGAACGAGCTGTTGCCCACGGGGTTCGAGTCCCGGACGGCGTCGCCGCGCTCGGGGTGCTCGACCTTGATGACCTCGGCGCCGAGGTCGGCCAGCAGCATCGAGCAGAACGGGCCGGCGATGATGTGGCCGAGCTCGAGCACCGTCACGTCCGAGAGGGGCTGGCCCTCGGCGCCCGGCAGCAGGTCGGGGGCGACCCGGCCGCCGTCGGTCAGCGTTCTGCGGTCGTCGCCGGAGCCGGGTTCGTCTGCGGCCGGCTCGCTGTCCGCGGATCGGATGTCGTCGTCTGTCATGGTGGGGTCAGGAGTTGCGCTGGGGTCTGGGGGAGTCGTTCGCCAGTTCGTCGCCGTAGCAGACGGTCCGGCCGTCCTCGCCGAACACGTAGACGTCGGCGGCGTCGAAGCCGACCGTCAGCTCGTCGGCGTGCTCGACGTCGCCGAGGGTCGGGGAGACCACGTCGACGTCGGTGCCCCCGGGGGTCCGGCCGTGGACGACGAACTCGGTGCCGAGCTGCTCGACCACGTCGGCGACCACGGTGAACCGGTGGTCGCCGCCGTCCGGCGAGAGGTACTGGGGGCGGACGCCGAGCGAGACCGCCTCGCCCTCGCGACCGACGAAGCTCTCGGCCGGGGCCGGGACCTCGAAGCCCTCGCCGGCGAGCGCGTACCCCTCCTCGCGGGGCTCGACCGTCGCGGGCAGCACGTTGGTCGAGGGGGTGCCGATGAACCGGGCGACGTACTCCGAGACCGGCCGGTCGAACAGCTCGCCCGGGGGCGCGAACTGCTCCAGCCGGCCGTCGTTGAGCAGGACGACGTGGTCGCTCATCGTCATCGCCTCGGTCTGGTCGTGGGTGACGTACACCATCGTCGCGTCGAGCTCCTGGTGGAGCCGCTGGACCTCGACCCGGAGCTCGGCCTTGAGCTTGGCGTCGAGGTCGCTCATCGGCTCGTCGAGCAGCAGCACGTCGGGGTCCTGGACGAACGCCGAGCCGAGCGCGACCCGCTGCTGCTGGCCGCCCGACAGCTCCGCGGGCATCTTCTCGAGCTGCTCGGTGATCTGGAGCGTCTCGGCCGCCTCGTCGATGCGGCGGTTCCGCTCGTCCCTCGGGACGCCCTGGACCTTCAGCCCGTAGCCGATGTTCTCCCGGACGCTCATGTGGGGGTAGAGCGCGATCGACTGGAACACCATCGCGCAGTTGCGGTTCTGGGGCGAGAGGTCGGTGACGTCCTGCTCGCCGAACGACACCCGGCCGCTCGTGGGGGTCTCGAGGCCGGCGATCATCCGCAGCGTCGTCGTCTTCCCGCAGCCGGACGGGCCGACCAGCGTCGTGAACGACCCCTCGGGGATGGTGAGCGAGAGGTCGTCCACGGCGACGTGGACCGTGCCGGCGGAGCGATACTCCTTGTCGACCGAGTCGAGGTGGATTGGACGTGCCATTATTCGAGACCTCCGACGTTGAACCCCTGGAGCAGGTAGTTCTGGAGGAAGAGGGCGATGAGGAACGGCGGGATGCAGATCAAAAGCGACACCGCCATCGTCTCGCCCCAGCCGATGGTGACGCGGTCGAGGAACAGGCTCGCCCCGACCGTGATGGTGTACATCTCGTCGCTGCTCATCACGACGCGGGCCATGGTGAAGTCGTTCCACGCCACCGCGAACGCGAAGATGGCCGCCGAGATGTACCCCGGGCGCGCGACCGGCAGCACGACGTCCCAGAGGGTGCGCGTGCGGCTGGCCCCGCGGACCCACGCGGACTCCTCCAGAGCGATCGGGACCGTCTGGAAGTACTGCCACATGAGCCAGATGGTGAACGGCGCCGAGATGGCGGTCAGCGCCATCGCCAGCGCGAAGTAGCTGTTCAGCAGGCCGAGCGCGTAGAAGATGACGTACAGCGGGATGGCCAGCACGATGGGGCTGAACATGTACGCGAACAGCACCGCCCGCGCCGCCAGCGTCTTGCCGGTGAAGTCGAACCGGGTGAGCCCGTAGCCCGCCGCCACCGCCAGCGCGGTGGACATCACCGTCGAACTCGCGGTGACGATGAGGCTGTTGGTGAAGTACTGGACCGTGTTGGTCTCCTCGAACAGCACCGCGAAGTTCCGGAACGTCACCGAGTCGACCAGCAGGTTGACCTCGCCGCCCGCGAACACCTCGGCGGGCGACTGGACCGCGATGGCGACCATGATGTAGACCGGGACGGTCACGAACACGGCCACGACCAGCGCGGTGAGTACGACCGCGACGCGCTTGACCCGCTGCTGGACGTTCTGGGGGAGAATCGAGCCGGCGGCGCCCTCGCCGAGCCACGGCAGGCCGCCGGTGCGGTCGCCGAGCGACATCAGTGGGCCACCTCCTTCTCGGGCTCGAAGACCCGGAAGTAGACGACCGCCACGCCCGCAAGCAGGAAGAACATGATCCCCGCGAGGGCGGTCGCGGCGCCGAAGTCGACCGCGTCGAACGCGAACTCGTACACCCGGATCGGCAGGGTGGTCGTCGCGCCCAGCGGGCCGCCCCGGGTCGAGAGGTAGATGATGTCGAACTTGTTGAACATCCAGATGCCCCGCACGAGCAGGATGATGAGGATGGCCCCGCGGAGGTGGGGAACCGTGATGTCGCGGAACGCCTGCCAGGTCGAGGCGCCCTCGACCCGGGCCCGCTCGTAGAGGTTGGGGTCGATGGCCTGCAACCGGGCCAGCAGGATGAAGAAGGCGAACGAGCCGAACTTCCAGACGCTGGTCACGACCACCGCGGGCATCGCCCACTGCATGGTCGAGAAGAACGCGACGGGGTCCTCGAGCAGGCCCATCTGTATCAGCCACTGGTTGAGGACGCCGACGTTCGGGTCGAGGATGAACTTCCAGATGAAGATGACCACCAGCGTCGGCAGCAGGTACGGGAAGATCATCATCGTCCGGAGGACGCCGCCGCCGCGGATCTCCTGGTTGACCACGAGCGCGAGGCCCAGCCCCACCAGGAGGCTGAGGACCGTCGTCGAGACGGCGTACACGACGCTGTTCCACAGGAACCGCCAGAAGCCCTCGCTCGTCAGCACCGCGACGTAGTTCGACAGCCCCGCGAACGTCGCCGCGCCGGTCGGGTCGTTCAGCAGGCTCATCCAGAGCGCGTAGCCGATGGGGATGAGCCAGACCACGGTGAAGAACGCCGCGAACGGCAGGAACGTCGCGAGCAGCAGCAGCTGTCGCTCGTCGAGACTGGCGACCGAGGACCTGACCGATGTTGCCGTGCTCATAGAAGTGGCGTGAGAGCGGGACAGGTCAGCCCTGCAGCCCCCGGAGCTCCTCGGCGACCCAGTCGACGGTCTGCTCGGGCGACTTGCCGCCGACGAGCAGCTGGGCCGCCGACTGGCCGAACACCTGCTGGCCGTACGCGTCGGCCGCCACGATGTTGGGCTGGCCGCCCTCGCCGGTCGCGAGGACGGACGTGAACGCGTCCCAGTTGTTCCGGACCAGGTCCATCACCGGCTTGTGGTTCTGGATGGTCTCGTTGTTCTTGATGGCGTCGCTGTTCAGCATCTCCTTCGTCGGCGGGAACTGGAACAGCGGCGCCGACAGCACGAAGTCCATGAACTTGTCGGACTTGCTGAAGAACTCGACGAACCGCTTGGCGCCCTCGGTGGCGCTGCCGTGCTTCCAGACGACGTGGCCCTCCATGTACGCCCACCACTTGTCCTGCTGCTTGCCGTTCGGGACCGGGAACGCGGTCGGCGAGAGCTTCTCGACCAGGTCGGGCCGGTTCGACGCGATGGTCAGGATGGGGAGGCCGCCGACGCTCATGATGGCGGCGGCGTTCTCCTGCTGGAGCGCGGCGATGGCGTCGCCCCACTCCCACCCCGAGCCGTTCGGGGAGTACTGGTTCATCTGCTGGACCCACTGGTAGGTCTCGACCGCCCGCTTGCGGTTCTGGCCCTTGTCGATGGTGACCTCGATGTCGTCGGAGGGGCCGCCGTAGATGTTGACATCGTTCTGCCAGTGGTACTGGGTCATCTGGGTGTCGGCGTTGTTGGTCTGGCCCGACTGGACCACGTAGCCGTTGATGCCCTCCTGCTCGGTGATGCGCTTCGCCTCCGACTGCCACTTCTCCCACGTCGTGGGATTCCCGTCGTAGAGGTCGTTGCGGTACCAGCCCATCAGGGGCTCGACCATCGTCGCCGCGAAGTACGACTCACCGCCGACGTTGACCGGGTCGGGGAGGCCGGTCCCCTGGACCGCGCCGCTTATCGGCGCCAGGTTGCCGTTCTGCTGGTAGCGGTAGGCGTCGGTCGAGGTGTCGAAGACGATGTCCGGCGGGTTGCCCGCCGCCTTCATCTTCTGGAGCTGCTCGTCGGTCGAGGTCCCCTTGGAGGTGTACGTGACGTCCACCTTGTAGTCGTGCTCGCTCTCGAACTCGGAGATGATCTGGTCGATGACCTGCTTGGAGTCGCCCCGGTCCGAGAGGTACTTGATCGTCTTCGACTGGGCGCCGCCCCCGTTCATCGACCCCGCCGTCTCGCCGTTCTTGCCGTTCGACTCGCCGCCGCCGTCCCCGCCGGTGCAGCCCGCCGCTCCGACCAGGGTGACCGCCCCGGCCGACTGGATGAACCGCCGTCGGGTAGGTGTCTCGGAACCCATGAGAGAATATACCACGTTCACGGGGGGAAGGTCTTCACCCCTTCACTCGTTGGCTCTTTAAGTGCCACTCCCTCAGTCGTCGCCGCTGACCGGCGATTCGCCGAGGAGCGCGGCCCCGTCGTCGCCGCCCGCGGCGCCGCCGGTCGCCCGGTCGAGCGCGTTCCGCAGCAGCGTGCGCTCGGCCTTCCGGAGGTGTTCGAGGAAGGTGGTGTGGCTGATGTCGAGTTCGGCGGCCAGCGTCTCGGCGTCGGCCTCGCGGGGCCACTCGTAGTAGCCGCCCTCCAGCGCGGTCCGGACCACCTCGGCCTGCCGGTCCGAGAGCAGCCCCTCGGAGGCGCGGTAGGGGGTGAGCTGGGCGAGGTGGACCGAGCCGATCTCCCGGAGCTCCTCGACGATGTTGCGGAGGTCCTCGCGCCTGAACACCACGATGTCGAACACGCGCTGACTCCCGCTGACCCTGTCCCACCACTGCAGCATCCCGTGGTTGCGCCGGATGACGGGCAGCGCCCCGCACGAGCGCTTGGTGAGCTTGATGTGGGTGTCGTCGACGCGCTCGACGTGCTTGACCTGCTCGGCCTCCTCGAACGCCGCGAGGAACTCCTCGACCTTGTCGCCGGCGTCGACGACGAAGTTGATGTGCTCGTCGTCGACCACCTCCTCGTGGTTGGCGGTGAACGAGGTGTTCCACCGGCTGGTGACCTCGCTCAGGACGCAGTCGGTCTGGAGGTCCAGGTAGAGCTTCGCCCGAAACATTTGGTAGCGGTTGGCAAGATACCCGTATGAATCTTTGGTGTGTGTTCGGCGGCCCGGCGCCGGCAGGAAAGGGTAATCGCGCGACCACGTCCGCAGACCCGGTCCGCGCAGTCACCGGGACGCGCACCGTCCGAATCAGTCCCCTTATGAGTTAAAGCTATAGCATTTGAATGTGAGCGGCCGACCACACGATGGCACAGAGACGCAGTACGCCGACCCCGACGGTCCTCGCCGTCCTCGCGGTACTGGCGGTCACCGCGGCCGCCCCCGCCGCAGTGGCCGGTTCCGACAGCACCGATCGAGTCGACGCGGAGACGAGAGTCAGCAGTGCGAACAGCTACGCGCTGGACGGGGACGCAGCGACCGAGACGTCGCTGACGTTCCGGAACCAGACCACCGGGGGAACGGTCGTCGCCGTCGCGCGGGCGACCCTGTCCGACGGCGGGTTCGTCGTCCTCCACGACCGCCGGTTCCTGTCGGGGACGGTGCTCGACAGCGTCGCCGGCGTCACGGGGTACCTCCCGGCCGGCGCTCACCGGGACGTCGAGGTCGAACTGCGGGACCCGATTTCGGCGTCGCAGTCGCTCGTCGCCGTCGCCCACCGCGACACCGACGGCGACCGGGTCTACGACTTCGAGGCGTCCGGCGGCCGGACCGACGGCGTCTACGCGGTCGACAGCCGGGTCGTCGCGGACGACGCGTCCGTCACCGTCGAGTCGACGACCGCTGCCACGACTACAGCGACCGCGGGACCGACGACCGAACTGCCTGCCACGACCGAGCGACCGACCACGACGACCGCTCTTCCGGTGACGAGCACGCCGCGAGAGACGGCGACCGCCTCGCCGACGACCGGCGACACCCCCGTGACGACCGTCGTCCCGACCGCGCGACCGCCGGCCGACACGTCGACGCCCGCGACGACCGGGAGGGTCACCGTGACGCCCGCCGCGACGACCGGGAGGGTCACCGCGACGCCCTCGCCGACGGCGACCGACGACTGGACGACCGTCGCGGTGACCACCGAGCACTCGGCCGGAGTCGGGTCCGCGCCCGGCGCCGATTCGGAGTCGGCGTCCGGGGCCGGAGCCTCGTCCGGGGCGGGCGCCGGCTCCGACGTCACTGGCGGAGCGACGGATGTGGACCCCGATGCCGGCTCGAACGCCGGCACCGGAGGCGGTGACGCCACCGCGGGAGACCGAGAGGGCGGCACAGATGTCGGACTCGATTCGACCGTAACCGACCGCGGTGCTCCGGCCGACGCTGACGGTGCGACGGACGATAGCGACGCCTCGCAGACGCCGGCCGGGACCGCGGAGGGGACCGCGGCGGAGTCTGGCGAGACGGCGGCCGGCGCGGACCGACCGTCGAGCGAGGCGTCGGAGCCCGGGTTCACCGGGCCGGTCGCGGTCGTCGCGCTGGCTCTCGCCGTCGCACTCGCCGGGCGCAGGGGGTGATCGCGCCCTCCCGGTCGACTCGCGTCGTCCGGGACGGCCACCCGAAGAACGGCGGGACCGACGGAACTACGGCCCCGCGCCGGAGCTCTCGGGCGTCTCGTCCAGCAGCTCCGCCGCGCGGTCGCGCAGCGACTCGGGCAGGTCGGCGTCCTCGGACAGTCGCCGGAGCGTCTCGCTACACGGCGGGTGGGCCAGGCCGTCCAGGGCCCGCTCGCGATACCGGTCCGCGACGTCGCCGTCCCGGACGATCTCGGCGAGTCGGTCGCACTCGTTGGCGGTCTCGAGGTCGCCGATCGCGCTCTCGCGAGCGTCGTCGTCGCTCGATTCGTCGAGGGCGATCTCGACGTTTTCCTCGGGCGTGCTCATGCCGGACGGAGGTTCGACCTCCACGCCGTTATCCTTGCGGGCCGACGCGGTTCGGGGGCGGTACGTCGCCGACCCGGAGTCGGTCCGGCGCGGACGGCGGCCACCGGTCACCCAGATACCGACAGGTCGATTCCGCGGAGTCGCCGGGCGTTCACCGCGACGATGACGGTCGACAGCGACATGAACACCGCGCCGACGGCCGGCGAGAGGACGACCCCGAACGGGGCGAGGACGCCGGCGGCCAGCGGGAGCGCGACGACGTTGTACCCCGTCGCCCAGGCGATGTTCTCCTGCATCTTCCGGTAGCTGGCCCTCGACAGCGTGACGAGTCGCACGACGTCGAGCGGGTCGTTCTCGACCAGGACGACGTCGCCCGACTCGATGGCGACGTCGGTCCCGGAGCCGATGGCGATGCCGACGTCAGCCCGGGCCAGGGCGGGCGCGTCGTTCACCCCGTCGCCGACCATCGCGACCTTCCTGCCCTGCGCCTGGAGCTCGGCGATCTTCTCGTCCTTGTCCTCGGGGAGGACCTCGGCGAAGTAGACCTCGATCCCGAGTTCCGCGGCCACCGCCCGGGCGACGTCCTCGGAATCGCCGGTGAGCATCGCCACCTCGATGCCCATCGCGCGGAGCGCGTCGACCGCCCGGCGGCTCTCCTCGCGGACGACGTCGGCCAGCGCGAACGCGCCCACGACGTCGCCCTCGACCACGACGTAGACGACCGACCGGCCGCGGGAGCCGGCGGCGTCGGCGAACTCCGCGACGGTCGCCGGCGGGGCCAGGTCGAGCGACCGCAGCAGGTTCGGCCCGCCGACGTACACCTCCCGGCCCTCGACGTCGCCGCGGACGCCCCGGCCCTTCAGCGCCTCGAAGCTCGATGCCCGCGGCGGTGCGACCCCGATCTCCGCGGCGCGCTCCCGGAGGGCGCGGGCGACGAAGTGCTCGGAGTCGGCCTCGACGGCCGCGGCCAGCGCGAGCGCCTCGTCGCCGGTCCAGCCGTCGACCGTCGCCGCGTCGACGACGCCGTGCTCGCCCTTCGTGAGCGTGCCCGTCTTGTCGAAGACGACGGTGTCGAGGCGCCGGGCCTCCTCCATCGCGATGCGGTCCCGGACGAGCATCCCGTTCCGGGCCGCGGTCGAGGTGTTGATGGCCACGACCAGCGGGACCGCCAGCCCGAGCGCGTGGGGGCAGGCGATGACCAGCACGGTGACAACGCGCTCGACGACCGCGAGCTCGAAGCCGACGACCGCCAGCCAGCCGACCGCGGTGAGCGCGGCGACGGCCAGCGCGACGTAGAACAGCCAGCCCGCCGCCCGGTCGGCCAGCACCTGGGTTCGGGACCTGCTGCGCTGGGCCTCTGCGACCAGCCGCACGATGCCGGCCAGCGCGGTCTCGTCGCCGGTCGCGGTCACCCGCACCCGGAGGCTGCCGTCGCCGCTGTTGACGGTCCCGCCGACGACCCGATCGCCGGGGGTCTTGTCGACGGGCCGGGACTCGCCGGTGACCATCGACTCGTCGGCCGCCGAGTCGCCCGCCACGACCTCGCCGTCCGCCGGGACGCTCGCGCCCGGCCGGACGAGGACCACGTCTCCGGTTTCGAGGGCGCCGACGGACACCTCCTCGGTGGTCCCGTCGTCGCGGACGCGCTCGGCGGTGTCGGGCATCAGCTTCGCGAGCTCGTCGAGCGCGCCGGCGGCCCGCCGGACGCTGCGCATCTCCACCCAGTGGCCCAGCAGCATCACGTCGACGAGCGTCACCAGCTCCCAGAAGAAGCTGGTCGTGTCCGGGACGACCAGCGAGACCAGGCTGTAGCCGAACGCGACGGTGATCGCGAGCGAGATGAGCAGCATCATCCCGGGTTCGCGGTTGGCGAGCTCGGTCCGGGCCATCCGGAGGAAGGGCACGCCGCCGTAGGCGAACACCACCACGGCGAGGACCGGCGTCACGTAGTCGCTGCCCGGGAACTCGAACGCGGTGTAGCCGAGGACGTCCTGGACGAACGGGCTGAAGTAGAGGACCGGGATCGAGAGCGCCAGCGACACCCAGAACCGCCGCCGGAACAGCTCCTCGTGGCCGGTGTGGTCGGTGTGCTTGTTGTGGGCGGTCTCGTCGACCGCCGGCTCCTCGTGGACGTGGGCGGTCTCGACGGTCCGCTCGCCGTCGGCGTGCTCCTCGTGGTCGACGTGGTGGTCGTGCGGTCGTTGGCTCATGGTCGTTGCGGGATGGTGGTCGGGTGGGCGTCCTCGGTCGAGGGTCGCAGTCACTCCGGCGACGGGTCGTAGGTCTCGCCGACGGGCATCCGGAGGGTCCGGGGCCGGACGGTCAGCGAGAGCGAGTCGGCCGTCAGTATCTCGCCGTCGAGGCTGAACGTCGCCGGCTCGTCGCCGGCGACCGACACCGTCAGCGACGGCGCCTTCAGCCGGGCGACCGACGGCGACTCCTGGCCGAACAGCCGCTCGACGACCCGGTCGCCCATCAGGTCGATCGCCGGTCGGTCCTCGACGATCGCGACGTCGAACCGGCCGTCCTCGACGTTCGCCTGGGGCCGGCCGCGGGTCGGGAACCGCCGGCCGTTGCCGATCAGGACCAGGACGGCGTCGCCCTCCCAGACGGGCCGGCCCCCGTCGCGCGCGCCGACCCGGACGTCGAGGTCGAGCCCCTCGAACGACGAGAGCGTCCGGAGCGTCGTGAGCACGTAGGCGAGGACGCCGTACCGGTTCTTGAGTTCGGGCGTCGTCTCGGCGCTCGCCTCCGCGGTGAGGCCGGCGATGCACGAGTTGACGAACGGCCGGTCGCCGGCCATCCCGAGGTCGAGCCGCCGGCGCTCGCCGTCCGCGAGCACCTCGAACGCCGACTCGACGTCGGTCACGCCGACGTTGTCGGCGAAGTCGTTGCCCGTCCCGACCGGGACGACGCCCACCGTCACGTCGTCGAAGGCGTCCTCGGCGTCGACGCCCCGGAGGACCTCGTTCAGCGTCCCGTCGCCGCCCGCCGCCGCGACGAGCGACGCGCCCGACCCGACGGCGTCGCGGGCGTACGAGACGGCGTCGCCCTCCTCCCGGGTCTCCCGGACGGCGTAGCCGTGCTCGGCGGCGAGCGATCGGACCCTGTCGGCGTGTTCGCCGGTGCCGCTCACCGGATTGAGGACGACGACCCCGTCCGTTTCGTCGGTCATGGAAGTCTCTCCCGGGACGTAACGCGGGGCGGGAAGTTCCGTGTTGTGGGCGCAGCGGGCGTCCGGTTCGGACGGGACGGCCGTGTTGCGGGCGCGGCGGGGTCCGGTCGGTGCGACAGCGGTCGGTCGGTGCGGCGGTCCCCGAGCGCTGCCCCGGACCACGAAAGGCGGCAGTATATGAAACGTGGCCGCCAAGACGGGAGGATGAGCACTGCGGAATCCGACCGCTGCGGGTATCGGCTCGAGATCGGACTGGACGACCAGGACATCGCGGCCGGGCCCTGCGACCGGCCCGTCTGGGAGGACCGCGACCGGTGTCTCTGGCACGCGCCGGTCGACGGGAAGACCAGAGAGCAGCTCGAACGGGCCGACCCCGCCGGGCTGGACACCGTCCACGGCGCCTACCTCCGGGAGGCGTCGCTCGCCAACGCGGACTGGTTCGCCGGGGCGTCGCTGGTCGGGGCCGACCTGACCGGCGCCGACGCGAAGGGCGCCGACTTCTCGGACGCCGACCTGACGCTGGCGACGCTGACCGACCTGAGCGCCATCGGCGCCGACTTCTCCGACGCGAACCTCGAGGGGGCGATCCTGACGAACGCCGACGTCCGCCGGGCGACGCTCGAGGGCGCCCGGCTCCACGAGACGGTGCTGACCGACATGCACATCGGCGGCGGGACGAAGATGGGGCGGGTCGCGATCTACGATCAGGAGGACGCGCCGCCGGACCTGATTGACGAACAGCCCCTGGAGGCGGCGGCGTGGGTGTACCGCCAGCTCCAGGCGCTGTACGAGGAGAACGCGCTGCCCGAGCTCGCCCGCCGGAGCTACCACATGGAACGGGACGCCCGGCGGCGGCTCGCGTGGCGCGAGCGGGACTTCGTGGCGGCGACCAAGTGGGAGCTGTCGCGGTGGGTGATGCAGTACGGGAGCAGTCCGTACCGGGTGCTGTTCGCGTCGCTCGTCGTGATCGTCGTCTGCGCGCTGCTGTTCCCGCTGACCGGCGGCATCCAGGAGACCCAGGCGGGCGAGACGATCACCTACGCCATCCAGAACCCCGAGGACGCCCCCTGGTGGTGGCTCGGGGACGTGCTGTTCAAGAGCCTCTACTTCAGCGTCGTCACGTTCGCCACGCTCGGCCTGGGCGACATCCAGCCCATCGGCCCGTTCGCCCGGTTCCTGGCCGGCCTGGAGTCGATCCTGGGGTCGCTGCTGGCGGCGCTGCTCGTGTTCGTGCTCGCCCGGCTCGTGACGTGGTGACGGGCCGGCGTGAGGACGAGTCGTCGTCATCACCGGCGTCAACGAGGGGATCGGCTACGGGATGCTCCGCGCGCTTCTCGAAGACGGGTACCGGGTCGCCGGGCTCGACGTCGACGGGGAGCACCTGCGACCGCTCCAGCGAGCACACCCGGAGCGGGTACGGTCCGTCGAGTGCGACGTGACCTCGGACGACGACGTCGAGGCCACGGTCGCGGCGATCATCGACGACTGGGCCCGGGTAGACGTCCTCGTCAACAACGCCGCGATGCTGAACTTCGGGTGCTTCGTGGACCAGACCCTCGCGGACGCGAAACGGGTTTTCGGGGTGAACTACTTCGGTTACGTGCGGACGATCCGGGCCGTCCTGCTCCACGTGAGAGCGCGGAACGCGGGGATCGTCCACAACGTGAGCTCCGGCGTCGGTCGGGTCGGCGACCCGGGGCTCTCGGGGCACCTCGCCACGAAGGGCGCGATCGAGTCGCTCACGCGTCCGCTGCGGCTCGAACTCCGGCGCGAGAACGTAACGCGTACGATAATGCACCCCCGTCTGGCGAGGAGTCGGTCGGCGACGGCGCTCGGCTATCCGGAGTCGCAGCTGGCCGACCTGGAGTACGTGGGCCGAAAGCTGGCCGGGAAGATCGAATCGACCCGCCCCGTCATCTACACCGACTGGGTCACGGGGATCGGACTGTCCCTGGCCCAGCGGTTTCCGTACCTCGTCGGGAGAACCACCGAGCGGTTCCTGGACGAGCGCGGGGCGGCCGCGGAACCGGGGTGCTGACCTGTCCGTCGTTCTCGTCTCCTTCGGTTCGGTTGCGGGACGTATCGCACGTCACGTCCGCTGGGTACGGAGTGGTGGACCGGAGCGACGGTCGGAACGCGTTCCGGTTCGATACCGGCCCTCTGAGATCGGCGCGGACGACCGCGTCAGTTTAGCCCATCGAGAGCTACGACAGACACAGACCGCCAGTGAAGACCCAGTACTACACGGCGACGAGTATCGACGGGTATCTCGCGGACGAGGACGACTCCCTCGACTGGCTCCTCCAGTTCGGAGAGATCGAGGGCGTGGACGACGAGTACTCCCGATTCGTAGACCGGGTCGGTGCCCTGGCCATGGGCGCGACGACCTACGAGTGGCTCGTCGAGCACGAGAACCTGCTGGCGCACCCCGAGAAGTGGCCGTACGAGGCCCCGGCGTGGGTGTTCAGTACCCGGGAGTTACCCGCGGTCGAGGGGGCGGACATCCACTTCGTCCGGGGGGACGTCGCGCCCGTCCACGCGGACATGGTGGACGCCGCGGACGGCGAGAACGTCTGGCTCGGCGGTGGCGGCGACCTCGTGGGACAGTTCCACGATCGCGGTCTGCTCGACGAGATCATCCTCAGCGTCGCCCCCGTCACGCTCGCGTCTGGCGCACCGCTCCTACCGCGTCGGATCACCGACCCGCCTCTGGAACTGGTTGACGTGGAGAAGCAGGGGGACGTGTTCGCGGTTCTGACCTACGAGGTGCAACAGTCCACCGAGAGCTGATCGGGACAACTCCGCGTTCAGAGAGCCAGAATCCATGGGCGCTGCAGGATTTGAACCCGCGACAGCTTGGTCCGAAGCCAAGTACTCTGTCCAGACTGAGCTAAGCGCCCGCACTCGGTCGTACTGGCCCGGCCGGTTTAAACGCCGCGGTTTCGGCCGAGCGCATTAGGCGGTATGACACCAATTGACTGGTGTAAGCCCAATCCCATTGCTGGCAGTTCTCTGCCTCCACACAACCACTGAACGTACCTCATGCAATAAAACTCTGGCTTTCAAGCACGGGGCTTACTAAGACTGTACTAACGGCTCACATGCGTATAAGAGGTGTATTAGTTTTCAGCGCCATCATTTAGCATATGCCAGACTTCATTGATTGTTCCTACAACCATGAAAAGTGTAATTGCTGCTTCGTAGGCGGTCGGCGACTCATCTAAATGAATGACTTCATCTCGCTTTTCTTTAAGATAGTATAAATTAGAAAGGATACTTGGAACACTGCTTAACTGTTGAAGGATAGTACCGTTGGAATCATTTTCATCAACATACATTTCCATCAGTTCATCAAGAACCCGGCCCCATGTACCGCGATCCAATTCCTCGTCCGTTTCACTTTCATACAGTTTCTGAAGGTAGTGTTCGACTGCTCTGAGGGACACCATCACAGTAGAGGTTGGACAATTCATTGGGAGGGCACGGCAAGCTTCAATAATATCTCGGCGTGGTGCCTCGTCCATAGCGTTCCAAACTTCAGTTGCAAACAACTGGTCTGGTCGTTCCATTAGAAGTTCGAAGTCTAGCAACCATGAATTGGGTATGGGAATTCGTCGCTCGTTTTCAATCTTCTCGTAGATTAACTCAAACCACGAACGAGCATGTCGAGTAAGCTCATTACCAAGTTCATCATCAATCTGGGTCTGGGTAGAAGAACCTTCATACTCACTAATCAGTTCATCTCTAAAGACTGTAATTTGATCGGCAATTGTGACTGCTGTACTTGTCGCTCTCAGTCTGTTTTCGATTTCCCCCAATGAGTTTAGAATATAGTTTTGGTTTATTTCACCTATGGCATAGTTCTCTTCACCAGCCACTTGAAGGTAGGAAAGATGTCCACCAATTACCAAACAATCAGCTAGCGTCAAGTCCCTTACCTTCTCTCCATCTGTTGACGGCGAACTTACGTTCTCATCATCTGGTTCTTCATTTCCCATATTTCAGCGCTATTACTCCCATATGATAATTGTTTGGAAGAGATTCTGCTTTCAACGTATATGATATACTCTAATCGAAAAACATACTGCGTACTACCTAATACGGATGAACATGATAGACGTCTTATCAACTATTCCAACGCCGGTATGGTTCTTTGTTGCATTCTTCATCCTAGTCATTGGATCAACGGACGACGTTGACATCATAGGACTGAAAGGTCTCGTTCCAGAGCAGAACCATGACACGGGACTTTCCTCAACTATACAGAATCTTTCTGCGTTACTGACCTTCACGGTCGTGTCCTTCGTTGAAGGATCTCTATTTCTAGTCCGAGGTGCCATTAAACTCGTGGTGACCTTATTACAGAGAGTCTTCAAATTCCTCGCTGAACATAGTGATGAAATCGTTAGTACAAGTATAAATCTCATCAGCATCAGTTTTAACGTCGTTACTGTTCCTCTCAAAGCGATTTGGAGACGTGTTTGAACGTACTCCTCTGCTAGAAAGTTCGATTTGAGAATGGGGACTTTATTATGGACCTTTCTCACGGTCTGTACAAGACCATTAGCAAATGTCCGTAACCGCAGTAGAGTTTCGATGGAGTGGGTGGCCAAGTGTTCCGTCTTCGACTCCACGGGACCACCACCCACTCCATCGACCGCATCACGAGGTAGTTGTGAGCAAACACCCTCTGATTCACGACCTTAACCTCATAGTTATCAAATGAACTTTAGACATTACATACATTGTTCCCAAAAATGTAGTAGGAAATAAAATCTCCGGTAGTACCATGAGCATAGATTTCACTTCCATGCCTTTGCCGTATGGTGGTTACCAGAAAATCTCTGTAGTACCACTTGGGAAGATTGCTATGATGATATGCCTCGGTGGTACCAAGATCCTCTTTCTCGCGGTTCACCTTGATGAATGTCCCACCCCCGTGACACCCACCCGTCATCATTACGTCAGTTAGGTAACATCCATACTCCACTGGTGGGGGTCGATGAAGGTTCGCCTCACGGTGTTGCGGTTTTCACGGTCATATATGGAGATCTCCAATGGCACAGTTTTGAGTCCCAGATATAAATTCCAGTGATATAATGGGGATTTTCGGCCAATATTATTGGCAGTAATCACTTATAGGATATTTATTCAGTTTATTACCCTCTATCTCATATACTGTTACATGGAGAGGTTGGTCATAGAGATTCATGTCCAATGAGCTTCGTGAGTGTCTATCGGCGTTCAAGCCGATTTCTTAGATGTAATAGTTATAGAAATGAAAGAAAATAATCTCCAAATCCATGAGTGACGAAAAGGCGTACCACAAGCGAAAGACTACGATTGCTATCTCTCCGTTTGAGCGTGATCTTCTCGACAAAGTTGCATTCAAACGATGGGGTACCAAGGATATTCCCTATGGTGAGACAGTCCAGCAGCTTTGTGAAGAAGAGTTAGAACGTCTCTAAGAGCTGTTGTAGTTCTCAAATTTATTCTAAGAAATTTTGTTATGAATACTGCTATTAGTTCCAATAATGTTATCGGTGATGGAAATATCGGTGGGGAAGACCATCGTGAGAGAGAATGGCGCTCAGACCGCCCTATCGCCAACTACGATGGTGCAACTCTCCGAGAGGAATGTGTCAATGAAGATGGTAAGGCAAAGTCGTGGGGGAAGGCAGTGATGGAACTGAAGCAGTACAAGCAAGATAAAGACGATGTTAAACAAGTCTTCAAAAATAAGCGTGGTGAGTCATTCACCTCAAGTGCCTCTAGCCGATTCCATAACGACTACGCTCGTCGGCAGTACGGTCGTATCCTCACTGCTGAAGAGAACATCCTTGAGTCCTACAACAATCCACATACGGCTTTGATTAGCCTCACGGGGAGTCCGTTCAATGAGATCAGTGGTTGGAGAGCGCCATGTGATTACCTCAATGATCTCTTAGAGTCGTGGGGGAATGTCACTGGTGCTCTTAGGCGCTCGATGGACGACCGACGTTGGAGCTATGTGGCTGTAGTAGGAGCGTCAAAGAACGGGTATGCACACATCCACATCGGCGTATATGTTGATGGGAGTGTATCCATCGACGACTTTGAGAATGCTATCGATGCTCACTGTCGTAATTCTCCAGTGGCTAAGAAGAGCCATCATCCCTACGAGGAGGCTATCAAGGTCAAGCGTGTGACTGAGAAGGCCCGTGGGTCCGAGAGCACCATGGAGAGTGGTCTGAGTACGGGAATGGGCAAGTACATTGCCTCTCATCTACCAGCCCTTGAAGAGGATATTGAGGATGCTGAGAGGCATGTGAGGCAACATGCGGCTGTGCTATGGGCTTCGGAAACGAGGCATCTCCGTATGTCTAAGTCCTTTAGCCATATGTATAATAATGGTGATAGCTCCGATGGAGTTTCACCCGACTCTGATTGGGAGTACATCGGAGTAGAGATTGACGGAGAAGTGTATGATGTTGAGGCCGATGACCGTGGTGGTGGCAGTAGGATGGTGGAGATCGAGAGCCGTGGTTACGACGAAGACCCAGTACCGTGGGCCGAAGTAGACTAGGCTATGCTCTATACTAACTCTCGTTTCTCCAATTACCGTGAAGACGTATGGTGATTAGAGGACAGATGGTTACGACCGTTTGGCGGCAAGACCGTAATTTTGGTCGTTTTTAGATAGTTATCTTTGTGTACTGTCTGGCTTTGCGCGCGCGTAGCGGAATAATCTAACTAGGTTAATAAACGTATATCTATGGCCTACAATTACGATTTCGATTACGACGAGATTGCTGAGGTACCGCTCTGTGATTCGACTGATTCGGTTCGAGACGGGCTTGAGGGATGTACTTGGGATACAGCTCTGGGTCAGTTCACTCGGTGGCAAGAGAATTGTTCTAATGGCTCTCCGTTAGTCGAGGATTGGAGTGAGCCGTCAGTCCAGTCGTTTACCGGTGAGAACGATAGTGTGCTCTTGGAGAAGGTCAAGTCTCTCCGAGAAGGGCTGCGTAAGGAACACCACGTTCTCTGGACCTACGTGATCACTCTGAATGGCCGTCCGTCTGATGAAGGTGGATGGCTTCCTCCAGCGGACTTCACTGAGGAGCTACTGTCGAGTTGGCCGAAGGTCCGTGATTCAATGTACGCTATCTGCGAGGGTAGTGAATACGAGTACGTCCGTGTCTTAGACGCCAGTGAGACGGCTCACCCTCATGTTCATCTAATTATCCTTTCGTCAGAAGAGTTGGATGCTAACCGCTTTGAGAACTGTTTTGAGGCTCACGTTGCTCACTGTGATGTGGCTTATGGGGAAGACCATATCCCCGATCGCTCTATTCGGTATGGTCGTTCTCTTGAAATCGATAAGAAGCTGCGGGATAACCTTGAGTGCTTCTTAGAGAATCGTCGTGGGAACGACCGTGAGATGCTGTTCAATACACTTCTCTGGTCGATGGACGTGGATAGGTTTGATTTCTCTAAGGGGGCTGAAGACTACTTCTGATACTAATGCTGATGATCTCAACCTCTGGCATCGGGGTTTGTGGGAGGCTTTTGACGATGCTTCTACCGTCGTGTGTCACAGCCACGATGGGGTTGGCTCACCCCCGATAGTGAGCCACGGATAGCCGTGGAGGACGTTCCTCTACGGCTTTGAGTTTTCAATAACATTAATTTCAATATTAACATGAGTACGGAAGTCAACATCAATGGAGAGTCGTATGATGGTATCGACCTTGAGATTGTAGGTGCTAGTGACGAGATTCGTCCGTCTATCGTCACTGAAGTGTCTCAAGTATGGTCTGAAGGGCTGAAGATACCTTTCTACGAACCTCACCACAGTCTTACCACCGACGTTGGAGATCACTGGAAGATTCGTGGAGCAATCAAGAAGACCGAGAAAATCCCGTTGGAGGAAATCACTGATGGTGGTACAGTCTCAATTCTCCACGAGAGGATGGGTGAGAAGTACAGTGTCGAGCAGCTACGGTATCCAGACGATTATGTGAACATCAATAATTCGATGTACCACATATTTGAATTGACCGTCACCGAGATCGACTCGGAGTAGTCGGGTAACCCCACTCGGCTTTCCTTATACTAACTCACGTTTTGTTAAAATTGCTGGAAGTGAGTGTGATGATAATGTTGTGGAGTAGTATCACATGAACGTGGATATTCATACTCCTTCGAGAAACTGAAGATCATTATCTATGCACCAACGTGAACAAGTAATTAGATACTGACGAAGGTTTTAATAGGATTGAAATCTGTACCATAATTATAGGAACGACAGTGAGTAAAGAGGGACGTGATTGAGTCCGTTTGACTGGTTGTCCTAGTTAGAGACACGACTTAGACGTCCTTAGAAAGATGGACGTGAAATAAAAAGGGTCCTTAAGGGGGTCTCCAACACTGTCGTTAGTTAATGGGAGTACCTCATTCGTGAACCGTTCCTTGGGAAGGACTGTTTGCTTATCGAGAAGTGCATCCGTGAATGTCTGTAGCTTGCCTACTGTGTTTCGACAAGACCGTATTCTCCGATGGCGAAAGCCGTGATCGTAGGGTCTTGACGAAAGAGGATTGTCTTTTCATACACCCTCGTGATTTCGTCCCGCTCTGCTCGTCCCCTTGTGGGACAAAGAGCGGGACAATTCTTTTTTACTAGTGATTTGGTCAGATACCTTCTCTCTGTTGTCACGGCAATAGAAATACCTTCTATGGACGTTCTTGGCTACCTCTCAAAGTGATGTCAATCTCAAACAGTGGCTTGATGTGCTTAATGAAGGTCTCTTCATCTCCGTGCTCTTCAGCTTCCCTCTTGACATTCCCAAGATATCGATTTACAGTACCCTTAGTGCATCCGACTTCTTCAGCGATATCCCGCTGAGACTTATTCAGTGCTCTCTTCATCACGATCCTAGCCTTATCCTCGTCAGACAAACCTCGTGACATAACTGTGGCAAATCCACCATAGTAACACTTCTACTTCACACTTTCTCTACACCAATCAAGTATTAGAAAAACACACTAATTCGGATATCCAGTACAGTCGATATCTCATATTCCATCAATGTTATGAGTGCTGGTTGACAATGTTCTCCATACAAATGGTAAAAGAGGACTTGGAGAAAGCGAAGTCTGAGAGTAAGACCGACAACCAACATAATCCACACGTAAAACTGCAAGTCCAATGTGAACCAAATACAGAGAAACAAAAGAGAATCGTAGAAACTCTTTGTCGGTATGTCTCTGAGATCTCCTATGATGGTGATCTCGGTGCATTCACTAACGAGCTTGTTGATACTGTTTTTGACGAGTTAAGAACATCTGACATTAATACGCAGAAAGCCTATGTATGGCAAGTGTTTGGCCAATTTATTCATGTGAAGGTAGAGGAAGTCGGAGAAACAAGCGTAGGTGAAGATGAGGATATAGTTGATGTTATTCGTGATTTGGATGAAAGTGAATTTGAGTGGTTCAAGCGGGGTATAGATGCCACTGATGAGGAATACCTCGCTTTTTGTAAAGGGCATTGGTTCTCAAAAAAATAACTGAGAGGGTAGCGACTTGGATTACTAACCCATTCGATTCAGTGCATCACGTCGGTCTTCGACTGGTGCTTGGTCATACTTCATCGTAGTCTGGACTGAGGTGTGACGTAGCTGGGCTTGTGCTGCTGCAAGGCCCTCTTCTCGGGTCATATACGTACCTACAGAATGGCGAATAGAGTACCATGAGATACTTCGATTGTCTGTAGAAAGCCCAGAGAGGTCACACAGTTGTTCGAGTAGGTACTTAAGTGAATGACTCTGGTATGGATTTCCTTCTCTTGTCAGCCAAACTGAGTCCGTCTCAGCGTACTTCTGGTACAACTGTCGCTCCTCTAACCAACGTTCCAACATTTCAGCAGTACGCTGTTGGAGACTTACCGTCCAGTGTTCATTGTTCTTCGCAGCTTGGTCAGCGGGAACACGCAAAACGGCGTTGTCAGTATCAATCCATTGAACTTGTGCTCGTTTTACCTCAATAGGACGGAGACCAGCATCCAGTGACGTCCATACCAACGAGGGTATCTTGAAGCCATTAGCCCGTTCAAAATCACTCTTTGTGATCTCAGACATGGGTTTGCGGAAACGTCTTGCCAAGTATCGTTTCCACTTCTTTCGACCCTTTGGAGAAAGAGAGTTGTAATGGGGAACACTCCCGTATTCCAAGGCTACTTCACGTATCTGTTGACGTTCTTCTCGACTTAGGAAGTCACGGGGTTGTGTGGCTCCGCGACTATTACTGATTGATAGCTGTGGTTCCCATTTGTCTTCGTCGTATTCCCATGATCGCCATTGGAATAGCATTTTGAGGGTCTTTTGGATGTTCGTCTTGTAGCTCGCACTTCTATCTCCATAGACCAACTCCCTCATGTAGGCGTCAGCATCGTCGTGAGTAACATCAGTAGTATAACCACTCTCACTCCATTTCCACCGATAGAACTTGTCACAGTCGTCAGCACGGCGTCGTGCTGTATGGTAGGCGTATCCCTCAGCAGAAGAAGGATCTTTGCCCAGATTTAGCATCCATCGAATCAACTTCTCTCGGTGATCACGGTAGTCTATGAGTTGCCGTTGGTTGAGTACCTCCTTTGCTTGTTCTGTGATAAGGGAGATACCTTTTACTTCTGTGGTCAAATCGCCATCAGTCATAGAGGGTACACCCCTCATAAGAATGACTGTTAGTCAGATTCGCTGTACACCGTAGGGGTGACGGATTTCGGTGAATCTGGATAGCCTTGCACATGGGTTTGTCTTGCCATTGTGAAGGCCAGAAAACTACCAGCAGTGGACTGGATGGACGATTGTTTGAACCCGCGACAGCTTGGTCCGAAGCCAAGTACTCTGTCCAGACTGAGCTAAGCGCCCGCACTCGGTCGTACTGGCCCGGCCGGTTTAAACGCCGCGGTTTCGGCCGAGATCCGCGAGCCGTCCCGGAGCCTCACCCGGAGACGACGCCGTCCCAGTCGATGCGGTCGATGGTGCAACCGCCGCAGTCGGGACACGTCTGCCGGTCGAGCGTGAACGTGGCGCCGCAGGTCTTGCACTCGTAGGTCCCGTCCGACTCCCCGCCGGTCGCGCCGACCACGCGTGCGATCTTATCGGTGAGACTCATGCGTATCGTACCGCCACGGAGAAGCGTTTCTACGAACTCGGTTAAGACGTTTTCCATTCTTCGAGACGCGAAACGAACGGAGCGCGCCTGAAACGTCGGAAAACGCCCGCTTGTAGCGCACCGAAAACGCGGGGCTGTCGGTCGCTACCGCGCGGACGGCGAGAGCGCCAGGTGGTCGGTCGCGGCGTCGGCCGGCCCGGCCGCGTCCGCGGCGGCGCCCCGGTCGGCGACCAGCGCGCGGAGGTACCGCCGAATCAGGGCGGCGTCCGCCGACCCCAGTTCGTCGAAGACGTCGGGACCGAGCGCGCGCCGGAGGTCCAGCCCGGCGGTCGAGCCGTCCGCCGCCGCGGCCTTCCGGCGCCCGGTATCGCCGCGGTCGGGCACGTCGGCACCCTCCCGCAGGTCGACCAGGTCGCGCAGGCGGAGCCACGTCCGGACGGTGGCGGCGAGGTAGCGTTCGGCCCGCCGCTCCGGGTCGGGGACCCACGGAATCGTCGCGAGGTACCCCGCGGCGGCCGAGTCGGCGACGGCGACGTTCTCGCGGACCCACTCCCGGACCGCAGACGCCGAGGCGTCCGGGGCCACCTCGCCGACGGCCCGCTCGCAGAGCGCGGCCTCCTCGTCGGCCACCCGGTGGAAGGCGTCGCCGACGACGACCGCGTCGGCCCCGGCGTCGAGCATCGCCTCGGCCCGCTCCCGGGAGTCGAGCCCGCCGCCGTACCAGAGCCGCGACCACGACAGCCCGTCGGCGACGGCCGCGAGTTCCTCGGCGGCCGCCTCGCCGCCGTAGGTGCCCGAGTACTCGAGGTAGACCAGTTCGCTCCCGAGGTGGCGCTCGGCCGCCATGGCCCGCTGCTTGGCCTCGCGGGGCGACAGCACGTCGGCGGCGGCGACGTTGGCCTCGCGGGCCGCCGCGCTGTCGGGGTTCTGGACGACGTAGGCCTCGAACACCGCGTCGGCCAGCAGCCACGAGGTGGCCAGGTCGGCGAGCCGGTCGGCGGCGAACCCGGGGAGCCACGGGAGCGCGTCGTCGAGCAGGTCGGGCACCAGCTCCTCGCGGACGTACTCGATGCCCGCGCCGAGCTGGCCGACCAGCGACTCCGAGTCGCCGTTCAGCACCTCCGGGATGGCCAGCAGGTCGGCCCGCTCGCGGGTCCGCGGCGTGACGTGGCGGGGCCCGCTGGGCTCGTGGAACACCGGCACCGACGCGGGCGCGAGCAGCTCGAACGTCTGCTCGGTGTTGCGGGCGGTGACGTCGGCCGAGCCGCCGACCGACACCGCGTCGGTGTGCCGGAGGTAGAGGGGGTACAGCAGCGGGAGCTTCTTCGCGTCCTCGGGGTCGACCTTGGTGACGTGGGTCCAGTCAGTCGGGACCGGGTTGGAGTCGACGGGCAGCACGGTCCGCGCGGCCAGCGAGGCGCCCCGGCCCGCCCGACCGAGCAGGCGCGCGGCGCCGTCGAGACTCGTCATACACGCCCACACGCTCATCTCAGTCAGTTAAAACGCTCGCTTCCGGGGGCGAGCCCCCGCCCGGCGGCCGGTTCCACAACCCTGATATACCGCCGCGGGAGACTCTCGGACCACATGGGTAGCGTTCGGTCACGGATTCCGGCGGCGGCGCGGGCGATGGCGACCCACCTCGCCGAGACCCGCGACCCGCGGGTGATCGCGATGGTGTTGCTCCGCAACGAGGCGGAGGCCGAGATCGAGTCGATGACCGAGCGCCTCTTCCTGAGCGTCGAGCGGAAGCTCCAGCGCGCCAGGGAGGCCGGCGAGCTGGAGCCGGTCCCCGGCGCCGAGGACGAGCACGCCAGGTTCGCGTACGACACGCGGCTCGTCCTGCCGGCGATGCTGACGCTCGGGCGCATCCACGTCGAGGCCGGCGACGTGCCGCTGCTGCGGGTCGGCTCGGACGTCGACTACGACTTCATCGCGCGCGGGCGAGAGACGACCCGGAACGTCGTCCGGGCGCTGCTCGACGGTGACATGCGCGACGCCATCAACGACGACGAGTACGAGGACTTCGACACCAACCTCCGGCCCCGCGAACGGGTGGCCGAGCTCGCCCAGCGGCGCCTCCAGGAGGGCGTCGAGGCCTGGTTCGAGGCCGAGGAGACCCCCGACGCGGTCCGCGAGGCCTACGAGCACGCGGTCGGCCTCTCGGAGCGCCACCAGGAGGCCGACGAGCAGTTCCGGGAGCTGCTCGACCGGTTCCACGCCGCCGACGGGGCCGACGAGCGCGAGGCGGTCGCCGACGCCATCCGGGAACGGTACAAGTTCGCCGACGCCGAGGGCGCCGCCATGTTCGAGGGAGCGACCGACCTCCCGTACTTCGCGACCCAGTACGCCCGGGTCGGGGTCCTCTACGAGGACATGCTCAACATGTACGAGGCCGACCTCGGCGTCGACCTGGGCGAGGGGTTCAAGCGCGCCATCGTGCTGATGGTGCTGGGCGCGCAGGTCGGCCTCGACGACACCGACGACTACCCCGAGGACCGGCGGACCCAGCTCACGCCGGTGACCGCCGAGCTCAACCTCGCCGAGAACCGGGCGGCGGGGGTCTCCCGGGTCCGGCGCATCGTCGAGGCGTACCTCGACCGGGCCGACGACTGCGCCGACCCCGGCGACCACCTCACCCGCATCGCGGTCGAGTACATCCGCCAGCAGTCGCTCGACCGCATCGAGGCGCTCGGGCCCTGAACCGGCGCGGGAGCCGGTTCCGTCGCACCCATCGGATAGTAATCAAAAAGAATATAAGCGGAAGCGGATACGTTACTGCCAGACATACCGGGGAGGGACAGGCCGTCGTCCGTCCCCGGCCCCGCTGCACCGAACTGAACTGCCATGTACGGACTGGGTGAGGTCTGTCCGGGGGTCGAGGTCGAGCCGGGGACGAACCTCCTGGTGACCGGGCCGCCGATGACGGGCAAACGAACGCTCGCGCTGGAGATTCTCGCGCACGGGGGACGGCGCGGCGACGGCTCCATCGTCGTCACGACCAAGGACGGCGGCGAGGACGTCCGCGAGCGCCTCCGCGAGCGGGTCGGCGACGGGGAGTCCGGTCCGGTCGGCATCGTGGACTGCGTCTCCAGACAGCAGGGGACGGCCCCCGCCGACACCGACGAGATCACCTACGCCTCCTCGCCCGAGGACATGACCGGCATCGGCATCCAGCTCTCGGAGTTCCTCCGGGCGTTCTACGAGCGCGCCGGCGTCGAGCGCAACCGCATCCTGCTCCACTCGCTGTCGACGCTGCTGATGTACTCGAACCTCCAGACCGTCTTCCGGTTCCTCCACGTCTTCACCGGTCGGGTCCAGAGCGCCGACGCGCTGGGCGTCTTCGTCATCGACGGCACCGCCCACGAGCGCCAGACGATGAGCACCCTCAAGCAGCTGTTCGACGGCCAGATACAGGTGCGGGCGGGCGACGACGGTGCATCCGAGCTCCGGCTCCGCGGCGTCGGCACCGACTCCGACTGGCGACCGTTCTCGCCGGACTGACTGCCGGCGATCGGCCGCCAGCTGGCGGACTGCCGAAAACGCAACGCTGATTGGAGGGGGCCATCACCTCCAAGCAATGACAGCGCCGTCGCAGTCCGACACCGACTACGCCGCCCGGGCGCGGGACGTGCTGGGGTTCTCGCGGTGGTGGCAGGTCGCGGCCGCCGCGGTGATGATGGGGCTGATCAGCCCGTACCAGTACGTCTGGTCGTCGATCGAGTCGCCCATCGCGCGGTCGCTCGGGCTCGACCCGACCGCGCTCGGGTTCGTGTTCACGCTGTTCGTCGTCTTCCAGGCCGGCTCGCAGTTCCCGGTCGGCTGGTACCGCGACCGACACGGGCCCCGCGAGCTGACCCTGCTGGCGGGCGTGCTGGCCGGCGGCGGCTACCTCGGACTCGCGTACGCCACCGAGCTCTGGCAGCTCTACGTCCTCTACTCGCTGGGCGCGGTCGGCGTCGGCATCGTCTACACCGTCGCGGTCAACACCGCCCTGAAGTGGTTCCCCGACCGGCGCGGGCTCACCACCGGGCTCGGGACGATGGCGTTCGCCGGCGGCAGCGCGCTGTTCGTCCCCTACGTCCGGGCGAACGCGACCGTCGGCGGCTACCCCGACGTCCTCCGCAACATGGGGCTGCTCATCGGGGTCGGGATTCTCGTCGGCGCGCTGGTGCTGCGGGACCCGCCGACCGGGTGGGCCGGGACCGTCGACGGCGCCACCGACGACGCGGTCGCAGAGGGGGACGACGCGACCGCCACCGGCCGCCAGTACACCTCCCGCGAGATGGTCCGGACCTGGCAGTTCTGGCTGATGTACGTCATGTTCGTCTGCGTCTCCGGGGCGGGACTCATGCTCACCGCGAAGGTGGTGTCGTTCGCCCAGAACGTCGGGCTGACCGCGCTGACCGCCACCGCCGGCGCGACGGTGCTCCCCATCGCGGGCGGGGTCGGCCGGCTCGTGGTCGGCGACCTCTCCGACCGGGTGGACCGCGAGCGCGCGATGGCGGTCTCGTTCACCCTCTGCGGGCTCGGGCTGTTCGCGGTGGTCTGGTCGGGCGCGGTCGACAGCTCGCTGGGCTTCCTGGCCGCGGTGGTGCTGGCGACGTTCTTCTGGAGCCCCCAGTACACCCTGTTCCCGAGCGTGGTCGGCGACTACTACGGCCAGCGCCACTCCTCGGCCAACTACGCCCTGCTGTACTCCGGCAAGATGTGGGGCGGCGTCTTCGGCGGCGGGGTCGCGGGCTGGCTGGTGACCCGGACGGGCTGGTCGACCGCGTTCGCGCTCGGCGGCGGGCTCGCGGTCCTGGCGGGGATCGGCGCGCTGGTCCTCCGGGAGCCGTCGGCGTAGCGCCGCCCGCGCCTTCGTTCTCGACCCCGGCTGAGCCGCCTCCCCGCCGTCCGTGCGGTTCGACCGAGCCTCGTTCGATTCCGACTGTCCCCCGCTCCGCTTCGACCGTCTCTCGTTCTACGTCGCCTCGCTGTCTCACCCGTGAGCGCCGACTCCGTCAGCCCCCGATTCGACGTCGCTCGGCGATCGCGCGGTGATAACCGAGAGGAATTTCTGGGTCCCTCTGAGCCCCGCTTTTGAGGAACTTTCAGTTGTTTTCCGCCCGAAAACGGTCTGGTGGCGTATCTATAAGTTATGGGAATCCAATTCGCTACATAAGATTCGCCTATCAGTATTGACTCGCACAACTACGGGAAAGAATTATATACCTACCCCGCATATTCTGTAATGGATTATGACTGGGTACTACGACCTCATCCTCGGACTGATTCCGCTCTCGCTGATCGGTGTGACCGCTGTGCTGAGCGCCGTCGGCGTCTCGATGACCGCCGCCGTGCCGCTGGCAGCGAGCATTCCCGTCGCGCTCATCGGTCACGCGCTGTTCGTGAACAGTCCCGTCGACGATACCCAGTCCGCGACGGAGACTGTCGACTCCTCGTCCGCGTCCTTCGAGGCCGCGGACTGAGGCCGTAACTGCTCTCCGCTGCGGCGTCTTCGACCTCTCTTCTTCCGCGTCTCCTGTTTCTCCTCCGCCGTTCTCTCGACGTACTCCTCGCTCTCTGTCGTCGAACTGCTTCGATACCGAGTCCGCAGCGCGCCGGTGGACTCCCAGCGTCGACCGCGACGTGGGATCGACGGCGGGCTACCGTCGGAACGTCGCTACCCCGGTCCGCTCTCTCCCGCCTGGCTCTGGTCCTGCCCGCGTTCGCTGCTCCCGCCGCCGCCGACCTGTTCTCGGATCGCTCGCCGTCGACGCTCCGGGAGTTCGCCGGCCAGGTCCGCCTCGGTCTGGTCGGGCAGTTCCGCCCCGGCGAGCAGCAGGCGGTACCGCAGTTCTGGCCGCGAGGTCAGCGTGCCGGTACTCGGGGTGGTGTCTGATTTGAGTTCGTTGACGAGCTGCCGAACGTCCTCGGAGCTGGCGATTCCGGTGAGCGCGTCCGCGATCAGGTCCGGGTCGGCGTGCTCCGGCGACGCGGCCACAGCCTCGACCACCTCGTACGCGGACATGATCCAGTTCCGGGCGTCGGTTCCGTCTGGGGCCTCGGGCATACACGATCCACCGGGGACAAGCACCACGGACGCCGCCTTAACGGTTGTCGCGGGAGGCGGGGCGTCGCCTGGCCTCCCCGACGGCCGACCGGTGATTTAAGTACCACCGCTGTGATGTGAGGGCTGAACCGACGCGGGCGGCCGGGCCGCCCGACGCGACCCACCATGTCCGAGTCACCCCTGTCCGAGTGGACCGACGACGTCCGAATCCGCGTCCGGGAGTTCCAGCGCACGCTCCGGCGGACCGCGGAGGTGCTCCGGGGGTCGTCGATCTCGGCCGACGAGTACGACCCCGCCGAGCACGGGCCGCTGGTCACCTTCTCCGGCCTCGACGGCTACGAGGAGGTCGACCGCTACTGGGTCGACGCGCCGTTCGCCTTCGTCGCCATCAACTACGACGACGCCGAGAACGAGCACCGCTACCACGTGGTCGAACCCGAGCTCGACGACCTGGAGGCCGAGCTGCTCGACCGGCTGCTCACCGACATCCGAAACTCGCTCATCCACCGCCGGGGCACCCGGGCCGACACCGACGACGCCGCCACCGCCGAGGCCGTCCTGAAGGAGGAGCTGCGCGAACTGCTCTCGACCTACGGCGTCGAGGTCGACGCGGCGTCGTTCTACCGGCTGTTCTACTACCTCTTCCGGACGTTCCGCGGGTTCGGCAGGCTCGACCCGCTGCTGGCCGACCCCCACATCGAGGACGTCTCCTGCGACGGCTACGACGTCCCGCTGTTCGTCTACCACGATGAGTACACCGACATCGAGACCAACGTCGTCTACGACGAGCGGGAGCTCGACAACCTCGTGGTCCGGCTGGCCCAGCAGTCGGGCCGCCACGTCAGCATCGGCGACCCGGTGGTCGAGACCACGCTGCCCGACGGCTCCCGGGCCGAGCTCGCGCTGGGCGAGGAGGTCACCCCGCGGGGGTCGGCGTTCACCATCCGGAAGTACGCCGACGAGCCGTTCACGCCCGTCGACCTTGTGGAGTACGGCACCTTCAGCCTCGACCAGATGGCGTACCTCTGGCTGGCCATCGAGTCGAACAAGTCGCTCATCTTCGCGGGGGGCACCGCCTCGGGCAAGACCACCTCGATGAACGCCATCTCGATGTTCATCCCGCCGCGCTCGAAGGTGCTGACCATCGAGGACACCCGCGAGCTGGCGCTGTACCACGACAACTGGCTGTCGTCGGTCACCCGCGAGCGGCGGGGCGAGGGCGCCGACATCACGATGTACGACCTGCTGCGGTCGGCGCTGCGCCACCGGCCCGAGTACATCGTGGTCGGGGAGGTCCGCGGCGAGGAGGCGATGACGCTGTTCCAGGCGATGAACACGGGCCACACCACCTACTCGACGATGCACGCCGACTCGGTCCAGACGGTCATCAACCGGCTGGAGAACGACCCCATCAACGTCCCGCGCGCGATGATCCAGAGCCTGGACATCCTCTCGGTCCAGACGCTGACCTACGTCGGCGACGAGCGGGTCCGCCGGAACCGGGTGCTGGCCGAGATCGAGGGCATCGACCAGCGGACCGGCGACCTCGACTACTCGACCGCGTTCTCGTGGAACGCCGGCGACGACAGCTTCCGGCGGAACGACAGCGGCGTCCTCGACGAGATCCAGGACGAGCGGGGCTGGTCGCGGAGCGAGCTCCTCCGGGAGCTGCGGGACCGCGCCCGCGTCCTCCAGTACCTCCGCGAGCGGGACGTCTCGGACTACCGGCGGTTCACCGCGATGATAAACGAGTACTACGCCCACCCGGACCGCGTGCTGGACGCAATCGACCTCGACGCCGAGGTCTCGACCGGCTTCGAGTGATGCTCGGGTTCCTGCCGCTCACGCTGGTCGTCGGCCTGGTCGCGCCGTTCGCGGCCGCCCCGGTCTCGCGGCGGGTCGACCGGGCGGTCGCCCGCCTCGCGCTGGCGGCGTTCGGCGACTGGGTCGGCGACCGCGGCCGGCGGCGCGCGCGCCGGCGGCGACTGCTCCAGGCGGTCCACGTCGGCGAGACCTACCGGACCTACGCCGCGAAGGGCCTGCTGTACGCCGGCGTCGCGGGGCTCGCCGGCAGCGTCCTGGGCGTCTACCTCGCGGCGGGCGGGCTGGCGGTCCTCCGCGTCTCCCCCGCGGCGATGCGTGCCTCGCTGCCGGCCCGACTGGACTTCCTGGCGGGGCTGCTGGCCCTCCCGGCCCTGTCGCTCGGCCAGCTGTTCGCGCTGCTGCTGGCCAGCAGCGCGACCGTCGGCGTGGCGTCGGGCGGCCTGACCTACTGGCTCCGGTGGGAGACCCTCTCGTACCGGGCCAACGCCCGCGAGCGCAGGATCGACGAGAGCCTCCCCCGGACCGTGGCGTTCGTCTACGCGCTCTCCCGGAGCGGGATGGCGTTCCCGGAGATCCTGCGGACGCTCGCCCGGAACCGGGCGGTGTACGGCGAGGCCGCCGAGGAGTTCGGCGTCGCGGTCAAGGCGATGGACTACGCGGGCCTCGACGTGCTGACCGCCATCGAGCGCCTCGCCGACCAGACACCGAGTCAGAAGTTCGGCGAGTTCGCCGACAACCTCGCCAGCGTGCTCCGGAGCGGCCAGAAGGTCTCGGGCTACCTCGACGACCAGTACCGGCGCTACCGGGAGGACGCCGAGGCCCAGCAGGAGTCGTTCCTCGAACTGCTCGCCACGCTCGCGGAGGCGTACGTCTCGGTGTTCGTGGTCGCGCCGCTGCTGTTCGTCACCATCCTCGTCATCATGGGGCTGATGGCGCTGGGCGAGACACTCCCGGTGCTCCGGTTCCTGATCTACGCCGCGGTTCCGCTCGCGAACGCCGGGTTCGTGGTGTACCTCGACAGCATCACCGAGTCGCTCCGGGCGAGCCGGGAGGCCCGGGAGGTCGACCTCTCGTCGGCGGCGCTCGCCGGCGTCCGGCGCACGGACGACCCCACCGCCGAGCGGACCGGCGTCGAGCGACCGGACCGCGATGGCGACGGCGTCGCCGCGACCGGGGCGGTGCGCAGCGACGGCGGCCAACCCGGCGACGCCGTGATCCCGAATTTCGAGCGCCTCCGGGCCTTCGAGGACGTGCGCCGGCTCCGGGAGGCGCTGGCCGACCCGGTCGCGACGCTCCGGGACGACCCGACGGTCGCGCTGTACGCCGGGGTGCCGCTGGGCCTGCTGTCGGTCCTGCTCCGGTCCTGGCCACACCTCGCCGCCGGGACGCTCACGCTCCGGGTCGTCGACGACTTCGTCGTCCAGGCCGCGCTGGTCGTCGTCGCCGCCTTCGCCGTCGTCCAGGAGCTCCACCGCCGGCGGATCGCGGCCATCGAGGCCGCGGTGCCCGACTTCCTCGACCGGCTCGCCAGCGTCAACGAGGCGGGGATGTCGGTGGTCGAGGGCCTCGAACGGGTCGCGCGGAGCGACCTCGGCGCGCTCGACGCGGAGGTCCGCCGGCTCTGGACCGACATCGAGTGGGGCGTCGACGCCGAGACCGCCCTCTACCGGTTCGAGGACCGGGTGGACGCGCCGACCATCACCCGGGTCGTCTCGCTCGTCGCCAACGCGATGGCCGCCAGCGGCGACGTCGCGCGGGTGCTCCGGATCGCGGCCGACGACGCCCAGGCCACCCGCCGGCTCAAGCGCCAGCGCCGCCAGGAGATGGTGACCTACGTGGTCATCATCTACCTCTCGTTCGCGGTGTTCCTGGTCATCGTGGCCGCGCTCGACGCCATCCTGATCCCGAACCTGCCGACCGACGCGGCCGCCGCGACCGGCGGGTCGGTCGGCGGGCCGCTCTCGGACATCACCAGCGTCGACACCGACGCCTACACCCTGCTGTTCTTCCACGCCGCGCTGGTCCAGGCGGTCTGCTCGGGGCTGGTCGCCGGTCAGATGGGCGAGGGGAGCGTCCGGAACGGCGCCAAGCACGCCGCGGTCATGCTCGCCGTCGCCTACGGTGCGTTCCTGGTGCTCTGAGGGCTGACGTACTTCGGGTCTGACCCACGACGTTCGGCCAATTACCGGTCGGCGCGCGCTGGCGCGGCCACCGTGCCGCGCCAAGCGTGTGAGGTCTGCGTGAGCGAAGCGAACGTAGGCTCGTCAGAGCGTGCTCTGACGGTGGAGGCGGCCGGATCTGCGCAAGCGAAGTGCGAGCAGGCTCGTCGGACGCGGTTCGTCCGACGGCGTTCGGGCGGCCGCCGAGGTTGGGGAGGTGTGAGGTCCTCGGTCGCAGTGCGGTTGCGGGACATATGTGACGGCAGGAGCTTGCCTCTCACTCGCCGTCGAGGCTGTAGTACTGCCCGCCACCGATCACCCCCACTGAATCGAGCGACCGTAAACGCCCGCGGCGAGGATACCCAGGGGTTCACTTCTCGCCGTTTCGGAGCCGTTTTCACGCCCTGTCACCCACGGAGCCACATGGACGAGGCGGACCGCGACCCCGACGACGCCACCGGTCCGAACCCGCGCGCCGAGGTCCGGGCGACTTACGACTACATCGCCGACCACTTCGCGGAGACCCGCGAGTACGCCTGGCCGGAGGTCGAGGCGTTCGTCGCCGAGCTCGACGACCCCGGAACGGCGCTCGACCTCGGCTGCGGCAACGGGCGCCACGCCGAACTCCTGGCGGAGCGCGCCGACCGCGTGATCGGCGCGGACGCCAGCCGTGGGCTGCTCGACACCGCCAGTGAGCGCGCGACCGACCGGGGGTTCGACGTCGACCTGGTTCAGGCCGACGCCGCCCGCCTCCCGCTCCGCGACGGAACCGTCGACGCGGCGGTGTACGTCGCCACGCTCCACCACCTCCCGACCCGCGCGGCCCGAATCGCCAGTCTGGACGAGCTCGCCCGCGTCCTCGCGCCCGGGGGACGCGCGCTCGTCAGCGCGTGGAGCACCGCCCACGACCGATTCGACCGGCCCGACGCCGAGACGGGGTTCGACACCACCGTCGACTGGACCCTGCCGGGCGGCGAGACTGTCGAGCGGTTCTACCACATCTACGCGCCGGCGGAGTTCCGGGCCGACGTGGCCGAGAGCGCCCTGGGACTGGTCGCGTTCGAGATGTCGAGCGGGAACTGCTACGGCGTCGTCAGCGCGCCGAAACAGTAAGGCCCTTATTGCCGGGTGGCGAATTTCGAGACGCCACGACGCGCGCCGGCGGTCAGGCGGACCTCGTCCGTCGATGCTCGGCGCGCGCGAGCGCCGGTGGTGAGCAAATCCGGAGGATTTGCGAACCTCGGCGCACAAGTGAGCGAAGCGAACGCCGTGCGCCGGTGGTCTAGTGGTATGACTATGGCCTTCCAAGCCATCGACCCGGGTTCAAGTCCCGGCCGGCGCATCTTCTGTCGAGCGAAGCGAGACGAAACTCGCCAGCGGGAGTTGAACTACGCGAGGTGAGCGGAGCGAGCCTCGCCATCGAGTTCACGTCCCGGCCGGCGCAGTCCTGCGGTGACCACGTCGACGAGCAGTCACCCGCTCGTCAGTCACGGACTGCCGCATCACCTGTCACTCGTAAGCCGTCGGATGGATCGCCACCCGTGAGCCGACCGATTCACCGTTACCCGAGCTGGCGAATCACCCGTCACCCCTGCGCTGTCGGGCGATCCGACGGGGCAGGGCGTCACTCCCCGCCACAACCCTTAATCGCGTACTTGTTGTGTCTCTTACGATTGCTATGCCCGACAATCCAGGCAAGCAGACGAGCGAGGAGGTAGACCAGCAACAGCTCGACCTCGCCCAGAAGGCGGGCGACGCCTACCAGGAGGCGCTCGAGTACATGGCCAACGAGGTCGCCGAGGCCGGCGGCAAGCGGGAGGTCGGCGAGTACGTCGTCGGGTTCGCCCAGGAGAAGGCCGAGGGGATGTACGTCCTGCAGGACGAGGGGCAGTTCGCGTGGGTGGAGCCCGGCGACGAGAACTGCCACCTCGAGGTGGCGGTCTGCGACGCCGAGGACGGTCGGCTCGTCCCGGAGTGCACCGTCATCGCCTCGCTGGTCGACGAGAGCGGCGAGTGGGTCGGCCCGACCCGGCTCCCGCTGCTCTGGCACCCGGGGCTCTACCACTACGGGAAGAACCTCGCGGTGCCCGGCGAGGGGACCTACGACATCGAGGTGCGGGTCGAGCCGCCGGAGTTCAAGCGCCACGACGAGAAGAACGGCGACCGGTACGGCGAGTCGGTCACCGTGACGTTCGAGGGCGTCGAGATCAAGACGGGGCAGGGGTAGTTGTCGCCGCGGGGTCTCGTCCGAACCGGTCCCGTCAGAACCGGTCTCGTCCGGCCGAGGGACTTTTTTGGATCTGGCCCCTTGGTTTCTGCGTCAGAGTCACACCTGTGGACGTACGCGTACTCGCAGTGAAACAAACCCGACGCCGACCGGGGAGGGAGGCCTCCGAGCGATGACCGGTCGGCGACCGCACGCGGAACGGGCCGCCGACCCGGCCCGGATTCCGCTCGCGGCCGGCGTCGAGTCGACCGGCGAGGCCGTCGCCGACGGCGGCGTCGGGGGCGAGCACTTCCGGGCGCTCGCCGAGGAGCTGTCGGACGCGGTGCTCGTCATCGACACCGACAGCGTCGTCCGCTACGCCAACTCCGCGGTCGAGGAGCTGTTCGGCTACGCGCCCGACGAGCTCGTCGGCGAGCCCCTGACGACGCTCATGTCGCCGGAGCTGGCCGAGCGCCACCGCGAGGGCGTCCGGCGCTACCTGCGGGAGGGCGAGCGCCACGTCGACTGGCGCTACGTCGAACTCCCCGGGCGCCGCCGGGACGGCACCGAGATCCCACTGGGCGTCTCGTTCAGCGAGTTCGTCTCCGACGGGGAGCGCCGGTTCACCGGCATCGTCCGGGACATCTCCGAGCGCAAGCGCCGGGAGTCCGAGCTGCGCGACAGGGTCGCCCAGCAGGAGGCGCTCGCGGCGTTCTCCCGGCGCGCGCTCGGCGACGAGTCGCTGACCGACCTGATGGACCTGGCGGTCGAACTCGTCGCCGACGTGCTCGACAACGACTACTGCAAGGTGCTGGAGCTCCGGCCCGAACGCGACGACCTGCTGCTCCGGGCGGGCGTCGGCTGGCGGGAGGGGCTGGTCGGCTCGGCGACCGTCGGCACCGAGTGCGACTCCCAGGCGGGGTACACGCTGCTGTCGGCCGAGCCGGTCGTGGTCGCGGACCTCGAGACCGAGGACCGGTTCTCCGGACCGGCGCTGCTCACGTCCCACGGCGTACGCAGCGGCGTCTCGACGGTCATCGGCTCGCCCGACGACCCCTGGGGAATCCTAGGCACCCACGACACCGCGCCCGGGTCCTACGACGACCACGAGGTGCAGTTCGTCCAGAGCGTGGCCCACATCCTCGCGACGGTCGTCCAGCGCCGCGAGCGCGAGCGCCGGCTGGAGCGGTCCGAGGCGATGCTCGACGCGGTCGGCGACGGGGTGTACGCGCTCGACGCCGACTCCCGGTTCGTCGCCGTCAACGACGCCTACGTCGAGCTCACGGGGTACGACCGCGAGGAGCTGCTCGGGGCGCCCGCGTCGATGGTCATCGGCGACGACCTCGTCGCGGAGAGCAGGCGCGTGCAGGCGACCCTCGAGCGGGACGGCGGCGTGGTGTCGATGGAGGGAGACCTGCCAACCGCCGACGGGGAGACGGTCCCCGTGGAGGCCCGGATCGCGCCCCTCGACCTCGGCGACGAACTGGGTCGGGTCGGCGTCGTCCGGGACGTCTCCGACCGCAAGCGCCGCGAGGAGAAGCTCGCCTCGCTCAACGAGATGCTGCAGTCGCTGGCCGAGGCCGAGGGCCGGACCGACATCTGCGACCTCGGCGTCGACGCGGCGGTCGAGGTGCTGGGGTTCCCGAACGCCGCGGTGGCGCTGTACGACGGCGACGGCGGCAACCTCTCGTCTACGGTGCAGCGGTGGAACGGCGACGTCGACGACGCGCTCCTCGGGGACCCCGGCGGCGTCGCGTGGCGGGCGTTCGTCGAGAGCGAGACGAAGTCGTTCGACGACCTCCCCGCGGCGGTCGACGGCGACGCCGAGACGGGGAGCGCGCTGGTCGTCCCGCTCGGCAGGTACGGCGTGTTCGCGGCTGGGTCGCCCGACCGCGCGGCGTTCGACGCGACCGACCGGTCGCTGGCCGACGTGCTGTGCTCGAACGTCCGGTCCGCGCTCGACCGGGCCGACCGGGAGGCCACGCTGCGCGAGCAGCGCAACGACCTCCGCACCAAGAACCGCGAGCTTGAGCGGGTCAACCGACTCAACAGCGTGATCCGCGAGATAATCAAGGCGCTGACCCGGGCGTCGTCCCGGGAGGACGTGATGCAGGCGGTCTGCGACCGGCTGACCGACGCCGGCCCCTACCGGTTCGCGTGGTTCGGGACCCACGACAGGGCCACCGGCAGCGTCACGCCCGAGGCGTCGGCGGGGGTCGAGGACGGCTACCTCGACGCCGTCACCGTGAACGCCGATTCCAGGGACGCCCACGGCCGGGGCCCCTCCGGTCGGGCGGTCCGGACCGAGGAGGTCCAGGTCCAGAACGACCTGCTGGGCGACCCGCCGTTCGACCCCTGGCGCGAGGAGGCGCTCAAGCGGGGCTACCGGTCGAGCGCGTCGGTGCCGGTCGTCTACGGCGGGACGCTCCGGGGCGTCCTCAACCTCTACGCCGGCGAGACCGACGTGTTCGACGACCTCGAGCGGACGGTGCTGTCGGAGCTGGGCGAGACCATCGGCTACGCGCTCAACGCCATCGAACAGAGGCAGGCGCTGGTGAGCGAGCGGTCGGTCGAGCTCGACTTCCGCATCCGCGGCACCGGCAACCCCGTCCTGGCGTTCGTGGCCGAGACCGGCGCCGAGTTCGAGTTCGAGAACGTCGTCCAGCGGTCCGACGGCCGCCTCCACGCCTACTTCACCGTCCGGGAGGCGCCGCCCGACCGGGCGCTCGGGTTCGCCGAGGACGTGTCGTGGGTCGAGGACGTCCGGCTGATCGCAGAGCGCGACGGCGACTTCCTCTTCGAGGCCGTGCTGACCGACGAGTCGTTCCTCCGGTCGCTGATCGACCGCGGCGCGATGCCCCGGAACATCACGGCCACGCCCGACGAGGGTCGGTTCGTCGTCCGGATCCCCCGGAGCGCGAACGTCCGGACGTTCGTGGACCTGTTTGAGGAGTACTACGACGAGGCCCAACTGGTCGCCCGTCGCGAGCGCGACGAGCCGGTGATGACCCAACAGGACTTCGAGTCGGAGGTGGCCGCCCGGCTCACCGAGCGACAGGCCGAGGTGCTCCGGACGGCGTACTTCGGCGGCTTCTTCGAGTGGCCCCGCGAGAGCACGGCCCAGGAGATCGCCGACGCGCTCGGGGTGTCACAGCCGACCGTCAGCCGACACGTCCGCGGCGCCGAGCGGACGCTGTTCGGCCTGCTGTTCGAGGACTGAGACCGCGTGGGCGCACCGAGGGACGTGCACCGCTGCCATTCGGAGGGGCGTCAGCATCGCACGGCGGCGATTTAGATACATAACCTCGCCGGGGCCGGCGCGCGTATGCATCTATCGTCAAGTGCTATCCCTCTATCGCGCTATAGAACCGTGTATAGAACATGAGTCAGAGCATCAGCGGGGACACCTTCGGAAAGCAGTCGATAAGCCAGCGCGTCATCGACGCCGTCGCCGAGGAGACCGACAGCGACGCGACCGAGGTCGGACCGCTCTACCACGTCATCGACCCGGACGCGCTCGACCGGCTGTTCTCCGCGACCGGCGCGGGCGCCCGGAACCGGGGCCGCGTCGAGTTCGCGTTCGCCGGCTGCGACGTCGTCGTCCGCGGCAGCGGCGACGTGGAGGTGACCGAGCGCTCGGTCGCGACCGAGCTCGCCGACGAGACCCGGTGAGCACGCCGAGGCGATGACGACTACCCGACACCGCCGACGGAGGACCGGTGCTGCGTAGCCGTGACCCGGCCCAGCACGCGGCAGGCGACGGAACGAGGAACGGCCGCGCCATGACCGACGAGTGCGCGCGATGCGGGGCCGCGGTGCCGGCCGACGAGTGGCACCCCGTCGCGACCGTCCGCGACGACGACGGTACGGTCGAGATCTACGACTTCTGCTCGGAGGCGTGCCGCTCGGCGTGGGTCGGCCGCGAGGACGCCGACGACTGACAGGGTCGCGGAGGCTTCGCGCGGCAGAACAGTTCGCGGTTCGGCCGATTCCACAGCTCTTCTACTACTCGCGCGACGAAGTGGCCGCGGCGAACTCTGCGTTCGTCCGGCCGTCTCGCTGCGCCACTGTCCCGAAGCCGACACCGGTTCAGAGCTTCGACTGGTCGACGCGGTAGATGACGACGTCGCCCTCGTCGAAGACGGGCTCTATGCCGGGGTACTGGCCGAACTGGAGGTTCTCTGCGGCGTACCGGTCGCGGGCCCGCGGGCCGACGTAGATGTACTGCACGTCGTACTTCTGGAGCAGTTCGGCCCGGTCGGCCCACGTCCCCGTGTAGATGAGGTCGACCTCCTCGGCCCGGAACTCCGCGGTGTCGTGACCGCGGTAGATGCCCTCGTGGTACACCCAGCCGATGACCGTCGGCACGCCGGTCAGCGACGAGGCGGGACTGGTCCACGAGTACACCTGGCGGCCGGGCGGCGAGACGATGTGGGGCTGGCCCTCCCTGGCGTCGAGCCACGCGATGGCGGGCGCCTCGCCCGGGTGGCGGTCCTCGACGAACGCCTTGCCGGCCAGCGTGGGGTTCTCCGTGCGGTGGCCCTCCGCGGTGAAGTGACCGCTCAGCGCCAGTCCGCCGTAGAGCGCGGTCGAGACCACCAGCACCGCGGCGAACCCGCCCATGACCGTCGACCGGTCGACCCCGACCCGGGGCAGCGTCCAGTCGGTCGGGCCGGCCGAGCCGACCAGCGACGCCAGCGCGGCGCCCGCGGCGGTCGCCCAGAGCACCCACACCTGCATGTACACCTTGAACACGGTGTTGAACCGGCCGCCCGCGGCGCTGTCCTTCACGTAGACGAACTCCACCAGCGTGACGAGGCCGGCGCCCGCGACCAGCAGCACCGTCTCGTAGCCGACGCCGCCCGAACCGAGGGCGTCGCCGGTCGCCCGGAGCAGCAGCCAGCCGACCGCGAGCAGCGGAACGACCAGCACCAGCACCGGGTAGTTCACGACCCAGGCCCACCCGACCAGCGCCGCGGCCAGCAGTCCGAACCGGACGGGGTCGACGTCGAACGCCACCGTCGCCCGCGGCCAGAGGTACGCCGCGAACACCGCGAGGAACGCGCCGTGGACCAGCAGCAGGCCGACCGCGCTCGACTGCTCGGGCAGGAACGCGATGCTCCGGTTACCGGTCGAGCGCAGCAGGATGCCGAACACGAACGGGGCGACCCACGCGACGGCGGCGACCGCCACCGCCGCGGTGGCGGCGAACGCGGCGCCGACCCGGCGCGCCTCCGCGAGCAGCGCGAGGTCGACTCCGCTCGCCGCCCCGTCACCTGCGTTCGCGCCCGCACCGCCGTCGGTGACCGGCTCGGCGGCCTCGTCGGCGGCAACGCCGGGGAACAGCGTCAGCGGGTCGGCGGGCGCGAACACGACCGCGAGCCACACCACGCCGAGGCCGGTCGGGAAGCTCCAGACGTTGACGAGGCCGAGCAGCCCAACCACGACCGGGAGGGCGCCGAACGCGAGCGCCTGTCGGCGCCGGAGCGCGCCGGGCCGGGTCCGGTAGTAGGCGAACCCGAGCGCGGCGACCAACAGCAGGAAGGGCGTGCTGACCATGTGGGCGTGGAGGTCGCCGTTGAGGAACGAGAACAGCGGGAACTCGTTGATGGTGCCGGGGATCACCCGGCTCGGCGCCCAGTAGCCGAACGAGTCCAGCCCGCCGGTCACGAGACCGCTCGACGACGAGTCGCCGAGGGGCTCGGCGAGCCAGCCGGCTACCTTCCGCGCCGTCGGGTCGGGAAGCAGCCAGACGAGCCCGGTGACCGCAGTCACCAGGTTGGCCGCGAAGCCGACGAAGAACGCGCCGAACGCGCCCGCGGTCCGCCGTGGAGCGCCCCGGGCGTCGGCCAGCGCGGCCGCCAGGCCGTAGGCCGCCGTGACCAGCGTCGCGTAGAACCCCGAGAGCGCGAGGTTGTAGGCGAACTCCCCCTCGGTGCCCGTGAGCTGGGCGAGCAGGGCGGCCATGAGGTGGCCGCCGTAGTAGTAGAGGACGTGCTCGCCGGCCCACCACATGTCCTGGGGCGGCAAGACGTCGGCCCGCAGCAGCGACTTCATGATGCCGAAGTCGAGGAACTTCTCGCCGCCGCCGGGGTGGATCGACGGGTCGACGGCCCGGACGGCAACCAGGAGCGCGAACGCGACGCCGAAGACGATTACAGTTTCACCGTACGCGCGCACGTCTACCGGCGGGACGGCGTCCTCCCCGGATCTGAGCGACCGGTCGCTCCACAGAACGACCCCCGAGAGCGCGGCGACGGCGCCGACGCCGAGGAACGCGGTCCACCGACCGAACGCGAGGTGGCCGACCCAGTAGGCGACGACGGTCGCGACGACCAGCGCCACCGGGAGGGCGAACGCCGCGCCCCGGTCGGGGAAGCCGGGGAACACCCGGGCGGCGAGCGGCAGCGCGACGAACGCGAGCGCCTGGAAGGCGACGAACCACAGCAGGACGAGCGCGTACTCCATTCGGTACGTAGTCGTGCGACCGAGCGATAAACGTCTTGGGGTTCGTCTCACGGGCGCTGCGGCCGTTCGCGCCGGCAGGCCGGCCGTAACCCGTCGAGGAACGCTCGGTGCGGGTGGCGCGTCTGAATCCATATCGGACCATCTCGCGGACGTATCGAACCGGGCCGTGCCCCCTCGCGGTCGCCAGCGGCGATGGTCACCGCGGTCGCCCGGGGCGGCGCCACCGGCAAAAATTCGCATACGACGACCGAATCACAATCCTTATCTGTCGGTCGGCGCTACGAAATGGTAGCGGGATGGGATAGCCAGGAGATTCCGGCGGGCTCATAACCCGCAGATCGGTAGTTCAAATCTACCTCCCGCTATGTTTTTGCCGAACTCACACCGCGAGGCCCCTCATCGCCGATTTGATCCGGAGTTCGGAACCCGTGCACGGAGTAGATTCGAATAAGGCAGCACGCGCAACGAAGTGAGCACGTCCTGGCGTAGTTCAAATCTACCTCCCGCTACTTTCTCAGCGAACTCACACCGCGAAGCGTTTCATCGCTAGCCGAGGCTGGGTCCGGATTCAGACCTGTTCTGTACGGCAAGCACGCCGAACTATCGCCGCCGAGACGTCCGGCGTAACCCGCCGAAGGGCCGGCCACGACGGCCGGTAAGCCACGTTTTATTGGTCGCCAGCCACTACGACCACCCGATGACATCCGTACTGTTCGTCGTGAGCGAGGAGGGGTACTGGGGCGAAGAGTGCGTCGACCCGCTGGAGACGCTCTCGGAGACCGAGGCCAGCATCGACGTCGCGACGCCGACCGGCGGCAAGCCGGTGGTCGACGACCGCTCAGTCGACCCGGAGAACGTCGGCGAGGAGACCGCCGAGCGGGTCAAGGAGGTCCACGAGTCCGACGAGCGCCTCCAGAACCCGATGCCCCTCGCCGCCGCGGACGCCGACCAGTACGACGCGGTGGTGTTCCCCGGCGGCCACGGGACCGAGTGGGACGTCAATCAGGACAAGCACGCCCGACAGCTGCTGCGCGAGACGGTCGAGGGCGACGACGACCGGAAGGCGCTGGTCGTCTGTCACGCGGTCGGGCTGCTCGCGTTCACCCGCGACAGCGACGGCGGGTTCCTCGTCGAGGGCCGGGACGTGACCGGCTTCCCCAACGAGTGGGAGGAGAACATCGTCGACGACCACGACCTGATGCCCGACGGCCGCAAGCTCCCCTACTGGGTCGAGGACGAGGTCGAGGCCGCCGGCGGCAACTGGGACGCCGAACTCGACGCCGACGAGAGCGTCACCGTCGACGGCGACCTCATCACGGCCCGGGGGCCGGAGTCCTCGCACGCCGCAGCGACGGCGCTCATCGAGGCGCTCGGCGTGACCCGACCGGCGTAACCTGCCGGTCCGCGGCCGAGCGTCTCGGCGCTCTTTCTACTTCATAATCCTGTGGGCCGTATCTGTGCCCATTATTGATCACATTCGTCCATTTTGGGATTCGCGCAGGGAACGGTTTACGTTCCCCGTAAAATATCCACTGAGAGAGCACGTTCATGGGAAGAACGCACCCGGTGGAATCGGAACGAATCGAACGAACCGACACATATATAGGTAGCTAGCATTAGGTAAAGGATATGCCATCTGGCAACAACGGCTTTGATACCACAGACCACGGCAGTCCCGGGATGAACCGGCGGAAATGGCTCGCGGCGCTCGGCATGGCCGGTACCGCCGGTCTCGCCGGTTGCCAGGGGTCGGACAGCCCGCAGGACAGCACCACCGCAACGACGACCGACGACGTCAACTTCGGTGAGGGAACCACCCAGGGGACGACCACCGAGGGCGGCGAACTCCCCGAAGTCGGCGGGACCTACACGCAGGCGGTCTCCTCCAGCTTCGACTCCCTCAACCTGATCTACAACACGGAGGACACCACGGGGAACCACATCATGTACACGCTGGACTCCTCGTACACCTTCAAGCCGGGACAGAAGATGTTCCCGCGGTGGCTCGAGCTCACCACCGACGACAAGCGGGTCTACACGGCGAAGCTCCGGGAGAACCTCCACTGGAGCGAGCCCTACGGCCAACTGACCGCCGAGGACTACGTCTACCTGATCAAGAAGGTCCACCAGACCGACTGGGCCGGCAGCGCGGACAAGTCCTACTGGCACACCGACGACGGCAAGCCGATTCCGGTCGAGAAGACCGGCAAGTACTCCTTCGAGATCCGGCTTCCCGAGGTCGACCCCGCGTACCCCAAGCGGCCGAACATGTGGGCGACGCTGACCGCCCCGAAGAAGCTCATCAAGCCCTACGTCGACAAGCAGGACGCCAAGGGGCTGAAGCAGGACAAGGAGCTGAACAACCTGTCGTTCACCGGGAACCTCGGTCCGTACAAGCTCAAGGAGTGGCAGCGCCAGAAGAAGATGGTCTTCGAGCGGAACGACGAGTACTACCTGCGCGAGGCCGACGACGTCAAGGACGCCTTCTCGAAGGCCCCGTACTTCGACACCCTCGAGACCCAGATCATCAAGGAGAGCAGTTCGCGGCTCTCCGCCCTCAAGACGGGCGAGATCGACGACGCCCAGATCCCGCCGAACAAGGCGTCGAACTTCAAGCAGCAGAAGGACGTCTACCTCAACGTCTCGCCCCAGCCGTACAACGTCCCGCTGTTCTACAACCAGCGCGCCAACGGCTGGAAGCCGTTCCGCAAACAGGGCGTCCGGCAGGCGCTGGGCTGCGCCATCGACAAGAAGAAGTTCGTGAAGGGCGTGTTCCGGAACTACGCCGAGCCCGAGTTCACCTGGCAGCCCAAGTGGTCGCCGTGGTACGACGACAGCAAGGTCGTCAAGTACGGCGTCGGCGACCTCTACGGGCCGGAGGCGACCCGTTCGCGGATGGAGAAGGCGCTCAAGGACACCGAGTACAGCTACGACGGCGACACGCTGGTCGACGGCAACGGCGAACAGGTCGAGCTGACGCTGATGTACCAGTCGAGTCAGCAGACCGAGGTCGCGACCGCCCAGTTCGTCAAGCAGGAGTTCGCGAAGAACGCCGGCATCAAGGTCAAGCTCAACGGCGTCGGCGCCACCAAGTTCGTCCGCGACTACTGGCAGAACCAGGTGCCGGAGAACGCCGACCAGTTCGAGTGGAGCCACGGCGCGTACAACGCCGGCCCGCGCGACAAGGCGACCAGCAAGAAGGGCTGGGACATGGCCCGCGTCTACGGGCTCAACACCTACCCGATGACGCCGACCACGAACGAGGTCTTCTTCAAGAAGGACGGCACGTACAACCCGTACGGCTACTACCCGACCTACGACTTCGGGAAGCTGTTCAACGAGGCCAAGAAGGAGACCGACCCGAAGAAGCGCAAGGAGATCCTCAGCGAGATCTTCGGCAAGCTGTCGAAGGACCAGCCGATGGGCATGCTGGCGCTCAACTCGGACATCTACGGTTACCGCAACGGCATCGAGGGCCCCATCGAGAACTTCTTCAACGAGTGGGACTTCTCGACGTGGCATCGTAGCTCCGACAGCCAGTAAGCGCGTCGCCGACCGAACTCCCTTCCGATTTCAGTACTTCGATACGAGACTACCAACAATGGGCATGAGATGGTACGTGGCTCGCAGGTTGATGTGGACGTTCGTGGTGGCGTTTATCATCATCTCCATCACCTGGGGGCTGCTCGCGGCAGCACCGGACAAGGACATCATCGAGGCAAAGCAGAAAGCCGCACAGCAGGGACAGAGCGGCGAAGCGGCGGCCGAGCGACTCAAGAAGCTGCGCGGCTACGACCGGCCGCTCTGGCAGCGGTACACCGACTACATGGTCGACACGTTCACCCTACAGTGGGGGTGGTCGTCCAGCAGGGGCCAACCCGTGACGGACGCGATACTGACGTCGCTGTACTACACGGCGCAGTACTCCATCCCGTGGACGATACTGACCATGCTCATCGGCGCGGGCGTCGGGCTGTACTCGGCGGTCAACCAGTACACGAAGAAGGACCACATCGCGACCTTCTTCGCGTTCTTCGGGATGTCGATCCCGAACTTCTGGTTCGGCATCATGCTGCTGCTGGTGTTCGCGGTCCACCTCGGCTGGGTGCCCGTGATCTACAACAGCGACGTCCCCGTGTTCAGCTGGGCGAACGTCAGGCAGCTCATCCTGCCGGTGTTCGTGCTGGTGACCGGCTCGATCGGCACGTACATGCGGGTCACCCGCAACGAGGCGGCGGAGTATCTCAACACCGACTTCGTCAAGACCGCGCGCGCGAAGGGCGCCGACAACACCCGCATCCTGACGCGGCACATCCTCCGGCCCGCGTCGGTGCCGATGTCGACCACGTTCGTGGGGTCGATGATCGCGCTGTTCATCGGCTCGTCGTACCTGGTCGAGGTGGTGTTCGGCATCCCCGGGCTCGGCCTGCTGACGATCGAGGCGATCCGGTCCCAGGACACCGCGCTGGTGATCGGGACCTCGTTCATCGGCATCTTCGCCTCGGTCGTCGGCAACCTCCTGCAGGACATCGTGTACACGCTGCTCGACCCCAGAATCGGGTACGGTGATCGGTGATGGCGACCCAGAACACTCCGAACGACACGTTCGAGGACGTCGACTGGGACGAGGAGACGAGCGGCGGCGGACTCTCGCTGTCGACCTCCGACAAAGGCCTGGTGGCCGTACTCGCGGTGCTTACCGGGCTGTTCCTGTACGACGCGTTCGTGGTTCCCGACGGGGAGCCCACGTTCGGCGCCGTCGGCTGGTCGTACAGCGTCTCCCAACTCGACTGGCTGTTCGCGCTCACCCTGGTCGCGCTGTTCTTCTACGGGGTCGTCCCGATGTACCAGAACCCGCGGATGACGCGGTACTACTGGGACGAGTTCAAGAAGAACCGGCCGGCCATGGTGAGCCTGGGCTACCTCATCGCCATCTTCGTGATCGGCATCGTCGGGCCGCTGTTCATCAGCAAGCCCGAGCTGTCGCTGCTGAACAAGTACCAGCCGCCGGCGTTCACGGCGGTCGACTCGTCGTACGTCATTCAGTGCGCCGGCCAGGTGTCGAACGGGATGTGCCACGGCACGCTGAAGTACCCGCTGGGCACGACCGGCAACGGCAAGAGCATCTTCAAGATCGTCGTCTACGGGATGCAGGTCAGCATGAAGATCGGGCTCATCTCCGCGCTGCTGGTGATGGTCATCGGCAGCGTCGTCGGCACCGTCGCGGCGTACGCCGGCGGCCTGGTCGACGAGGTGCTGATGCGGTACGTCGACATCCAGATGGTCTTCCCGACCTTCATCGCGTACCTGCTCATCACCTACATGTACGAGCCGAGCCTCTTCCTGTTCGTGCTGATGTTCGGCGGCCTCACCTGGGGCAACAACGCGCGGTACGTGCGCTCGAACGCACTCCAGAAGACCGAGGAGGAGTACATCAAGGCCGCCAAGACCAGCGGCGCGAGCACGTGGCACATCATCCGTCGCCACCTCATCCCGAACACCGCCAGCAGCATCATCACCGACCTGACGCTGCTCATCCCGACGTTCATCCTGTTCGAGGCGTCGCTGTCGTTCCTCGGCCTGGGCGACCCGACGGTCCCGTCGTGGGGCCAGGTCATCGCGGCCGGGCGGAGCGACCTCTCGTTCGCGTGGTGGATCTCGACGATCCCGGGGGTCTTCCTGTTCTTCACGATCCTCGCGTACAACTTCCTCGGCGACGCGCTGCTGGACGCGCTCAACCCGCAGGCCGACTCGGAGTCCGACACGTAACCATGACTGGAACCGAACCACTACTCTCAGTTCGCGACCTCACGACGACGTTCACGACCGACGAGGGCGTCGTCCGGGCGGTCGACGGTATCGACTTCGACATCCACGAGGGCGAGACGGTCTGCATCGTCGGCGAGTCCGGCTCCGGCAAGACCGTCGCCAGCGAGTCCATCACCAGGATCATCAACACGCCGCCGGGCGAGATCGACGGCGAGATCCGGTTCAAGGGCCGGGACATCAACGAGATGGGCGACGAGGAACTCCGGGAGGTCCGGGGCAGCAACATCGCCCACATCTTCCAGAACCCGCAGGACGCGCTCAACCACTGCTACACGGTCGGCTGGCAGATCGTCGAGGCCATCCAGCTCCACGACGACCTCTCGAAGGCCGAGGCCCGCGAGAAGGCCATCGACCTGCTCGACCAGGTCGGCATCCCGGAGGCGACCGCGCGGTTCGACGACTACCCCCACCAGTTCTCCGGCGGGATGAAACAGCGGGTCATGATCGCGATGGCGCTGGCGACCGAGCCCGACCTGCTCATCGCCGACGAGCCCACCACCGCGCTCGACGTCACCATCCAGGCCCAGATCCTCCGGCTGCTCAACGACCTCCAGGACGAGCTCGGGATGAGCATCCTGCTCATCACCCACGACCTGGGCGTCGTGGCCGAGGTCGCCGACCGGGTCATCGTGATGTACTCCGGCAAGGTGATGGAGACCGGCGACGTCTACGACCTGTTCGAGAACCCGGCCCACCCCTACACCCAGGCGCTCATGGAGTGTCTGCCGGGCCGGGGCGACGAGACCACCGGGATTCCGGGGTCGCTGCCCGACCCCACGAACCCGCCGGACGGCTGTCGGTTCGCCGAGCGGTGTCCCCACGCGATCGACGACTGCCGGGAGGGCGACCAGCCGCCGCTGGTGGCGACCGACGCCGAGGACCACCGCGCCTCGTGCATCTACTACCAGCCGACGTACGACGAGTCGGTGGTCTCCGGGACCGACGCGAGCGACGCATCGGCCGGCTTCAAGGGAGGTGCCGACGATGACTGACGGCGAGCCCCTGCTGTCGGTCCGCAACCTCAAGAAGCACTACCCCATCACCGAGGGCATCCTCTCGCGGGAGGTCGGCCGGGTCCGGGCGGTCGACGGCATCAGCTTCGACATCGCGCGCGGCGAGACGCTGGGACTGGTCGGCGAGTCGGGCTGCGGCAAGTCGACCGCGGCCTCCTCGATCATCCAGCTCGAGGAGCCCACCGAGGGCGAGGTCATCTTCAACAGCGAGAAGTACGACCCCGTGACCGACCCCGACGCCGACCCGCACCCCAACGACGTCACGGAGTTCGACGACCGCCAGCTCAAGGAGTTCCGCCGCCAGGCCCAGATGATCTACCAGGACCCCTCCTCGAGCTTCGACCCGCGGATGACCATCGGCGAGTCGGTCGCCGAGCCGCTGCGGGTCCACGGCCTCGACGACAAGGAGCGCCGGCGGGCCATCGTGCAGGACCTGCTCGAGCGAGTCGGACTCTCGGCCGACGACTACCACCGGTACCCCCACGAGTTCTCCGGCGGACAGAAGCAGCGCGTCGGGCTCGCGCGGGCGCTGGTGCTGAACCCGGAGCTCATCATCGCCGACGAGCCGGTCTCGGCGCTCGACGTGAGCGTGCAGGCCGAGGTGCTCTCGCTGATGAACGACATCAAGGAGGAGTTCGGGCTGTCGATGCTGTTCATCAGCCACGACCTCGGCGTCGTCCGGGAGGTGTGCGACCGGGTGGCCGTGATGTACCTCGGCGAGATCGTCGAGCTCGGTCCGACCGAGCAGCTGTTCGAGGACCCCCAGCACCCCTACACCCAGGCGCTGCTGTCGTCGATCCCGGTGCCCGACCCCCGCCAGCGCGGGATGGGCGTCGAGCTGTCGGGCGACGTCCCGTCGCCGTCGGACCCGCCGAGCGGCTGTCGCTTCCACACCCGGTGTCCCAAGGTCATCCAGCCCGAGGGCTACGACTTCGAGCAGGAGCACTGGCGGTCGGTGATGGATCTCCGGGAGCGGGTCGGCAAGCGCTCGATCGACGTCGACGCGGTCCGGGAGTACGTCGTCGCCGAACGCGACGGCGAGATCGACGAGGAGGCGGTGACGACCGACCAGATGGACGCGGTCATCCGCGAGGAGTTCGACGTCCCCGACCCGCTGCCCGACGCCGACGCGGAGGCCGTCCTCGCCGAGGCGCTCGAGTACGTCGCGCGGGGCGACTTCGAGAGCGCCGACGACCTGCTCTCGACCGAGTTCGAGACGGTTTGCGAGACCCGGAAGCCGACGTACACCGAGACCCGGCCCGGTCACAAGGCGAGCTGTCTGCTCCACGAGACCGAGGCCGGCGACGAGTTCGAGCGCTCGGCCTCGCTGTCGGACTGACCTCGCCGCCCGCCTTCCGACCGCGTCGACGTGACGGTCGCAAGCGGGTACGGGGTCACAGGCATCGCTCTCACGTGCGACGAGAGGCGCACCGAACGAATCTATTGTACTGCAGACAACACGTAACTCAGCAGTCCGGATTCCGACGTCGGCTACTGTAATCTCTGTACCACTTTAGCGAGCGCGTCGGTGGCAGCTGGACGTGTCCGTCCGGAAATCGCGCGTCTCCAAGTATCAATTCAGCGTCCACTCGGCCACAATTTTCATTACCCCTGCCTTGAGCATATATCGTAAGTATGAGGACGTATCTCTTCTCTGTTACGAGGACTTTTGCGGTCTCAGTCGAGGGGAACAGCCAATGAGCGACGAACGGGACGCGGACGACGAGGACCGTCGCCGGCGAGGCGACCCGTCGACCGACGACACAGACGCCGACGCGGGCAGGAGCGACGGAGACGGACCCGACGAGCGCGAGACGGACGCCGAGCCGACGCCGGCGGAGACCGGGTCCGACTCGGATTCGGACGACGCCGAGGTATCGTTCCGGGCCGGCTCGGACGACGATGCGCGTGAAGACTCGGGCGACGACGAGATCTCGTTCCCCTCCAGCGCGGACGAGAGAGACGAAGGTACGGACGAGAGAGGTGAAGGCGCGGACGACGGCACCGGGGACGCGGACGATTCGAACGAGCGTGCGACCGGGACCGATGCGGACCGCGGCGAGACGGACGAGTCCGCGGACGGAGACACTGATAGCTCGTCCGAGCACGAGGGGAACGCGGCCGAGACCGATCCCGATTCGGTCGGGACCGACGGTGAGCACGACGAGGACTCGTCGTCGGACGAGGAGACCGCGCCGGGGGACGAGGAGGCCCAGTCGGCGGGCGACACTGACCCGTCCGAGGGCGACGACGGTTCGCTCGAGGAGGACGAGGGCTCCCCGGAGAGCGACGCCGGTCCGGGACCGCTCGACATCAGCGACGACGAGCTGGCCAGCGCGGCGGTCACCGTCGGCGAGTACGACTGGGAGGCGTTCAAGGAGGAGTTCTTCTACGAGGACGGGAGCCCCCCGACCAACTGGCGGGGCAAGCCCTACCCCTTCGAGCCCGAGGAGCACCTGGGTCACGACCCCGACGAGACCGGCGACCGGGTCGCGGACGCCGCCGAGACCGCGGCGGGGCTGAGCGCCTACTTCGAGGACTTCCTCGACCCCGAGGCGACGCCGGTGTCGCTCGGGGAGTACCTCTGGGAGCACTTCCGGTACGAGTACTACTACGACGAGGACGACGACGGGGTCGCGCGTCCGCGGGACGACGACGGCGAGGTGATCCCGTTCGACCGCAGCGAGTGGACCGGCCACGACGACGTCCCCGACAGCGTCTTCGAGGGGGGCGCGGCGGTCACCGACCTCAGCGCGTCGTTCGAGGAGTGGCTCGACCCCGCGACCACGCCCGTCACCAAGGGCGAGTACTACTGGGAGCACTTCAAGTACGAGTACTACTACGAGGACACGAGCGTCACCGCGCCGGAGCGTCCCCGCGACGAGGCGGGCGAGATCGAGCGCTTCGAGAAGGAGGAGTGGCTCGGCTTCCCCGAGGAGGACCTCGAGGAGCTGCTGGCCGAGGGCGCCCACGACGCCCGGAAGCTCCGAAAGATCGAGGACGAGCGCACGCTCGACGTCCCCGAGGAGCTCGACGAGGACGCGTTCTTCTCGACGGTCGAGGGCCACACCACGGTGGTCAACCGCTACGACCTCGAGAAGGAGGTCGACCTGCCGAAGAAGCAGCACTTCCGGGAGGTCGACCGCTACTGGGTCAACAAGCCCTACTCGTTCGTGGTCGTCTTCCACAGCGAGAAGGAGAACGAGACCAAGTACTACCTGGTCGAGCCGTACTGCACCCCCATCGAGGACGACCTCACCGAGTTCCTGACCGGGAAGCTCCGCTCCTCGATCAAGTACTCCAGCGAGGACGTGGTGGTCGAGGCCGAGGAGGAGGAGCGCGAGGAGGTCATCGAGCGCGAGACCCTCCGACTGCTGGCCCGCTACGACCTCTACGCCGAGAACACCGGCGAGCGCGCCCGCCAGCTCCGGGAGCTGCTCGACCGCTACGACGACGCCAGGGACGCGGTCTCGGCGTACGTCGACCGGCTCCGCGAGGAGACCGACGCCGCGGTCGAACCCCTCCGGGAGGCCATCGAGGAGCGCCGTCAGCGAAGCGCGACCGAGGCCGAGGACGATGGCGACGTCGACGGCGAAGCGGACGTCGACGAGGACGCAGTGTCCGAAGTCGAAGCCGACACCGAATCCGAACCGACGCCGGACGCCGACGGAGAGACGGACGAGGTCGTCGCGGACGGCGGAGCGGTGGGCGACGACTCGTCCGTGGACGCTGATACCCCGGCAGATGCAGTCGAGGAACCGGAGTCGCCCGAGTCACCTGGCGCGTCCGCAGACGCCGAGGAAGGCGAAGACGCCGACCTGCCGGCCGCGCGGGACGACGCCGACCTCCCCGAGACGGACGACGACGCCGACGGACCCCGAATCCGGCTCGACGAGTACCTCGACCTCGACTTCGAGGCCGACGGGTCGCTGCGCGAGCAGGTCCGGGCCGCGGTCGAGGCCAAGATCGAGGCGCTCGAACCCGACGACGAGGGCGGCCTCGACGGGATCATGGTCCGGCCCGAGCCGGTGCTCATCGAGGAGGACGACGAGACCCTCTCGGAGTACCAGGCCGAGAAGCTGCTGTACTACCTCCGGCGGGACTTCATCGGCTACGAGCGCATCGACGGCATCAAGCACGACATCAACGTCGAGGACATCTCGGTCGACGGGTACAACTCCCCGGTGTTCGTCTACCACACCGACTACGAGCAGGTCATCACCAACGTCTACCACGGCGAGGACGAACTCGACGACTTCGTGGTCAAGATGGCCCAGCGGTCGGGCAAGGGCATCTCGAAGCGCCAGCCCCAGGTCGACGCCACGCTGCCCGACGGCTCCCGGGCCCAGCTCACGCTCGGCCGCGAGGTGAGCGACCACGGCACCAACTACACCATCCGGCAGTTCAAGGACGTCCCGTTCACGCCGGTCGACCTGGTGAACTGGAACACCTTCTCGCTGGAGGAGATGGCGTTCATGTGGCTCGCCATCGAGAACCACAAGTCGCTCATCTTCGCCGGGGGCACCGCGTCCGGGAAGACCACCAGCCTGAACGCGGTGTCGCTGTTCATCCCGAGCAACTCGAAGATCGTCTCCATCGAGGACACACGGGAGGTCGAGCTTCCCCAGCGCAACTGGATCGCCAGCGTCACCCGCCCGTCGTTCTCGGACGACGACAAGGGCGACGTCGACGAGTTCGACCTGCTGGAGGCCGCGCTCCGCCAGCGGCCCGACTACATCGTGATGGGCGAGATCCGCGGCGAGGAGGGCCGCACGCTGTTCCAGGTCATGTCGACCGGCCACACGACCTACACCACCTTCCACGCCGACACGGTCGGCGAGGTGCTCAAGCGGTTCACCACCGAGCCCATCAACGTCAGCAAGACCCTGTTCACCGCGCTCGACCTCGTCTCGATCCAGACCCAGACCCGGGTCCAGGGCAGCAAGGTGCGCCGGAACAAGTCGCTCACCGAGATCAACGAGTACAACGCCGAGAACGACGAGATCAACGTCCAGGACATCTTCCAGTGGCGCGCCGAGGACGACGAGTTCATGCGCCTGTCGGGTTCGAACACCATGGAGGAGATCATGTTCGATCGCGGGTGGGACCGCGACCAGCTCGAGCGCGAGATCCTCAAGCGCCGGGTCATCCTGGCGTACCTCATCAAGAACGGGCTCAACGAGTACACCCAGGTCGCCGCCACCGTCCAGGCGTTCATCAACGACCCCGACACCATCCTGACCCTCGTCGCCAACGGGAAGCTGGAGGAGAGCCTCGAGGACCTCCGGGAGATGGAGAGCGTCTCGATCGACGTCGACCCCAAGAAGGAGGAGATGGTCCCCAGACCCGACCCCAGCCGGGAGACCTACGAGCTCTCGAAGGGCATCCTCGCGGAGGCCGAGGACCGGCTGCTCGACGACTACCGCGGCGCCGACGCCGACGTCGAGGGGCTGGCGGTCGCGCTCGCGGAGTCGGCCGAGCCCACCGACGCGCCCGCCGAGATCGAGGCCGAACCCGGCGCGGGCGACGGACCGTCTCCGGACGAGCCGTCGGACGCGTCGACGAACGACGCCGACGCGCCGTTCGGCGGGGACCTGCTGAACTCCGAGCCGGGCGACGGCGGGCGGTTTCAGGACACCGAGTCGGTCGGCCCCGAGGACAGCGTCCGGAACGTCAACGACGCCGGCGAGCTCGGGAAGTTCCCCGAGGTCTACAACGAGGCCGACGAGGAGGTCGAGGACGCCGACGGCGGTGACGGTCCGCTGGGCGATACCGACGGCGGCGACGGCCCGCTGGACGACACCGACGACGGCGCCGACGCGTTCGGCGACTTCGAGGCCGCCTTCGACGACACCGGGGAGAGCAGTTCCGACGACGGCGAGGAGCCCGGCTCGACGAGCGACTCCCGCTCCGCAGGCGACGCCGACGACGGGGAGGCCGGTCGATGAGCACCGGGAGCGCCGCCTCCCCGGACCGGTCGGCCGACTCGCTGGCCGACGCGTTCTACCCGCTGTTCGACTACCTGTTCGACGCCGACGGGGACTTCGTCGACGACGTCGAGACCAAGCTCGCCGAGGCGCGGATGCCCGACACCGCCGAGCTCTACCTCTCGCGGGGGCTGGCGGTCGGCGTGCTCGCCGGGGTCGTGCTCTGGCTGCTCGGCACGTTCGTCGGCTACGTCCTCTTCGTGACAGGCGTGGTCGAGGTGGGCGTGCTCATCGGCGTGCCGGTCCCGAACCAGTACGTCGCCTGGATCATCAAGACGTTCAAGATCCCGTCGCTGGTCGCGGTCAGCGGCCTCGTCTTCGGGGCCATCGGCTTCGGTATCGGGTTCGGCATCATCGTCGGCATCCCCTACATGCGGGCCAGCGAGCGCGAGCGGGAGATCAACATGCTGCTGCCCGACGCCATCTCGTTCATGTACGCGCTGTCGGTCGGCGGGCTCAACCAGCTCGAGATCCTGGAGGCGATGGCGAAGGCCGACGACACCTACGGCGAGGTCTCCCGGGAGTTCCAGTCGATCGTCCAGGAGACCGAGTACTTCGACACCGACTATCGGACCGCCATCCGCAAGCGGTCGCTGGAGACCCCCAGCGACGAGCTGGGGCAGTTCCTGACCGACATGCTCTCGATCGTCAACTCCGGCGGGGACATGAGCGACTTCCTCGACGACAAGAAGGACAAGCACATGCGGACCGCCAAGCAGCAACAGGAGATGACATTAGAGACCCTCGAACTGTTCGGCGAGATGTACATGACCCTCTCGCTGTTCCCGCTGCTGCTCATCATCATCCTGGTCATCATGTCGATGCTCGGCCAGGCCCAGAAGTCGATGCTGTACGCGACGGTGTACGGGCTGATCCCCCTGACCGGTGTCGGCTTCCTCGTATTGGTCTCGACGGTCAAGCAGGACGACCCCGGCGACGGCTACCTCAACCCCGCGGACGGCGGCGACCGGCTCGAGGCCACGACCGGCGCGGGGCTGCTCCACCTCGGGCTTGTCGAGCAGTACGTCGGGGAGTTCTCGGTGTTCGACCGGATCAAGAGCCGCGAGGGGACGTTCGAGACCATCTCGCTGCTGAAGCGGCCCCACGTCTTCTTCCGGGAGCACCCCCTGTTCGTCCTCGGGCTCACGATCCCGGCGTCGCTGGTGCTGGTCGGCAACGCGGTCTGGACCGGCGTCGCTCCGCGGAGCCTCGACGGGATGATCGCCAACCCGGTCTGGGGGACGTTCATCTACGTGTACGTCCCGGTGTACGTCAACTTCCTCCCGCTGGCGATCTTCCACACCTGGAACGTCCGGTCCCGCAACAGGGTCGTCGACAAGCTCTCGGACAACCTCCGGAAGCTGTCGTCGGCCAACGACACCGGCCTCACGCTGCTGGAGTCGATCCGGACGGTCGCCGACACCTCCTCCGGGAAGCTGGCCGACGAGTTCGACGTCATCCACGCCAAGGTCGAGTACGGGATGAGCCTGAAGGCCGCGCTCATCGAGTTCAACAACCGGTACCACATCCCGCGGCTCGCCCGGACGGTCAAGCTGGTCTCGAAGGCCCAGGAGGCATCCAGCCAGATCAGCGCGGTGCTCTCGACCGCGGCCCAGGCCAGCGAGAACCAGGACGACATCGCCCGCGAGCGCAAGTCCCGGTCCCGGATGCAGGTCGTCATCATCATCATGACCTACCTCACCCTGCTGGCGGTGATGGCCATCCTGAAGGTGAAGTTCCTCGACGTGATGGCCGGCCTGGCCGGCCAGGCCGCCTCGTCGGGCGGCGGGTCGGGCGCGACCCAGTTCGGGGGCGGCATCGACACCAACCTGCTGTCGATGCTGTTCTTCCACGCGGTGACCCTCCAGGCGGTGCTGTCGGGGTTCATCGCGGGCTACATCCGGGACGCCTCGCTGCTGTCGGGCGTGAAGTTCGCCGTCGTGCTGCCGACCGTCGCGCTCGTCGTCTTCTCGTTCATCTAACCATGCGCGCACAGACCACCCTGGACTTCGCCGTCGGGATGAGCGTCTTCCTGCTGACGGTCGCGTTCGTCGTCAGCTTCCTCCCGTCGATGTTCCAGCCGTTCGAGGGCGGCGACGGCCCCGAGGTCGTCGCCGCCGACCGGGTCGCCGACCAGCTCGCCCGCCGACTGCTGATCGCGGGCGCCGAGCCGTTCGTCCTCGACGCGCCGTGCACCGCCGAGTTCTTCGGCGGGCCGGACGTCGGCTGCGGGTTCGCCGGCGATCCTCTCCGTGAAGACGTGGGGCTGTCGGCCGACGCGAACGTCAACGTCCGTCTCCTGGGCGAGGACGCCGACGGCGACGGCGACCCCGACCTGCTCTGCTCGGACGGGGACGCCGACGGCGACGGCGACATCGTCGTCGACGAGGAGAGCCAGCAGTCCTGTGCCACCACGTTCGCGGCGGGCGAGACCCCGCCCGACGACACCGGGTCGGTCGTGGTCGCCCGCAGGACCGTCTCGATACAGCACCGCGACGCGACGCTGCTCGTGAGGATGTGGTGACCGTGCGGGCCCAGGCTCACACCCTCGAAGGCGTCGTCGCGGGCATCCTGCTGATCAGCGCGCTGGTGTTCGCCTACCAGGTGACGGCGGTCACCCCGCTGTCGGGGAGCACGTCGAGCCAGCACATCGAGAACCAGCAGCGGGCCACCGCCGAGGGCGTCCTCCGAACCGCCGAGGAGTCCGGCGCGCTCCGGAGCGCCGTCCTCTTCTGGGACGCGACCGATATGAAGTTCCGCGGCGCGGACAACGGCCAGCACTACACCAACACCGAGACGCCGCCCAACCGGTTCCTCGACGTCCTGTCCCGGGCGTTCGAGGACCGCGGGGTCTCGGTCAACGTCCACGTCGTGTACGTCGACGAGAACGGCCGGCGCCAGCGCCAGCGGATGGTCTACCGGGGCGAGCCCAGCGACAACGCGGCGACCGCCACGACCGCGCTGACGCTGTACGACGACGACGTGCTCCGGGACGACCCGGACGGCGACGGCGTCGCCGACCCGACCGGGAGCGAACTGGCGAGCAGCTCGTTCTACGCGCCGGACGCGGGGACGAGCAGCGGCGTCTACAACGTCGTCGTGGTGGAGGTGACCGTATGGCGCCAGTGACCGACCCCGCCGGACGCGACCGGGCTCAGATCGTGCTGATCGGCGCGCTCACGCTCGCGGTGTCGCTCGTCGCGGTGGCGGTCGTGCTCAACTCCGCCATCTACACCGAGAACCTGGCCAGCCGGAGCGGCGACGCTGGCGTCGGCGCGGGGGTCGACGCCAGGGAGAGCGTCCGCGACGGCGTCGGCGGCCTGACCGACCGCGTGAACGAGAACCACGCGGGCGACGACTACGCCGCCCTCTACGGGACCGGGCTCCCGACCGCGCTCGCCGACTGGCGACCGATGGCGGTCCGCCACCAGGTGGTCGCCGGCCGGACGTTCCGGGTGACCCGCGCGGGCGGGATGGAGGGGACCAGGATCGCCCAGGACGGCGTCGGGGAGTTCACGCCGCGGACGTCGGGGGCGAACCCGCTGGGCTACGGCGCCCCCAACTGGCTGGTGGCTGCGCCGGTCGAGGTCCGCCAGTTCCGGCTGGCCGACGTCTCGGCGGCGGACCTCACGGGGACGACCCCGGTTTCGGACCCGACGGCGACCGCCGACGTGTTCGTCGTCGACGTCAGGGACGCGGCCGATTCGGACCGGTGGCAGGTCGGCGTGTACCGCAACACCAACGACGGCGACATCGAACTGACCGTCTGGGACGCCGACTCCGGTTCCCACGTCGGGTCGTGCGCGACGTCCGACTCGACCGCCTCCGTGGACCTCACCGGCGCCACCCTCGACGGCGAGCACTGCGACGCGCTCGGCTTCCTCGGGGAGCTCGACGGGCCGGCCCGGATATTCTACGCGAACGGCGACGCGATCCGGGGCACGTACGAGCTCACCGTCGACCGGGCAGGCCACCGGACCGACGCCCCGCTGAAGGACCGCGTCGACGCGGTCAACTACGGCCGCCACTGCGCGGGGCCGACCTACGCCGACGGCCCGGGGAGCGAGCCCTACGCCGCGGCGGCCGTCTACTCGGCGACGGTGGAGTTCCGGTACGTCAGCGAGTCGGTGACCTACGAGACCGACGTGCGGGCCGCGCGCGGCGAACCCGGGCCCGGGGCGACCCGTCCGGTCGTCACCGACTTCGAGGTGTCCGACCCGACCGCGGACGACGGCGCGTTCACCGTCGACTGGGCGGTCGCCGACCCGAACGGCGACCTGGCCAGCCTGGAGATCGAGCTTCTCGACACCGGGGGCGACGTCGTGGCGTCGGCGACCCAGAGCCTGAGCGGCGCCGAGGCCGGCCCCGGTTCCGCGACGCTCACCGACACGGGCAGCGTCGACGCGACCTACGACGTGCGCATCACGGTCACCGACGCGGCCGGCCACGAGCGCGGAGCGACCGAACGCCACGACGACGACGGCGACGAGTCGGGGTGTCCGCCGTGAGGGGGAGCGCACTCGACCGGTTCGGCCGGGACGACCGCGGCGTCTCCACGGCGCTGGGCTACGTGCTGAACCTCACCGTGGCGACGCTGGTCGTCACCGGGCTGCTGGTCGCCAGCGGCGGCGTGGTCGAGGACCAGCGACAGCAGACGGTCCGCTCGGAGCTGCGGGTCGTCGGCCAGCAGTTCGCGGCCGACCTCGCGGCGGCCGACGAGCTCGCGGCGACCGCGGAACCCGGCGACACCGTCCGGATCGAGAGACAGCTCCCGCGGGAGGTCGCCGGCCGGACGTACACCGTCGACCTGGTCGAACCGGCGGACCAGCCCTGCCCGGGCGAGGCGTGCCTGGTGCTGTCGGCGACCGGCTCGGACGTGACCGTCCAGGTGGCGCTCGCGCTGGAGACGCCGGTCGCGGCGTCGTCGGTCAACGGCGGTCCGGTCCGTGTCCGGTACGCCGACCCCGACGGCGACTCGACCTACGAGCTGGAGGTGACGGATGGCTGAGCGCGGGGTCAGCGACGTGGTCGGGTTCGTGCTGGTGTTCGCGCTGGTCACCTCGACCGCGGCCATCGTCTACACCGTCGGGTTCTCGGGCCTCCAGGACACCAGGGAGGAGGAGCGGCTCTCGAACGCCGAGCGGGTGTTCGACATCCTGGCGGACAACGTCGCCGACCTCCACTACCGCGGCGCGCCCAGCCGGGCGACCGAGATCAAGCTCGCGGACGCGACGCTGGGGTTCGGCCAGGAGACGTCGCTACGCGTCGAGGTCACCAACATGCCCTCCTCGTCGCCGAGCTACGGGACGAACCTGGACCCCATCGTGTACGCTCCCACCGGCTCGCCGGTGCAGCTGGTCTACGAGAACGGGGCCGTCCTCCGCGAGCGGCGGAACGCGGGCAGCGTCCTCACCGAGCGGCCGGACGCGGTGTTCCGCGTCGACGGGACGACGAAGACCGCGGTGATCCCGTTCGTCCAGACCCGCCGGACCCGGTCGTCGGGCGTCGGCGGCTCCTCGACCGTCCGCATCCGGACCGAGCGGTCGGGCTCGGAGGTGCTCGGCGTGCTCGCGTCGCCCTCGGACGCCGACTCGGACCCCGACGGCGACGGCAGCGACGAGTACCGGGTCGTCTACGCGGTCGAGACGACCGAGAACCGTGCGCCGCGCTGGGAGGCGTCGCTGGAGGAACAGATCTCCTGGCGCTCGGACGCCTGCTCGGTCTCGGGCGGCACCGTCACCTGCGCCTTCGGCGTCGAGCGGCTCTACGTGACCGCGACCCGCGTCGACGTCTCGTTCAGCTAGTCGGGCGCCAGAACCGGCCCGTCGGTTCGACCGGTCCGTCGGTTCGACCGGTCCGTCGACTCGACCGGTCCGTCGACTCGACCGGTCCGTCGACCGGGCTGGCTTCCCGACCCGGTCGACCCGATCTCTCGGCCGATTCTATCGTCTCGGTCCATCTGATTGTCACGGACAGCTCGTTCGCCCGGCAGAGCTGGACGTCGACACCGCGACCCCGCGCGTTATCCGTCCGTTTCGACGCGGATGTCGTTCTCCGTGACGTGGAGGTAGGTGATGTACTTCCCGCCGCCGCCGTACTCGATGGAGCCGTAGGAGGCGCCCTCGTTGACGGTGTTGCTGTTCTTGTCGTCGACGGTGAGGTCGAACCCGCCCATCTCCGAGCCGTAGTGGTTGACGACCCGGTCGAGCGTCTCCCGGTCGCCGCTGCCCTGTTGGTAGTCCTTCGGCTCCCAGCTCACCGACCCGGCGTGACCGTCCAGAGACACCGGGTCCGGCACGCTCCCGTCGGGCTTGAACGACATTAGCTGGCTGTTCGAGAGGTCGACGTACTCCAGCTCCGGGTCGGTGGACTCGGCGTCGTGGACGCTGCCGTCGCCGTCGTCGTCGTCCACGAAGCCGGCCACCAGCCGAATCTCGTCGTCGCCGTCGCCGTCGAAGTCGCCGCACTCGGTCTCGAAGGCGTCGGCGTCGTACCACCCGTGCTCGGTGGCGCCGTCGTCAGGCGAGTAGTACACCGTCGCCGAGACCACGGCGTCACAGCCGCTCCCGCCGCTCTGTCGGAGGTGGAGCTCGAACTCGGTGGTCCCCCTGTCGACGTACATCGACCACTTGAGGTTCGCGAAGTTCGCGCTGTCGGTGTCGTCGGGCCGGAGGCTGACCTCGAAGTCGGTCATGCCGTGGCCCGCGATGCCCCGGACGCCGACCGAGCTGTCCTCGCCCGGCATCTCGAACCGGCCCGTGTTGCCGGTGCTGATGAGCTCCACGGTCACCTTCTCGGCGGCGTCGTCCACCACGACGTTGGCGTTCGTCCGCTCGCGGAAGTAGGCGGCCCACCCCTCGTAGTACTCGCTCTCGACGACCACCTCGACCCGCCCGTGCTCGGAGGGGTTCTCGTAGGGCTTGTCGGAGGGCTCGTCGTCGTTGGCGTCGCCGTCGCCGTCGTCGTCGACCCCGTCGTCGTAGCGCTCGTCGGCGTCGGGGAAGACGTGTTCGAGGTCGCCGGACGAGGTCACCCGGACCTTCGACCCCGTCGCGCCGCCGCCGGAACCGGTCACCCGCACGAGCGGGAGCGTCAGGGTCGACCCGAGGTAGTGGAACTCCGGCGGCGAGACCATCGACACCCCGCCGTTGGCGTCGCGTCGCCAGACGCCCCCGCCCTGGTAGACCAGCCGGGTGTCGCCGCTCTCGTAGACCAGCGACCCCAGGGTGTTCTGGTAGATGATCTCGTCGTCGCCGCTCCCGTCGTAGTTGATGTGCCGGATGGTGATGCGCCCCTCGCCGGGCTCGGCGTGGACGGTGCCGGTCGTCCCCCCGAAGTCGACCGTCTGGACGTCGGAGTCGCCGAGCGCCACCTTGGCGGCCCGCGAGTCGAAGACGGTCATGGCGAGTTCGGCCTGCCGGACCTCGGCCGACGAGCGGGTGTCCTCGAGCGTGGTCCCGCCGTACCCGAGGATGAGGCCGGTCCCGGCGAGGGTGATGGCGAGCAGCAGCACCACCCCGAGCGTCTCCGTCTGGCCCCGCTCCGACCCACCGCCGACTCGCGACATGTTTCCGGTTCGTTTCGAGGCGGATAGCTTAAATCTGATGGGCAAACGCGCGTAGAATCCGCCGGCAGACGCCCGTCCGATCCCCTTCGGATTCCCAGCATCCGTCTCCAGCGGACGGGTGGCGACGCCCGCGTCCCGACCGGCCCGCGGACCCCTTCCGACCGCCCACCGCGACGACCGCGCGAACGGATTATCCCGGCGCAGTCGCGCGTTTTGGACTATCGGTAGACCTTTGTACGACCCACCCTGAGAGGGTATAGCTATCGAATGAGTATGTCGAGAAACAACATCGAACCCGTGGAGATCGAGTCCGCATCTGAGGACGGCGGCGTCACGTCCACCTTCGTGCTGGACATCAGCGATCACATGCTCGCGGGTGAAGTGTGCACCGGTCTGGCGATGGCGCTCTCCGAGATCCTGGAGCGCGACCCGGCCCGGATGACGCCCCTGAGTTCGGTCGTGGACTGCGACGCCCTCCAGATGCTCTTCCACACTCGGCGGTACGGCGATCTGCGCGACGACGTCTCGGTGTCGTTCCCGTACGACATCTACGAGGTCACCGTCTACTCCAGCGGTCGCGTCGTCGTCCGGGGGTAGGTCGCCCGCCGCGCGGACCGCCAACAGTGATGTGGCCGGGTCGCGTACTCCCGACGGATGCGCCACCTGCTCGGCCCGACCTACCGCAACCTCGCCGCGCTGGCGGTCCTCGCCGCGGTGCTCGGCGTCGCGTACCTCGTCGCGGACCCGCTGGTCCGGTACGGCGCCGGCCTGGTCGCGTTCGCGGTGTGGATGGCGTGGTTCGTGACCGTCGCCCGCGAGTGGATCTCCCGGGCCGACTTCTGAGCTACCCGGGCAGGACTGTCACCTGAACTCCGGTCCGGACCGGCTTCACAGCTTCATCCGGCCCGGCTACCCGAGTCCGAGCCGCCGCTCGCCCATCTCTCTGCCGCGCTCGACGAGCCGCCGCCCGGCGTCGAGCCTGGTCGCCTCCCACTCCCGGAGGGCGGTCTGCACGCCGTCGTTCGCCCGGAGCGAGTCCGCGAGCGCGGCGGCGTCGGCGGCGGCCTTCGCGGTGCCCGCCGCGGTGTGGGGCCGCGCCGCGAAGGCGGCGTCGCCGAGCAGCGCGGTCCGGTCGAACGCCATCTGCGGGACCGAGAGGTCGTAGATCGCCTGGACGAACGGCCGGTCGGTGGCGGCCACGACCCGGGAGAAGACGTCCGGGAGCGCGTCGTCGGCCCGGGTCCGCTGTCGCCGCTCGATCGGCTCGCGGACCGCGCCCGGCGGGACGGTGACCGTCCGCTCGACGCCGTCCGCGTCGGTCAAAAGCGCCGAGCGCGACGGGTCGTCGCCGACCGCGTCGTACCAGACCCAGTTGAGCCGCCGGTCGCCCGGGTCGGTCCCGCCGTCGGGCCCGGGGATCAGGTAGCCCAGTATCAGGAGGTCCGGACCCTGGTAGAACGTGAACGCCGCCTCGAACTGGTCGCGGATCGCGCCGGGGACCTCTCGCTCGCGGACGACGCCCCGCCAGGCGACGTAGTCGGCGAACTCCGGGGCGACGTCGGGGAGCAACTGCTCGCGGGTCGCCGACCGCCCGCCCTCGGCGACAGCCGCGAGGTCCGGCCGGACCGTCGACCCGTCGGCGAACTCGACCGCGGGGGCCTCCGGGTCGGGCCGCACGCCGGTCACCTCCCGGCCCTCGCGGTAGCGGTCGTCCGGGAACGCCGACCGGAGGTTGCGGTACACCGCGTCCCACGCGGTGAACGCCATCGACTCGGGCCGGCTCGCGTCGACGCTACCGTCGCGGGCGAGGTACTCCCGGCGGTCGACGATGGTGACGATCCGCTCGGGGTCGACGATCCCGTGGCGGTCGAGGAAGCGCCGGACGGCCGACTGGGCGACGATGCCGGCCCCGCGGCTCTCGAGGTCGCCGGTCGACCGCTCGTAGACGGTCGGGTCGTGGCCCGCCCGGTCGAGGCCGACGCCGGCGAACAGGCCGGCCATCGACCCGCCGGAGACGGTCACGTCGAGCGCGTCGTGGGTCTCGGGCTCCGAATCGCTCACGTCGGCACGAGGGGCGCCAGCCTTGAAGGTCGCACGGGCGGGCGATTCGGGCCCCGTGACCTCGTCACGTGGTCGCACGATGGAACCATTTAAACACCCTCGCCACCTATCACGGTTGTGAGTGAAGAATCTGGGCGACGGAACCTCCGCATGCCCGACGACGACGAGCAGTTCGCCATCGTGACCGAGATGCTCGGCAAGAACCGCGTGCGCCTGCGCTGCAACGACGGCGTCGAGCGCATGGGCCGGATTCCGGGCCGGATGCGCAAGCGCATCTGGATCCGGCGCGACGACATCGTGCTGTGCGAGCCGTGGGACTGGCAGGACGAGAAGGCCGACATCGAGTGGCGCTACGACGGCTCCGCGCAGGACCAGCTCCGGCGCGAAGGTCACATCAACGTCTGATACGACTGTCTTCTGCTGACCTCTGCGAGAGACCGAGTAGCCGATAGCTTCGGTCGAACTCACGTCGCCTCTCGGCCGGATGGCCAGGATACCAAATGTCCAAGTTCACAACGTCTTTGGACAATACATGGATTATAATCGTCTAAAATGTGTATCGTGAAGCACCAGAAGGCGATATAACTGCACGTACACGAAATCTTTTACTGCTGCTCAGTGATGCCAGGACGATGACTACCCCAGCACGCCTTCACAGCGCCACGGCGACCGACGGACCCGCGGAGGGAGCGAGGTGAGCCGCGCGAGCGACGGCACGGTGTACCTCGTCGGCGCGGGACCGGGCGACCCCGAACTGCTGACCGTCAGGGCCCGGCGCCTGCTCGACGCGGCCGACGTCGTCCTCCACGACAGGCTGGTGAGCGACGACATCCTCGACGCGTGTCCCGATTCGGCGGCCGTCGTCGACGTGGGCAAGCGGCCCGGACCAGACGGCGAGCGGACCACCCAGGAGGAGATCGACGCCCTGCTGGTCCGGGAGGCCCGGGCCGGCCGCGACGTCGTCCGGCTCAAGGGCGGCGACCCCACCGTGTTCGGCCGCGGCGGCGAGGAGAGCGAGCACCTCGCGGCCGCCGGCGTCGACTTCGAGGTGGTCCCCGGGGTCACGAGCGCGGTCGCCGCACCGGCGGTGGCGGGCATCCCGCCGACCCACCGCGACCGCGCGTCGAGCCTGACCGTGGTCACGGGTCACGAGGACCCGACCAAGGCCGAGAGCGCGCTCGACTGGGCGTCGCTGGCGGGCAACGTCGCGGCCGGGGGCACGCTGGTCGTCCTGATGGGCGTCGGCCGGCTCCCGGACAACGTCGCGGCGCTGCGCGGGCACGGGCTGGACGCCGACACGCCGGCGGCGATGGTCGAGAACGCGACTCGCGAGGCGGAGTACACCGTCACCGGGACCCTCGACACCATCGTCGAGCGCGCCCGCCGGGTCGGCATCGACCCGCCCGCGGTCGCGGTGGTCGGCGACGTGGTCGAGGTGCGCGACCGGGTCGCGGAGTACCTGCGCGGGGCGGGAGCGACCGGCGCCGTCGGCGGGTCGGAGCGTCGCGTCTCCGACAACCGGGGCGTCGAGTGACGGGCCACGGCGACGGCGGCGACTCGGCGCGCTTGACCTGCTCCGGCGCGAACCGGGCCGGGCGCGAGCCGGCGGGTGGAGAACGCCGGTACAGGAGCGGGTAGCACCTGCTCCGTGGCGGTCCTCGGCTGGAGGTTCGAATCGGAAGAACGCCGTCCGGCGAGGGGTGCCAGTGCGACAGCGGGGCAAGGAGCAAACCATATTCTGAAATAATACGCCTATTTCTACCGCGGCTATCAACTACGACCGTTTCTTCGTATTCACTCTTCACGTGAGAAAGGAGAATATTAGGACGTAATAGCAGTAGCCTTTAGGAAGCGTTCGTTTTTGTCCTTGATCGTGAATACGTGGACATTCGAACAGTCGAAAGCACAGCACCCGGACGATTGTAGCATGGGGGCCGGATATGACTCATAAAAAGGAAGAGTACAAGAGCGAGCTGTACGGCGACGAGGTCCGGGAGAAGATCGAGGAGTTCGCCGAGCGGGGCTGGGACGCCATCCCGGAGGACGAGAAGGACGCGTGGTTCTCCCGGTTCAAGTTCTGGGGCGTCTTCCACCAGCGCGGCGGCCAGGAGAGCTACTTCATGATGCGGCTGACCAACTGCGGCGGGGTGCTCGAACCCGGACAGCTCCGCGCCATCGGCGAGGTGGCCCGCGAGTACGCCGCCGGTCCCGTGGAGAACCCCGAGTTCGGCGACGCGTGGATCGACCTCACCACGCGCCAGTCGATCCAGCTCCACTGGATCAAGCTGGAGGACGTCCCCGCCATCTGGAAGCGGCTGGAGGCGGTCGGCGTGAGTTCGCGGTCGGCCGGCGGCGACACCATGCGCAACATCTCGGGCTGCCCGGTCGCGGGCAAGGCCGAGGAGTACGTCGAGACCCGCGACCTGCTCGACGAGATCCAGGAGGGAATCCGGGGCGACGACGCGCTCTGCAACATGCCCCGGAAGTTCAACATCTCGGTGACGGGGTGTCGCCAGGGCTGCGCCCAGGACTCGATCAACGACGTCGGGCTCGAACCCGCCCACAAGTTCGTCGAGGGAGAGGAGGTCAAGGGGTTCAACGTCCGGGTCGGCGGCGGCCTCGGCGGGCGCGAGCCCCGCCGGGCGCGGTCGCTCGACCTGTTCGTCCGACCCGAGAGAGCCTACGAGACGGTCCGGGCGTTCGTCGAGCTCTACCACGACGAGGGGAACCGCCAGAACCGCTCGAAGAACCGGGCGCGGTTCTTCGTCGACGAGCGGGGCACCGACGCGATCCGCGAGGCGCTCGCCGACCGCCTCGACTTCGAACTGGAGCGGGCCGGCACCGACTTCCGCGGCGAGTACACCTACAACGCCGGCCGGCCCGCCGAGCGGGGCGCCCACGACCACGTCGGCGTCTACGACCAGACGGACGGGCGCAACTACGTCGGCCTCTCGGTGCCCGTGGGTCGACTGCCGGCAGAGGAGGCCATCGAGCTCGCGGACCTCGCCGACGCGTACGGCTCCGGGGAGGTGCGGCTGACCCGGCGCCAGAACCCCCTCATCGTGGACGTGCCCGACGGGAACCTCGCGAACCTGCTGAACGAGCCGCTGCTGGAGAAGTACAGGCCGGAACCGAACCCCTTCACCCGCGGCGCGATGGCCTGCACCGGCACGGAGTTCTGCTCGCTCGCGCTGACCGAGACCAAGGCCCGGATGGCCCGGACCCTGCGGTGGCTCCGGGACAACGTCGACCTCCCGGCCGACGTCGACCGCATCAAAATGCACTACTCGGGCTGCACCGCCGACTGCGGCCAGGCGATGACCGCCGACATCGGCATCCAGGGGATGCGGGGCCGGAAGGACGGCGAGATGGTCGAGGCGCTCGACGTCGGCGTCGGCGGCGGCATCGGCGCGGAGCCGACGTTCATCGAGTGGGTCCGCCAGCGCGTCCCCGCCGACGAGGTGCCGGGGATGATCCGCAACCTGGTCGAGGCGTTCGCCGCGCTCCGCGAGGAGGGCCAGACCTTCCGGGAGTGGGTCGACGCCACCGGCCACGAGACCATCGTCGAACTCGCCGAGCCCGAGGAGGTCTCCGGGTACGAGGACCCGTGCCTCCACGACGCCAAGCAGTCGTGGTACCCGTTCGACGACGGCGCGAGCCCCGCGCCCACCGCGCCCGACGGGACGCCCGTCGAGGGAGGCGACTGACGATGGCCGGACGCGTCCTCGACGTGACCGCGTACACCACCCTCGACCTCGTCGAGGCGGCGACCCGCGGCGACGGCTGGCGCGAGGAGGGGTGCGCCGTCCTCGACGTGCGGTCGCTGGCGGACGACCCCGACACCGTGGTCCTCGACTTCGAGCCCGACCCGACGTCGGTCGACCGGGTCGAACCCCACGCCCACAGCGTCTCGCTCACCGCCGACCAGGCCCGGTCCCTCGTCGAAGCGCTCGAAGACGCGATCGAGGCCGAGGGGAGCGACCGCCCCCGCCGGCTGCGGAGCTGACCGGAGGAGACGAATGACGACACCACAGTACCCGACTCTGACAGCGGCCGGTGGACGGCCCCCTTCACGGGCCAGTGGGGACCGACTACACTCCGCTCGGGAGGTCGTCCGGGCGTGACCGAGTGGACCTCCACGACCTGCATGCGCTGCGCCGTCGGGTGCGGCCACGTCCAGCGCGGCGTCGACGTCGGCTACGGCCTCGACGCGGTCCGGGGCGACCCGGCCCACCCGGTGAACCGCGGGCTGGCCTGCCGGCGGGGCGTGCGCGAGACCGCCGACCCCGACGGCGAGTGGCTCACCCAGCCCCTCGTCCGGCGGGACGGCGAGCTCCGGAAGACCACCTGGGACCTCGCGCTGGCCCGCATCGTCGAGCGGTTCGGCCGGATCCTGGAGCGCGACCGGGACGGAATCGCCGTGCTCGGCAGCGGCCAGCAGACCAACGAGGCCGCCTACGCGCTGGGCAAGCTGGCGCGGGGTGGCCTGGGCACCCGGTACTACGACGCTAACACCACCCTCTGCATGGCGAGCGCGGTGACCGCCTACTACGACGCGTTCGGCAGCGACGCCCCGCCGCCGACCTACGACGACGTCCCCGAGGCCGACCGTCACGTCGTCTGGGGCGCGAACCCGGCGGTCGCACACCCCGTCATGTTCCGGTGGATCGACGACAGCGCCGACCAGGACGGCGGCGAACTGATCGTCGTCGACCCCGTCGAGACCGAGACTGCGGCGGTCGCCGACGCCCACGTCTCCCTCGAACCCGGCGGCGACCTCGACCTGGCACGCGCGGTCCTCGCCCGCGTCGTCGAGACCGGCCGCGTCGACGAGGCGTTCGTCGACGAGGCCACCGTCGGTTTCGAAGAGCTGCGTGCCGGCCTGCCCGACCCGGAGGCGGCGGCCGAGCGCGCGGGGGTCGACTCCGCGGCGGTCGAGACGCTGGCGGCCGCCTTCGAGGAGCCGGCGCTTGTCTACTGGGGGATGGGCGTCAACCAGAGCACCCGGGGCACCGACACCGCCGGCGCGCTGATCGACCTCTGCCTCGCGACCGGGAACCTCGGGCCGGGCAGCGGCCCGTTCTCGCTGACCGGGCAGGCCAACTCCATGGGAACGCGGGTCTGCTCATCGAAGGGGACCTGGCCCGGTCACCGGGACTTCGGCGACCCCGGGGCCAGGGAGGCCGTCGCGGCCACCTGGGGCGTCCCGGTCGAGCGCCTGCCCGACTCGTCGGGCCCGGGCCCCGTCGGCACCCTCGACGCCGTCGATGACGGCCCGGTCGAGGCGGTGTACGCCGTGGCGACGAACCCCGTCGCGGGCATGCCCGACGCCTCGGCCGCGGCGGCGAAGCTCGACGACGCCTTCCTGGTGGTCCAGGACGCGTTCCGGACCGAGACCACCGAACTCGCGGACGTCGTTCTGCCGGCCGCGACCTGGGGCGAGTCCGACGGGACCGCGATGAACATGGAGCGGACCGTCTCGCGGGTCCGGCCCGCGACCGACCTCCCGAGCGGCGTCCGGACCGACCTCGACGTCATCGCGACGGTCGGGAACGCGCTGGCCGACGGGCTGTTCGACGCGGACCCCGACCCCGGATCGGTGTTCGAGGAGTTCGCCGCCCTGACCGCGGGGACGCCCGCGGACTGCTCGGGCATCGACTACGACCGGCTGGACGCCGAACTCGCGGTCCGGTGGCCCGCGCCCGACTCGGAGACGAGCGCGGGCTACCGCTACCGCGACGGCGGCGGGTGGTCGTTCCCGACGCCCTCCGGGAGGGCGCGGTTCGCGGGCGGTACCGGTCGGGCGCTCCCCGAGCCGCCCGACGAGGCGTACCCGCTCACCCTCACGACCGCGCGAGAGGCCGACGGCTACAACACGGGCGTCCGGAGCCGGGAGTCGCCCGACGACCCCGGACCGCCGGTCGCCCGGATCCACCCCGAGACGGTGAGAGAGCACCTCGACGGGGCCGACGGGGACGAGGCCGTCAGCATCGAATCCCGGCGCGGGAGTGTCCGGGCCCGGATCGAGGCCGACGACGCGGTCCGGCCCGGTCTGGTCTGGCTGCCCGTCCACCACCCGTCGACGAACGAGCTGACGGTGCCGGCGACCGACCCGCGGTCCGACGAGCCGAACTTCAAGCAGTGCGCGGTGCGGCTGGTCGCCGCCCGCGATGCGGCCGCGGTCGAGACCGCCGGGAGTGAGCTCGCGTGACGAACAAGATCGAGCAGCTGGTGATCGCGACGGTCGGGTTCTTCTGGGCGTTCCTGCTGTGGTTCTCGACCGCCGCCTTCAGTCCGAGCATCGGCGCGTTCTACGGTCTGACCACCGGCCAGCTCGCGCTGCTGGCGAGCTCCGCGATCTGGCTCGCGCCGCCGGGCCGGGTGTTCGCCGGATGGGCGGCCGACCGGCTCGGCGCTCACAACGTCTTCGCGGTCATTCTGGCGTACTCCGGGCTGATGAGCATCGCCTCGTCGTTCGCGACCTCCTACGAGGTGCTGTTCGTCGAGCGCCTCGTCGTCGCGTCGGCGGGCGTCGGCTTCGTCGTCGGCATCCAGCACGTCGCCCAGTGGTTCGACGAGCACGAGATCGGCACCGCCGAGGGGCTGTACGCCGGCACCGGCAACGCCGGAGCGGGCGTCGGCGCCCTGGTGCTGCCCCGGGTGTACGGGACCAACTTCTCGGACGCGTTCCTCCACCTGGGCGTCGTGGCGCTGCTCATCGCGGTCGTCTACAAGTGGCGGGGCGAGCCCGCCCGCGACGCCGAGACCGCCGCGACCGCCAGGCGGAACGCCTCGCTGGGCGACACGCTGTTCGTCTGGACGCGCTACGCCGCCATCGGGCTGATGCTGGCCTACGCGATGTCGTTCGGCCTGGAGATCGCGATGAACTCCTGGCTGCCGAGCTACTACGCCGAGGGCTTCGACGGCGCGATCGGCGACCTCGGGTTCGCCGGGACCGCGGCCGTCCAGACCGCGGCCGGCACCTTCGCGGCGGTCCAGTCGTTCAACGCCTCGCTGTTCCGTCCGTTCTCGGGCTACGTCTCGGACCTCTGGCAGCGCAAGGGGTGGACGCCGTACCCGTTCCTCGCGACGGAACGGGCGTACTCCCCGCGGGTCCACTGGCTGCTGACCGCGCTGGTGCTCATCGTGCTCGCGATGGCGTCGCTGACCCTCGCGGGCCTGGCGGGGGTGTTGCCGGTCTCGGTCGTCGTGCTCGCGGCCTTCGGCATCACCGTCAGCTTCGGGACCGGCGGCGTCTTCGCCATCGTCCCCGTGCTGTTCGACGAGCGGCCCGGCACCGCCTCCGGGTTCATCGGCGGCGTCTCGACCAGCGGCGGCATCGTCTACCCGCTGGTGTACGGCTACGTCCCGAACATCCACACCGGCTACGCGGTGGTCGCCGCGGTCTTCTTCGTCCCGTTCGTCCTGTTCTTCGTCTGGGCGATGCGCCGCGAGGGCGACCCCCGCGAGCACGGCATCGGCTCGGCCAGCCGGTGGCTCTCGGACGACGGCCAGTCGCCGTCGCCCGCGGGAGGTGACGACTGATGGCCGAGCACGGCGACTGGTACCGGTGGGGCAAGGCGGTGCTCTACGCCGAGATGGTCCTCGCGATCCTGCTCACGGTGTTCGCCCTCTACATGGCGTTCACCGGGCGCGCGGGGTTCCTGACGTGACCGCGCCGACCGGCGACCCGACGACGCGGGCGGCGGTGTCGCGATGACGGCGCGCTCGGGCGTGGTGGTCGCCGGCGGCCGGTCGACGCGGTTCGGCGACCGCGAGAAGGCCCTCGCGGAGTTCGAGGGCGACCCGCTGCTGCGCCGGGTCGCCGACCGGGTGGTCCGGGTCGTCGACGAACTCGTCGTGAACTGCCGGGCAGACCAGGTCGGCCCCTTCCGGCGCGCCCTGGCGGACGCTCCCTGCGAGCCGCGCTTCGCGGTCGACGAGGCGCCCGACCGCGGCCCGGTGGCCGGGCTGCTGACTGGCCTCCGGGCGGCGGACGCGCCCGTCGCGGTCGCGACGGCCTGCGACATGCCGACGCTCGATCCGGGGTTGCTGGACTCGCTGTTCGCCGACGCCCGCGGCGAGACGGGCGCCGTGCCGACGTTCGACGGCCGCCCGCAGCCGCTCGCGGCGGTCTACCGGGTCGAGCCGGCCGTCGCGGCGTGCGCCGCGGCGCTCGACCCGGACGCCGACGAGGCCTGCGGGTTCGGCGGCGTTCTGGACCGCCTCGATCCGGTTGTGCTTCCGGAGCGGACGGTCCGGGAGCGCGCGGACGCCGCCGCGTTCCGGAACGTGAACGCGCCCGGCGACCTCCGTGCGGGCGAGGCGTCGGAGGCGTGTGGGTCACACCTCCCGTAGGGTCCCGGGCCGCACTAAAGCGGGGCGGTCCCCGGCGAGTCCGGCGGTCGATCGGAGCCCGGCCCCGCGGTCGACGTCCGGAACGGGTCGGCGGGGACCGCCGTCGCGGCGCCGCCCGCCGTGGAGGCCGTTCTGCCCACCCGTCGAAGGTATTATTGCCCGGGGATGCCCCACTCTGGTAACAATGAACGCGACGGTAGACGACGTGACCATCGTCGGCGGAGGTGACGTCGGGTTACTGACGGCGCTGGCCGTCCGGCGGCTGAACCCGTCCGTGGACGTGTCGGTGGTCGACGACTTCCAGCAGGAGATTCCCCAGGTCGGCAAGAGCACCTACCGGGAGATACAGACCATCCTCCACGGGTCGCTCGGCATCGACGAACCGCGGTTCGTCTCCGAGGTCAAGCCCATCTGGAAGGCGTCGGTGTACTTCCGGGACTGGTGTGACTCCCCCGCGTTCCAGTACCCGTTCGACCCGCCGGACAAGTACCCCGACGCCGACACCCCGAACGCGGTCGAGCACTACTACCACCACTACGCCGAGCTCTACGACAGCCCCGACCACCTGACGAAGTGCGAGCAGCTGGTCGCGCAGGGCAAGTCGCCGTGGTACTACGGGCCGAACGGCGACCTCGACCGCTACGACAAGGTCGCCTACCACCTCGACACCCAGCGGTTCAACGCCTTCCTGCGGGAGCTCTGCCGGGAGCGGGGCGTCTCGCTGATCGACGACGAGATCGTCGCGGTCGAGACCACCGGGTCGCGCGTCGACCGCGTGCGGAGCAAGCAGCAGTCCTACGAGGCCGACCTGTTCGTCGACGCGACCGGGTTCAACCGCGTGCTCCGGCGCGAGCAGGACGCGGCGTTCCGGGACTTCGGGTTCCCGCTGGACGCGGCGCTCAACGTCCGGGTCCCGCTGTCGCTCGACGACGTCGTGCCGGCGACCGTCATCGAGACCGGCGACCACGGGTGGTTCTGGCAGATCGACACCTACGACGACCGCGACCTGGGGTACGTCTTCGGCTCGGAGTACGCCGACGACGAGGCGGCGCTCGCGGAGTTCCGCGAGTTCGTCGCCTCGGTGGCACCGGACGGCGTCGACCCGGACGTCTCCGCCGAAGACGTCGACCGGTACGAGTTCTCGTCGGGCTACTACGAGCGGGCCTGGGTCGACAACTGCCTGGCCATCGGGAACGCCCAGGGGTTCGTCGAACCGCTCCAGTCGACCGCGCTCACCGCCAACGCCTCGCTGGCGGTCCAGTTCGCCAACCTGCTGTCCTCGCACGGCCGCGTCGCCGACGACGCGCTCCGCGACGCGTTCAACGCGTCGGTCGCCCGCACCTGGGAGTCCATCCACGACTTCGTCGGCGTCCACTACGAGTACGCCTCGGGCGACACCGCGTTCTGGGAGGACGTCCAGTCGGCGGTGGGCAGCCCCCGGACCGCCCGGATCGCCGACGAGTTCGACCGGTACGGGTACGACTGGACCGTCGACACCGCGGACGCCTCCGACCTGGCGGCGCTCAAGATCTTCGCGCTGCCGGACTTCTACACGGTCATGCGGAACATGGGTGCCACCTCGGAGTTCTACGAGTCCCACGACTTCGACGTGAGCGAGGAGGTCGTGCGGGAGCGCGACGAGTTCTACGAGAACGTCCGGGAGGACGTCGAGCGGAACCACCTGACGGTGAAGCAACTGTACAGGGGCGTCATGGACTTCTGAGGCGCCACCCGGAGTCCTGGGTTCCGCTTCCCGCGGGCTCCTGTTCGACCGGGGTCGGGGCCGGACCCTCGGTGTCGGCGCTTCGCGACCGGCGAGTGTTGAATATCCTGAATGTCCAACCTATATAAGACGCACATATGTAGGGCCCGTATGGAAGTCAACGGTCCCTCGGGAACCCTCCAGATCGCCCTGACGATACTCGTCGGGCTCGCGACGATCGGATACGGTGCGTACAGCTACAGCGAACAGTCCTCGGCGCTGGACTCCGCGGTGGAGGTCGACGCCACCATCACCGCCACGTCGGTCACGGAGGATTCGGCCGGGAAGGGTGTCCACTACGAGGCGCACGCGACGTTCAACTACACCTACGAGGGGGAGACCTATACCTCCTCGAACGTCTACCCCGGGACGCTCCCGAGGGAGTTCGACACCCGAGAGGAGGCCAAATCGCAACTGGAGGGGTACGAACCGGGCGACACCGTGACGGCCTACGTTCCCCCGGACTCGCCCGGCAACGCGTACCTCAAGCACGAGAGCAGCAACAAGCCGTTCTTCGTGATCGGGTTCGGCGCCCTGTTCGTCTTGGTTGGGGTTCGCTCGGCTTTCAAGGACTAACGGGACTCGCTAATTGGTCAAAATTGACTCGCCGGGACTGAGCGAACGCTTCGCGTTCGCGAAGGTCGGCGAGTCCGCTGACTGACCGAGTGAAACGAGGGAAGGAAGTGGACTCGCCGGGATTTGAACCCGGGGCCTCTCCCATGCCAAGGGAGTGATCTACCGCTGATCTACGAGCCCTCGAACGCATCTCTACGTTGTCCGGGGGTATTGATAAACCTCTCGGAATCCGGCCACCCGGGCAGGGTGTCCCACCCACGGCAGAATCTTACCATTTAACTACCTGCGCCAACTTCGTACTCGATACGGGAACAGCACAGCCGCAAATCTGACTCGCCGGAGGCTCGCGGGCGTCACCCGCTCGCGACCGAGGCGCTTGGCGCCTCGCTATTGCCCGGCTCGGGATTGCGGACGTGCGCCGCGTCTCACCGACGCATCAGCGCGCAACTCTCTGCGTCAGCGACGAGCGGCCTGTGCAGTTCCAATCCGACAACCATGGCACGAATGCACACCCGCCGCCGCGGGTCGTCCGACTCGGACAAGCCCGTGGCAGACGAACCGCCGGAGTGGAGCGACGTAGACGAGGACGCCATCGAGGACCGCGTGGTCGAGCTGGCCGAGCAGGGCCACAGCCCGAGCGAGATCGGCCTGAAGCTGCGCGACGAGGGCGTGAAGGGCACGCCGGTCCCCGACGTGAAGCTGGCGACCGGCAAGAAGGTCACCGAGATCTTAGAGGAGAACGACGCCGACGGCGAGCTGCCGGAGGACCTCCGCAACCTGATGGAGCGGGCCGTCCGCCTGCGCGAGCACATGGACGAGCACCCCCAGGACGCCCAGAACAAGCGGGCGCTCCAGAACACCCAGTCGAAGGTCCGCCGGCTCGTCGACTACTACCGCGGCGACGAGCTCGACGCGGACTTCACGTACTCCTACGAGACCGCCAAGGAACTCTTAGAGTAGATGTCCACCTCGGGTCGACGCGGAACCGACGGGCCAGCCCCCTCCGCCGGCGACGTGGCCGCGGGCCTGCGCGAGGCCGACTTCGCGCGGGTCCTCGCCCGCGCCGACGGCGACTGCCTCGCGGCAGCGGGGCTGCTGGCTGACGCCCTCGCCGAGCGCGGCGTCCCCTACCAGATCCGGGTCGGTCGCTTCGGCGAGACGCTGGCCCGGCCCGGCGAGGACGGTGCGGGCGAGCAGAGCGACGACCCCGGCGGAGTCACCGACCCCAACGCCGACGCCGGCGACACCACGGTCGGTATCGGACTCGACGACGCCGCTGACGTCCGGCTGCCCGGCGAGGCGACGCCGGCGAGCGTGACCGCGTTCGACGCGGCCCGCGAACTCGGCGCGTCGCCCGACCCCGCGCTGGCGCTGGCCGGCGCGGTCGCGGCGGGCCGTCCCGCAGGGGCAGGCGGGAGCGCCCACGTCCTCGAACAGGCGAGCGAGTCCCGGATCGAGCGCCGGCCCGGCGTCGGCGTGCCGACCGACGACCTCGCCGACGGCCTGGCCCACTCGACGCTCGCGCACGCCGACTACTCGGGCGACCGCGAGGCCGCCCAGGCCGCGCTGGCCGAGCTCGGCCTGCCCGCCGAACTCGACGACTCGGCTCACCGCCGGGTCGCCTCCGAGTACGCGCTGGCGGCCGCCGGCGCCGAGGACGCGACCGACCGCGCCGCGGAGGCGGTCGAGCGCGCGCTCCGCCCCCACGCCATCGCGGGTGACGGGTCCGACGACCGAGGCCCCGACGCCCCGTTCGCGACGGTCGAGGGCTACGCCGACGTGCTCGACGCGGTCGCCCGGGAGCGCCCGGGCACCGGCGTCGCGCTGGCGCTGGGCCACGACGCGCGGCCCGACGCGCTCGACGCGTGGCGCGACCACGCCGCGCGAGCACACCGGGTCCTCCGCGAGGGGACGACCGGCCGGTACGACGGCCTGTTCGCGCTCCGGACGGAGGAGGCTCCGGTCGAGACGGTCGCCCGTCTCCTCCGGAACTTCCGGTCGCCCGAACCCGTCGCGCTCGTCGTGAGCGACCGCGAGGCCGCGGCGGCCGCCATCGAGGACGCGAACGCGGCCGTCGGTGCGGCGATGACCGAGGCGGCGCGCGCGGTCGGCGGCACCGGCGGCGGGACGTCCACGCGCGGCTACGCCCGCTTCGACCCCGAGACGGACGCCACCGAGTTCCTGACCGCGTTCCGGGAGGCCCGACCGTGACCGGTCGGCAAGCCGATTCCGAGGCGTCTGCCGGCCGACTCGACGCCGACGGCCAGACGGGTCGCTCGGCGACGATCCGGACCGAACTCGACGACGCCGCGGTGCTGGCGGCGTCGGTCCGGCCGGACAACACGCCCCAGATCGACACCCACGCGACGGACGGCGTCGTCGAGACGACCGTCGAGCGCGGGACGACCGGCGGCCTCCGGACCACGGTCGACGACTACGTCGTGAACCTCGCGGTGGCGCAGGAAGTCGTACAGGCAGCGAAACGATTCGACGCAGACCACACAGACGAAACCCAATCATGAGCGAACGATCCGTATCCAAGCAGAAGCAGGAGAAGCGGTGGTACACCATCCACGCTCCCCAGCAGTTCGACCGACAGGAGCTCGGTGGCACCCCCGCCGACGAACCGGAGAAGGTGCTCGGCCGCAACGTCGAGACCACGCTGGGCGAGCTCCAGGGCGACGCCAGCGAGAACAACACCAAGCTCACGTTCAAGATCAACGACGTGGGCAGCGACGCGGCGTACACCGAGTTCATCAAGCACGAGCTCACCCGCGACTACCTGCGGAGCCTCGTGCGCCGCGGCGCCTCGAAGATCGAGGCGTACGTCACGGTCCTGACGACCGACGACTACCGCGTCCAGGTCCAGCCGGTCGCGTTCACGACCAAGGACGCCGACGCGAGCCAGGAGAAGGCCATCCGCGAGACGATGGTCGACATCGTCGAGGACGCCGCCGAGGACCGCACCTTCGAGGACCTCATCGACAGCGTGGTCGAGGGGCGGCTCTCGTCGGCCATCTACGGCGAGGCCAAGACCATCTACCCGCTGCGCCGCGTCGAGATCCAGAAGGCGACGCTCGAAGCGCGTCCCGAGGAGGTCGCCGCCGAGGAGGAGACCTCCGTCGACGTCGACGAGGAAGAGGTCGAGGTCTGAGCGCGGACGTCCGGACCCGATTCCGAACCCGCACGCCGACGCGATCCGATTCTCGTTTTATCCGACCGCCGAGTCGCGACGCCGTCGCACCGGCGGGGCCTACTCCGTCACCACGACCGTCCCGACCATCCCGGTCGGCTCGTGGGGGATGCAGAAGTAGTGGTACTCGCCGGGCACCTCGAACGTGTGCTCGAAGGTCGCGCCCGCGTTGATGCGGCCCTCGAACCCGTCCATCCAGCCGTCGCGGGCGGCCTGCTCCGAATCGAAGCCGCCGGAGGCGAAGTACGCCGCCTCCTCGGGGATCTGGTTCTCGTAGGCCGTGACGGTGTGGCGCCGGTTGCCCGTGTTCGCCCAGACGACCGTCTCGCCCGCTTTCACTTCGAGCTTCGAGGGGCGGAAGAACGCCGCCCCCATGCCGACGTCGTAGTCGCTCGGCGCGTCGGCCCCGCTCCCGAGGGCGGTGCAGCCGGCCAGCCCCAGCGACCCGACGCTCGCGGCCCCGGCGAGGAACGTTCGGCGGTCCATGCCCGACACTCCGGACGCGAGCGATTTAGGTCATGCGGAACCCGCCGCCGGACGAGACAGCCGGGCCGTCGGACCTGTCCGCCGGCCGAGAGTCGGCCGGATATAAAGACGTATGAACGGCCGTCGCACACGCGACACGTATGGAACCCCGGTTCGTGGGTCGGCTCGGACTCGCCGACGCGGTGACGGTCGCCAACGCGGCGGTCGGCTTCCTCGCGGCCGCCGTCGCGACCGTCGACCCGGGGCTGGCGGCCCAGCTCGTGCTGCTGGCGGCGGTCGCCGACGGCCTCGACGGCGTGGTCGCCCGGAAGGTGGGCTCGACCCCCGCGGGCGAGTACCTCGACTCGCTGGCCGACGTCGCGTCGTTCGGCGTCGCGCCCGCCATGGTGGTGTTCGAGGTCGCCCGCGGGCGGTGGGGGCTGGCCGACCCCTCGCCGCTGGCGGTCGCGGCGTTCTGCGTGCCCGCCGTCTTCGTGGCGATGGCGGTGGTCCGCCTGGGGCTGTACACCGCCTACGACGTGGGCAACGGCCACACCGAGGGCGTGCCGAGCACCCTCGCCGCGACCGTGCTGTCGGCCGCGGTGCTGTCGGGCGTCGCCGACGCGGCGATTCTGGTCGCGGCGATGGCCGTCTTCGCGTACCTGATGGTGACCCGCGTGACCTACCCGGACCTGTTCGCCCGCGACGCGGTCGCGATGGGCGGGGTGCAGGCGCTGGCCATCCTCGCGCCCGCCGCGTTCGACCGGGCCTTCCCCAGGCTGTTGCTCGCCGCCGCGCTGGCGTACCTGCTGCTCGGCCCGCGGTACTACTGGCGTGACGTCGGCCCCGATACGGACCTGGGGGAACGCGAGGTCGGGACCCGCGAAGTGGAAGGGAAACGCTCTTGAGGTGTACGCACCCAGTTTCCACCATATGAGTCCGGTAAGCCTTGCGGGGTGGGTCGAATGAGCGACGAGGAAGCCGAGAACGGGGCCGAGGAACCGGAAACCGAGGAGACGGCAGTCGAGCCGACGATCGGCGAGGAGGAGCTGGAGGCGGAACTGGACGCGGCCGAGGAGGACCTCGAGGCCGCCGAGACCGAGGCGGACCTCGACGCTGTCGAGGCCGAACTCGACGACATCGAGGCCGACCTCGAGCGGGCCGACCTCCCCGAACCCGACGAGGACGACGAGGACGCGGAGGACCCCCGCGAGCGGTTCGAGGACCGCCTGGCCGACCTCCGCAGCGACCTCGAGGAGGCCCGTGGCCCCTACGCCGAGGACGTCGTCGAGGACGTCACCGCGGCGGGCACCACCGTCGAGGACACCGAGTGGACCGACACCGGCCGCGAGGAGCTGGCCGACGTCGTCGACGAGTTCCTGGTCGCCGTCGAGGAGATCCTCGGCACCGACGTCGACGCGACCGTCTCGCCCGCGGTCGAGGACCTGGTGGACGCGCTCGAGGAGGCCGCGGTCGTCGTCGGCGAGGCCGGACTTGACCCCGACGACGACGCCGAGACCATCGCAGAACTGGTCGAGGCCGCGGCCGACCTGGAGGCGGGCGTCGAGGACGCCGAGGAGTGGGACGACCTCGAGACCCGCGAGAAGCTCCAGGCCCAGGGGTTCTACGAGGCGCTCGAGCACCGCAAGGACTACCCGCCGGAGTGGCACGCGCTGAAGGTCTGGGAGAAGCGCGGCCGGGCCGACATGATCCTGCTCGGCCTCGAGAACTTCCAGTCGAACTTCATGGAGGAGCACTGCCTGGAGGCGCTCGAGCGGATGGGCCACCCCGACGCGCTCGACGCCATGGTCGAGCGCGCCGGCCGCCGCGACGAGGCGGCCATCCGCATCCTCGGCAAGATCGGCAGCGAGGAGGGCCTCGACGCGGTGCTCGACTACGTCGACTCCGACCCCGGACTGGCCAAGCCCGCGCTGAAGGCGGCCGGCGAGATCGGCAGCGAGGAGGCGACCCAGCCCGTGGCCGACCGGCTCGCGGCCGACGACGCCTCGGTCCGGAGCCAGGCCGCCCGGGCGCTCGGCCTCATCGGCGACACCCGGGCCATCGACCCGCTGGCGGACGTCCTCGCGGACGACGAGGCCGACGAGGTCCGGGCCAGCGCGGCCTGGGCGCTCAACCAGATCGGCACCGAGCGCGCGCTCGAGGCGGTCCGGCCCTACGCCGACGACCGGGCGTACCTCGTGCAGGTCGAGGCCGAGAAGGCGGCCGACGGCCGGTCCGAGACCCCCGCGTAATCGCACCGTACCGCGTTTTCAGTACTACATTACTCGCCGCGTTCGCGGCGTAGTACGACGATACCGCTTCTCACCGCCCAGTAGCCACACCATAACAAAGCCACCCCTTTTCGTCGTATTACGTAGGCGAACTATGGTGTTCGATACGCAAACGCTCGGACTCTGCCCGAACTGCGGTGAAGCCATCACCAGCGACTACCTCCTCATCGAGTACGAGTCCGAGGGCCGGCCCGCACGCTTCGCGGAGTGTCCCGACTGCCGGGACGTGGTCCACCCGTCAGCCGAGTAGCACGGCGACGAACTGAACCGCGAACGCGACGATGAGCAGGAACGCGCCGATGCGACCGATCCAGGTGTGCTCGGTCACCTCCATCGGCGAGATGTCGACGCTGTAGTCGTTGTACTCCTCGCTGTACTCGACGTAGCTCGGCAACTGGAAGAACTCGAAGAAGAGCAGCGCCGCGCCGAGCGCTCCCAGCGCGTACCCCGACAGTTCGAGTGCCGACACGAGGTCCACCATACCCACACCGCCGAACCTGTCGAGCAAAAAGCCACCGGTCGCCGAGGGTTTAAGTCCGAAGCCGAGACGAACCCCGGCCGTGTCCCTCCCCGAGTCCGAGTGGCCGGTGGTCGCCGCCGTGCTGCTCGCTGTCGTCGCGCCGACGACGGTCGCGTCGGCAGTCGCCGCAGGCCCGACCCCGGCCGTGGCCCCGGTTCCGACCCCGGGCGTAGACGGGAGCGCGACGACCCCGGGGGTCACCCCGACCGCCGCAACCCGGCCCGGCGCCACGACGCCCGCCATCGTCGCGGTCTACCCCAACCCCGCGACCGACGGGGATACCGGGGAGTTCGTCGTCCTGCGAGTCAGCGGCCGGACGAACCTCGCGAACTGGTCGCTCGCCGACGGCGAATCGGCGGTCGGACTGCCGAACCGGACCGTCTCCGGGCGAGTCGCCGTCTCGGCCGACCCCGACGCCGCCCGGAACCTGACCGAGGCGCCGGTGCTCGCTCCGGCTGGTGACCTCTCGCTGGCGAACGACGGCGAGACCGTCCGGCTGGTCAGGAACCGATCGACCGCAGAAGCGTCTGACAGCCGCGTAAACGCGACTCTCGCCGCGTCGGTCACCTACGAGGACGCGCCCGAGGGCGAGCGCTGGCACCGCATCGAAGACCCGAAACCTGCACCGGGACGCCAGGCCGACGGTACTGGACGCCCGGCCAATCGAACCGGGTCCGACGCCGACTGGCGGTGGACGCCCCTGGGCGCGACCGATTTCGAGGTCCTCAGGACCGGCCGGACCGCGGCCCGCGCGTTCGTCCTCCCCGACTCGCCGGGCGTCCCGGTCGAGACCCTTCGGCGGGCCGACCGGCGCATCCTGCTGGCGGGCTACACCGTCACCTCCCGACGGATCGCCGACGCCCTCGCCGCAGCGAGTCGGCGGGGCGCGACGGTCCGGGTGCTCGTGGACGCCGCACCCGTCGGCGGGCTACCGCGACGCGAGGCCCGGCTCCTCGACTCGCTGGTCGCCAGGGGCGTCGCCGTCCGGGTGCTCGGCGGGTCGCGGGCCCGCTACGACTTCCACCACGCGAAGTACGCCGTCGCCGACGACCGGGCGCTCGTCACGACCGAGAACTGGAAGCCCGCCGGCACCGGCGGCCGCTCCAGCCGGGGCTGGGGCGCGGTCGTCCGCAGCGAAGTGGTCGCCGGACGCCTGGCGGCGGTGTTCGAGGCCGACGCCGGGTGGCGCGGCGCGACGCCCTGGTCGGAGTTCCGGCGGGGGACGGTCTTCGACCCCGCGGAGGCCGGACCGGCGGACGGGACGTACCCGTCCCGGATCGCGCCGACCGTCGTGAACACCTCGTCGACCAGCGTGCTCGTCGCGCCGGACAACGCGGAGGCGGCTCTCCTCGACCTGCTCGGCGACGCGGACGAGTCGATCAGGGTCCAGCAGGTCTCGCTCGGCGGCCGACGCCACTCGCTGCTGCGAGCGACGCTCAGGGCGGCACGGCGAGGCGTCGAGGTCCGGATCCTCCTGAGCAGCGCGTGGTACGTCGAGGAGGACAACCGGGCGCTGGTCGAATGGCTCAACCGGCGCGCGGAAGCCGAGGATCTCCCGTTGAAGGCCCGGATGGCGAAGCCCCGCGGTCGATACGAGAAGATCCACGCCAAGGGCGTCGTCGTGGACGGCAGGGCCGCCGTCGTCGGCAGCTTGAACTGGAACAACCACTCTGCGCGGGCGAACCGTGAGGTGGCGGTCGTATTACGCGGCCGGGAGGCGGGCGGCTTCTACGCCGACGCGTTCGACGCCGACTGGCGGGCGAGCGCCGGCGGTCGCGGGAGCGGCCGGGTGCCGGTCGGCCTGCTCGCTGCGGTGGCTGTCGGGGCGCTGGTCGCGATACTCTACGCGAGACGGGAGGTGTCGTTCGAGAAGTAGTCGCCGTGCGGGCGCGGTTGTCTCTGACCGCCTCAGTCGTCCTGCTCGTGGCCGACGGTCGTGCTCTGGAGCTCCTCGTCGATCTCGGCGTCGGCCATCTTCTCGACCAGTGCGTCGAGCACCTCCTCGCGCATGCCGGGGACGAACTTGATGGAGCCGACGACGAGGTGGCCGCCGCCCGAGACGCCGCCGCCGACGACCTCCTCGTTGAGCTCCGAGACCATCTCGGGGATGTCGAGCCGGACGCCGTCCGAGCGCAGGACCGCGAAGTCGGGCCCGTAACCGATGGTGATGACCGGCTCGCCGGTCTCCTCGACCTTCCGGTCGTGGATCTCGCCGGTGGTCTTGCCCGGCGCGGGGTAGGTGAACCGGTGGGCGTGGTTCTCGACGTCGATGCGGTAGAGGTGGGCGTCGCTGTCGAGGCGCTCGTGCTCGACGTGGGGCATGGCGGCGTCGAGCTGGTCGTCGACCTCCGCCTCGGCGGTCTCCGAGAGGAACGAGACGAGCTCGCGGTGGCGCTCGTCGGCCTCGTCGGACGACGACCCGTCGCTCGCCGCGGTCGGCTGGACGGTGTTGCCCACGTTCAGCACGTCGTTGATGAGGTTGCGGCCCGCGTCGTACTTGAGCCAGTGGGCCTCGTAGTCGAGCGCCTCGCCGATCTCCCGGAGGAACGACTCCTCGTAGCCCTCCTCCTCGGCGAGCTCGACGTAGTCGGTCATCGCGTCGGCCTTCGACCGGTCGCAGACGCCCGCGACGGCCGGGACGTGGCGGAGCTCGTCGGTGATCGGCGGCCAGATCATCCGGGCGAGCTCGACGCACATCATCCCGGTCGTGATGCGGTAGTCCTCGTCGTAGAGGTACGGGTTGACGTGGTTGTCGACGTAGGGCTCGACCGCCTCGGGGTCGGGGTGGTGGTGGTCGACCACGACGATGGGGATGTCGTAGTGCGCGAGGTTCTTGTAGGCGGGGACGTCCTCGGCGGTGCTCCCGTTGTCGAGCATCAGCAGCAGCGGGAGCTTCTGGCCGTGGCGGGCCTGGTCCTCCAGCGCGAAGTTGAGGTCGCGGGTGACGTCCTCCATCTCGTAGAACGGCGCCTTGCTCGGCAGGCGCTTGAACAGGTGGCGCTTGGCCTCGGGGTCCTGGTGGGTCTCCTCGATGAACCGCTCGAGGGCGTACTGGACCGGGATCGAGGCGCACATCCCGTCGCCGTCGGCGTGGTGGCGCACCCGGATCGGCCGGCTCTCGAGGACGGTCCGGCGGAGCCGCTTGGCGACCGCCTCGAGGTCGGGGAACATCTGGGTGAGCGCCGGCCACTCGACGAGGGGCTCGGTCTCGTGGGGCTCGGCCCGCTCCTCGAGGGCGGCCTCGAGGCGCTCGCGGACGTCGGCGGCGTCCTCGTCGGTCAGCACGTCGAGGTTGTCGACCTCGACCTGGAGGGAGTTGTCCCGCTCCTCGACCAGCCCGGTGATGCGGACCACGTCGTCGATCTCGACGTCGGGGTAGGCCCGGACGCCGGCCTCCTCGAACGCGGCGCAGGGGACGACGCCGGTCTCGTCGCTGACGTGGAAGATGGTCGGGCCGCCGGTCTGCTTGATCTGGACGACCTCGCCCTCGAGGTGGACGGTGTCGCCGACGGCGCCGCCGAGCTCGCCCGCGTCGGAGATGTCGTAGTCGTGGTCGACCGCGACGGTCTCGTACTCGTCGAGCTCGACCGGGTCGAAGCTCAGGTCGCCGTTCTCCAGGATCTCGGTCAGCTCGACCACGAGGTCGTCGCCGACCTCGTAGCTGCCCTCGTAGCTGGACTCGTGGGCGAGCCCGGAGACCGATTCGGAGAGGTCGACGAACACGCCGTAGTCGACCACGCCGTTGACGGTGGCGTGGTAGTAGTTACCCTCTTCGACGTCCTCGAGGGTGCAGTCCGGGTCGAGGTCGTAGACGACGGGGTCGGCCTCGCCGGAGGTGTCGGTAGATGCCATTCTTGGGCGTGGTTTCGGTTCGGCCGATTTTAAGGGTTTGCAACTACGTCTCCGAGGGGGCGAAATCAACTCGGAGGCGACTAGCGTTGATTTCGGAGATGGCGTCCTTCTCGTAACCGACGACCGAATCGCCACGGAGTCGTCCTCGAAAGCCCCGCCCGGCGGTGGTCGTTCGTTCGGTCGGCGCTCGGTGGACGTTCCACTAGGCGCGCGCTGGCGCGACCTCGTGTCGCGCCCTCATTGTGCGAGGGACGAGCGGGCACAGCGAGCGAGGAGGCTGGGGAGGAGTGAGGCCCGCGGTCGCGGTGGCGGTGCTGTGGTCGGACTGGAAGGGCCTGTCCGGTCGCGTTCACGTGGTCGTCTGGTCGGGCAACTATTCGCGGCGGGCTGTGCGGAGAGCCGCGAATATCCCGTCCAGCGACCGCGACCGGAGAGGGGCTTCCGAGGAGAACACCACCCCGATTCCGGATTCGACCCCGGCAGCAGTTCGAGCCGACCGAACGGGACATCCCGAAGCAGGGACACCGCCCCGGCATAAGCAGTACGACCCCCGTCGCCCACCGGTTCGCAACCTTTAGAACGCGCCCGCCCGGAGTCTCCACCATGCGGTTGTTCCGGTCGAGCGAGATACTCGGCATCGCCGAGGACGCCCTCCAGTTCGCCCTGGCGGCGTCCGAGGACGCCCACCCCCACGAGTACATGGGCTTCCTCCGGGGCGAGGACGCCCGGTCGCTCGGGCTCGAACGGAAGGGGACGGTCATCACCGACGTGCTGGTCATCCCCGGCACCGAGTCCAACCCCGTCAGCGCCACGGTCAAGACCAGCATGATCCCCAACGACTTCAACTCGGTCGGGTCGGTCCACTCACACCCGAACGGCGTGCTGAAGCCGAGCAAGGAGGACCTCGCCACGTTCGGCAAGGGGAAGGTCCACGTCATCATCGGCTACCCCTACGGCGACGACGACTGGCGGGCGTTCGACCGGGAGGGCGAGCCCACGGACCTGGACGTCCTCGACGTCTCGCTGCCCGAGGGCGAGTCGTTCTTCGACTTCACCCAGGCCGACATCGACGCCGAACTCGACTACGACCTCTACGAGGACTCCGAATGACCCGGCCCGGTTCCCGACCCGGAACGACCGACCAGACCACAGCATGACCGACGAGGACTCACCATGACGCACGTCATCGCACAGGGCACCTTCGACCTCCTCCACCCCGGCCACGTCCACTACCTCCGGGACGCCGCCGCGTTCGGCGACCGGCTCACCGTCATCGTCGCCCGACGGGAGAACGTCACCCACAAGGAGCCGCCGATCCTGCCGAACCGCCAGCGCCGGGACGTCGTCGCCGCGGTCGACGCGGTCGACGACGCCATCGTGGGCCACCCCGAGGACATCTTCGCGCCCATCGAGGAGCTCGACCCCGACGTCATCGTGCTGGGCCACGACCAGCACCACGACGAGGCCGCCATCGAGGACGAGCTCGCCCGCCGGGGCGTCGACTGCGAGGTCCGGCGCGCCAGCCCCCGCGAGCCCGAGTACGACGGCGAACTGCTCTCGACCGGCCGCATCATCGACCGGATTCTGGAGGAACGGGGCGACCGCTGACTGCGGGGACGCGACTGCGCTCCTCGGCGTCGAACTGCACCGACCGACGAGCGACGCCTGCGACGCGGCCCACAGACACTCCCGTCTCCACGACCGACGTCCACAGCATGGCACAGACTCGAACTCGATCCGGCGAAGACCCACAGACTGAAACGGGGCAGTCGCCGACCGCGGCGGGCTCGGTGCGGCGCTTCGCCGTCGTCTACGTGGTCGCCGGCCTGCTCGGACTCGTCGGTCCCCTCGTGTGGGGCAACGACGACGACGGCCTCGTCAACACCGAGTCCGGACTGTTCCTGGGCGAGATCGCGGTCAACGGCCCCCACGCGCTGTTCCACGTGGTGTGGGGGCTGCTCGCGCTGGGCGCCAGCGACGACGAGGCGTCGGCCCGGCGTCACGCGGGGCTGAGCGCAGCCGTCTTCGGCGCCCTCGCCGCGGTCGGTTTTCGGCGGTTCGGCTTCGAGCGCGGCGTCCACCGCATCGGCGCGTTCGCGGTCGACGGCTGGGGCAACCTCGGGCACGCCGTCGTCTCGGCGCTGGGGCTGCGCACCGTGCTGCGGTCGCGCAGACGGTAGTTCCCGCACGTCGTGGTCGTTACGGTCCCGCGGTCGTCGCTGCCGACGGCAGTTTCGTCACCGTGTTTGATACGGTTTCGTCACCGCGGCTGGTACGCAGTTCCCCGTTCAGGACGGTGCACGGCGAGAGAACAGCGGATTCGGTAGGGCCGTCGTGCGAACCGCACGCGGGTCCGTCTACTGTCTGCTATCCGGACGGTCGCTCAGTCGGCCGAGGTTCTGTACCGTCGGGAGGCTCCAGTCGTAAGTGACCGCGGCTAACCGAGTCGCGACGGTCACTGCCGCACACGCCGCCGCTGCCGTACTCCCGGCGACCCCGACCGCCCCCGCGACCAAGTACGCGCTCGCCCCCAGGACCGCACAGCTCGCGTAGAAGTCCTCGAAGAGGATGAACGGGGCCCGGTCGAGGAGGATGTCGGCGAACGCACCGCCGCCGACGGCGTTGATCGTCGCGATCGCGACCACTCCGAACACTGATACACCCGCCTCAGTCGCGACGATGGCACCAGTCGTAGTGAAGGCGGCGAGCCCGATAGCGTCCGAGAGGAGAGCGACGGGATGTGTCTCCGGAGACGGCAGAACGACGCTCAGCGCGATCGCCAGGCCGACTCCGAGGAGTCCGAGACCGACCTCGATCGGCGACTGGAGCGCCAACGGGACTCGCACAACGAGGAGGTCGCGCGTCGCGCCACCCACGAACGCCATCGCCAGTCCGACGATGGTGATCCCGAACAGGTCGAACTCCTCACGGATCGCCTTCGATGCGCCGACGAGTGCGAACGCGACCAGTCCGATCGTGTTCATGACGGCGAACGGATCGCCGAACAGCCCTCCGATGACGTTCTGACTCACTGTCTCCGGCTATGGGGGTGAATCTCTTGAGTGCTGCGTATCAACTAGTCTCTCGCTTCTGCTCACGCCGATCGCCGAGGAGGAGACGCGGTAACTGTGTCCGGTGCTCGGCGTAGATTCCTGCGCGGTCCCGGGTAAAGGAGTCCCGCTGTCACTACTGATACCGGGAGGAACGGAATCGCAGTAACGCGTGCGGCGCCGACTCTACAGCGAGTCCCACGCCTTCAGCGCGCGGGGGACCGACGTGAGGTCGGCGATCCAGCGGGCCGCGACGGCCTTCTTGAGGAACTGGGCGGGGTAGGAGTTGAACGTCCGGACCGGGACCGACACGCCGCCGGCCTTCACGTCGTGGGCGACCGCCTTCTCGCCGATGGAGATGAGCGTCCCCTTGTCCTCGTAGGTCCAGGTCTCGAGCGGCTGGTCGTTGATGGCCCGAGCGACGTTCTGACCCGCGACCTCGGCGGCCTGCCAGGCGGCCTGGGCGGTCGGCGGCGCGGGGTCGTCGCCCTGGTCGACGATGGCCGAGTCGCCGATGGCGAACACCCGGTCGTCGCTGGTCCGGAAGTCCGACTCGCAGGTGACCCGGTTGTGCTCGTTGTCGAGGTTACAGCCGTCGAGCGCGTCCTGGCCGGTGATGCCGCCGGTCCAGACGAACACGTCGTGGTCCAGCGGGTCGCCCTCGTCGAAGTGGATGGCGTCCTCGGTGGCCTCGGTGATGGGGTCGTCGGTCATGATCTCGACGTCGGCCTCCTCGAGGTGGCGCCGGACCGTCCCCTGGAGCTCGGAGTCCTGGCCGGGCATGATCTCCTCTAAGGCCTCCACGAGGTAGATGTCGATCGGCGCGCGGTGCTCGTCGCGGAACTCCGCGACCTCGCCCGCGCTCTGGATGCCCGACAGGCCGGCGCCGCCGATGACGACCTGGGCGGGGTCGTTGCGCGAGGCCGTCGAGGCGGCCTCCTTCACCTGCTCGTGGATCTCGTGGGCGTCGTCGAGGCTCTTGAGGGTCAGCGCGTGGTCCTCCATCCCGGGGATGCCGTAGTAGGCGGTCTGGCTCCCGAGCGCGACGAGCAGGTAGTCGTAGTCGACCGTCTCGTCGGTGTCGAGTTCGACGGTCCGCTCGTCGGTGTCGACGCCCTCGACGCGGGCCTGCACGAACTCGGTGCTCGGGGCGGCGATGTCGCCGACCGGGATGGTGATGTCGTCCTCGACGCTCGGGTCGCTGATGACCCGGTGGGCCTCGTGGAGGACGAGGTGGTAGTTGTGCTCCGATATCCACGTCAGCTCGGCGTCCGCGTGCTCGAGTTCGTCTTCGAGTCGTTGGACTGCGCCGGCACCGGCGTAACCCGCGCCGAGCACGACGACCTTCTCAGTCATATCGAAACCTGCGAAGTCCTCGGATACAAAGGCTTTGAAAGAGGATACCGGATGAGTGTTAGTGTCTCCCAATAGCGGCGGGAGGGCGGCGGGAGCCGAGACGGACGGCGAAGAGAGCGCGATCCAGTGGGTAGAGCGGGTCCAGACGGCTGTCCGGTGTCCGACCGCGAGCTAGTGCTCCGGCTCCTCGGCGGGCGCCTCCATCGAGTCGATCTTCAGGATGACGATGTTGTTGGTGTCGTCCTTGCCGTCGACCGTCCCGTCGACGACGAGCTTCGACAGCGGCGTGGGCCCGACCCGGACCGAGTCGCCCTCGTGGAACTCCCGGACCGACCCGCGGACGTGGATCTCCGCGCGGCAGAGCTCGGGGTGGTGGACGCTCGCGAGGTCGATCTCCTCGACGTTTGCCTCGTCGACCTCCTCGCCCTCGAGGAACAGCGGCACCTCGGCCTCCTGGTCCATGTCCTGGACGCCGAGCGCGTCGAAGGCGTTGGCGGTCGGCTTGTACCCCCCTTTCGGGCCCGGCACGCCCTCGACCAACTGGAGGGCCTTCAGGCTCTGCATCTGGTTCCGGATGGTGCCGGGGTTGCGGTCGACCTCCTCGGCGATGTCCTCGCCCTTGACGGCGTCCTCGGTCTCCCGGTGGAGGTCTACGAGCGCGCGGAGAATCTTCTTCTGGCTCGCGGTCAGTTCGATTGACGACATTGATTAAAGGTTGGCAACTGACCGCCTTAAATGCGGCGGACCGGATGAAACAGCCGCCCGAACGTACAGTTCCGGTGTCCTCCAGTTGACGCTTCTCAACTCACCGACGGGGCGAAACCGGGTCGGCCGCGACCCCGACCGCGCCGACGGAGCGATACCGATTTGACGGTGGCGCCGGTGGGACGACGTATGCAGGACAAACGCGTCCTCGTGACCGGCGGCGCAGGATTCATCGGGTCCAACCTGGCGAACCACCTCGCCGCGGACAACGACGTGATCGCGGTCGACGACCTCTACCTCGGCACGCCGGAGAACCTGGACGACGCGGTCGAGTTCCGCGACGTCAGCGTGCTCGACGACGACCTCCCGACCGAGGGCGTCGACGTCCTCTTCCACCTCGCGGCGCTGTCGTCGTACCCGATGCACGAGGAGGACCCCGCCAAGGGCGCGCGGGTCAACGTCGAGGGGTTCGTGAACACGGTCGAGCAGGTCCGGAACGACGGCTGCGACACGGTCGTGTACGCCTCGACGTCGTCGATCTACGGCGACAGGACCGAGCCCTCGCCCGAGGACATGGACGTGACGGCCCGCACGGGCTACGAAGCGTCGAAGCTCTCCCGCGAGCGCTACGGTGAGTACTTCTCGTATCACTACGACATGTCGGTGGCGGGGATGCGCTTCTTCAGCGTCTACGAGGGCTTCGGCGGGGCGGAGGAGCACAAGGACGAGTTCGCGAACCTCATCGCGCAGTTCGCCGACGACATCGCCAACGGCGAGTCGCCGGTCATCTACGGCGACGGCACTCAGACCCGGGACTTCACCCACGTCGACGACGTCGTCCGCGGCCTCGAACTCGCTGCCGACCACGAGCTCGACGACATCTACAACCTCGGCACGGGCGAGAGCTACAGCCTCAACACGCTCGTCGAGCGGCTGAACGAGGAGCTCGGCGCCGACGTGGAACCGGAGTACGTCGAGAACCCCATCCCGGAGAAGGTGTACGTCCACGACACGATGGCCGACTCCTCGAAGATGCGGGAGGCCACCGGCTGGGAGCCCGAGATCAGCTTCGAGGAGGGTCTGAAGGAGGTCTGTTCGTACTACCAGTAACCGTCCGTCGGCGGGCGAGCCGAGGTCTCGGCTCGCTCCGTCCCCTCGCCCGGTGTCGCGACCGGTCCCCACCTCGCAAATCTCGCGCCGAACCGAAATCACGCCTTCTTTACCGTCGGTCGCAGAACGTCCGCCCATGAACCGACAGGTGCGGATCATCGGCGCGCCGATGGACCTCGGCGCGAACCGACGCGGCGTCGACATGGGACCGTCGGCCATCCGGTACGCGGGCCTCGCGGCCGAACTCGACGCGGCGAGCGTGGCGGGGACGACCGACGCGGGCGACCTGCCGGTCCCGCGCGCCGAGGAGCGGGACCCGGACGCCGAGCAGCCCAGCGAGGGGTCGGCCAAGTTCCTGCGCGAGACCGCCGACGTCTGCGACCGGCTCGCCGACGAGGTGGCCGACGCGCTCGACGCCGGCGCCTTCCCGCTGGTGCTGGGCGGGGACCACTCCATCGCCATCGGGACGGTCCGCGGGGCGGCCCGCGACGCCGACCTCGGGACGGTCTGGTTCGACGCCCACGGCGACTTCAACACGCCCAAGACCTCGCCGTCGGGCAACGTCCACGGGATGCCCCTGGCGGCGGTGCTGGGCATCGGCGACTTCGCGGACACCGAGTGGGCCAACGCCCCGAACCTCCGGGAGGAGAACGTCGCCATCGTCGGCCTCCGGAGCCTCGACGGCGCCGAGCGCGAGGCCATCCGGGAGAGCGAGGTGACCGCGTTCACCATGTCGGACATCGACGAGCGCGGGGTCGCCCCGGTGGTCGAGGACGCGCTCGACGTCGCGACCGACGGCACCGACGGCATCCACGTCAGCCTCGACATGGACTGGCTCGACCCCAAGGAGGCGCCCGGCGTCGGGACGCCGGTCCGGGGCGGCGTCTCCTACCGGGAGGCCCACACCGCGCTGGAGATGGTCGGCGAGCGCGACGCGACCGAGGACGTCCTCCGGTCGCTGGAGGTCGTGGAGGTGAACCCGATCCTGGACGAGCACAACGTGACCGCCGAACTGGCGACCGAACTCGCGGCCAGCGGGCTGGGGAAGCGCATTCTGTAAAACCACCTTTTTACGCCTCGGGTATCCTCACGCCCTCGCTTCGCTCGGGCGTTGCGGGTACCGCTCGGCGTAAAAATCCGGACCAAAAAGACCCGCTCGCTCGTCACTTCGTTCCTCGCTCGCGGTGAAACAGCGCTCTGCGCCGTATGCTGGTGGTCGGTAGAACGCTGGTGGAGCGCGAGCCGAACTCCCGCCGAACCGACACGCCGAAGTTCCCGCCCTGCGCGCGTCCCGGTGATGACCGAGTACGACGCGGTGCTGTTCGACAACGACGGCATGCTGGTCGAACCGCCCTCCGACGAGGCCCTGCGGGCCGCGGCCGAGTCCGCCTTCGCGGCGGTCGGGGTCGAGCGTCCCGACGAGGACCACCTCGCCGAGATCATCCGGGGCGTCACCCCCGACAGCCTGCGAGAGGTCTGTTCGGTCTACGACCCGACCCCCACGAGTTCTGGGCGGCCCGCGACCGCCACGCCTCGGAGGCCCAGGTCGCGGAGTTCCGGGACGGCGACCGCGACCGCTACCCCGACGTGGCGGCCATCGAGGCGCTTCCCCACGACTTCGGCGTCGTGAGCTCGAACCAGCACGAGACCGTCGAGTTCATCCTCGACTTCTACGAGATGGGCGAGTGGTTCGACACCTACTACGGCCGCGGACTGGGCGTCGAGGACCTCGAACGCAAGAAGCCCGACCCCCACTTCCTCGACCGGGCGCTCGACGACCTCGGGGCCGAGACCGCGCTGTTCGTCGGCGACAGCGAGAGCGACGTCGCGGCCGCCCGGAACGCGGGGCTCGACTCGGTGTTCGTCCGGCGCGACCACTGCGCGGACGTCGAGCTGTCGGTCGAACCGGACTACGAGGTCACCGACCTCCACGGCCTCGCCGAAATCGCGCGAACAAGGTAGCGACCGTTGACGGTCGGCGTCTCAGCGTACTCGAAACAACGGAAAACCGCAGAACGGTGCGTTCGGCTACTCCTCGGCGGGTTCGTCGCCGGTCGCGTCCTCGGGTTCGCGGCCCGGGATCACGTCGACGCTGGCGACGGTGTCGGGGGCCTCGACCTCCATCACGGTCACGCCCATCGTGTTCCGGCCGACCGCCGAGATGTCGGCCGCCCGGATGCGCATGATCTGGCCGCCGTCGCTCATGATGATGAGCTCGTCGTCGGGACCGACCGCCTTGACCGACGTGACCGGGCCGTTCCGGTCGCCGGTCTTGATGTCGACCAGCCCCTTGCCGTTGCGCGACTGCTTGCGGTACTCCGAGAGCGGCGTGCGCTTGCCGTAGCCGTTCTCGGTCACGGTCAGCAGGTCCTGCTCGGCGTCGTCGGTGACCGCGACCATCCCGGCGACCTCGTCGTCGCCCTCGAGCTCGATGCCGCGGACGCCGCGGGCGTTCCGGCCCATCTCGCGGGCCTCGTCCTCGTCGAACCGGATGGCCATGCCGTCGCGAGTCGCGACCAGCAGGTCGGTCTCGCCGTCGGTCACCTTCACGTCCACGAGCTCGTCGCCGTCCTCGAGCTTGGCGGCGATGATGCCGGTCGAGAGGATGTTGTCGAACTCGGTGGCCGCGGTCCGCTTGACGTAGCCGTCGCGGGTGACCATGCTGAGACACTCGTCGTCCTCGAAGTCGTCGGTGTTGACGACCGCGGTGATCTCCTCGCCCTCGTCTAAGTCGAGGAGGTTGACTGCCGACTTGCCCCGGGCGGTCCGGGACATCTCGGGGATCTCGTAGGCCTTCAGCCGGTAGACCTGCCCCTGGTTGGTAAAGCACAGCAGGTAGTCGTGGGTGTTCGCCCGGAACACCTTCGACACCCGGTCGCCCTCCTTGATGTCGCCGCCGATGATGCCCTTGCCGCCGCGGTTCTGGGCGTCGAACTGGGCGACGGGCATCCGCTTGACGTAGTCCTGCTCGGTCACGACCACGACCACGTCCTCCTCGGCGATGAGGTCCTCGCGGGTCACCTCGTCGGTGTCCTCGATGAACGAGGTCCGGCGCTCGTCGGCGTACTCGTCCTTCACTTCCAGCAGCTCCTCCTTGATGACGGAGAGGAGTTCGGACTCGTTACCCAGAATCGTCTCGAGCCGCTCGATGCGGGCCTGGACGTCCTCGTACTCGTCCTCGATCTCGGCGGCCTCCATCGAGGTGAGGCTGCCAAGCTGCATCCGGACGATGTGGTCGACCTGCTCGTCCGAGAAGTCGTACGCGGCCTGGAGGTCGGCCTTGGCCTCGTCGCGGTCCTCGGCGTCCTGGATGATGTCGACCACGTCGTCGGCGTGCTCGAGCGCGGTGAGCCGGCCCTCGAGGATGTGGGCACGGTCCTCCTTCTCGTCGAGCTCGTACTGGCTCCGGCGCCGGACGACCTCCTTGCGGTGGTCGAGGTAGTGCTCCAGCGTCTCCTTGAGCGACAGCACCTTGGGCTCGCCGTCGACAAGCGCGAGGTTGATGACGCCGAACGTCTTCTCGAGGAAGCTCTCGAGCAGCTGGTTCTTGACGACCTCCACCATCGCGTTCTGCTTGAGTTCGACCACGATGCGGATGCCGTCACGGTCCGACTCGTCGCGGAGGTCACGGATGCCCTCGATGGAGCCGTCGTTGACGGCGTCGGCGATCTTCTCGACCATCCGGGCCTTGTTGGTCTGGAACGGGAGCTCGGTGATGACGATGCGGTCGCTGCCGTTCTCGCGCTCCTCGACCTCGTACTCGGCCCGGACCCGGATGCGGCCCCGGCCGGACTCGTAGGCCGCGTGGACCGCGTTGCGGCCCACGATGTTGGCGCCGGTCGGGAAGTCCGGTCCCTTGACGTGCTCCATCAGGTCCTCGACGGTCGCGCCGGGGTTCTCGATGAGCTCGACCGTCGCGTCGATGACCTCGCCGAGGTTGTGCGGCGGGATGTTGGTGCTCATCCCGACCGCGATGCCCGACGAGCCGTTGACCAGCAGGTTCGGGAACGCCGAGGGCAGCACCTCGGGCTCCTGGAGCCGGTCGTCGTAGTTCGAGTCCCAGTCGACCGTGTCCATGTCGATGTCGGCTAAAAGCTCCTCTGCGATGGGGGCCATCCGGGCCTCGGTGTACCGCATCGCGGCCGGCGGGTCGCCGTCCACCGACCCGAAGTTGCCCTGGCCGTCGATGAGGGGGTACCGCATCGAGAAGTCCTGGGCCATCCGGGCCAGCGCGTCGTAGATCGACTGGTCGCCGTGGGGGTGGAAGTCGCCCATCGTGTCCCCGACGATGTTCGAGGACTTCCGGTGGCTCGCGCCGCTGGTGACGCCGGCCCGGTGCATCGCGTAGAGGATGCGGCGGTGGACGGGCTTGAGCCCGTCCCGGACGTCGGGCAGCGCCCGGCCCGCGATGACCGACATCGCGTAGTCGATGTAGCTCTGCTCCATCTCGTCCTCGACGCGGACGTTCCGTACTCGCTCTGCGACCTCGTTGGGGAGGTCAGATGCGTCCGAACTCATGTCAGATGTCAACCCAGTCTGCTTCCGTGGCGTGTTCCTTGATGAACTGCTTGCGGGGTTCGACGGTGTCGCCCATCAGCACCGAGAACATCTTGTCCGCCGCGGCGGCGTCCTCGATGGTGATCTGCTTCAGGATGCGGTTCTCGGGGTTCATGGTGGTGTCCCACAGCTGCTCGGGGTTCATCTCGCCGAGCCCCTTGAACCGCTGGACCTGCGAGGGCTCGCCGCCGCACTGCTCCTCGATGATGCGGTCGCGCTCCTCCTCGGTCATCGCGTCGTACGTCTCGCCGCGGTGGCGGATGCGGTACAGCGGGGGCTGGGCGGCGTAGACGTAGCCGGCCTCCAGCAGCGGCCGCATGTAGCGGTAGAGCAGCGTGAGGTAGAGGGTCCGGATGTGGGCCCCGTCGACGTCGGCGTCGGTCATGATGATGATCTTCTCGTAGCGCGCGTCGTCGATGTCGAACTCCTCGCCGACGCCCGTGCCGACCGCCGTGATGAAGTGCCGTATCTTGTCGTTCTCCAGCACCCGGTCGAGCCGGTGCTTCTCGACGTTGAGCACCTTGCCGAACAGCGGGAGGATTGCCTGGAACTCCCGGTCGCGGGCCTGCTTGGCCGACCCGCCCGCGGAGTCGCCCTCAACGACGAACAGCTCGGCCTCGCTGGGGTCGCGGGTCTGGCAGTCGGCCAACTTGCCGGGGAGCGCGGTCGATTCGAGCGCGTTCTTCCGGCGGGTGAGCTCCTCGGCCTTCTTGGCGGCCTTGCGGGCCTTCGCGGCCTCGACCGCCTTCGAGACGAGCGCCTCGGCGGTGTCGGGGTGCTCCTCGAAGTAGGTGGCGAGCCCCTCGTGCATCGCCGACTCGACGATGCCCCGGACCTCGCTGTTGCCCAGCTTGGTCTTGGTCTGGCCCTCGAACTGGGGGTCGGGGTGCTTGACCGAGATGACCGCGGTCAGCCCCTCGCGGACGTCCTCGCCCTTGAGGTTCTCGTCCAGGTCGGCCAGCAGGTTGTTCTCGTTGGCGTAGTCGTTGACCACCCGGGTCAGGGCGGTCTTGAACCCGGTGAGGTGGGTGCCGCCCTCGCGGGTGTTGATGTTGTTGGCGAACGCGTGGATCGAGCCCTGGAGCTCGTCGGTGGCCTGCATCGCCACCTCGACCTGGATGTCCTCGGCCTCGTCCTCGAAGTAGATGACCTCCTGGTGGAGCGGCGTCTTGGTCTCGTTGAGGTACTCGACGAACTCCCGGATGCCGCCCTCGTACTCGAACCGGTCCGAGCGGTCCGCCTCGCGCTCGTCGGTCAGCGAGATGTAGACCCCGGAGTTGAGGAAGGCGAGCTCGCGCAGCCGGCTCTCCAGCGTCGAGTAGGCGAACTCGGTGGTCTCGAAGATGTCGCCGTCGGGCCAGAACCGGATCTCGGTGCCCGTCTCCTCGTCGGCATCGAGGCCGCGGACCCGCTCGAGCGAGGTGGTGGGCTCGCCGCGCTCGAACTCCTGGCGCCAGAGCGCGCCGTCGCGCTTGACCTCGACTTGGAAGCGCTCGGAGAGGGCGTTGACGACCGAGACGCCGACGCCGTGGAGGCCGCCGGAGACCTGGTAGGACTTGTTGTCGAACTTGCCGCCGGCGTGGAGGACGGTCAGGATGACCTCGACGGCGGGCTTGTCGTACTCCTCGTGGGTGTCCACGGGGATGCCCCGGCCGTCGTCGGCGATGGCGACCGAGCCGTCGTCGCGGATGCTCACGTCAATCGAGTCACAGTAACCGGCGAGCGCCTCGTCGATAGAGTTGTCAACGACTTCGAACACGAGGTGGTGCAACCCTCGCGCGTCGGTAGAACCGATGTACATCGCCGGGCGTTTCCGCACCGCTTGGAGGCCTTCGAGGACCTGAATCTGCCCGGCCCCGTATTCGCTTTCCTGACTCATAAAACCTGATTCAGGGTAGCCGCTCCGTCCTGATAAATCCCTCGCACGCGCGCGCGTGTTCCGCCTCAGTTATCCGAGACGTCCGGCGGAATCGTGACCGATTTCCGGTTGCACGTCCGCCGACAGGACCGGCGCCGACCGCCGTGGCGAGTCGGTCCGGCGCGAGCGATTCCGACCGCTCGGGTCGGCCGAGACCGGCGGGAGAGCCCGGAAATGCGTTCCGGCCGAAACGGCCGATTACCGCCGGCCGAGCCACCTGCCGTGCCGCAGCGGTCCCGGCGGCTCCGCCGGAGCCGGCCGTAGGGACGAGCTAACGCGCTCCGGCCGAATCCCGCCGGCGGAGAATCGGCCGCGCCCCGCCGAACGAGAGCTTGAAGCCTGCAATCGTGGGCAACGGAATCGGCCCCTTATCCCCGTCGGACCCGCCAGTTGCGACGCATGGTACACGGACATCGCGAGCGGAGTATCTCCGACGAGCAGCGCCGGGAGTTCCTCAAGGCGCTCGGCGTCGGCGGCGCGGTCGCCGCCGGGGGTGCGACGCTGGACGACGTGCGCGAGGCGGTCGGCACCGGAGCGTCAGACGAACTCGCGTCGGTGGGCGAGGCGATACGGAGCGACCTCGCCGGCGAACTCGACGCGGACCTGCTGGCGAGCGGCCACGAGGACGTCGCGGCCGCGGCGTCCGGCCTCACCGCGGTCCCCGACCGGGGCCTCCCCGGAATGGACGAGGGGCCCCGCGAGGAGTTCGCCGCGGTCGCCGAGGCGGCCCGGCCCGTCTACGACCACCTCGCCGAGGTCGGCTTCTTCGAGAGCACGACCGAGCGGCTGCCGGAGTTCACGCCGTCGTACATCGAGGACAGCGTCCGGCGGTTCGTCGTGAGCGAGGGGCTGGCCGGCTCGCTGTCGGACCTCGGGTTCGACCAGGCGGAGCTGGTCGACCTGCTGGCTACGACGGTCGCCCACCGCGAGCGCATCGGCGACCGCCACTGGGTCTCGACCGACGAGCTGCCACGCGAGCAGATGGAGTTCGCCGAGTACGTCCCGCCGATGACGAGGGCCGCGGCGGGCGGCGTCCTGCTGTGGCTCGAGGACCTGGACGAGCACGTCTGGACGAACGCGGTCCTCATCACCGACGACATCCTGGCCGACGCGACGTGGGACGCCCGCGCCATGGCGGCCGGGTTCGACCTGATGGTCGACGGCGCCCGCCGGGTCGCGGAGAGCGAGGCGCAGGGCGCCGCGGCGAGCCGAGCGGAAGGTCCGCGGGGCGAGGCGACGAGCGACGACGAGCTCGCCGGCCTGCTGTCCAGCGGGTTCGCCCTGCAGGCCATCGCGCAGAACCTGCTGCCCGAGGACGCCTACTGGATCGACGAGGAGGCCCGCGCGGAGCGCGACAACGACCTGGAGATCCCCAACTGACATGTCCGCCGATATCGACCCCGAGACCGAGGAGATCGAACCGGAGGAGCGACCACACTACATCGACACCGGGCCGGAGGCCCGCGGCGAGGACGAACACGTCAACTACATGCAGGAGTACGACACCGAGTTCGTGTTCGGCGGCGGCATCTCCGGCTGGCACGCCCGACAGCCCCAGCGGATCCAGGGCAAGACAAACCCCACCCTGAACCTGGAGGCGGGCAACCGCTACCGGGTCCGGTGGGAGAACATCGACGGCGCGCCCCACAACTTCGTCATCCAGGACGCCGACGGTAACCGCGTCGTCGGGACCGAGGTGTACTCCTCCCAGGGCGCGACGGCCACCCTGGTGTTCACGGCGACCGAGGAGATGGCCCAGTACATCTGCACCATCCACCCGAACTCGATGGTGGGCGACATCAAGGTCGCGGGCGAAGGGCCGAGCCCCGGGGACCAGCAGCCGATCCAGCAGCCGCCCGGGCCGGGCGCCGCGGAGGGCGACATCCCCAAGATGTCGGTGACGACGAACATGCTCCGGGAGGACGGCGAGCGCCGCGACTCGTGGCTGGTCTACGACAAGGGGCTTGGCCAGCGCGGCTACACGCCCGTCGACCGGCTCGACGCCGACAACGTCGCCAGCCTCGAGCAGGAGTACACCATCCCGACCGACAGCGCGGGCCTCGAGACGAACCCGATAATCGTCCCGACCGACCCGCCGGTGATGTACTACACCACGAGCAACCTCTCGGTCGTCGCCGCGAACGCCAGGAACGGGAAGAAGTACTGGAAGTTCAAGTACGCGCTGCCCGAGGACGCGGTCGGCCAGACCGGCCGCAACCGGGGCGTGGCGGTCTGGAAGGACAAGGTGTACTTCGCCACGACCGACTCGTACCTGGTGGCGCTCGACCGGTACACCGGCGAGAAGGAGTGGGAGACCAACATGCTGACCGAGCGCCAGCAGCGCGAGATGGAGTACCCCAAGCGGATGTCCATCAGCCAGGCCCCCATCGCCTACGACGGCCGGATACTCGTGGGCATGAGCGGCGACTTCGGCGGCTGGTGCGTCGCCTCCTCGGTCGACGCCGAGTCGGGTGACGTCCAGTGGACGGTCAACATGGCGCCCCAGGACGCCTGGGTCGAGGACAGCTGGCGGTTCGCCAGCGACGCCCCGTGGATGAGCCCCGCGGTCGACCCCGAGACGAACACGGTCTTCTACGCGGTCGGCAACCCGTGCCCGATGATGAACGGGCTCGTCCGGCCCGGGCCGAACCACCACTCCAACTCCATCGTCGCGGTCGACCTCGACTCGGGGAACATCAACTGGGCCAGCCAGCAGATCCCCCACGAGCTCTGGGACTACGACAGCCACGCCACCCCGACCGTCTTCGACCTGGAGGTCGACGGCGAGACCCGGCGGGCGGTCTCGACCGACCAGAAGGCCGGGTGGACCTACGTCTACGACGCCGAGACCGGCCGGCTGCTGGAGCGCACCGCGCCCTGGACCAAGCAGGACCACGAGTGGGCCGAGCACTTCCTCGCGCTCCCGCCGCGGGGCAAGGAGAACGCCGCGACCGCCTGGCCGGGCACCATCGGCGCGACCGAGTGGCCGCCGTGCGCCTACGACCCCGACACCGGCATGCGGTACGTCGCCGCGGTCGAGGCGGCCCAGCGGGTGTCCTACGACCCCGACTGGGAGTACGTGACCGAGGGCGACATCACGCTCGCGGAGGGCGGCTCGCGGCTCGCCTCCGATGACACCACCCACAACGCGTACGTCCAGGCGGTCGACCCCGCCAGCGGCGACCTCGCGTGGCGGACCGAGCTCCCGGACGTCAGCCCCGAGTGGTCCCACTGGCGCATCTGGCCGGGCGGCACGACCGCCACCGCGGGCGGCGTGCTGTTCGTCGCCTCGTCGGGCGGGCACCTCTACGCGCTCGACGCCGAGACCGGCGAGCGCGTCTGGAGCGCCCCGACCGACGCCGACCGCATCACCCCCGCACCGGTGGTGTGGGAGGACCCGACCGAGCAGACCCAGTACGTCGCCGTCGCGGCCGACGACGAGATAACGGTCTGGTCGTCGGGCGGATTCGAGGAGTAACGTCGCGCGGCGCTCTTCTCCGCTTCCGGCGTCTCGACGCCGACTTCAGAATTTCGCGACGGGAGTGCGCCGACGAGTTACGCCGATCCCGCGGTCGTCTCGGCGCCCGTCCCCGTCGGCGCGGTCGCTGCGGTGGTCGCGGTCGCGTTCGCCCCGTCCGTTCGGTCTGTCGCGTTGCCGGCGGGCCGCTCGGCGAGCGAGACCCGGAACGCCCGGACCTCGCTCACGGTCGCGTTACCGACCGTGATCGCCGGCGAGGAGACGTTCACCGCGGCGTCGCCCCCGACGTTCGCCGGGTTCGAGAGATTGATCCCGGCGACCGACCGCACCGTCACGCTCTCGATGACGACGCCCTCGACCGTCCGATTCCGGATGCTCACGCGCTCGACCGACCGGTTCGTCACGTTGAACCCGCCGCCGAAGGGGACGCCGAACGCCGAGAGCAGCTTCCGGCTCCGGATTCTGCCGTCGTGGATACGGACCCCCGAGAGGTTGGCCCGCGCGACGGCGATACGTTCGAGCGACACGTTCGCGAGCGTCACGTTCCGGCGCTGGCCCATCTCCCGGACCGTCAGGTTCCGCACCACCACGTCGGTGGCCGTGACGTTGCGGAGCACCACCGTCTCGGCCGAGAGGTTCCGCACGCCGACACCCTGCCCGGCCTGGGTCCGCGCGCCGGGGGCGTCGACCGCCGGCACGGTCGCCGAGGGGGCACCGCGTGGCGTCTCGCCGGGCGACTCGCGGTGCGGGGCGTCCTGGCTCGCGGGCGGTGGCGACCGGTCGTGCGGCGCGGCCGGGACGGCGACCCCGGCGCCGGCCGCGACCGGCGCGACGACTGCCAGCGCGATAGCCGCGACTACAAACTCGGGACACTCGGTGTCGAACATCCACGGGTAACCCCACGCAGACGCCCTTAAATCGCCGCCATCGTTGCGTCGGTCCGGTCCCGGCGGGCCGGCGGTAGTGAGTCGTTCCCCGGCGACCGGGGACTCGCCCTCGCGGCCCGCCCGAGGGCGGTCGAGGCCGTTAACCCCGGTGTAACGACCCGCCCCGAATCGAAACGCGGCTGTAATTCGAAACAGTGCGGAAAGCCAGTGTCCGGTCGCCAGAACGGTCTCGGTCGTTTATCCGGGGGCTCGGCGTACCGGGTCGCGGAATGAACGACACACTGGCGATACTGGTAGCACTGGTGCTCGCGCTCACCGGCGGGGTGGCCGGGTTCCTCGGCGGTGCCGGCCCCGCCCAGTCGGGAGCGGGAACCGGCGACGCGGCCCTGCAGGAGACGACCACACAGGCGGAGACGACTGCGTCGGAGACCGAGACCACGAAGGCCGAGGCCCGCAGCGGGGCGACCGACGAGGGCACGGCCACCGCGGCCCGGCAGACGCCGGCAGCGAACGGGACCCAGCAGGCCCGGGGCGCGAACGAAACCCAGGCCCAGGGGGCGAATGCGACCCAGCAGGCCGCCGACGGGACGCAGGGGACCGGGGCCCACGTGGAGGCCCGGAACGTCACCGTCGAGCAGCTCACGCTGCGCAACGTCACGGTGCTGAACGCCCGGTTCGACCGGCTGACGCTGGTGAACGCGTCGGGCGAGAACGCGACCAACCGGACCTACAGCGACGTGGCGGTCCGGCGCATCGCGGCGACCGGGTTCGTGACCGACCTGACGGTCGAGAACGTCACCATCCGGAACGACTCGCTCGCGCGGGCGCTCATCGAGGAGAGCGGCCGCGTCCGCATCGAGACCCGGCTCGTGATCGACGAGGCGGTGCTCCGGAACCGCACGATCAACGGTCTCAGCGTCCAGAACGCGACCGTCCACGTCGGCGCGGCGGAGAGCGTCGCGGTCTCGCGGGACGGCGCGAACGCGACCGGCGGGGCGGCCGAGTCGGGCGACCGGCCCGCGCTGGCGGCCGAGACCGCGGTGGTCCAGAACTACACGCTGACCCGGGTCCGGCTGTCGGGGCTGTCGCTCGGTCGGAACGGGACCGCCGAGACGACGGCCGCGGCCGGGCAGACCGGCGACGCGGCGGACCGGGAGACGACGACCCAGCGGACGGCGGCGGCCCAGCAGACGACCGCGACCGGCGAGGCCCAGACCACGGCCGCCGGGCAGACCACCGGCCCGGCCGAGACCACGAAGGCGGAGGCCCGCAGCGGCGCGACCGACGAGGGGACGACCACCGCGGCCGAGGGGACCCAGACCGGGGGATGACGAGTCGCTGACTGGACTCGCCGGCGCGTGCCGGCGCAGTTCAGGCCGCGACGACAGCGGGGGTCGCCGGGCGCGCCGGCCCGTCGACCGCCCGAACCATTATACGGCTGATAGCCGAACCCCCTGTGGGACAACATGGGGGAGACACGACGACAGTTCCTTCGAGCGACGGGTGCTTCGGCGGTCGGACTGGCGGGCGCGGTCGGCGGGGCGGCCGGCCAGTCGGACGGCGTCAGCCTGCTGCTGAACTGGAAGCCGAACGGGCTCCACGTCCCCTACTACGCCGCGAAGGCGCGGGGGTACTACGAGGAGCAGGGCGTCAACCTGACCCAGATCAAGAGCGGGCAGGGGTCGGACTTCGCGGCCAAGCAGGTCGGCCTCGGCAACGCCCCGCTGGCGGTCACCAGCGCCGACCAGATACTCAACGTCAACACGCGGGGGCTCTCCCCGCAGTCGGTCGCGGTCGTGATGCAGCGCAGCCCGGTCGTGGTGTTCACGACCGGCGACACCTTCGGCGGGGAGCTGACGAGCGTCGACCAGCTCGCGGGCAAGACGGTCGGCACCGGCCCGGGGATGGTCCGGATACTGACGAAGCTCCTCCTGGAGCGCAAGGGCGTGCTCTCGGAGGTCGAACTCGTCGACACCGGGTTCGACACGGTCCAGCAGCTGCTCGGCGGGAAGATCGACGCCGCCGGCGGCGTGTTCGCCGACGCGGTGGTCGCCCGCCAGAAGGCCGGGTCGGTCTCGTCGATCCCGGTCGCGGAGACCATCCCCTCGTACGGTCACGTGATCGGCGCGAACCCCGAGTTCGCCGGCAGCAACCCCGAGGCGGTACGGGGCTTCCTGCGGGCGACCGCCCGGGGCGCGGCGTGGGCGACCGACAATCCCCGGAAGGCCACCCGGCACCTGGTCGAGGCGAACCCGGCCATCTCCCAGACCGCCGACACCCAGCGCGCCAAGTGGGTCGAGATGGCCAGCGACTACGTGCTCTCGGAGACGGTCCACCGGCGCGGGTGGGGGTGGAGCAGCGAGACGCCGTGGCAGACCATGTACGAGGCGCTCCGCGACGGCGACCTCCTCGGCGGCCAGACCGATCCGGCCGGAGTCTGGACGAACGACTACCTCGACACCGACTACGGGTACATCGGGCAGTACGCCTCGCGGGTCACGCCGCCGGCGTCGACCGCCACCGGCGGGACGACCACAGACGGCGGGGCGTCCGGAACAACCGGAACCGCCTCGGGCGCGTCCGGCACGACCACCGGTAGCGCCGCCGGACCGACGCCGACCGGCACCTCCGAGCCGACGACCGCCGCGACCCACTCGAACTGATGGGCGGATCGGGGCCGCGGGCGTCCGGGTCGCGCTCGTCCGCGCCGGGGACGGCCACTTCCGGCGCGCAGTCGCCTCGCTCCGACGCGCGAGCCCGGGCGTCCGTCACCGCCCGGGCCTCGGCGCTCGCCGCCCGCGCCGCCCCGCCGGTCGCCGTGGCCGCGCTCGCGGTGGTCGCGTGGTGGGCCGCCGCCCGGACCGCCGCGGTGCCCGACGTCGTCTTTCCGGGCCCGGTCGACGTGGGCGCGGCGCTCGCGGCCCACTGGCGGACGCTGCTCGAGGCCGCGGCCGTCACGGCGCTCACCGCGGGCCTGGGCGTCGTCGCCGGGGCGCTCGCTGGCGGGGCGCTCGCCGTGGCGATGGCGGCCTCCGAGACGACCCGGGCGGTGGTCCGGCCCTACGTGGTCGCGCTCCGGGTCGTCCCGCTGGTCGCGGTCGCGCCGCTGCTGTTCCGGTGGTTCGGCGACGGCGTGGGGGCCCGGGCCGCGCTGGCGGCAACGCTGGCGGTGTTCCCGGTGACCATCGCGACCTACCAGGGGCTGGCCGCGACGCCCGACGAGTTCGTGGCGCTCGCGCGGTCGGTCGGCGCCTCGCCCGCGACCCGGTACCTCCGGGTCCGGCTCCCGGCGGCCGCCCCGCAGGCGTTCGCCGGCCTGAAGGTCGCGGCCGCCGCGAGCGTGGTCGGCGCGGTGGTCGCGGAGTTCCTGACCCTGACCGCGGGCGTCGGCTACCGGGTGTTCCGGGCGTCGACCCGGCTCCAGACCGCCCGGATGCTCGCCGCGCTCGGGGTGCTGGCGCTGCTCGGCGTGGGGTTCTACCTGGTGCCGGCGCTGGTCGAGCGCCGCCTCGACTGGGGGTAGCGGGTTCGGCGTTGCGGCCCGACACTCACCGCCAGTCGACCCGGCGCTCGACCGCCACCACCGCGCCGTACACCGCCATCCCCTCGGCGAAGAGGACGACCACCGCGGCCAGCACCACGTCGGTCTGGACGTTCTCGGCGCCGACGAGGACGAGGTAGCCCAGCCCCTCGTCGGTCAGGATCCACTCGGCGACCACCGCGCCGACCGTCGCGAGCGCGGCCGACTGCTTGAGGCCCGCGAACACCGAGGGGAGCGCGGCCGGCACCCGGACGAACAGGAACGACCGGACCGGGCCGGCGTCGACCGACCGGAGCAGGTCGAGGTACTCCTCGGGGGTCCCGTCGAGCCCCGACGCCGAGCTCACGTACGTCGGGAAGAAGGCGATGAGCGCGACGAACCAGAGCGCGGTACCGGGGCCGGTCCCCAGGTAGACCAGCAGCAGCGGCGCGACCGCGATCTTCGGCAGCACGCGGGCGGTGACCAGGTAGGGGTAGAGCGCCCGCCGGAGCAGCGTCGAGTGGACCGTCACCGCGGCCGCGCCGAACCCCGCGAGCACGCCGGCCGCACCGCCCGTCAGAACGGTCCGGAGCGTGACGAGTCCGTTGCGCGCGTAGAGGCCGGGCCGGGAGACGAGCCGGTCGGCGACCGCGACCGGCGAGGGCAGCAGGTACGCCGGCACCCCGAGCAGCGAGACGACCGCCCACCAGACCAGGACGCCGACGGCCAGCCCGCCCGCCGGCAGCGAGACCCGCGCGGCCGGAATCCGGTCGGCGTAGCTCATCGGCGGGCGCACCTCCCGGTCCCCGCCGTCGGCGCCACGGCCGTCATCGGAGCTCGTACCCCTCGTGGAGCGCGGTCCGGACCCGCGCGACCTGCTCCTGGAACGCCGCGGTGCCGTACACCGACTCGTCGCGGGGCCGGGGCAGTTCGACGTCGAACACCCCCGCGATCTCGCCGGGCTGGTCGCTCATCACGACGCACCGGTCGGCGAGGAACACCGCCTCGGGCACGCTGTGGGTGACGAACAGCACCGTCTTGCGCTCCTCGCGCCACACCCGCCGGACCTCGACGCCCATCTCCTCGCGGGTGAGCTCGTCGAGTTCGCCGAACGGCTCGTCCATCAGCAGCACCGAGGCCCCCAGGTGGAGCGCCCGGGCGATGGCGACCCGCTGGCGCATCCCGCCCGAGAGCTCGGCCGGCCGGGCGTCCTCGAACCCCGAGAGCCCGACCGTCTCCAGCAGGTCGCGGGCCCGGTCGCGGTCGGCCGACTCGCCGGCCATCCGCCGGAGGAAGGTCACGTTGTCGAGCGCCGACTTCCAGGGCAGCAAGGCGTGGCGCTGGAAGACGAAGCCGAACTCCCCCGCCTCGCGGGCGGCGTCGGGCGGCCGGCCGGCCACCCTGACCTCGCCCGCGGTGGGCTCCTGGAGGCCGCCGACCGTCCGGAGCAGCGTGGTCTTGCCGCAGCCCGACGGGCCGATGACCGTGACGAACTCCCCCTCGCCCACCCGGAGGTCGACGTCCGCCAGGGCGCGCACGGCGTCGAACTTGACCGTCACGCCGTCGAGCCGGATGACGTCGTCGCCTCGCTTCCCGGTCGCCTCGCCCGCCGCGCGCACGCCGGTCTCGTCGTCCACCATCGAGTTCAGGGAACGTAACGGCGCCGAGACATAGGTGGTTTTCGCCCGGCCGGGTCGCCCGCGGTGACGGGGACGACGGTCGGACCGTCGACTCGAACCCTCCGGACAGACGTGTACGGTCCGGATCACGTCCGGTATCGACGCACCGCCACCACCGCGGCCGTCCCGGGTGCGAGTCCGCCGGGCGGCTGCGGTCAGGTGTGAGCGCCCAGTACCGGCCGGTCGACGGCCATCGCGAGCGGTATCAGGGCGAGCGGTCGGAACCGCCGGTTCGCCACCCGGCGGCGTTTAAGTACCGATAGCGACGCAATTCGCTCTCCGCCGGCCGACTTCCCAAGACAGTATATAAGTCGATTGCCAAAGCGGGTTTACGTGGGACGCCCCAACCTCTCACCGTGCCTTCTGCACTGTTCGTCGTGAGCGAGGAGGGGTACTGGGGAGAGGAGTGCGTCGAGCCGCTGCAGACCCTCGACGGTGAGGGGTTCGACATCACGGTCGCCACGCCGAGCGGGTCGCCGCCGGTCATCGACCCGACCTCGACCGACCCGGACGCGTCGTTCGTCGACGAGGAGACCGCCGAGCGGGTCCGCGACGCCCACGAGAACGACGACCGACTCAACAACCCGGCGCCGGTCGCGACGCAGGACGCCGCCGACTACGACGTCGTGGTGTTCCCCGGCGGCCACGGGACCGAGTGGGACGTCAACCAGGACAAGCACGCCCGACAGCTCCTCCGAGAGACCGTCTCGGGGGACGACGGCAAGGCGCTGGTGCTCTGTCACGCGGTCGCGCTGCTCGCCTTCGCCCGGAACGAGGACGGCGAGCCCGTCGCGGCGGGCCGGGACGTGACCGGGTTCCCGAACGAGTGGGACGAGGACATCGTCGACGACAACGACGTGCTGCCCGACGGTCGCAAGATGCCCTACTGGGTCGAGGACGAGGTCAGAGCCGCAGGCGGCAACTGGGACGCCGAGGTCGATTCGGACACGAGCGTGACCGTGGACGGCGACCTCGTGACGGCCAGGGGTCCGGAGTCCTCGCGCGACGCCGCGGCGACGCTGCTCGACGAACTCGGCGTCGAGACCTCGGCCTGAGGAAGCCGCCCGCGGCGTCACGGCTCGGCGGCCGCCTCAGCGCTCGGCGTCGAGCCGCCGACTCGGCGAGGCCGTCACGTCCACGCCCGAACTGTAGTAGCAGACCGGGTCGCTCTCGGGGTGGGCGAACCCGTCGGCACGGAACAGCGTGTTCTCCGCGACGTCCATCTTTGCCTCCGCGAGCGGCCAGCTCGGGTGGTCGACCGCGGTGTACCGGAGCGCGCCCGACCGATCCTCGGTGTACAGCCGGTAGCGCTCGGTCAGGAACGCCGCCAGCGAGTCGGGGTCGGACCGGAACGGCTCGCCGGTCGGCCCGTAGGTCGCCGCGAAGCGGGCCGGTCGCGCGCCGGGATGACGCCGGCGGCTCCGGAACCGGACCGCGTCGCCCGAGGCGGTGCAGTCGACGTCGGCGAGGTAGTACGGCAGGGCGTGGAGCAGCCGCCCGCCCAGCACCGCGGCCGGGCCGACGCCGGGCAGACCGCCGGCGTCGAGGTTGAAGAAGTAGACGCCGGGCGTCCGGTCGTCGAACCGCGACGCGTCGGGCCGGACGTACGTCCTGAGGTTGAGTTCGGGGAGACGGAACCCGAGCCCCTCGGGGACGAACCCGGGACGCACGTCCACGTTGACGAACGGGATCACCGAGAGGTAGGCCCGGCCGTCGCGGGTGTCAACCTCGAGCGACTCGGGGATCCGCGGTTCGACGAGCGCCGGGTCGACCGGCCAGTTGGCGAACAGCACGTCGCGCCACCCTATCGCGAGCGGGACCGAGAGCATGCGCGTCACACGCTCCCCGCAGTGGATTTCGCCGGTCCGGCGTCGGCCGCGGTCGCCCGGCGGTCGTCCGGCTCGGCGACGCCGGAGGCGACCCAGCTCGCGACGCCGGCGACGGTTACCGGTCCCGCCCGGAGGCCTGTCAAGCGGTCGCGCGTCCTGGACTCGACGAGGGACGCGACGGCGAACGAACTCAGCCGGCTCGGGACCGCGCTCGCGGCTCTGCTCATGCGGATACTTCGGGAGGGACGGCCAAAAGGGTACTTCTCGCCCGTGTGGGGTCTCGGTCAGCGTCTCCCTGCGGCGTCACCGCCGACCCGGTTTCCGTCCTGACACCCCCGGGGTTCGACCCGGCGGAGGGCGCTCCACGCACTTGACGCCCCCTCGGCGTCGATGGGCCGGACCGGTCGCGTGAGCCAACTGCTAGCGGCCGGCATCGCTCGCGGCGGGGTCTGCAGTACCGCGTCCGTTTGTGGGATTACTGTTCTCGCCCTTCAAACGCCATCTCCGGCCGTCAAAGGCCGCCTCGCGGCGGAGTAGACGTGTTACCTGTGCGGCCGAACCGGGATAATTTCGTATATCCAAAGGCGGTTTGTTAACGGTTTTTACTTCCGCTCTGGCACCGAGAAGCCTTTAACATCCACGCGGCTACGGGGAACCACAGAATGCCATCTATCCAGTCGACGCTCGGCGAGGAGGAGGGGATCGCCGAGGAACTGGCCGAGAGCCAGCGCCAGATCTCCATCGCCGAGTTCTTCGAGAAGAACAAGCACATGCTCGGGTTCGACAGCGGGGCCCGGGCACTGGTTACCGCAGTGAAGGAGGCGGTGGACAACGCGCTGGACGCGACCGAGGAGGCCGGCATCAAGCCCGACATCTACATCGAGATCGACGACACGGGCGACTACTACACGCTCGTCGTCGAGGACAACGGGCCCGGCATCACCAAGGAACAGGTCCCCAAGGTGTTCGGGAAGCTGCTGTACGGGTCGCGGTTCCACGCCCGCGAGCAGTCCCGTGGTCAGCAGGGTATCGGCATCTCGGCGGCGGTCCTCTACTCGCAGCTCACCTCCGGCAAGCCCGCCAAGATCACGAGCAAGACCGAAGGGGGGTCCGAGCAGTACTTCGAGCTCATCATCGACACCGACGAGAACGAGCCCGAGATAAAGGACGAGTCGGACACCCCGCCCGCGGGCAAGCACGTCAACGACACCCACGGGACCCGCATCGAACTCGAGATGGAGGCCAACATGCGGGCCCGCCAGCAGCTCCAGCGGTACGTCAAGCACACCGCGGTCGTCAACCCCCACGCCCGCATCGAGTACCGCGAACCCGGCATGGACGAGCCCCAGCAGTTCCGGCGGGCCGAGGGCGCCGAGCTCCCGGCCGAGACCGAGGAGATCCGCCCGCACCCCCACGGGGTGGAGCTCGGGACGGTGCTGAAGATGCTGGCGAGCACCGACTCCCACAGCGTCTCGGGGTTCGTCCAGGAGGAGTTCACCCGCGTGGGTCGCAAGACCGCCGACTCCATCCTCGACAACTTCCGTGATCTCCACTTCGGCCGGGAGGCGTCGTGGCGCCCGCCCCAGAGCCACGAGAAGTCCGACCTGGCCCGTGCGGTGGCGGACGCGGTCTCGAACAAGGGCAAGGACGCGACCGCGGCGTTCGGCGACGCGGTGGCCGAGGCGGTCGTCGCCCGCGACCGGGTCGCCCACCACGAGCTCGTCGAGATCGTGGCCGAGACGGCCGACGAGGTCGGCGCGGACCGCGGCGCGACGTTCGGCGACACGGTCCAGGAGAAGGCCGTCGCGGCCGCGTGGGCCGAGCTCACCGACGACCGGACCAGCGACCTCTACCGGCTGGTCGACAGGGCGACCAGCACCCGGAAGGACGACGAGACCGTCCACGGCCTGGCCGAGCGGCTGGCGAAGCGGTTCGAGAAGGGCCGCGAGCGCGACCGGGCGACCCACGACGAGCTCCGCGAGTACGTCGACCGGGCGGCCGACCAGACAGAGGAGTACGACGACGCGACCGTCGGCGACACCGCCCGCGAGAACGTCGTGATGGAGGTCTGGAACACGATGGTCACGGTCCCGGACGCCGTCCCGAAGGTCCGGGAGTTCGTCGACGACCGCGACATGGCCAGCGACCTGCTGGCGGCGATGACCGAGACCGACATCATCGCGCCGCCGACCAACTGCCTGTCGCCCATCACCGACGAGCTCGTCGAGGCCGGGCTCCGGAAGGAGTACGACGCCGACTTCTACGCGGCCTCGACCCGGGACGCCGACGTCCACGGCGGCGACCCCTTCATCGTGGAGGCCGGCATCGCCTACGGCGGCGAGCTCGAGGCCGACGGTCAGGCCGAGGTGCTCCGGTTCGCCAACCGGGTCCCGTTGGTGTACCAGCGCGGGGCCTGCGCGACCACCGACGTCGTGAAGTCCATCGGCTGGCGCAACTACAACCTCGACCAGCCCGGCGGCTCGGGCATCCCGAACGGGCCGGCGGTCATCATGGTCCACGTCGCCTCCACGAACGTCCCGTTCACCAGCGAGAGCAAGGACGCGGTGGCAAACGTCCCCGCTATCGAGGACGAGATCGAGCTGGCCATCCGGGAGGCGGCCCGCGAGCTGAAGTCGTACCTCAACAAGCGCAAGTCGCTCCAGAAGCGCAAGAAGAAGCAGAACGTCATCGCCGCCATCCTGCCGGAGATGGCCGAGAAGCTCTCGGACGTGACCGGTCAGGAGACGCCCACCTACGAGGACGCGCTGGCCCGCATCATGAACAACGTCCTCGTCGAGCGCGAAGTGGAGAACGGCACGGTCCGGCTCACGGTCGAGAACAACTCCGGGACGAACGAGTCGCCGGAGATCACCGATATCGTCACCGCCGAGCCGCGCAACCTCTCGGACGGCGCGACCGCGGTGGACATGGACGGCGAGTGGTTCGTCAAGTGGTCGCCGACCGTCGACAGCGGCGACGAGGCGACGCTCGAGTACGAAGTCGACGACGAGGCAGAGTTCGACGTCAGCGTCGAAGGAATCGAGGACCCCAAACTCACCATCAACCAATGAGCGCAGACAACGAAGCGGAAGCCCAGGAGAAGCTCGTCGACCTCGCATCGGAGTTCTACGACCAGTTCGAGCGGGGCGAGATCCCCAGCATGTCCGTCCCCACGCGGACCAAGAGCAACATCGTCTTCGACGAGGACGAGAACGTGTGGGTGTACGGCGACCGAGAGAGCACCCGGAGCGCCAACAGCGTCCGGGGCGCCCGTAAACTGCTGAAGGCGATATACACTATCGACTTCCTGTCCGAGCAGCTCGACCAGGACCGGTCGTCGACCCTGCGTGAGCTCTACTACCTCAGCGAGAGCTGGGACGCCGAGGAGGCCCAGTTCTCCTCGCAGGACGAGTCGAACCAGCTGGTCGAGGACTTAGAGATCGTCTCGGAGGTCACCCGCGAGGACTTCCACATGCGCCCCGAGGAGTCGGGCGCGACCATCATGGGGCCGCTGCACCTCCGGGAGCAGACCCGTCGCGGCGAGCGGGACATCCACTGCCAGGAGGACGTCGGCGAGGGCGGCTACCAGATCCCCAACAACCCCGACACCATCGAGTTCCTCGACAACGACGCCGACTTCATCCTCGCGGTGGAGACCGGCGGCATGCGCGACCGGCTGGTCGAGAACGGGTTCGACGAGGAGTACAACGCCCTCATCGTCCACCTCAAGGGCCAGCCCGCCCGGGCGACCCGGCGGATCACCAAGCGGCTCCACGACGAGCTCGGTCTGCCGGTCACGGTGTTCACCGACGGCGACCCGTGGTCGTACCGCATCTTCGGGTCGGTGTCGTACGGGTCGATCAAGTCGGCCCACCTCAGCGAGTACCTCGCGACCCCGGAGGCCCGGTTCATCGGCATCCAGCCCGAGGACATCGTGGAGTACGACCTGCCGACCGACCCCCTGAGCGACTCCGACGTCAACGCGCTCGAATCGGAGCTGGAGGACCCCCGCTTCCAGACCGACTACTGGGAGGAGCAGATCGAGATCCAGCTCGACATCGAGAAGAAGTCCGAGCAGCAGTCGCTGGCCTCCCACGGCCTGGACTTCGTGACCGAGACGTACCTCCCCGAGCGCCTCGACGAGATGGGCGTCCTCTAGGCGCGCATCGAGACGGTGTTCGGGTCGATGCCGCCCGAGCGCCCCGACGGGATGGGCGTACTGCAAACGCGGCCGCGACTCTTTTCTGCCGGTTCGTCGTACCCCGCCCGATGGCACTCAGCGCGCGCAACCGGCTCGCGGGGACGGTCGAATCGGTCGAGAAGGAGGGCCTGATGGCTGAGGTCGCGATCGAGGTCGCGGACGGCCAGACGGTCACGGCGGTCATCACCAGCAACTCCGCCGAGCGCCTGGGACTGGAGGAGGGCGCGGAGGTCGACGCGGTCGTCAAGGCGACCGAGGTGATGGTCGAGAACCAGTAGATCGCGACCGGATTCGACTTCTACCTCCTGGCTCGCCGCCGGTTCGAGGCTCGCCCCTAGTAGAGGGGCCGGCGCCCTTACAGCTCTCGCTCGACTTCGTCGGTCGCACTGCCGCCGCGGGACTCCTCGAACGCGAAGTCGTCGGTGAAGGGGTCGCCCTGCGCGCACGACCGGCAGTAGCAGTTCTCCCCCTGCTCGTCGACCGCGACGGGCACGCCCGCCACGAACAGCTTCTCCGAGAACGTCCGCCTGACGCCGGTCCCGACCGGGCGGGAGCAGGCCGTGCACGGCACGTCGGGCGCGTCGACGACCGCCTCGTCGGTCGTGCGGACCCGGCCGAACGTGGTGACCGACTTCCGGTCCGCCAGACGCTTCCGGACCGGCGGCAGCACGAGCAGCGCCCCCGCGAGCAGCGCGAGGCCGACGAGGAAGCCCGCGATCCCCTCCGCGTCGCCCATGAGCCCGATTCCCATGAGCCCGAAGACGACGCTGGCCACGAGGACGCCGGGGTTCGCCGTGAGCGAGTCGTCGGACCGGCTGTCACCGGTGGCCGTCGCCCGGTAGTACGCGTCGTCGGCGCCCGCGTCGCGACCAGGGTCCCAGTTCACGTCGAAGCGCCGCTCGTCCGACACGTACCGGGCGGTACCGTCGTCGCGCAGCTCGACGCGGTCGGCGCCCGGCGAGTAGTTGTACCAGGCGTAGACGGCGTTGCCGAACCCCCACGTGAGGAACAGCAGCACCGCGTGGACGCCGAACGACCCGAACCCGCGGTCGACCATCACGACCCGGTCGCCGTAGTCGCGCTCGAGCTCCCAGCCCTCGACGGCCATCTCCTCGATGCGGCGCTGGAACGCCGAGCGGCTCCGGCCGGCGGACGGACCGCCGACCGAGCCGGTACGGTGGGACGGCCCGGTCGTCCCGGCGGTCCGGTCGGTCGCTCCCGCGGCGGAGTCAGCTTCTCCGTCGGACCGCCCGGTCGCCCCGGCGGTGGCACCCCCTCTCGCGGCGCCGGTCGCCGTCGCGTCACCGACGGCCGCGCCGCATTGCGAGCAGAACGCGTCGTCGGGCGACAGCGACGACCCGCACTGCGGACAGAAGTTCGGAGCTGTGCGAGGACCCATACTGGAACCTACGTCGCGGAGGCCAAGTAGGTTGTGCCGAGCGGGAGACCCCGCGGGTCGAGGCCTCGCCGTCGGCCGGATTCCCCGGCAGACGCGCGCTTCCCGGGCAGTCCGGGAACCGGCTACCGCCAGATCGCGTCCGACCTCACCCGTCGGCGAACCACGCGTCGAGCAGCGACTCGACCGCCTCGTCCTGGGAGCGGACGTGCTCGCGCTCGGGGTCGCTCCGGAACTCCAGCGGGCGGAGGTCCCGGACCGCCGCGCGCTCGGCGTCGAGCCGCGCGGCCGCCGCGACCTTCTCGTCGTCAAGCGCGAACGGTCGGCCCGGTTCGCCGCGGCCCTCGTGCGCCACGAGCGTTCGGGCGTCCTCCAGGGCGTCGACGCCGTCCTCCCAGCAGTCCCGGCAGCACCGGAACGCGAGGGTGCCGGTCCGGTCGCCGACTTCGGACGGCGCGGGCCCGCCGCGCATCGCCGCGCCCCAGACCAGGCCCAGCGAGTCGACCACGACCGACCGGTCGTCGTCGCTTCCGCAGGCCGCGCAGACGGAGGGCTCGTCGGCGTAGGGCCAGTCGTCGGGCGGTTCGACGTCCATGGGTGACGGTTCCGGCCGACGTGATGAAAAAGCTACCTGTCCCGCGCGTCGTGCCCGGCCGGCGGCTCGGTCACCCCAGCAGCACCGCGAGTCCGGCCAGCGGCCAGACGACCAGGCCGAGCCCGTAGAACAGCAGCTTCGCCCGGAGCGAGTAGTTCGACCCCGACCCGGGCACGAGCTGCATCCCCTCGGCCGTGGTTCCCACGTCGGCGTCCTCGGCCGCCTCGACGCCCGCGGCAGGGGCCGCGCCGGCCTCGCCGGCCCCGAGCACGACCAGGAGGACGCCCGCGCCCGCCAGCAGGAGCAGGGTGAGTCCGGAACTGAAGGCGAGGTACGCCGCGCCGACGGTCAGCACCGCACCGAGGAGGGTGTACCGGAGGAGCGGAGCGGCCAGGGCGTGCCAGTCCATGCACTCACCTTCACTGCAGGTGACACATAAAGGTTCGCGTCGGAGGAGCGCGGCCGGGCAGAACCTACTCGTCCAGCACGACCGGCACGCCGCGACCGGCGACGTCGGCGGCGAACGCGCCCGAATCGGCCTCCAGCGCCTCGAAGGTGTTGTAGTGGATCGGCAGCACGAGGTCGGGGTCCATCGCCGCGGCCAGGTCGGCGGCCTCCCGGCGGTCCATCGTGAACGACCCGCCGATGGGCGGGCAGAACAGCGAGACGTCGAGTTCGGCGTGGCCCTCGAGCGCGTCGGAGTCGCCGGGCCAGAACACCGTCACGTCCCCGGCGTTCCGGCCCGGGAGCGTGAGGTGGTAGCCGACGCCGGACCCCTCGGGGTGGTACGGGTCGCCGGTCGCGTCGGTGTGGGGGCCGTCGGGTTCGTTGTAGGCCGGAATCGAGCGGACGATCGCGTCGCCGAACAGCCGGTCGTCGTCCTCGCCGACCCGGACGACCTCGTACGGGAGGTCGTCTAAGTCCTCGACGTCGCGGTCGATCTCCGGCGGGTACACCGCCTCGTAGACCACCAGCGTGGCCGCCTCCCCGGCCACGCGCCGGACGCCGTCGGAGTCGTAGTGGTGGTCGTGGGTCACCAGCACCAGGTCGCCGTCCTCGGGCCGGTAGTCCCGCGCCTCGGGGTGGCCGACGCCGGGCGAGTCGGGACGCCACTCGCCGGTGAGGGTGCCGTACCGGCCGGGGTCGACGTAGACCACGGTGCCGTCAGGCGATTCGAGCCGGAGCCCGGCGTAGCCGAGCCACTCGACGCGGAGCCCGTCGTGTCGGATGGTCATACTCCGGGGTAGACCACCCCCTGTCCTAAACGGTTCGGCTTCGGGCGCGAGGTGGTCCGGAGCGGCGCGGGGGCGGGTGGTGGGGCGCGAGGCGGGGACGTTCGACCGCGGAAGCGCGGGTCGGTCAGTCCTCGCGGCGGAACGCCCGGACCGTGTCGCGCTCGGTCGCCCGGCGCTCGACCTCCGCGAACCCCCGCTCGGTGAAGATGCGGTTCCAGTTCCGGTAGTACAGCGGGAACTCGCCGTGGACGTAGTTGACGCCCCGGCGGGCCGCGGGTTCGTCGCGGTCCTCGTCCCCGTCGGCGGGGTGTCCACCCTCCGTGTCCGGGTCGCCGTCGGGCGGCGAACCGGTCGGGTCGGGGGAGTCGGTCGTATCGGGCGAGTCGGTCGAATCGGGCGAGTCGGCCTGGTCCGCCGAATCGTCTCGGTCGGCCGGCGCGGGCGAGCCGGTCGGCTCCCCGTCCCGGTCCTCGTTCTCGACGGTTACCAGCAGGTCGTCGGTGATGCGGGCGAGCTCGCCGAACACCGCCGCGGAGTCGGGGTGGACGTGCTGGAGCGTCTCGACCGAGAACACCGCGTCGAACCGGCCGTCCTCGAACTCCCCGACGACCTCCTCGATGGCGGCGTGGTGGAAGGTCCCGGTCGCCGCGAGCTCGGGGTAGGCGTCGGCCATCACGTCGAAGGCCTCGGCGTTGATCTCGACGCCGTGGAGGTCCTCGTAGCCGCGGTCGCGGAGGTGCGCGAGGTGTCGCCCCGAACTGCAGCCCAGCTCCAGCACGGTCGCGTCCGGCCCGACGTACGAGTCGAGCAGCTCCGCGAGCAGGTCGCTGGTCTCGTCCGGGCCGTAGTAGGCGTAGTAGCGCGGCGAGTAGGCGCCCGACCGGTCGGCCCACCGTCGACGGACTTCGTCAGAATTCACTGGTGTCGAGACGAACCCCGCACCTAAAGGTCCACTGGCCTCGGCCGCGGCCGGGACCGGGCCAACAGGGACCGGGGAGCGAACCCGGCGGTGACCGCGCACGGCGCTCCGGGCGTCGTCGGACGAACGGTCGCGAGCCCGGCCCCGACGACCACCGGTCTTATCACCGTCGCCGTCGAATTCCAGCGGGACATGGTCGCCTCGCCGCTGATTCCGGTGGTGGTGTTCCTGGTCGGCATCGGGCTGGTGGTCTGGAGCGTCGAGGAGTTCGTCGAGCACGTCGCCGAGGCGGCGACCGGCATCGGGGTCTCGACCTTCCTGCTGACCGTGCTGCTCGCGGGCATCGACCTGGAGAACGCGGTGCTCGGCATCGCGGCCGCCGCGGGCGACCTGCCCGACGTGGCGCTGGGCACCGTCTTCGGCGAGGCGCTGTTCATCCTCGGCGCGGCGGTCGGCCTCGCGGGCGTGCTGGTCCCCTTCGAGGAGGCGACGCCTCGGGAGTACCTCGCGCTGACCGCGGTCTCGCCCGTACTGCTCGGCGCGCTCTCGCTCGACGGGCGGCTCTCGCGGGTCGACGGGCTCGTCCTGCTGGTCGGCTTCGCGCCGCTGCTCTGGGCGGTCTACCGGTGGGAGGCCGACCGGTCGACCCGGTACCTGGAGGCCGAGGACGCCGACGAGATCCAGGCGGAGGCCGCGGAGCCGGCCGGCGACGACGAGGACGACCGCGACCTGGTCGAGCTGGGCCTCGTGCTGCTCGCGGTGGTCGGCATGACCGCGGGGTCGGAGCTGGCGGTGATGGGCGCCCGGGACGTGCTCGACGCCTTCGACCTCCGGGGACTCGCGTTCGGCGCGACCGTGATGAGCTTCATCGCGAGCTTGGAGGAGATACTGCTTACGGTCGAGCCGGTCCGCGAGGGCCGGCCCGCGGTCGGCATCGGCAACGTCGTCGGGAGCATGCTGTTCTTCGTCACGGCCAACGCGGGCGTCGTCGCGCTGGTCCACCCGGTGTCCCTCTCCGGGGCGGTGTTCGCGGTCCACTGGCCGTTCTTCCTCGCGGCGCTGGCGCTGGTGCTCGCGTTCCTGCTCCGCGGGTCGGTGGGTCGCGCCGAGGGCGCGGTCCTGCTCGCGGTGTACGCCGGCTACTGGGCGGCCATCTACGCGTGGTGACCGGGCGCACCGAGCGCACCCCGCGCTACCATTCCGGGACGCTCGCCCCGTCGTCGACGGTCTCGACCGGCACGCCGCGCTCCCGGAGGAGCCGCGTCGCGGCCTCGAACTCCCGGTCGGCGTAGGAGAGCGCCCGCGAGGGCATGAGGACGTACCGGCGCTTGACGGTGCCGCCCCGCCGGTAGCGGACGACGAGCCGCGGCGGCGAGAACCGGCGCTCGCCCGGGTAGGCCTCGACCGCCTCGACGTCGTACAGCGGGATTCTGTTCTCTCGGGTGATGCCCCGGCGGTCCTTGAACCTCCGCCCGGCGATCAGCACCGCCGCGACCGCGACCGCTCCGAACGCGAGCGCGTCCCAGTCGCCCCGGGCGAGCACCCGGCCGGCGCCGACCGCCAGCGCGGCGTAGAGCGCGAGGTAGGCCGCGAGCAGCGGGCGGTTGCCCTCCCAGTAGCGCCGGCCGTGACCGACCGGCCCCGACTCGACGCGGAGCTCCCCGTCGGTCAGCACGCACCGGCCGCGCCGCGTCCGGAAGCTCGTCGCCGGGCCGGGGCCGTCGTCCGGGGCCCGGCCGACTCCGCCCGGGGCTTCCGGGCCTCCATCGGCGGGGTCGGGGCGTCCGTCCACGGTCTCGTGACCTCCACGGCGACCGTGGATCCGGCGGGTGAAGAACCCTCTGCCGGCGCCGGTCCCCGCGACTCGGCCGGACGAACAGCTTACTGCTGCTCCGCCAGGCGCTCGACGCGGGCCAGCGAGTCGGCGTCCTCGGGGTCCTTGTCCTCCCGGACGCCGAGGAACCGGGGGAACCGCAGCGCGTAGCCCGACGAGTAGGTCGGCGACCGCTGGATCTCCTCGTAGCCCACCTCGAAGACGACCGACGGCGCGATGTCGACCTCCTGGCCGTCCTGGGCCCGGACGTGGGGTTCGAGCAGTTCGGTCAGCTCCGCGAGCTCCTCGTCGGTGATGCCGGTCGCGACCTTGCCGAGCGTCTCGAACTCGTCGGCGTCCGACCCCTCGTCGTCGACGCGGGCCGACAGCAGGAACGTCCCGAGGAAGCTCGCCCGCCGGCCCTCGCCCCACTCGGCGCCGGTGACCACCAGGTCGAGGGTCTCGACGTCGGGCTTGCGCTTGAGCCAGTGCTTGCCCCGGCGGCCGGGCGAGTAGGTCGACTCGGGGTCCTTGAGCATGATGCCCTCGTGGCCGGCTTCGAGCGCCTCGGCCTCGATCTCGGCGATCTCCTCGGCGTCGCCGGTGACCCAGAGCGACGAGACGCCGTCTTCGAGCACCGATTCCAGCCGCTCGTGGCGCTCGGTCAGGGGCGACTGGAGCAGGTCGTCGCCCTCGGCGTGGAGGCAGTCGAACGCGAACAGGTCGAGGGCGACCTCCTCGCGGGCGGCCTCGACGTCGTGCTTCCGGCGGAACCGCCGCAGCACCTCCTGGAACGGCAGGGGCTCGCCGTCCTCGGTGGCGACCACCTCGCCGTCGAGGATCGCGGGCGCGTCGAGGTGGGTCTCGACGTGCTCGACGACCTCGGGGAGCGCGTCGGTCACGTCCTCCATGTTGCGCGAGAAGACGGCGACCTCGCGGGCGTCGCTGTCGTCGCCGGCGGTGTCGGCGGCCGCCGACTGTCCGCCCGTCCCCGCGGTCGCCTCGCCGCCGGCCCAGGCGAGGCCGTCGGGGTCGTGGTGGATCTGGACCCGAGCGCCGTCGTACTTCCACTCGACGGCGACCCGGTCCCAGTCGTCGAGCGCGTCGCTCACGGTGCCGGCCTGGGCGAGCATCGCCTGGACCGGCCGGCCGAGTTCGAGGTCCATCGCGTCCAGGCCAGCCTCGCCCTCGTCGCGGGCGACCCGGGCGACCTCGCCGTAGTCGTTCGACACCTGGAGCGCGCGCTCGACCGACTCGACCGGCACGTCGAACGCCTTCGCGGTGGCGTCCCTGACGGTGCCCTCGCCGACGCCGATGCGCATCTCCGAGAGGACCAGGCGGGCGAGGTACCGGGCCTCCTCCCCGCTCGCGCGGTTGAACAGGGCGAACAGGATGTCGATCTTCTTGTCCTGGCTGCCCGAGCCCTCGGCGGCCGCCAGCGCGTCGAGCTCGTCGGCGACCTCGGCGACGGTGAGGTCGTTCCCGCCGCCTGCTCCGCCGTCTCCGCCTCCGCCGCCGGTGAACGCGCCGAGCCCCTGCTGGCCGCCGAAGTCGTAGCTCGCGGCCACCTCGCCGATGTCGCCCACGTCGGCCAGGCGGGCCTCCACGTCGTCGGCCGAGACGTTGGTCCCGGCGGCCCGCGCGATGGCCTCGTAGCAGTAGCTCGGCCCGATGTCGAGCGTCCGGGAGGACCACGCCGGGAACACCCGGCCCTGGACGAACCGGGCCAGCACGGGGAGGTCGTCGTTGGCGTTCTCGAGGAGCGTCGTCACTCGCTCGACGATGTCGGTGTCGGCGCTCAGCTCCTCGATCTCGGCGGCCGCGTCGGCGAACTCCCCGAACTCCATCGGGCGAAGGTAGTCGACACCCCGAATTAAACGGTTCGGGTTGGAGTGACAGGTCCGGCACGCGGGATTCACGCGAATCTGTGACCGTCAAGGGGTTCGGGGAGTTGAGAACAGGAAGATCACCGAAGACCCGAGCACGGTTAGACCCGGCGAGCAGCTAGCTACAGCCGTCACCTCTGTCACCGCAACCGCACAGCACCGCACCGCGACAGCCTCACGCCTCCCCAGCCTCCTCGTTCACGCGTCCCTCGCGCGCCTGACGGACCACGAGGGTCCGCCAGCACGCGCCGACGAACCTCAATCCGGGAGAGCACAGAGACGTCCCCGCCAGAGTTCTCCGGAGGACAACACTTTTCGCGCCGGCGTGAGCCAGTCACGGGCGATGCCCTCCCCAACCGACGCGCCCGAGACCCCGCGGAACTCCCGGTCGTTCGGCACCCGGCTCCAGGTCGCCTGGGAGCGGGCGACCGACAACCTCCCGCTGGCGCTCGTCCCGCTGCTGTCGAGCCTGCTCGCGCCCGACGACGTCCGTCGGGTGCTGGCGGCCGAGGACCTGAACTTCGGCATCGCGTTCAGGTTCCCGGCGGCGCTGCCCGACCTCTGGTCGTTCGTGAGCCTGCCGAGCCAGCCGGCCGGCGTGCACGTCTCGCCGACGCTCTGGCTGCTTCCCGTCGCGGTGCTGGTCCGCGCCGGGCTGGTCGCCGGCCTGCTCGGGAGCGCCTGGGAGGCGGTCGAGACCGGCCGGTACGACTTCGCCGCGAACGCCCGGCAGCACTTCGTCCCCGTGCTGGTCTTCGTCGCGCTCGTCCGCGTCGTCGGGGTCGGAGCGGTCGCGCTCGCCGCGACCGCGCCCCTCCTCGTCCTCCTCGCCGTCCCGCTCTTCCTGCTGCTGTCGTACCTCTTCTACGCGACGCCGTACCTGCTGGTGGTCGCCGAGGACTCGGTGGGCGAGGCGCTGGCCCGGAGCTACGACTGGGCGGTCGGTGGCGGCCCGTACCTCTCCTACGCCGGCGGCTACCTGCTCGCGGTCGTCGCCGTCTCCGTGTTCGTCTCGGCGTTCGTCGTGAACCTCGGCGTCGTCGGCGTCGCGGTCGGCGCCGCGGTCACCGCGCCGGTCGCGCTGGCGCTGACGTTCGCCACCACCGAGTTCGTCGCGGACCTCGCCGGCGAGCGCGGGGCCGGCGCAGGCGACCCTCGCGGTCCCGGTGCCGGAGGTCGGGGCCCGGTCGCCGAGGACCGCCGGAGCGCCGACGCGGACCCCGGCGAGGACTTCGACTCTGCCGCCGATTCCGACGAGCGCGGCGACGCCGACTACCGTGACCGCCGGGAGGACGTGTAGGTGCTGGCGGTCCGCCTGCTCCACGTGCTCGCGATGGGGCTTGCGCTCGGCGGCGCAGCCCTCGACCTCGCGCTGTTCCGACTCGCGCGGGCCGTCTCGACCGGCGTCGCGTCCCCGGATTCCGGCAGTCCCGACGACGCGACCTGACGGTCGTCGAGCCCGTGGATTCAAGGGATTCCCGTGTGTCGTTCCCCGTATGCCCGAGTCGGACCTCGCCGCGCAGGTCGACGACGTGCTGTCGGTCGACCCCGACGAGTTCCAGTCGCAGGTGGAAGCCGACGCCGAGGTCATCGTCGAGGAGGTCGACGACGGAACCTTCGACAACCCGCAGGCCATCATCGGCTTCGAGTACGAGTTCTACGCGGTCGACGCCGAGACGACCGCGCTCCGGCGGGTTCCCCGGCGGCTGCTCGAGCTCATCGGCTTCGAGAAGGAACTGGGGCTGCACAACGCCGAGATGTCGACCAGCCCGCAGCCGCTGAACCCCCACGGGCTCGCGGCCCAGGAGGCCGAGGTCAAGGCCCGGCTCTCGGCCGCGGAGGACCGGACCGCCGCCGAGGGGATGCGGCTGGTCAGCGACGCGATGTGGACCATCCCGCCGGAGGGCGAGTCGGCCCGGGAGTACCTCACCGACAGCGTCGAGGACCGCGGAGTCCGGATCGCGTCGAACATGAGCGACTCGGTGCGGTACCACGCGATGGCCAACTCGCCGGCGAGCGCCGGGATGAGGCTCGAGGCCCCGCACGTCGATCTGGAGGCCGACACGGTGATGCCCGAGAGCCTCATCACCTCCATCCAGCCCCACTACCAGGTGCCCCACGCCAGGGACCTGCCGACCTACTTCCAGTACGCCGTCCGCGTCGCCGGCCCGCTGCTGGCGCTCGGGGTCAACTCCCCGTTCTTCCCGCCGGACCTCTACGAGGACGGCGCCGACCCCGAGGCCATCCTGGCCGACGGCTGGGACGAGCACCGCATCAGCGTCTTCGAGACGGTGCTCAACCGCGACGCCGACGACCCCGACAAGGTGCGGTTCCCCCGCGACCTCGGGAGCGTCGAGGAGGCGGTCGAGCGGATCGCCGAGGACCGCACCATCGTCCCGATGCCGGTCGAGACCAGCGACCGGTTCGACGACGAGTTCGCCCACTTCCGGCTGAAGCACGGCACTTTCTGGCGGTGGGTCCGGCCGGTGTTCGGCGGGGCCACCAGGTCGGACGCCAACGCCCGCATCGAGTTCCGGCCGATCGCGGCCCAGCCCACGGTCAGAGACTCCATCGCGTTCCAGGCCGCGTTCGCCGGCCTCGTCGAGTCGATGTTCCGGCGCGAGCACCCGGTCCGGCACCTCGACTGGGTCATCGCCAGGGACAACTTCTACGACGCGATGCGCGAGGGGCTCGACGCCGACCTCTACTGGATCACCAACGCCGGCGAGGAGACAACCGACTACGAGGCGGTGTACGAGGACCTGTTCGCCCACGCGAAGGACGGCCTCCAGTCCCGCGGGCTCAGCGACGAGCAGGCCGCCAAGTACCTCTACCCGCTCCGCCAGCGCGCCCGCCACCGGCTGACGCCCGCGAGCTGGAAGCGCGAGCGGGTCCGCGAGCGCCTCGACGACGGCGAGTCGTTCGCCGACGCGGTCCACGGGATGCAGGCCGAGTACGTCGAACGCCAGGCCGAGACGCTCATCGACGGGACGTTCGCCGACTGGGTCGGCCGCGGCGACACCGAGCTCGAGCGCGAGGAGTGAGTCCGGTCCGGGGACACCGACCCCCGGACGAAGCGGGAGTTTCTTGTCGGCCAGCTACCACTCGACGGTATGGTCTCCGACTCCGCCAGGCGGTCCGCCCTCCGCGGCCTGGGCTGCGGACTCGTCGGTCTCGGGTCCGGCGTCGTCGCGTCGGGCGCCTCGCGCCTCGGCGCCGCTGCGGGCGCACAGCCCCCGGACGCCGACGACGCCGGCGCCGCCGGCCCCGACTGGCCGATGGCGCGGTACGACGCGGCCGGCACCGGTTACAACCCGCGGGCGTCCGGTCCGAAGGACGCCGTCCGCGAGAGATGGGTCCGGGAGCCGGACGGCTTCTCGGGCGGCACCGGGTCGCCGATCCTGCTGGACGGGACGCTCTCCGCGACCGGGCAGGTCCTGCTCGCGCTCGACGCCGCCACGGGCGAGACCCGGTTCGCCCACGAGGGGTCGTACCGGTCGAGTCCGGCCAGGGCCGCGGCCGAGGCGTACGCGACCGACACGCTGGCGGTCACCGCGCCGGCGGGCGTCTCCGGCCTGAACGCGGGTGGGGGTCTCAGTCTCCTCGGTCGACAGTTCGGCGTCGAGCGGTGGCACGGTCCGGGCGGCGAACCCGACGTCAGCGTGTTCGGAGCGCCGACCGCCACCCCGCCGGTGGCGGTCGACGGGACGGTGTACGCGGCGATCCCCCGCACCGAGCACGTCGTCGCGCTCGACGCAAGCAGCGGCCGGGAGCGCTGGCGCGCCTCGCCGGGCGACGAGCTCCACCGGCCGGCGGTCCGGGACGGCCGGCTGTACGCGGTCAACTGGCCCCACCGGGCGACCGCCTACGACGCCGGAGACGGCGGTCAGCTCTGGCAGACCGACCTCGTCGACCAGATGGTGCTCCCGCCGACCGCGACCCCGGGCGGCGTCGTGGTCCCCCAGCGGACCGGCATCAGCGCCCTCGACGCCGAAGACGGGAGCGTCCGGTGGCGGTTCGACCACGACGGGAACGCGACCGAGGGCGCCGCCGCGGTCGCCGAGGGGACGGTGTACGTCCAGTCGGACCGCGAGGACGGGACCCTCCACGCGCTCGACCTCGAAACCGGCGACGAGCGCTGGTCGGCCCCGATCTCCGGTGACGCGACACCAGTGGTCGCCGACGGGGTCGTCTACGCCCGTGCCTACAGCGACCTCGTCGCGGTCGACGCGAGCGACGGGACGGTCCGCTGGCGGTACGACTCGAAGCTGCCGCTCTCGACGCCCGCGGTCGGCGACGGGGTGGTGTACGCCGTGTCGCACGGACGGGTTCTCGCGCTGGCGGAGGGCGAGCGATGAGCGCGGACGCGCCCGCCGAGAACGTCGACCGCGACCGGCTTCCGGGCACGTCGGTGGCCGGCGTCCTCCGGGAGTCGGTCGACCGCATCGGCGCCGACCCGGCGCTCGTGTTCCCGTTCGCCGTCGCGGGACTCATGCTCTCGGCGGTGGACCGGCTCAGGCTCCGCGATCCGGTTCCGACGACGACAGCCCCGCAGATCGGGGACGTGACCGTCCGTATCGCCTACCAGTTCTATCCCGCGGGGGTCCGCGGGACGGGCACCCGACCCGCCGCGCTGGTGGACCTCGAACTCCCGTACCTCGCGCGGACGGTCGGGACGGAGCTCGCGGCGTTCCTCGCGGTGGCCGTCGCGGGCTGGGTCGTCGTCTCGCGGGCGCTCGACGCCGAGCGCACCCCCGGCTCGCTGGCCCGGTATCTCGGATTCGCGGTCGGCGCCCACCTCCTGCTCGGCCTGTTCGCGCTGTTCGACGGGCTCGGCTGGCTGGCGCTGCTCGCGCTGGTGGCGTACCTCTCGGTGGCGGTCAGGCTGTTCGCCGCGCCGGCGCTGGTGGTCGCCGGGCGCGACCTCCGGACCGCGGTCCGCGAGAGCGTCCGCCGTTCCCGGGGCGAGACGGCGACGGTGGTCGGACTGGTCGTCCTCGTCGGGCTCGCGGCGTGGCTGCTCGGGAGCGTCCCGGTCGTCGGGGCGCTGCTGAGCACCGCGCTCGTCGCGCCGGTTCACGCGGTGGCCGTCGTCGCGTTCGCCGAATCGACGGCGGGGTGACGGGGCCGACAGCAACGTTCGCGGGGCTGTCGCGTCCGAACGCGGTCGGTCCGGCGGCTGGTCCCGAACGCGAGCGGTCGCTGGCGAGTCGAAAACGCGGGCGCGGAGCGCCCGAGGAATCTGCGAGAAGCGGGGTGCGTCTCGATCGACTGCGGCCGTCTACAGCGCCTCGTCGTAGTCCTCGTAGTCCGAGATCTCGACGCCCTCGGCGTCGATCTCGGCGAGCCACATGCCGTTGCCCGAGGCGGTGTCGCGCTCGACCGCGCTCTTGAGCGCGCGGACCGCGACCTCGCGGGCCTCGTCCTGGCCCATGTCCTCGTGGTAGTCCTGCTCGAGGACGCCGAGCGCGAACTGCGACCCGGACCCGGAGACGCTGTAGGTCTCCTCGGTCACGCCGCCGAGCGCGTCGTAGGAGTAGATGTGGCCGCCCTCCTCGTCGACGCCGCCGAGCACCGGCACCACGATGAGGAACGCGCCCGAGCGCAGGAGGTTGCTGGTCAGCGTCGAGAGCGCCTCCATGCTCATGTCCTCGCCGCGACGGGTCTCGTAGAGGTTGGTCTCGATCTCGAGCGTCTGGATGAGCGACTGGGCCGCCGAGACCGAACCCGCGATGGTGAGCGCGCCGGTCGGGTGGACCTCCTCTACCTTCTGGGCGGTCTTCGAGGAGACCATGTTGCCGAGGCTGGCCCGCTTGTCGGTGACCATCACGACGCCGTCGGCGGTCGTCAGGCCGATGGTCGTCGTCCCGGTCTTGAGCTCCTCGACGTCGGAGGTGTCGACCGTCCGGTCCGGGAGGGAGCCGAGTTCGGGCTCGTAGGGGTTCGTGCGGTCGGGTTCGAGACGGGCGGCTGTCTGGGAGAATTCGGAACCGTGCATTGGGTTACGCATTACCCGTCCGTAGTTCGCCTGCACTGATAAAACCAACTCTTCAGGCGAGCGCGCGACGGTACCGACCCCGGGAGACGTCCCGGGGACGAAGGAAGGCGTTCGTCGTTACGACGTCATCTCGTAGGCCCGCTCCAGCCGCTTGACGAGCCGGTGGGCGGGCAGCGTCAGACCGACCTGTCGGGTGAGGACTGCGAGCGGCAGCAGCAGGATGCTGGCCGCGACGCTGAGCTGGTACAGGGCGAACAGTGTGGCGCGGTGTAGCCGTGTGGCCATCGGAGTTCGTACCTCAGGCGAGGCTCGGCCGACCGCTTATAAAAAGCTTGCTGAAATCGACATTTCATAACGATTTATAATTCCGAAGGAGGTCGCCGCCGTCTTGCGATACAACTCCAGTTGGGTTACGTCCAACGCCGTCGAGATCCCGGGCCGCGCAGGCGTAGGCGGGGGCTTGGCGACGGCGGGCGTACGCATAACTTATGAGGATAATGCGGTTCACGTGCGCGGTCGGCGCGCGGTCGACCGGAGCCACAGCGCTTCGCCGGTCGTGTCGCGGGTGGCGTCACACCGGCCGAGCGGCCGTGGCGACCCGGCGCCCCGCCCGTTCGAAAACCGAAAGACACGAACCATCAGGGCACGACTCCCCGGTATGAGCAACTATCTCGTTGCGATGGAGGCGGCGTGGCTGGTCCGCGACGTGGAGGACATCGACGACGCCATCGGCGTCGCGGTCAGCGAGGCCGGCAAGCGACTCAACGACCAGAGCATGGACTACGTCGAGGTCGAGGTCGGCGCGACGACCTGCCCGGCCTGCGGCGAGCCGTTCGACTCGGCGTTCATCGCGGCCGGCACCGCGCTCGTGGGGCTGCTGCTGGAGATGAAGGTGTTCAACGCCGACAGCGAGGAGCACGCCCAGCGCATCGCCAAGAGCGAGGTCGGCGGCGCGCTCCGGGACGTCCCGCTGGAGGTCGTCGAGACCATCGAGTACGAGGAGGACGAGGAGATCCAGCTCGGCACCGACGAGTAGACCGAACCTTTATCTATAACCCGTAGTTATCACCCCACATGGAACTCCCGACGCCCCAGGACCTCCGGGAGCGCCGAACCGAACTCGGCCTGACCCAGAGCGAGCTGGCCGACCGCGCGGGCGTCTCCCAGCCGCTCATCGCCCGCATCGAGGGGGGCGACGTCGACCCGCGGCTCTCGACGCTCCGCCACATCGTCGACGCGCTGGAGGAGTCCGAGGGCGACATCGTCCGCGCGGGCGACCTGATGCACAGGGACGTCGTCAGCGTCGGCCCCGACGACCCGGTGAGCACGGCGGTCTCGCGCATGCAGGAGGAGGGGTTCTCGCAACTGCCCGTCATCGAGGACGGCGTCCCGGTCGGCTCCATCAGCTTCGAGGACCTGATGAACGTCGGCGAGGCCGACCGCGACCGGCCGGTCTCCGAGTTCATGGGCGAGAGCTTCCCCACCAAGTCGAAGAACGCGACGCTCGACGAACTCAGCACCGACCTCGGCCACAACAAGGCGGTCGTCGTGACCGAGCGCGGCAACACGGTCGGCATCATCACCGAGGCCGACATCGCGGCGCGGCTTTCGTAGTCGTCGGTACGCGGTTCTCTCTGCGGAGGAAAGCACGAACCCCCGTAGAATCCTCTGCGAACCGATCGCGGAATGTCCTCTCCGTTACTGGTAGTGCCGTGGATCGTGTGACGTATCGGGAGTGGCTCCGTCGGCGTAGAAATCGTAGTTCGCTCTCTGAGCCGGGCCGACACGGCTTATCCGCCGACTCCGAGAATACCCAGAACCCAGCGAACCAGCTCCGAGACGGCGAACACGCCCCCTTCTATCCGGGAGAGCACGCGTCCCGTCCACAGGGCAGCGACCATCAGCAGGGAGATTCCGGCCAGCCACGCCAGCGACTCTATCGCGGTGCCACTCATCGCGAGTGGACGCAGGACCGCTGCAAGCCCCAGGATCCCGGTAATATTGTAGATGTTGCTCCCGACGACGTTCCCGACAGAGACCCCGAGGCTCCCTCGCCGGACGGCGACCAGCGAGACGGCGAACTCCGGCGTCGAGGTCCCGGCCGCGACGATCGTCCCCCCGATGACCCACTCCGAGATGCCGACACCGCGGGCCAGCTCCGAGGCGGCCACGACCATGTAGTCGCCGCTCACAAGTACCAACGCCAGGCCCCCGACGAGGAACGCGGCGTCTCGACCGCGGAAGGCCGCTCGCTCGGTCACCGGGCGGACGACGGCCTCGTCGGTCGGTGATCGCTCGGTGTTCGGCTCCGGTTCCGTCCGGCTCGCCCGGAGCAGCGAGGCGGTATACGCGACGAACGACCCCGCCAGGAGGAGCCCTTCGAGTCTCGTGAGCCGAAGGTCGAGGATGGCGATGCCGCCGAGGAGCGTGCTCGCCAACAGCGCGAGGCCGTCGCGCCGAACGAGCGATTCGGCGATCGGGATCACCTTCAACAGCGAGATCACTCCCAGGATGAAGGCCAGGTTGTAGATGTTCGACCCGAGGACGTTCGCGACCGCGATATCGCCCAGTCCCTTGAGCGCGGCGTCGATCGACACCGTGAGCTCCGGCGTGGACGTCCCCATCGCCACGACCGTCAGTCCGATGGTCAGGTCGGAGAGCCCGAACCGCCGAGCCAGTCGGACGACGGCATCGACCAGGAGTCGGGCACCGATCCACAGCCCTACCACGGAGAGGATGATCACGCCGATCTGAACGACGGGGCCACCTCGAACCATCGTTCGGAGCGACAGTCGGCTGGTCAATCAATGTTCGTCCCGCGCCGTCTCCGAGCGGTCGCTCTTCGCCGCCGCAACCGACGCGCGCCTCTAACCGCCACGGTGTTAATGTCGGAAATAGGAGAGTAGGCGACGCCGGTGCAAGAAGTACGCACCGAATCCCTGCGTTCGCAGAGCCGGTACTGGAAGCGGGGACCCGAACGGTGCCTGCCGGGAGCGCGGTCCCACGAGACCACCAACAATTATCGTCCGCGGTGACACAGGGGGACACATGACGGACTTCTCCGAGCGAGTCGAGCAGGTGTCGATCAGCGGCATCCGCGAGGTGTTCGAGGCGGCGGGCGACGACGCCATCAACCTCGGGCTGGGCCAGCCCGACTTCCCGACGCCCGAGCACGCCCGGCGGGCCGCGGTCGAGGCCATCGAGGCCGGCGAGGTCGACGCCTACACCTCCAACAAGGGGACCCTCGAGCTCCGGGAGGCCATCAGCGCGAAGCACGACCGGGACAACGAGTTCTCGGTCCCGCCGGAGAACCTCATCGCCACCTCCGGCGGCAGCGAGGCGCTCCACGTCGCGATCGAGGCCCACGTCGACCCCGGCGAGGAGGTGATCTTCCCCGACCCCGGGTTCGTCTCCTACGACGCGCTGACCCGCATCGCCGGCGGCGAGCCGAGGCCGGTCGCGCTGCGCGAGGACCTGACCCTGGACCCCGCGGCGGTCGAGGACGCGATCACCGACGACACCGCGGCGTTCGTCGTCAACAGCCCCTCGAATCCCACCGGCGCGGTCCAGAGCGAAGAGGACGTGCGGGAGTTCGCCCGCATCGCCGACGAGCACGACGTGCTGTGCATCTCCGACGAGGTGTACGAACACATCGTCTTCGACGAGGAGCACCACTCGCCGATGGCGTACGCCGAGTCTGACAACGTGGTCGTGGTCAACGCCTGCTCGAAGACCTACTCGATGACCGGCTGGCGGCTGGGCTGGGTCGCCGCCAGCGAGCGCCGCATCGAGCGGATGCTCCGGGTCCACCAGTACGCCCAGGCCTGCGCCAGCGCCCCGGCGCAGTTCGCGGCCGAGGCCGCGCTCACCGGCCCGCAGGACCCGGTCGAGGAGATGGTCGCCGCCTTCGAGGAGCGCCGCGACGTCCTGCTCGACGGGCTGGCCGACATGGGCCTGGAGACCCCGACGCCCCGCGGCGCGTTCTACGCCATGCCGGAGGTGCCCGACGGCTGGGTCGACGCGGTGCTCGACCGCGGCGTCGTGGTCGTGCCCGGCGGCGCCTTCGGCGAGCACGGCAAGGGCTACGCCCGCATCTCCTACGCGACCGACACGGAGACGCTGAAGGAGGCCATCGAGGTCATGCGCGAGGCGACGAACGCGGTCCAGTGACGACCGGCGAGGTATCCCCTCGTTTCTTCGATTCACAACCCCCTTTCACGCGGCTCGCGTGTCTACTCCGGTGGACCCGTCGGACCGCGACCTCGGCGCGCCGGCCCCGCGCTACAAGTCCTCGTTACGCCTGAGATTTTATGCGTCTCGCTCACGTGTGCTGGTACCATGCCCGTATCGCGCCGGGAGTCCGGCGTCGTCCCCGCGGTCCGCGCGCTCGCGTCGCAGGTCCACCCCGTGTTCATGCTCCCGCCGGTGTCGTGCTCGCTGTTCGGCGGCGTGCTGGCGGGCGCCTTCGACCCGTCGGCCGGGGCGCTCCACGCGACGGCCGTCTTCGCGGCGGTGTACACCGCCCACGTCAAGGACGGCTACGTCGACTTCTACGTCCGCGACGAGGACGACGACCACCCCCTCTCGGAGCGGGGATGCAGGGCGGCGCTCGCGGGGTCGACCGCGCTGTTCTTCGCCTGCCTGGTGGGGCTGTGGGCCGTCGCCGGCGTCGGGACGGCACTGCTGACCCTGCCGACGTGGCTCATCGCCTACCACCACGCCCCGCAGCTCGACACCAACCCCGTGACCGCGACGACCGGCTACCCCCTCGGCATCGCGCTCGCCATCCTCGGGGGCTACCACGCCCAGGCCGGGACGCTGACGGCGGTGCCGATCGCGTTCGCGGCGGTGTTCCTCGTGCTGCTCTCGGGCGTGAAGGTCATCGACGACGCCCAGGACTTCGACTACGATCGGTCCATCCGGAAGCGCACGGTCGCGGTGACGGTCGGCCCCGAGCGGGCCCGGACCGCGGCGTACGCGCTGATGGCGACCGCGCTCCTGCTGGTGGTCGCGCTCGCGGCCCTGGCGGTGTTCCCGCCGAGCAGCGTCGCCGCGGTCGCCGGGTTCGGCGCGGTGGCCGGGATCGCCCGCCGGGCCGACCCGGAGATAGCGACGATGCTGCTGGTCCGCGGGTCGTACGTCTTCCTCGCGCTGCTGCTCGTGGCGGTGTGGTTCCGACCGCTGGGATGAGTTACTTGGACAACTGACCGCCTCGCCAGCGCCGGCGGTGGGACTACGATGGCTTCGAAAGCCCCCGCGGCGGCCCCGTTCAGTCCCGCCCGACGTGGTTTGGCCGAGGTCTCGCGCGGTGATGGACCGGATGAGCGCGCACCGATTCGGATCCGCTTGCGCCCTGAACAGTTTTGCCTCGGGCCTCCGATACCGACGGCATGGCCGACTGGCTCGAAGACGCCGACGTCCTCGCCGAGCAGTACGCCGACGCGGAGAACCTCAACGACCGCATCGCCCTCCACGAGCGATACAGCGTCGCCGAGCGCGACTTCCGGGCGTGGCAGTTCGACCAGTTCGACCTCCCGGCGGACGCCCGGGTGCTGGGCGTGGGCGTCGGCCCGGCCGAGCTCTGGGTCGCGAACCGCGACCGGGTGCCCGACGGCTGGGACGTGGTCCTCACCGACTTCTCGCCGGGGATGGCCGCGGAGGCGCGGCGGAATCTGGGTGACGCGGGGTCCGGCGACCGGTTCGACTTCGGCGTGGCTGACGCGGCCTCGCTGCCCTTCGCCGACGACTCGTTCGACGCCGCGACCGCACACCACATGCTCTACCACGTCCCGGACCGGGAGGCGGCGCTGGCCGAGTTTCGGCGGGTCCTGCGACCCGGCGGGCGCCTCTACGCCACCACGAACGGGGAGGACAACATGGCTGCGGTCTACGACGTGCTGGAGTCCGTGACCGGCGAGCGACCCGGCCGCGGCACCGGGTTCCGGCTGGAGAACGGCCGCGAGCAGCTGGCGGCGGTGTTCGACGACGCGACGCTCCGGGAGTACGACGACGCCCTGGAGGTGACCGACCCCGACGCGCTGGTCGCCTACGCGCTCTCCCGCGACGACGTCGACGAGTCGCTGGCGCCCGAACTGCGCGAGGCGTTCGCCGACCGGTTCGAGGACGGGTCGCTCCGCGTCGAGAAGTCGGTGGGGATGTTCGTCGCCCGGTGACGCCGAGCGACCCGCGCGCGGAAAGCAGCGTTTTCGGGGACGAGGCCGCGACGCGTCGCGGTCGTCGCCGCGCGATACGATCCCCGCACGACCCGTCCGTCGGCGGTTGCGCCCCGTTACGGACGGTCTACCGAACCGCAACCTCCCGTGGAGTCGAGTCCGAGACGGGGTATCCGGTCGTTCCGCGGTGAACGATTGATACGCTCTTCACTCCGAGCGGCTTGCGTCCCGCCGGAGCCATGACACGCAAGACAGCAGTCCTGGCGGTAGTCGCACTGGTCGTCGCGGGGACGTCGGCCGCGCTGGCCGCGACCGGCGGGCCGGCGACCGGCGACGCGGCGGTCGCCCAGGAGACGACGACGGCGATGGGCGGCCAGGAGACGACGACGGCGGACAACGAGACCGCGGCCGAGACGACGGTGGCCGAAGGGCAGGTCGGACCCGAATCGGCGCGGCTCACCTTCCTGAACCAGAGCGCCGGCTTTACCTTCACCGAAGGGGTGCCCAACGAGACGACGGTGCTGATCGAGCGCGTCGTCGTCCCCGACGGCGGCTTCGTCGTCATCCACGAGGCCGGGACGCCGGCCGGCGAGTACGCCACCGAGGGCCAGGTACAGGTCGGCGCGGTCGTCGGCAACTCGACGTACCTCGAACCCGGCGTCCACCGGAACGTGGTCGTCGCGCTCAACAAGTCGGTCAACCAGAGCCAGACGCTGGTCGCGATGGCCCACCGCGACACCAACAACAACCGGCAGTACGACTTCCCCGGGGCCGACGGGCCGTACACCCGCAACGGGTCGCCGGTCATCGACACCGGGTACGTCATCGTCAACTACGACGTGATCAACGCCGAGTTCGGGAACCGGGCGGCGACCGGCAACGAGACGACCACCGAGGAGGGCGCCCGGACCGGGACCGAGACGACCACCGCCGCGGAGACCACGGTCGCGGCCTGACGCGGGTCGTCCCCTCCCGGGCAGCGACCGATAGCGCGAATCCGACTTTTATCGTCGGCCGAGGAGCGATTCGCGCCCGCCTCAAGGCTTAATCGCGTGGCCGGTCCACGTCCGGTATGGCAACCGAGCGCTCGCGGGGTCAGGGCACCGCCGGGGAACCGACCGTCGACGTCGAGGGGCCGTGGCGCCACGAGCAGGCCGTGGTCGACGACCTCCGCCTCCACTACGTCGCGGCCGGCGACGAGGACGACCCGCTCGTCGTCCTGCTCCACGGCTTCCCGGAGTTCTGGTACTCGTGGCGGCACCAGCTCCCGGCGCTGGCCGACGCGGGATTCCGGGCGGTGGCGGTCGACATGCGGGGGTACAACCGCTCGGAGAAGCCCCGCGGGCTCGACAGCTACCGGACGGACGAACTGGTCGGGGACGTGGCGGGCCTGGTCGAGCACTTCGGACGGGAGCGGTCACACGTCGTCGGCCACGACTGGGGCGGGCTGGTAGCGTGGGAGACCGCGCTGCGCCGACCCGAACTGGTCGACCGGCTGGCGGTCCTCAACGCGCCCCACCCGGCGGCCTACCGGCGGGAGCTGGGGCGCAACCCCGAGCAGTGGCGCCGGTCGTGGTACGTGCTCTGGTTCCAGGTGCCGGCGCTGCCCGAGGCGTTCCTCGGCGCGCGCGACGCCGCCGGGGTGGGCCGGCTGCTGCGCGAGTCGGCGGCCCCCGGCACCTTCAGCGACGCCGACGTCCGGCGCTACCGGGCGGCGGCCTCGCGGCCGGGCGCGCTCGCTTCGGCCCTGAACTACTACCGGGCGGCCTTCCGCGAGAGCCTGGGCGACGAGCTCCGGCGCGCGCTCGGTCGACGGGACCGCACCGACCGGGTCCGGGCGCCGACGCTGCTGGTCTGGGGCGAGCGCGACCCCGCGCTCGGCGTCGAACTCACCGAGGGGCTCGACCGGTGGGTGCCCGACCTGCGGGTCGAGCGCCTCCCCGACGCGACCCACTGGGTCCAGAACGACCGGCCGGACGAGGTGAGCGACCTGCTGGTCGACCACTTCGAGGGGTGAGCCGCCCGGCCGCCGGCCCGTCGGCGGCCCCGTCGACTCACTCGTCGTGCTCCTCGGGGAGGCGGACGATCTCCTCGGGGTTCTGGAACGCCCAGAGGACGACCCGGCCCTCGAGCCGCTGGGACCGCAGGAGGCGGTAGGCCTCGCTCCGGTCCATCCCCGCGATGATCTCGACCGCGGTCAGCAGGTCGTCCTGGGCGACGCCGAGGTCGCTCCGGTCGACCTCGACGCCCTCGGGGGTGCGGACGCTCTCGAGCATCACCTCGACGAACTTCGAGAGGTCCGTCGTGTCCGCGAGCTGCTCGTGCCACGAGGGAGGGTAGATGCTGATGTTGCCGTCGACCCGGTAGAGCCGGTCGCCGGGCTGCCAGGTCCGGGCGTCGGTGAGCCGGTCCTCGAGCGACTCCTCGAACCGCTCCGTGTCGTACTCGAGCTCCTCGGCGTAGGCCTCCACGAGGTCGCGGGGGACGCCCGGCCCCTCGACGGGGTGGTGGCGTTCGAGGTACCGGACGAGCTCGCGGGCGGTGTAGTACTCGTCGTGGCGGGACAACTGGGTCACGAGGTCAGAATCCACGGCGGTCATGGTGTCACTCCGACGGGGACGAGGAAAAACGCCGCGTAAGATTTCGGAGGTGTCGGCCGCGAGACGGACGCCTCCGGCGCTGTCGCGGCCCGGACCGCTCCGAACGTCGCGGGTCCGGCCGCTACCCGTCGCGGTGCGGGCGGGAGGGCCGGACCCACGCCGGGAGCTCGCAGCCCAGCGCCTCGGCCCTGGACTCGACGGACGGGTGGGTCGCGAACGCCGCGACGAGCGGCGACCGGTCGGCGTCCCACGGCATCGGTCCGGCGACGTCCTCGTCGTTGTCGCCGGTGGCGATCGCGGCGATCCGGTAGAGCGCCTCGGTCAGGTCGGCGGCCGAGACCACGCGGGCGGCGTAGGCGTCGGCCCGGTACTCCTCGAGCCGGTTCGCGTACCGGCTCGCGGCCAGCGCCAGCGGTTCGACGCCGAGGCCCAGCGCGTACCGTATCGCGGCGGCCCGGCGGTCCGAGACGGACGCCAGCGCGAGGAACGCGGCGCTGCCCAGCGACGCGACGGTCGGCCCCCGGCCCGCGAGCAGCGCCGACCAGTACGCCGCGAAGCCGACGACCTGGGGCAGGTAGAGCCGGACGGCGTCGGTGTGGAGGTCCCGGCCGAAGTGACCGAGTTCGTGGGCGAAGATGGCCCGGAGGCCGGCGGGGCCGACGACCGCGGGGAGCCGGTGGTCCACCGCCAGGAGGGGCGCCCCGTCGTCGTAGCCGACCTTCGCGCCCGGCACGTCCATCCTGACGAGGACGGTCGCCGGGACGGGTCGGCCGGCACGCGCACAGACCGCGAGCAGCGCGGCCCGTATCTCGGGAGCGTCCGTCAGGTCCCGGCCGTCGGTCGCCAGCAGGTCGGCCTCGACGTCGAATCGACCGCCAGCGTAGTACGCCTGGAGCGAGACGTACGCCAGGAACAGGACGCCGGCCCCCACGTAGAGCCGGGGCGCGCCGGTCCGGACCAGCGCCCCGACGGCGACCGCGGCCGCGATCAGCAGCGCCGCGGTGACCCCCCAGACGCGGACCGCGAGCGAAGGTGTCATGCCGGCCAGCGCGAATCCCGGGCGGAAAAGTGTTACCTTCCTCAGGTGTCGCGGGGGTCCGGACCGGGCGCGACGACTGGCGACGACCGCCGCGCCGCACCGGCGGCTCATCGGTGGAGGCGTTCGCCGCGTCGCACCGTCAGCTCGCGGTGCTCACGATCTTGATGACGTCGCCCTCCTCCAGTTCGTAGTCGTCGCTGATGTCGCGGTTCGTCTTGGCGTTGACCGCGTGGAGGTAGCCCTCCCCGATGTCGGAGTGGACCGCGTGGGCGAGGTCGACCGGCGTCGACCCCCGCGGCAGCAGGAAGGCGTCGGGCAGGACGTTGCCCTTCGCGTCGGTCCACTTGGTCTCGTTCTGGACCGGGTAGGCTGTGATCCGGTCGAGCAGGTCGTACACCGCGGCGTTCATCGCCGCCTGGACGCCGGTCCCGCCCCACTCGGCCATGACTTCCCGGATCTTCTCCAGGCCCGCCTCCTGCTCGTCGGAGAGGTCGCCGACCACCTCGAAGTCGTCGTCGCCGGGGTCGTAGTCGACGACGCCGGCCTGTTCGGCCTGCCGGAGCGCGAGCTCGCCCTCCGCGGTCGCCGGGATCACGGGCTTGCCGGTCTCGCGCAGCCGCTCGATGTTCTCGGGCGGCGCGACGTCGGCCTTGTTCGCGACGAGGATGATGGGCTTGGTCCGGGCGCGGACGTCGCGGGCCAGCGCCTCGCGGTGGTCGTCGGTCCACTGGATGGGGTCGGCGGGGTAGTCGAGCTCGCGCAGGCTGGCCGCGACGTCGGCCTCGGTCGCGCCGAACCCGGTCAGCATGTCGGCCAGCGCGTCGTCGATGTCGAAGTCGGGCGACCGGGACTTGCGCTCGACGCTCTCCCAGTTGCGGTCGATGATGCCGGTGAGCCACTGGTCCATCTCCTCCTCGATGAAGTCGACCTCGTCGACCGGGTCGTAGCTGCCGATTTCGACGGGTTCGCCCTCCTCGTTGGTCCCGCCGGAGGCGTCGACCACGTTGACGATGGCGTCGGCGTTCGTGAGCTCGTCGAGGAACTGGTTGCCCAGCCCGCGGCCCTCGTGGGCGCCCGGGACGAGGCCGGCCACGTCGAGCAGCTCGACGGGGACGTAGCGCTTGCCGCCGCGGCAGTTGTCGTCGCCGCAGCGCTCGTCGCGCTCCAGGCAGGGGCACTCCGTCCGGACGTGGCTCACCCCGCGGTTGGCGTCGATGGTCGTGAACGGGTAGTTCGCCACGTCCACGTCGGCCATCGTCGCGGCCTTGTAGAAGGTGGACTTGCCCGCGTTGGGCTTGCCCGCCAGCGCGATGGAGATCATGCGAGAGTCTACCGGCGTTCGGGGGAACTGCCTTTCGGTTCGGGGAATCGCGGGCGAGGCGTCGTCCCGGTCCCCGGGGCCGCGACGACCTCGCGTGGCGTAGTGGGATGCGAACCCGCCCCACGGCCACAAGAGGCTACACCGGTCGCGTCGTACCGCCTGTGGCATGACCGCAGTGAAAATCGTCAAGATAACCGGGTCGGCCGAGGAGTCGTGGCAGGCCGCCGCAGAGGAGGCGTTCAGGGAGGCCAGCAAGACCATCGACGACATCTCCGGCGTCGAGGTCGAGGACTGGACCGCACAGGTCGAGGACGGCGAGATAACCGAGTACCGGGCCACTGTCGAGGTCGCGTTCCCGGTCCACGATCAGCAGCGCCAGCAGAACCAGTAACCGCAACCGCCATTTCTCGCCCGGGGCGCGGCCGGCCCGTCCGCGGGCCCCTCGCCGCCCTGGGGACCGACGACTTCGCGGACGGGACTCCCGCGCCGGAGCGCGGTTCGCCGGCGGGACCGTCCGGCAGTCGACCGGGAATCGGTCCGGCGGTCACTACTCGGTCGTCGTAGTCGTCTCGTCGTCGGCCGCCGCGGTCGTGGTCCCCTGGTCGGCGGCGGTCGTCTCAGCCTCGGCGGTCGTCGCCGTCGCCTCGTCGGCGGTCGCGGTCGTCCCCTCGCCGTCGGCCGTCGTCCCGGTCGCGGCCGCGCCGTCTTCGGCGGTCGTCCGGGCGTCACCGTCGCCGGTTTCGGTGCCGGTTTCGGTCGCGCCGCTCGTCAGTTCGGCCGGCGTGTAGACGTACATGCAGTCGTTGGGGAACGACCGGCCGTACTGGTCGGCGTCCTCGCAGCAGAGGACCCGGCCGTCGTTCATCACGAACACGTTGTCGATGTTCAGCAGGGCGTCGTTGGCGACGTCCGCCGGGTCGGTCGCGTCCGGACCGACGATGACCGGTTCGAGCGTCGAGATGTTGTAGTCCTGTTCGAGTGTCGCCCGGTAGACGAGGCCCCCGTCGACGCGGTCGACGTTGATGTCACCTTCGCTGTCGGACATCCCGTCGTTGACCTCCGAGATGCCGACGTAGACGTAGTCGCCGGGCTGTGCGCCGTCCCTGCTGTCGATGCCCTCGCTCTTGCGGAACTCGACGGTGGCGTCGATCTCCTTGGCGGCCGCCCGGGTCTCGAGGAACGGGACACGCCGCAACTCCTCGTCGACGTTGCCGGGTCCGCGCTGGTCGTACTGACGGGCCCACTTCACGATGTCCCGGTCGGAGATGTAGTTCTGGTTGCCCTGCTTGACGACGGTTCTGTCGGCCTCCTCCAGGGCCTGCTGGATATCCTGCTTCCAGTCGGTTTCGGCGTGGGTCTCGAGGTAGTCGACCTGGTTGACGTCGTCGTACTCGGCGATCCAGGACTCGACTTCGCGGTTGGTCGCGTGGCCCATCTCCAGCCACTCGATTTCGAGCGGGACCTCGGCGGGCGGGTTGTCCGCGGCGGCCTGCTGGTTGGTAACCTTCGCCGCGTAGAGGGTGCCCGCCACGTCCGTCGGGTCGTCGTAGCTCGGAATCGGCCGGTCCGCGACGAACTTGTACAGCCCCTTGTTGTCGCCGTCCGAGGTGAGGTACACCGTCTTCTCGTCGCTTTGGACGTCGGGACACTCCCACGCGGCCCGGCCCATCGCGTGGTACTTCACCGGCTGGGGCGTCTCGGCCGCGGGCTGGCGGAAGTCGACGATGTGGCCGTACCGGTACGGGTTGGGGTACGGGCTCCCGAGGGGACGCAGGTTCGTCTTCGGGTCGACGTCCGACGAGAGGTCCTGGTTCTCGTCGACCGCCTCGGCGCCCAGGTAGTACGCCTGGATTTCGAGGCCAGCGAGCGCCCAGTACCCCTGGACGAACCAGGCGTTGTCGCCGTAGTACCTGTCGACGGCCTCCTGGATGCTGCTGGGGTTCGGTCGGTTGTAGAACTGGGCGGCGCCCCGATGGTCCGGCCCCTTCGAGTCGCCGACCACGTCGCTGACTTTCGTCGTCAGCGCGACCCGCGGGTGGGCGTAGTCCTCCTCGGCCGAGAGGTACGTGCCCCACGGGCTGATGTCGCCGTAGCAGTTGATGCGGGTGCCGCCGATGCTGCGCAGCGCCTCGGTGTTGGCGAGGTTCGCCGCGTTCCGGAGGTCGGCCTCCCACCGACCCTTGCCCTTCCGGCTGACGGGGATCCGGGTCACGTTGCCCGGGCTCTCCTCCCAGTTGGTGAACAGGTACCCCCGCGTCTCGGCCTCGTTGGTCGGGATGAGCCGGTTGCAGTCGGGGTTGTACCCGAAGTTGCCGTACCGGGCGCCCGGGTACTCCTCGACCGCCAGGTTGTCGGGCGTGACGGGCATCCCGAGCGTCTCGTTGCCCCCGATATTGTCGCCCTCCTGGGCGAGCAGTTCGTAGCTCCCGCCCGCGACCCGGACCCGCCCCTGGGCCTCGTTGGAGGAGGGTACGCCGAGCGCATCGAACTCGCTGCCCTCCGTGAACTCGTACCCCCGAACGTAGCCGATGCCGGCCTTGTTGTACGGCGCCGGGTTCTTCCGGCTGGGGTGCTGCAGGCTGAAGAACAGCGTCCCGTTCGCGCTGACCTCCGGCCCGGTGACTTCCGCCCCCAGCGCGGTCGTCGCGAATCGTTTTATCTCCCCCTTCACCGACGGCGCCTTCGGCGTGTCCGCGTCCTCGTCCTGCAGCGCTCCCGAGGCGGACACGCTGGCGCCCAGCGTCGCTGCGACCGACGTGGCCATCAGCTGTCGTCGAGTGAACTCGACCATGCGGCGTCAACTCTCAACGTCACATTGAAAATAGTTTTCTAGTAGCAATCTATACCTCTCCCGGAAAAATGAACCCTCAGTAGCGCTACTGGCGACAGTCGCCGCGATCGGACGTCACTCCAGGTCTCGTTCGGCGACGCCCTCCCGTATCTCCTCGGCCCGGTCGCGGACCCACGAGACGTACCGGTCTATCTTCGTCGGCTTGACGCCGTAGAACGACGCCATCCAGTTGCGGTCGACCCCGGGCCGCGTCAGGAAGTACGCCGCCATCGTGTCCTTGCCGGCCTGGATGACCTCCGGCGGGACGCCCCGCTCGCCCGTGCCCTCCTCCTGGAACCCGTTGACGTCGAAGTACACGTCGGCGTACAGCTCGGCGGTCTCCGGATCGTCGAACTCCGCGCCGACGTGTTGGGGGGCCTCGAACCGGTATTGAGAACCGTTCCCGTTCGAGCGCCGGACCTCCACGATCCGTACGTCCAGCACGTAGTCCCTGTGCACCGATTCGTCCCCCTCCGTGGCGTTCGGTTCGGAAGTTTCCATGGTTGAACTGCCTGCGAACGACGGAAGTTGAGTCGACGGGTCGCCGGAAAAGCGTTTGGTCGTCGCCCGTGCACCGAATCGGTCCGGGCGGTCGCCTACAGCTCCACCGCCATCATCACCTCGTCGACGTACTCGCCGTCGATGCGGTAGTGGTCCTCGCGGACCGCCTCGGTCTCCCAGCCGTGGCCCTCCAGGAACCCGATGGCGTCCTCGTTGGTCGAGGGGACGCTCTGGTACACCTTCTCGTAGCCGTTCGAGGCCGCCCACTCCAGGCCGCGCTCGAGCAGGTGGCTCCCGACGCCGTGGCCGCGGTACGACTCCAGGACGCCCACCGTCAGCTCGGCGGTGTGGGCCAGCTTGTCGAGCTCCGGCGCGTAGAGGTGGACCCAGCCGACCACCTCCTCGCCCACCGTGGCGACGAAGAACATCCGGGACTCGATCTCGTTGTGCCGGAGCAGCGCCTCGTCGTGGTCGATCTCGTCGGCGACGCTCTCGGCGACGATGTAGCTGCCCTGCTCGGCGACCTGCCGGATGGCGCCCACGATGCCCGACAGGTCCTCCTGACGGGCGGGCCGGATGACGAACGACAGCTCGTCGGTGTCGTACTCTTCGGCCGCGCCCTCGTCGAAGGCGGCCCGGAGCTTCCCGTCGCGCTCTTCGAGGTAGCCGTCGCGCTTCAGGATGGCGACGTGGTGCCGGAACCCGCCGGGGTCGACGCGGAGCCGGTCGCGGGCGTCGGCGGCGTCGACCTCGCCGCGGCTCTCGACGTACTCGAAGATGCGCTTGCGGTCCTCGTGGTCGAACTCCAGGGTCTCGGAGAACTGCATGTTCAATGGTAACACACTTCCCGCGGACTTAACTCTTCCCGTCGACCCGACACGAGCGCTCGTCCCGCGGCGCCGACACGAGGCCGTCAGACGTTTCCACGCCGTGCCGGCTAGGGTCTAGTCGGGGGAAACGATGAACTTCGACGACTTCACCGGCGACGTTCAGCACCGCCTCGAGTTCGGAACCACGGGCGAGACGGTCCGGGCCGTGCGCGCGACGCTGACGACGCTCGGCGAGCGGGTCCAGGCGGGCGAGGCGTCGGACCTCGCCGGCCCGCTCCCGGTGGACCTCGACTGGTACCTCGAGGCCGCCGAGTCGGGCCAGCGGTTCGACTTCGACGAGTTCGTCGGCCGGGTCGCCGAGCGCGAGAACATGGACCCCGAGGACGACGACGACCGGTCGGACGCGGCCTACCACGCCCAGGTCGTGGTGGCCACCCTCGCCGAAGTGGTGCCCGAGAGCGAGCTCGACCAGGTCCGCGACCAGTTCCCCGACGACGGGGACTGGGACGAACTGTTCGAGTTGGTCGACGCCGAGGAGCCGTTCGCCGATCAGTAGACGCGCCGCTGCGGCCTCGACGACCGGCGCGACCCGGCCGCGGCCCTCAGTCCGTGGCCGCCCGGTCGCGCCCGGGGACTCCGGTGTGGATCTGGGCCGCGTCGACGAGGTCGTAGGTGTCCATCACCACGGTCTCGGCGACCGCCCGGACCGGCACCTCGGGGTCGATCTCCTCGCCGTGGCAGCGCGCGTACAGCGCCAGCCAGTCGTCGAGCGCCCGCTCTAGCCCGTCCATCTCCTCGCCGTCGAGCGGGGCGAACTCGCCGGTCCGGGCCTCGACGTACACCGAGACGACCTCGCCGACGCCGTCCCGGAGGTACGCCACGGCGCGCTCCTCGTCCGGCGGGTCGGCGGGCGGGTCGAACGCCCGGCGGTCCGCCCGGGCGCGGGCCGCGAGGTCGTCGATGCGGTCGCGGTAGTCGCTCATACGGAGTCGAATCGGTGAGGTGGATACGGTGGCCGCCGGCCCTACCCCCGCTTGAACTCGACGCCCTTCCCGCCGCGTGGGTGCTCCCACTCGGTGTCGGCGATGACCGCGCAGGTGCCACACTCCACGCAGGGCTGGGTGTCGAGGCTGACCCGCTTCTCCTCGGTCCCGTTGGTCTCGACGGTCTCCTCGCGGTAGCAGCCCCCGCCGAAGTCCCGGGCGCTGACCGGACAGGCGTACACCGCGGCGCCGCTGGCCTCGACCGAGGCGTCCCGGAGCTCGATGTGGGGGTTGCCCACGTCGGTGTCGTAGGTCAGGTCGCCGATGCGGGTCGCGAGGTCCTTCGGCTCGTAGCCGGCCTCCCCGGTGACCCGGTCGCCGAGCTCCTCGGCGATGACGGTCGGCAGGGTGACGTACGGCGTCCGGGTGTCGGGCACCAGCATCGAGAGCCGCGGCGAGGAGTAGAGCCGCTCCAAGGTGCCGCCGAACAGCGACACCGCGGTCCGGCCGAGGCTCGACGTGAGCACCGAGTCGGCCAGGTTCGTCACGGCGTCGCGCTCGCCGAGCGCGCTGACCGCCCGGTAGCCGGCCGGCCGGAGCTTGTCCATCACGCCCTCGTCGCGCAGCTTCTTCTCGTAGAGCCGGCCGGCCTTCTCGGGACTGTCCCGGAGCCGGGCCTCGGCGAACGCCTCGCCCGCGAGTCCGCCCGCGCTCACGGCGTGGTTCATCCCCTTGATGATGGGGCCCTGGGCCTGCATCTGGCCCGCGGCGTCGCCGACCACGAGCAGCCGGCCCTGGTGGGGCGAGGGGTGGGCGGCCTTCTTCGAGTCGGGCACCAGCTTCGCGCTGTACTCGACCTCGTCGTAGTGGCCCTCCAGCCAGTCGGCCAGCAGCGGGTGTGTCAGCAGGTTGTCGAGTAGTTGGTGGGGTTCGGCCTCCTCCTCGACGATGCTGTCGAGGTGGAACACCGACCCGACCGACAGCGAGTCCTCGTTGGTGTAGAGGAACCCGCCGCCCCGGACGCCCTCGAACAGGTCGCCCGAGAACAGGTGGGCCGCGCCCTCGTCGTCGGCCACGCCGAACCGGTCGGCGATGACGTCGCTCGGCACGTCGATGACGGCCTTGACGCCCTGGAACCACTCGTCGGGCTCCTCCCAGTCCATCAGGCCGGCGTCGCGGGCGAGTTCCGAGTTGACGCCGTCGGCCGCGATGACCACGTCGGCCCGGATGGGGTCGAGCTCGTCGCAGGTCACGCCCGCGATCTCGCCGTCCTCCCGGAGCAGCCCGTTGACCCGGACGTCGGTCAGCAGCCCGCCGCCGGTCTCGCTGGTCAGCTCGTGGACGCGGTCGGCGGTCCACGAGTCCATCTTCCGGCGGAGCACCGCGTCGGCCCACTCGGTGTCGTGCTCGTGGAGGTCGGTGATGTCGAACGTCTCGACCTTCTCGCCGGCGACGTTGTGGAGGAGGTAGTCGGTGACCGGCCGCTCGGTCGCCGCCTCGCGGAAGTCGGGAAAGAGCCCGTCGACCGTGTAGGGGGCCGACTCCTCGGCGTAGATGAGCCCGCCGGTCACGTTCTTCGAGCCGGCCTCGACCCCGCGCTCGAGCACCAGGGTCTCCACGTCGTTGCGCGCCAGTACGGCTGCGGCGGCGGCGCCGCCGGGACCCGCCCCGACGACGACCGCCTCGTAGTGTTCGTAGTCGTCAGTCATCGTTGTCCTCCGCGTACCTCGTCAGTCATCGTTGTCCTCCGCGTCCCTCGTCAGTCATCGCTCGCCTCCGCTTTCATCGTCAGTTCGCCCGCCTCGACCGACTCGGTGAGGCGGGGGAGCACCTCGAACAGGTCGCCCTCGACGAAGTAGTCGCTGAAGTCCCGGATGCGGGCGTCGGGGTCGGTGTTGATCGCCACGATGGTGTCGGACTCGTCCATCCCGACCTTGTGCTGGACCGCGCCCGAGATGCCGGCCGCGACGTACAGCGTGGGCTGGACCACCTGGCCGGTCTCGCCGATCTGGCGCTCCTCGGCCACGTAGTCGGCGACGTGGCCGTCCACGTCGTAGGAGGCCGTGACGACCCCGCGCGAGAGGCCGAGGTCGGCGTCCTCGAAGGCGTCGACCAGGTCGAGGCCGAGTTCGATGCCCCGCGTCGGGTCGTCGCCGATGCCCCGGCCCAGCGCCACGATGACCTCGTGGCCGGTGAGGTCGACCCCCTCGTCGAGGCGGTCGAACTCGGTCACGTCGACCCGGAACCAGTCGTCGGGCAGGTCGAGGTCGTGTCCGATGACCTCGCCCTCCTTCTCGTAGTCGGGGTCGATCGCGTCGAAGCTGCCCGGGATGACCGAGCAGCCCTGCGGGTGGAACTCCCGGCCGGGGTTGTCGAGGCACAGGATGGTCGAGTACTCGAACCCGGAGAAGTCCGGCCGCTTCATGTGGAGGACGCGCTCGAACTCCACCTTCTCGCCGGGTTCGCCCGTCTTCACGGGGTTCGAGACCAGCTCCTCCTCGATGGTCAGCCCCGAGCAGTCGCTGGCCAGCCCGGAGTCGAGCTCGCCCTGGACCTGCGCCGAGAGGTCCCGGCCGTTGTTGGTCGCCGGGAACAGGAAGTACCGGGGCTTGTCGTAGTCGCGCCACCCGGCGGTGGGCTCGGTGCCGGGGTCGCCGGTCTCCCAGTTCGGGGGCTCGGCGCCGCCCCGAGCCATGTCCGAGACGATCTCGGTGTAGGGCTTGTGGCGGAACCGCTCCAGTCGGTCGTCCTCGTGGTAGATTGCCACGTCCGCGCCGTAGGCGATGACTTCGTCGGTGAGGTCGGTGACCGTCTCGTCGCCCACGAGCACGCCGACGACGCGCTCGTCGCTGTCGTACTCGTCGTTGTAGGTGTCCATCAGCTCGCGGGCCTTCCCGAGCATCTCCTTCGAGACGTCGAGGAGTTCGCCCTGCTGGGTCTCGCAGTAGACCCACATGTCCTCGTACGTCCCGCCCTTCAGCGCCCGGACGTGCTTCTTGTCCTTCGTCCTGTTCTCGACCTCGTAGCTGACCTCGCCGGCGTCGTCTTCCGCGTCGGGCGCGGCCTCGCCCTGGTCGGCCTCCCCGGCCGCCTCGGGCGCGTCGGTCCCGCCCTCGTCAGCGTACTCCTCCTCGTGGTCGGTGTCGGCGGGCTCGCCGCCCGTCTCCGCCTCCAGTTCGTCGATGCGCGACTGGATGGCCTCCCTGGCGGTCTTGCGGTCGTCGCCTTCCCGTTCGGCCGCGAGGACGGCGTCGAGTTCCGCGGGGTCCTCGACCGCCGCGAGTTTGTCTTCGAGTTCGTCGACCGTGTACTCGGTCGGGTCGAGGTCGACGTCGTCGGCCACGGTCAGTCACCCCCTGCCAGCGGCCGCATCTCGTCGAGCACCTGCTCCATCCCCTCCGGGTCGTCGGGGGTGACCATCGTGGCCTCGCGCTCGGAGGGCGCCTTCGGGATGGGGTCGACGCCCGAGACGATGGTCGGCGAGCCGTCGAGCCCGATGAAGTCGGGGTCGAGGTCGAGGTCCTCGGCGCTCCACGTCGTCAGGTGGTCCTCGTACTCCTCGACGCGCTCCTCGGTCTCGGCCCGGAGCCGCTTGTGCCGGAGCCGGTGCTCGGCCCGGCGGTACGAGGGCTCGAACTCGGGGTCCGTCACCACGAACGCGGGCAGGGGCGCCTCGACGGTCTCGATCTCGTCGACGTCGCCCTCCACCAGGCGCTTGGCCCGGAGCCGGCCCGCGTCCTCGTCGACCTCCATCGAGATGACGTGGGTCACGATGGGCCGGTCGAGACACCAGCAGGTCTGCGGACCGGTCTGGCCGGTCTCGCCGTCGGCGGTCTTGAAGCCCGCGAACACGACGTCGGGCTCCTCGTCAAGCTTCTCGATGCCCGCCGACAGCGTGATGGACGTCGACCAGGTGTCGGCCGCGGCCATCTCGCGGTCCGACAGCAGGTAGAGGTCGTCGGCGTAGACCCCCATCGCCTCCTCCAGCACGCTCTCGTAGCCCGGCGGCCCCATGCTCATCACGCTCACCGTGCCGCCGCGCTTGACCTTGGTCTGGAGCGCCGCCTCCAGCGCGTACTCGTCGTTGGGGTTCATCACGGTGGGGGTCGCACCGCGCTCGAGGTGGCCGTCCTCGTCGAACGACACCTGGCCCTCCCGGAAGTCGGGCACGCCCTTCGTCAGCACTACGGAGTGCATCGGTACCACCTCACACGGGTGAGTCTCTCTCCCATGAGTCATGGGGTATTCAGCCTCAACGTTTATTATATTATCCCCGACACTGCCGGGCCACGCAAGTGGCGAGAACGGGCGACTCGTCGCCGGAGGACCGCGAATCCCCGGTCGGTACCGTCCCGTAGAACGCCGGCGCCGCGGCTAAGCACCCTGGAGCGGCGGCCGCAGAACGGTGGAACTCACTCGGAATCGGACTCGCCGGACGAGTCGGCGTCGGCGCCCGACTCGTCCCCGGCGTCGGCGTCGTTGGCCGCCCCGGCGTCGGCGTCGCTGGCCGAATCGCTCCCGGTCGCGGAATCGACGTCTGCGTCGGAATCAGGGCCGCCGTCGTCCGCGTCGCCGCCGAAGTCGACGTCGAAATCGGCCCCCGAATCGGTCTCGGCGGGGTCCGACTCGCTCTCGGCGGCGTCGGACGCCCCGTCGCCCGCGGCGTCAGCGGTCGCGGCCGCGGTATCGTCGTCGCTACCGCCCGCGGAGTCGGTTCCGCCGTCGTCGCCGTGGAACCGCTTGCGGCCGCCGTCGCCGTCGGCCGCGATGCGCTCGTGGGTCCCGCCCTGGACCATCGACATCTCGCCGCTGGCGCGCATCGTCCCGTCGACGACGGCGCCGTCGTGGAAGTGGAGGTCCTCGCAGGAGACGTCGCCGCGGATCTCGACGTCGTCGGCGAGCTCGACCGTCCCGCTCCGGGTGGTCACGTCGCCGTGGATGACCGTCCCCTCGTCGACAGAGATGTCGCCGCGGGCACGGAGGCTGCCGAACACGTCGTTGCGCTCGCCGACCTCGATGGACTCGGCGCGGATGTTGCCGTGGAGCCGGCAGTCGTCGCCGATGGTCGCGGGGGTCGACACGCGCCAGGAGTCGTCCGAGACGTGGCCGTTCCGCGGGACGACCACGGGGTCGGCCTCGACGTCCTCGTTCTCCATGAGCTCGGAGACGACCTCCTGGGCGGCCTCCTCCTCGCCGATCCGGAGCAGCTGCTGGAGGTAGACGAAGACGAACACGATGGTCGGCATGGGGTTGCGGATGACGATCCAGCCGTTGGCCTCGAACCCCTCCTCGATGTCGACGTCGTCGCCGATGTCGAGGTCGCCGCTCACCATCAGGCGGCCGCCGATGTGGACGCGCTCGCCGAGGTAGGCGTCGCGGCCCACCAGCACGTTGTCCTGGACGTCGGACCACATGTCGAGCCGGCAGTCGGCCTCGGCCTCGATGTGGCCGCCGAACTGCACGCGCTCGCCCGCGATGACGTTGTGTCCCCGGACGCCGAACTCGACCGTGCTCTGGCCGCCGACGATGACGTCGCCGTCGGTCACCAGGTCGTGCTCCTCGACGGTCGTTCCGTCCGGAATCGCGAGCTCGTCCAGTGGGTCCGATCCAAGCGGCACACCGGTTGCTTTCGGTTCGACCCTAATAAACTTCCGTCAGACAACCCGGCGGAGACTTGCACCGACCGAGGCGGTACGGATGGGTTTTTGAGCGGCGGGGCCAAACGCGGGGGTATGACGACGCTCGCGTTCGACGAGGACGGCGTGGACGTGGTGTACCAGGGGACGGAGTTCCGGCTCTCGAAGGACCTCATCGAGGGCGCGACCGGCAAGTCCTACTTCGACGTGACCGACCACGAGGTGCTGCGCATCGTCGAGGAGAGCCCGGAGCTCTCCGGCCAGGCCCGGCGCATCGGCGACATCATCCGGTAGACGGCGGGACGCCCGCGACTTGCCGCCGGCTTCAGGTAGCGTTAAGGGGCGCCCGGCCCTCGCATCGACCATGAACCTGCCCGCCGACCACGACCACCCCTCGTGGACGACCGCGCTCGGGACGTTCGCCGGTTACGGCCTCATCCTGCTCGCGATGTTCGTCGCGCTCTTCCTGCTGCCGTACGCGGTGTTCGTCGCGCTCGGGGCGTAGCCCCGTTGCGCGACCCGCCCGAATAGCTAAGCAGCGTGGCGTCGCCTCTGGGTCGGGGGAGTGCAAGTGACCGACGACCACCCGTGGACGACCAGGACGACGACCGACCGCGAGACGATCCGGGAGTGGGTCGAGGCCCGCGAGGCCGACCCGGCTCACGTGAAGGGGACCGGCGAGGGCGGGGACCTCGGCGTCCTCCGCATCGACTTCCCGGAGCCCGAGCCCGACGCGAACCTCGAACCGGTCTCCTGGGACGACTTCTTCGCGAAGTTCGAGGCGGCCGGCCTGGCGTTCCGGTACCAGGACGAGAAGAAGAACGGCGAGCGGAGCTACTTCCACCGGTTCGTCCGGCGCGAGGCCGCGCCGGCGGCGACCGGCGTCACCACCGACCGCGACACGATCCGGGAGTGGGCGGAGTCGCGCGGCGCGGAACCGGCCCACGTGCCGGTGACCGGCGACGACGAACCGGGCGCGCTCCGACTCGACTTCGCATCCGAAGAGACCGAGGAGCTGGAGGGCCTCGTCTGGGACGCCTTCTTCGAGAAGTTCGACCGGGAGAACCTCGCGTTCGAGTTCGCTCGTGCGCTGGAGTACGACAGCGACGAGGACGCGGACGGGGACGTCGGCGAGCGCGACGAAGTACCCGCGGAGACCGGCGAACGACCACCGGCGGAGTACCACCGGTTCGTCCACCGCGAGGAGACCGGTGTCGCCGACGCTCCGGAGACGGACGCGTCGGTGGTCGCCGTCGGGACGTCGGCGCCGCCGACTGACCCCGACACCGAGGAGTCGGAAGCCGCATCGGCCGAGACCGAAGCGACGATGGCTGCGGAGTCCGAGGCCGGCGCTTCCGAGAACGCGGGGTCCGAGGCGAACGCCGACAGCGAGGCGCCGGACCGCCCCGAGATGGAGTCGGCCTCCGGGATGAACACCCGGTCGCCGGCCGAGGCGGACGGACCCGCTCGGCGTCCCGAACTCACCGCCGGGCTCGTCGTCGACGAGATCCACGAGGACGCCCGGGGCTACGACGACTGGAACAGGAACGACGAGTACCTCGTCTTCCGCAACGACGGCGAGGAACCGCTCGACCTCACCGGGTGGCGCGTCGAGAACGCCGACGGGAGGACCTACGAGTTCCCCGAGGAGTTCGTCCTCGAGCCCGGTCGGTCGGTCACGGTCCACACCGGGTCGGGCGAGGACACCGACGAGGACCTCTACTGGGGCTCGGACCGGGCCGTCTGGAAGAACACCGGCGACACCCTGACCGTCAGGGACGCCGAGGACCGCCGCGTGATCCGGGTGTCGTACTGACCGGCGGCCGACCGATCCGCGGTCGGGTGGCCGTGGGCTCGCCGCTCCGCCCGCGGCCGAATTACTGCCGCGAACTGTCCGACCGGTAGACCTATCACTTCCGATTCGAAGGCCACGAACGAGATGCAATCGCAAGACACGATCCGATTCGGGAGTGGTCCGGCGTGAGCGCCCTCGACGCGCTCCGCCGCGCCAGCGACGTCGCGAACCGCTACTTCGTGGTCTGGGTGGTGGCCGCCTCGGGGCTGGCGCTTCTCGCCCCGTCGGCGTTCACCTGGATCGAGCCGTACATCACGCCGCTGCTGGGGATCATCATGCTCGGGATGGGGCTGACCCTCCGGCCCGAGGACTTCCGGCGGCTGGTCGAGCGGCCCCGCGACGTCGCCATCGGCGCGGTCACCCAGTGGGTGGTCATGCCGATCGCGGCGTACGCGCTGGTCGTCGCGCTGTCGCTGCCGACCGGACTCGCGGTCGGCGTGATCCTGGTCGGCGCCGCGCCCGGCGGCACCGCCTCGAACGTGATGACCTACCTCGGCAAGGGCGACGTGGCGCTGTCGGTGGCCATCACCACCGTCACGACGCTGGCCGCACCGATTGTGATGCCCGCGTGGGTCGTCTTCCTCGCCGGCGAGCAGCTGAGCGTCACGTTCGCCCAGATGTTCACCAGCATCGTCCAGATCGTCATCGTCCCGGTCGTGGCCGGCTTCGCGCTCCGGTACGTCCTCGACCGGAAGGCGCCCGCGGTCGCCGAGGCCGGCCTCGACGTGTTCCCGGCGGTCAGCGTGGTCGCCATCGTCGCCATCGTCGCGGCGGTCGTCGGCCTGAGCAAGGGGACCATCCTGTCGGCGGGCGCCGCGGCCGCGGTGGCGGTCGTCGCCCACAACGGCATCGGCCTCGGGACGGGCTACGGCGTGGGGCGGCTCACCGGCATGCCGGAGGACCGCGCCCGGACCTGCGCGTTCGAGGTCGGCCTCCAGAACAGCGGGCTCGCGGTGGCGCTGGCCACCTCGTTCTTCTCGCCGGCCGCGGCGCTGCCGCCCGCGCTGTTCAGCGTCTGGCACAACGTGACCGGCCCGGCGCTGGCGTCGTACTTCTCGCGCAACGAACCGGCCGGCGCGGGCGAGTCGGCGACGGGCGCGGGCCGGCCCGGTTCGTCGGCCGACGACTGACGCGCTCTTTCTTTCGGTCGCGGCGTGCCTTCGATGACGAGCTGAGGCCGCACAGCCACCGCTCTCCGGTTCGTTGCGGTTCCGAAAAACGAGCGAAGTAGCGAAACGAAGTACGACGAGGTCGCGCCGTCAGCAGGTCCGTCCGATCAGGCGAACGTCTTCGAGATCTCCTCGTCCTCGTCCTCGGCGTCGATCTTGGCCTTCGCGTTCTCGAAGTCCTCCATCGTGATCTCGGTCCGGTCGTCCCGGATGGCGAACATCCCGGCCTCGGTGCAGATGGCCTTGATGTCCGCGCCGGAGGCGTCCTCGGCCTCCTTGGCCAGCTTGTCGAAGTCGACGTCGTCGGAGACGTTCATGTCGCGGGTGTGGATGCGGAAGATCTTCTCGCGGCCCTCGAGGTTCGGCTTGGGCACCTCGATGAGGCGGTCGAACCGGCCGGGCCGGAGGATGGCGCGGTCGAGCATGTCGAACCGGTTGGTCGCGGCGATGATGCGGATCTCGCCCCGCTCCTCGAAGCCGTCCATCTCGGAGAGGAGCTGCATCATGGTGCGCTGGACCTCGGCGTCGCCCGAGGTCTTCGAGTCGGTCCGCTTGGCCGCGATGGCGTCGATCTCGTCGATGAACAGCACCGCGGGCTCGTGCTGGCGGGCGACCTCGAAGAGGTCCCGGACCAGCTTTGCGCCCTCGCCGATGAACTTGTGGACCAGCTCGGAGCCGGCCATCTTGATGAAGGTGGCGTCGGTCTGGTTCGCGACCGCCTTCGCCAGCATCGTCTTGCCGGTCCCCGGCGGGCCGTAGAGCAGCACGCCGCTCGGCGGCTCGATGCCGACCTCGCCGAACATCTCGGGGTTCTCGAGGGGCATCTCGACCGTCTCGCGGACCTCCTTCATCTGCTCTTCGAGGCCGCCGATGTCGTCGTAGTTCACCTCGGGGCTCTCCTCGACCTGCATGACGCGGGCCCGGACGTCGGTCTCGTTCTCCAGCGTCTTCACGATGGACAGCGAGTTGTTGACCGCGACGCGGTCGTCGGGCTCGAGGTCCTCGCGCATCTCGTTGGTGACCTCGGTCACGGCCTCCTGGTTGTTGCCGTGCTGCTTGATGATGACGCCGTCGTCGGTGAGCTCCTGGACGGTCGCCACGAACAGCGGGGACTGCTTGAGCTTCTTGTTCTCGTGGGTCAGGCGCTCGAGCTTCTGCTGGTACTTGTTGTTCTCCGCGTTGGCGTCGAGGAGCTTGTCGCGCATCTCCTCGTTCTGCGACTCCAGAACTTCCAGCCGCTCCTGAAGGGCTTCGATCTTGTCCTGCTGGGACGCGCTCTCCTCGTCGTAGGGGAGGTCGACGTCTTCCACAGTGTCGGTCATCACGACGCTCTAGGTCCCACCCTCATAAGAGGCTTCGGGTGAGTGTGACACCTGTCGGACACCCCCGAATCCGGCGTCGAACGCCGGCCCGGCGCGGACCGTCCGATTCCCGGCGGTAATATCTTTGAATGGGAAATATTATTACGCTGTATCCAAAAGAGGGGTAGTACCATGAGCGCTTCAGAGACAGCCCGACCCGAGAAAGGTCGCCTGACGGGGGAGAACGCCACCGAGGAGATCCGGGACCTGCCGCCCAGCGCCAAGCTGGTCGCGAAGGTCCTCGAGTACAACGACACGATGACCCAGAGCCAGATCGCCGAGGAGTCGCTGCTGCCCGACCGGACGGTCCGCTACGCGCTGAACCGGCTCGACGACGAGGGCATCGTCAGCTCCCGGTTCTCGTTCTCGGACGCCCGCAAGCGGCTCTACACGCTGGACCTCGACTGAGCGTCCCCGCGACCGGGGACCGGTCGCCGCAGCGGCGACCCCTCCGAGCTTCCCGGCGATTCCGGACTTCGCGCCGGTGTCCGTTCGGCGCGGTCGACCCGTTTTTTCGGTATCGGACGTTACGCGCCCGACGCCGAGCTTCAGGTGCTCGCTGAAGGCGGCAAGTCCTCGCTGAAGGGTACTTCCCGTACCGCAATCGGCTGCTAGTTCCGCGTCACGAGTCCGATTCGGGCGCCAGCCCGTGCCACACCACCGACCAGTCGGCCGGGCTGAGCAGGCCGCACGCGGTCGCCGCGACGAGCACGGCGGTACCGGCGTGATCGCCGGCCGCGATGGGGTTCGCGAGCACGCCGGCCGCGACCAGTCCGAACGGGAGCGCCAGCGCGAGCGGGAGGAGCGCGGCGGCGCGCACGACCCACTCGGGCGTGGACTGCGGGACGTGGGTGACCTCCACCCGGACGAGGCTGCCCGAGAGGACGTTCTGGAGCCTCGGCCGGCCGGCCGCCGACGCGGCGTCGGTCGGCAGGACGGTGACCGAGTAGCTGGCGTCGGCGAAGTGGAGCGGGATCAGGTGGAGCAGTTCGTGGACGCAGATACCGACCGCGAGCGTCGCGAGGAAGAGGGCGCCGAGCGCGGTCCCGTGGACGACGGAGTGCATCGACGTGGCGCAGTGTTCGTCCGGGGGACTCAACTGTTACGATAACCCCCGGGCGACCGGACCGACCCGCGGGCGGTGAGTGGCCGAAGTCTTGAGGGGCGGGGACGCCGTCCAGTGCGACGTGACGACCGATCAGCTCGAGCCGAACGACCTCGAGGAGGGACGGCGCGTCCGCGTCGAGTGGTCGCCCCAAGGCGGTCGCGGTCCGGGCGGCGACGCGACCGGCGAAGTCACCCGCGTCTGGCGGCCCGAGGACGACGTCGCGGAGTTCACGGTCGAGCTCGACGACGGCGCCGTCAACGTCTACACCGACTACCGCAACCCCGTGGTCGAGCGCGTGGAGGGCGGCCTCGACGACGGAGAGCCCGAGACCGAGACCGTGGGCCGCCTCGACCGCATCGTGCCCCGCGGGGAGTAATCCCCGTTACCGCGGGCCGCACCGGTAGCGGTCGGGCTTACTCATCGTTAAATAATCAATTAGTCGCTGGCAAAAACATTGACCAGGGTCAGCGCGCTACTGCATCGCGGGGGAAGACCTATGGGGACCACCGAACCCGAGACCGGGGTCACGTTCGACCCCGAGACCGACACGTATCACCTGGACCACGACTGGCGGAGCGACGAGTCGGTCAGCGCCGCCGTCGTCAGGGGCGTCGCGGCGGTGACCGACACCGCGCCGACCGACCTCGAACCGCTGTTCGCGACGCTCGACCCCGACGCGCTCGACCAGCTCTACCGGTCGGCGGCCGGCGACCCCGGCCGCGGCGACTGCCTGGTGTCGTTCTCCTACAGCGACTGCGCGGTGACCGTCGCCGCGTCCGGCAGGATAACCGTCCGACCCGACGCGGAGGCCGGACCCGTCTCGGCCGGCGTGCCGCGGGGCCTCAGGGACCGATGAAGCGGATCCTGAACGAGCACACCGGCACGCTCCACCGGCTCCGGCCGGGGTCGACCGGCGGGGCGACCGCCTGCGGCGCCCTGCGGCACGTCCCCCGCCGGTACGTCACCACCGTCGGAAGCGACGAGGTCCGGCTCGGCGAGGACGTCGACCGCTGCGGTCGGTGCTTCGACGACGCGGGCGGCTACTGAGCGGCGCCCCCGCTCGCCCTCCCGACCGCCTCCGGGGCCGTCACGGACCGGGGTGGCGCGTATCCACACGCATTTGACCTCCGGGCCCGTACGGCCGCCCATGAACGCCGAAGACGTCGCGGAACTCATCGAGGAGAACATCGAGGACGCCGAGGCGACGGTCACCTACCCGCGGGGCCCGGAGGACGAGGACCACCTCGCGGCCGTCGTGGTCTCGCCCGCGTTCGAGGGCGAACTGCTCGTCGACCAGCACGAGATGGTGTACGACGCGCTGGGCGACCACATGACCGAGGACATCCACGCGCTCGAACTCCAGACCTACACCCCCGAGGAGTACGAGGAGTACGGGGAGTAAGCCCCCGAATCGCCCCGGCGCTCGAACGACTCCATCGCCACGACCGCGTTGTTCAGCGGGTGGTAGCCCGGCTCGACCGCGGTGCCGCGGTTCGGCCCGTCGCGCTCGTTCTCCCGGGAGAGCCGCTCGTACCAGTTGCCGTACTTCGGGTTGACGAAGTGCTCGTCGGCGTACGCCCAGAGCCGGTCGTACCACGCCAGGTAGTCGTCGTCGCGCTCCGAGAGCAGCGCGGCCGCCCCGATCGCCTCGGCGACCGCCCAGCCGTACTTGTCGGCCACGACCGGCTCGCCGTCGGCCTCGACCGTGTAGTAGAAGCCGCCGAACTCGTCGTCCCACCAGTCGGTCGCGGCGTCGAACAGCTCCCGGGCGCGCTCGGCCGGCCAGTCCTCGGACCGGTGGCGGTCGAGCACCAGCAGGAGCTTCGCCCACTCGGCGTGGTGGCCGGGCTGGTACCCCCAGGGCCGGAACTGGTGGCGGGGCTCGTCGCGGTTGTACGACAGGTCGGGCTCCCAGTCCTCGGTGTAGTGCTCCCAGAGCAGCCCGTCGGTCTGGGCCGCCACGTCCCGGACGAACGAGTCGGCGATGCGGTACGCCCGGTCGAGGAACGCCGCCTCGCCGGTCGCCTCGTAGCCGGCCAGCATCGCTTCGCAGGTGTGCATGTTGGCGTTCTGTCCTCGATAGGTGGCGAGTGTCTCCCAGCCGCCGTCGGCGCGGTCCGCGCACAGCCCCCGGTCGGGCTCCCAGAAGCGCTCGTCGATGACCCCGAACGCGCGGTCGAGCTCCGCGCGGGCGCCGGGAATCCCGGCCTCGACGGCGCGGGCGGCCGCGAGCAGGACGAACGCGTGGCCGTAGCAGTACCGGGTGTCGTCGGCGGTCTCGCGGCCCTCGAGCACCCAGTCGTACCCCTCGCGGTCGGCGTCCCAGTGGGCGTTCGCGAGGAAGGTCAGCCCGCGCTCGGCGGCGGGGCGACACCAGTCGGGCCCGCCCAGCGCCGCCCCCACGCCGAAGTTGTGGACCGCCCGCGCGGTCGCGACCAGGTGCTTGGTCTCGCCGTCGTAGACGTGGCCGGTCCGCTCGTCGAGCTGGGCGACGTAGCCGCCGAACCGGTCGTCGAGGCAGTCGGGGTAGTAGAAGTTCAGCACGTCCCGGACCTGCCGCCACAGCATCGCGGGGCGCCGGTAGACGGTCGCGCGCATACCTCCACGTGGCCGGGCCGGCGGTTAAATCCCGGCGGTCGTGCCGGCGGCGACTGACGGTCGTCCCACATCGCGGCGGCCCGACACGCCGGTCGCACCGCCAGCGCGGCGGTCGTCCAGCCGACGCGGCGGTCGCCACCGCCCTTCGAGCCGAGTTTCCAACAGTCGTAGCCGGTGCTTACCGCGGTTACCGCCCGACTACGGTCGGCCCGGAGTGTCCGCGCCGACGCCGTCAATCCGAGCGCGACCCGGAGACGGCGGCGCGACGGCGGTCGTTATCGCCGGCCTACGAGGGCTTAAGCGCCACATAACTTTCTCCGACCGTCCCCAGCGACCGGACGAGAGATGTATCGCACCGCACGCCGAGCGACGCACCGTCGGGCCGGGCCGCCGTGAGGATGGACGCCGACACGGTCCTCACGGCGGTCGTCGGCCTGTGCTGCGTGCTCGCCATCGGCGCGACCTCGACCACGCTCGACTCGACGGTCGCGACCGACCCCGAGGAGGCCACCGACTTCAACTACGACAAGGTCCCCATCGGGACCGGGCCGGCCCAGGCGCTCGACGACGCGCTCGACAGCGGCCGCTCGGACGGCGCCGAGTCCGGGTCGTCCCCGTCCGGCAGTCCGAGCGAGAGCGGCGACTCCGGCTCGGAGGGCGTCGCGTCGAAACCCGCCGCGGACGGCGACCGGACCGGCCAGGCCTCGAAGTCCGGCGGGGGCCAGCAGCAGAACCAGGCCAGCGGGAGCGGCGACGGCCAGCAGAGCGGGAGCAGCGGCGGGGGCGACGACCGGAACAGCGCGAGCGGCAGCAGTAACTCGAAGCGGGACCAGTCGGGCGACGGGACCCGGCTCGCCGAGCCGAGCCTGCTCGACCGGCTGCTGTGGCTGCTCCAGGACCTGTTCGACCTCCTGCTGGCGGCGCTGCCGTGGATCGTGCTGGCGGCGGTGATCGCCGTCGCGTACCGGTACCGCGACCGCCTCCTCGGCCGCGGGGTCTCGACCGACCCCGACGACGGGGACGGCGACGCGCCGCCGCCGCCGGACCCGAGCCCCGACAACGCCGTCGCGTCGGCGTGGTTCGAGATGGTCGAGCGCCTCGACCTCGCGCACCGCCGGGACCTCACCCCGCGGGAGTGCGCCGCGGCCGCCAGCGACCGGGGCGTCGACCCCGACGCGGCCCGGTCGCTGACCGCGCTGTTCGAGGAGGTCCGGTACGGCGGCGCCCGCGTGACCGACGAGCGGCGCCGCCGGGCCGAGGAGACGCTCAGCGAGGTCCGGTCCCAGCTGGAGGGTCCCCAGTGAAGCGGTACCGCGTCGCCTCGGGCGCCGGCGGCGTCGTCGCGCTCGCCGCCGCGCTCGCGCTCGGCGGGAACCCGGCCGGCGGGGCGGTCGCGGCGCTGGTGACCGCGCTCGGCAACGACTACTTCGTGGTGGCGTCGTTCGCCGGGGCGGGCCTGCTGGTGGCCGCCTCGGCGCTGGCGTCCCGGGAGCGCAGCGGCCTGCGCCAGACCGAGACGCCGACCCCCGAGCGCCCCGTGACCGCGCCCCCGGCGGGCGACGCCGTCGACGAGGCGCTGGCCAGCCGCACCGCGCTGCTGCCGGTGGTCGGCCGGGAGCGCCGCGAGGAACTGCGCGAGCGGCTCCGGACCGCCGCGGTCGAGACCCGGGTCCGGCGCGGCGAGTGCGGCCCGGAGGAGGCCCGCCGGCGCCTCGACGAGGGGAGCTGGACCGACGACCCCGAGGCGGCGGCGTTCCTGGCCGGCCGGGACCCGGGCACCGACGCCCGACTCGAAGCGCTGCTACGCCTCGAACCCTGGAGTCGCCGCGGCGCCCGCCGGGCGGTGCGGGCCATCGCGGACGAAGGGGGAGCTGCGACCGACGTAGCCGCGACCGACGCCACCCGTCGGGAGGGAGAACGGTGACCGAGACCCGTCGGTGGCGCGGCGTCGTCGCGGTGGCGCTGCTCGTGGGCGGGGTCGGAGTCATCGCCGACCGCGCGGACCTGGTCCTGGTGTCGGTTGTCGGGGTCGCGTTCGCGGTCTACCCCCGGCTCTCGCCCGCGCCGCCGTCGGCGCCCGACCTCGAGATCGAGCGCCGGCTGAGCGACCACGCGCCCGACCCCGGCAGCGAGGTCGAGGTGGGCGTCACCGTCCGCAACGTCGGCGACGACGCGCTGGCCGACGCCCGCATCGTCGACGGCGTCCCGCCCGCGCTGACCGTCACCGACGGCTCGCCCCGGTACGGCGGCCCGCTCCGGCCCGGCGACGAGGTCTCGTTCGACTACGCCGTCCGGGCCGAGGAGGGCAAGCACGGCTTCGAGCCGGCGACGGTCGTCGTCCGCGACGTGAGCGGCGCCCGCGAGGTCGAGAGCCGGGTGGAGGCCGAGACCGAGATCGACTGCACCGCGGCGCGCGAGACCCCGCCCAAGCGCGACCTCGCGGTCAGGGACGCCGGCGAGCTGCTCACCGACACCGGCGGCGCGGGCATCGAGTTCCACCAGACCCGCGAGTACCGGGCGGGCGACGCGATGAGCCGCATCGACTGGAAGCGGTTCGCCCGGGTCGGCGAGCTCACCACCGTCGAGTACCGCGAGGAGCGCAGCGCGGCGGTCGTGCTGGTCGTCGACGCCCGCGCGCCGGCCTACCGCGCCGCGAGCGACGGACCCCACGCGGTCGTCCGGAGCGTCGCCGCGGCCCAGCGGCTGGTCGGCGCGCTGCTGGGCGAGCGCAACCGGGTCGGCGTGGCCGCGCTCGGCCGCGAGGACTGCTGGCTCGCGCCCGGCGCCGGCTCCGAGCACCGCGCCCGGGCGGAGCGGCTGCTGGCGACCCACCCGGCGTTCGCCGCCGCGCCGCCCGGCGAGGACGACTGCCCGCCGGTCGAGGACCAGGTGACCCGGCTCCGGCGCCAGCTGCCGGGCGACGCCCAGGTGCTGCTGTTGACGCCGCTGTGCGACGACGGCGCGGTGACGGCCGCCAGCACCCTCGAGGCCCACGGCCACCGCGTGACCGTCGTGAGCCCGGACGCGACCGACGACGCGACGCCCGGCCGGCGGCTCGCGGCGACCGAGCGGGACAACCGGGTCGCGTCGCTCCGCCGGCGCCGGATCCCGGTGGTCGACTGGGCCGACGACGAGGGGCTGGTCGCCGCGGTCGCCAGGACCGGCGACAGGGGGGTGCCCTGATGGCCGGCGGCGTCGGCGAGGCGGTCGACGGGAATCGGGGGACGGGCGACCGGGACGCGGACCAGACGCTCGGTTCCGGTACCGCGGCGACCGAGACCGGGACCGATTCCGGCGGAACGACCGCGATCGACGGCGAAGCGGTCGAGGAGGGCGTCGCGGTCGGGAAGCGGCCGACCCGCCCCAGCGCCGCGCTCGGGGCGCTCGCCCTCGCGGCGGGGACACTCCTCGTCTCGGGGCCGGGCGGGAGCGCGGTCGGGCTGGTGCTGGTGGGCCTCGCCGCGATGGCGGTCGGCGACGAGCTCCGGTCGCGCGGCCGCCGGGCGGAGTCGATGGCCGCGCTCGCTGCGGGGGCCGCCGTCGGCCTGCTCGGGGTCGCCGGCGGTGCGGTGCTGGCCGACAGTTTCCCCGCCACCCTGCGGGTCCTGCCCGGGCTGCTCGGCGTCCTCCTGTTCGGTGCCGGCGTGGCCCCGCTCCGGGGACGGGGGTCGCGGACCCTGGTGAAGCTCGGGGCGGGCTTCGTCCTGATCGGCGTGCTGATCTCGGGCGTGTTCGACGCGTTGCCGGCCGGGACGCTGGTCGCCGGGGCGACCGCCGCGGTGGTCGGCTGGGACCTCGGCGAGAACGCCGTCAACGTCGGCGAGCAGCTGGGGCGGGCGGCCTCGACCTGGCGGACCGAGGGGGTCCACGCCGCCGGTGCGATGCTCGTCGGCGTCGCCGCGATCCTGACCGCGGAGCTCGTCGACGGCATCGGGTCGAGCGGCCTGTCGCTGCCCGCGCTCGCGCTGCTGCTCGTCGCGGTCGTCCTCTTCAGTATCGCGCTCTACGAGTAGACCGGCCTCGCTCCGGACAGCCTCTCTCGGCGTCCCCGACCGCGGACCCCGGGCTGCACGATAACAGACAGGTCAGAAGGGGAATGCTTTATGGCTCCGGTCTCTGAACGGCCACCGTGCAACGCGCGTCGACCCGGACGCTCCTCGTCGTGCTCGTCGTCGGTCTCGGTGCCTCGTCGGCCTGTCTCGCGGCGGTCGGCCCGCCGGCAGCGGTCGCCGCGGGAGACGGCGCCCCGGGCCCGACCTACGTCGAGGACGACGTCACCGAGAACACGACCTGGACCGCCGCTGGCGGTCCGTACCGCGTCGTCGCGGACGTGACCGTCGCGGCGGGCGCGACGCTGCGGATCGAACCCGGCACCCGCGTCCAGATGGCCGAGGACGTCGAACTCCGCGTCGAGGGGAACCTCTCCGCCGAGGGGACCGCGGCAGACCCCGTCTCGTTCGCGACCGCACCGGGGGCGCCCGACCGCATCCGGTGGGCGACCATCCGGTACGCGGGCGGGTCGAACTCCCGCCTCTCGCTGTCCCACGCCGCGGTCGAGCGGGCCCGGAACGGGCTCACCGTGAGCAGCGCCGCCGGCGCCGTCGAGGTCTCGGACGTGACGTTCCGGGACATTTCGAGCGACGGCGTCCGGGTCGTCGACACGAGGCGCACGCCCCGGCTGACGGTCGCGCGCTCGACGTTCGCCGACGTCGGGCGGCGCGGGGTCTCGGTCGCGCCCGGGACCGGCGCGGTCACCCGGGCCGACGTCGTCTCGAACACCAGCGCGCTCGGCCGCCGGGCGACCCACCGGGCGGCGGTCAGGCTCGGCGCCGACACGGCGGTCGACACCGTCCGTGTGTCGTACCGCGGGCACGGCGACGCGGGCGACGTCGACCGGGAGTCGCTCGTGCGGTTCGGGCTCGACCTGGACGGCGACGGGAGCGTCGACCGCCGGCTGACGCCCTTCGTCGAGGGCGTCGACCACCCGACCGGCAACGGGTTCGAGCTCCGGCTGAACCGGTCGGTCACCGTGCCGGCGGGCGCCTCGGTGGTCGCGGTCTACCGGGACGTGGTCAACCCCCGGACCTACGGGACGTACCCGGTCGCGGTGCGGCTCCGGGCCCGCGGCGTCGAGCAGGCCGCGACCGCGACGCTGCCGCTCGACCTGCGCTCGTCGGGCGGGAGCGGCCGCGGCGCGGGGTCGACCGCCGAGAGCCGGGCCGCCGGCTTCTCGGTCACTGGGTCGACTTTCGAGTCGGTCGGCGGCCAGGGCGTGTTCGTCGCCGCCGACGCGGCCCGGGACTTCCGGGTCGCCGACAACTCGTTCGCCGGCGTGCGGGGGTCGGCCGTCAGCGTCCGCGGCCCGGTCGTCCGGTCGGCGGTCGTCGCGGGCAACCGCGTCGACTCGCCGGGCCCGGGCGCCGACGGCGTCCGGATCGCGGCGAAGCTGGCGACCGACTCGGCGATCCGGGGGAACCGGATCTCGGGCGCGGACGCCGGCATCGCCCTCTCCACGCGCCACCGGACGGTCGAGGGAGTCCGGATCGCCGGCAACACCGTCACCCGGAGCGCGACCGGGCTCCGCGTCCGGCACGTGCCCGAGTACCGGTCCCACACCCTCTCGCTGACGGTGGTCGACAACAACTTCTCGCGGAACGCCCGGCAGGGGGCGCTCGTCCGGGCGCCGACCGCGAAGCTCGTCGGGGTCACCGTCCGGGGTAACGAACTCGTCGGGAACGGCCGGGCCGTGGGCGACGGCGGGCCGACGCCCCGCGCGACGGCCGGCGACGGCCCCGCCGCCACCGACGGCTGGCCGGGCCTCGAGCTGGTCGCCCGGCAGGTGCGGGACAGTCGCATCGCGGACAACCGCTTCGCGGACAACCGGGGCCACGGCCTCTCGGTCCGGACGAGCACCGCCGTCGACGACCTCACCGTGGCGGAGAACCGCGCGCTCGACAACGCCGGCGTCGGCCTGAACCTCGACAACGCGTTGACCCACGCCGGCAGCCTGAACGTCACCCGGAACGTCGCGGCCGCGAACGCCTACGGCGTCCGGGTCGCCGGCTCGGTCGGCGCGCGCATCGCGAACAACACGGTCGTCTTCAACACCTACGGCGGCCGGCCGGTCGGGCTCGCGAGGGCCGCGCCGGGGACCGGCATCGTCGTGGCGGGCGGCGACGCGGGCGCGATCTTCCGCCGGGGCGCCGTCCGCGAGGAGCTCCGGGCGCTGCTCGACGACCCCCAGGTCGAGGCCGAGCTCCCCGACCGGGGCGACCGGACGGAGTACACCGTCGTCCTCCGCCCGGGCGCCGAGGGCGAGGTGTGGCAGGCCAGCCCGACCGCGCTCACGGTCCGGGCGGTCTCCGGGGACATCCCGACCGGCGTCACGCTGTCGGAGGGCGAGGCGCGCACGGGCGTCGTCGTCCGGGGCAACGACGTCTACGGCCAGGCCCGCGGGATGGTGGTGGACGTCGCGACGCTGGTCGACGCCAACACCTCCACGCGCCTGCTGGTCGACGCGACCCGGACCGTCGACGCCGAGCGCAACTACTGGGGCGCGCCCGACGGGCCGACCCACGCCTCGATCCGCCCGGAGGGCACCGGCGACCGCGTCGTCACCCGCCGGGGCTGGGTCGACTTCCTCCCCTTCTCGGAGTCGCCGCACGGAGAGCGCCGCTCCCGGCCGGTCGCGAACGTGACGGCCGCGCCGAACCCGGTCGCGGTCGGCGAGCGGGTCGTCGTCTCGGGGCGGAACTCGACCGACCGCGACGGCCGGGTCGTCGCCTACCGGTTCGCGGTCGACCGCGCACCGCGGGACGGTTCCGGGGCGTCCCGGGGCCGGAACGTCACCGTCGGGTCGTCGCCCGCGCTGTCCGCCGCGTTCGGCGCGCCGGGCAACTACACGGTCTCGCTGGTCGCGACCGACGACTGGGGCGTCGAGAGCGCCCCGGCGACCGCGACCGTCGACGTGCGACCCGCGAACTGGACCCCGGCGGGGCTCCGGGCGACAACCACGACGGCCGCGACCCCCGACGGGTCGACCGCCACGGCGACCGGCGGGCGCGAGCCCACGACCGCCGGGGCGACGGACGACGCCGGGTCCCTCCCCGCGTCGACCCTGCTCGGGACACTCGGGGGACTGCTCGGCCTCGGGCTCTACGGCGCGGGGCTGGCGCTCGGCGCGTTCGGGACGGTCCAGACGCTCCGGAGCGCGGGCGTCCCGGTGAGCGGGCCGACCATCAACGGGCTGGCGGCGGCCGGCGTGGGGGTCTGGGCGGTGGCCGGCCTGCTCGGGACCGACGGGCTGCTCGCGGTCGGCCTCGGCAGCGGCGCCGTCTGGCTCGCGGGGGTCGTCCTCCTGTGGGCGGTGACGCGGGTGCTGTACGACTGAGCCCGGACCGGCCGGGCGGCGCCGGGACCCCGGCGCCGGGCGTCGCCGACAGTAAGCATAAGTGGACTTCACGTGAATCGTGAGGCGATGACCGACTCGGACTCGCGGCCGGCCGGCGGGCGCCCGGGCGACGGGCGCCGACCCGCCGGCACCGACCGCAACGCGGTTCTCCGCCTTCGCCGCCCGCCTCGACGGGCGCGACGACCAGCACGCTCCAACCCGGCCGCGGCCACCACCTCCCATGCCCACGTTCGTTGAGTCGGTGCAGGCGGTCGAGGATGACAACGTCGCGGCGTTCGGCCGGCGGCTGGCCGACCGGGTCGAGACGCTCGGCGAGGCGCTGGACCTGCTTGAGGAGTGGACCGCGTCGAGCCGGGACGCCGGCACCGAGCTCTCCTCGAAGTACGAGACCGCCAAGCGGCTCGCCCGCGACGAGATCCGGGACGCGGAGGACGGGGACGCCGACGACGTCCCGGCCGAGGACCTGCTCGACCACCCCGCGGTGAGCGACCAGACCAAAGAGCGGCTCCGGGAGTTCAGCACCAAGCTCCACGTCTTCCTCGACGAGGAGCGGTCGTACGGCGAGGCCCGGTCGGCGCTGGCCCGGTCGCTCGACGCCGAACTCGACCTCTACAAGGAGCTGCTCGCGGAGCTCCAGTCCGGCGACACCGGCGTGGACGACGCGAGGCAGGCGATCGCCCGGTTCGCGCGAGAGGACGCGCTCGGGGCGCCGAACCGGACCGCGGCCGACGTGCTGCTCGAGGCGGCCGGCGACGGCGAGGGGTCGTAGGCCGCGGCGCTCGGGAGGACCGCTTTCTCTTCCTGTACTCAGTCACGCCCTCGAAGCGCCGCGGCGACGTCCTCTATCGCGTCGACCGGGACGTCGTGCTCGTCGGCGATGTCGGCCGCCTCGGCCGGCGAGAGCTGGTCCGCGTTCGACGGTCCGCTCCGCCGCCGTGCTCCGTTTGCCTTCGCCCCGTCGCGCGTTCCGTTCGCGGCCGGCGCTTCGTAACGGCCGTCCCACGCGGTGCCGTCGTGAGCGTGGCGGTGGACCGGCTCCAGCACCTCGTCGCTGATCTCGAGGTTGACCGCGTCCCACCGCGAGTAGTGGCCCATCGCGTCGAAGTACGCCTTCGTGGCCCGGCGCTCGTCCCGGTCGAACTCGGCGGTCAGCAGCGCCTCCTCGCCGACCACCGGCCCGGCCTTCACGACGCCGGCCGGGTTGATCAGCATGCTCCCGCCGGCGCCGAGGTCGTAGCCGAGCTCGTCCTCGTATCCCTCGGGCGGGTCGCCCATGTAGGCCGAGCACGACACCACGAACGACTGGGTCTCGAAGGCGTACTCTCGCACCGCGGGGTAGATGTCGCAGGTGTCGACGTCCTCGGCCGACTCGGCCCGAGACTTGTCGCCGGGGTGGCCGTTCTGTCGCCAGAACCCCGGCCACACCGCGGCGTGGATCTCCTCGCCCATCGTCGCCAGCGCGGCCTTCGAGAGGGTCATGTGGTTCTCGTAGCAGACGAGTCCGCCCAGGGTGCCCAGGTCGGTGTCGTGGGTCGCCAGGCTCGCCGGATCGCCCCGGCCCCAGATGGAGCGCTCGCCGTGGGTCGGCATGAGCTTGCGGTGGCGCCGGACCAGGTCGCCCGACCGGTCGAACCAGAACACCGAGTTGTACAGCGTCTCGCTCCCGGCACGGTCGTCCAGTTCGTTCGCGCCGAGCGCGACGTGGAGGTCGGCCTCGCGTATCGCGTCGCCCAGCACGTCCAGCGCGTCGTCGCCGACCGAGAGGCTGTTCTGCTGGAGTTCGACCATCAGCTCGGTCCACCGCGGGATGGACACCGAGCGCCGCCAGTACGGGTACCCGGGGAAGTACGTCTCGGGGAAGACCAGCAGGTCGACGTCCTGCTCGCCCGCCCGCTCGATCCACTCGCACGTCCGGTCGAGCGTCGCTTCCTTGTCGTGGTAGACGGGTTCGACCTGTGCGGCCGCGAGCGTGAACGATTCGGCTGGCATCGTGACCGAGTGGCACGCGAGGGGGGATAGCTTTCGGGGTCGAATGACGGGTGGAAGCGGCGCTCGTCGAGGGAAAGTCCGAAGAAGGTTCGACGGGGGCTCGGCGCGGAACGCTCGCTCGGCGCTCAGAAGTTGGCCTGCGCGACCTCGGTCCGCTCGAGCTCGCGGTTGTGCAGCGCCTCGCCGGTGTCGCGGTCGAAGACGTGGATCGCCTCCTCGGGGATCCGGGCGACGACCTCCTGGCCGCTCGCGACGTTGCGCATGCCCGAGACGGTGGCGACGAACGTCTCGACCTCCTCGCCCGACGCGTCGACGCGTTCGGCGCCGGCGAACGTGAGGTAGACGTTGTTCTCGTCGCCCATCGGCTCGACCACGTCGACCAGCGTCCGGAAGTCGTGGCGTTCGTCGCCCTCGCCGGTGAGTTCGATGTCCTCGGGCCGGATGCCGAGCACGAGCCGGTCGCGGCCCTCGACGTCGGCCAGCGTCTCGTCGGACAGCGCGTACTCGAAGTCGTCGGCGACGAGCGCCCCGTCCTCGAGGTCGACGTCGAAGAAGTTCATCGACGGTTCGCCGATGAACCCGGCGACGAAGACGTTGCGGGGCTCGTGGTAGCACTCCAGGGGCGTACCGACCTGCTGGAGCTCGCCGTCGTTGAGGATGGCGATGCGGTCGCCCATCGTCATCGCCTCGGTCTGGTCGTGGGTGACGTACACCGTGGTGACGCCCAGGTCCTCCTGGAGCCGCTGGAGCTCGGTCCGCATCTGCGACCGGAGCTTGGCGTCGAGGTTGCTGAGCGGCTCGTCCATCAGGAACACCTCGGGGTCCCGGACGATGGCGCGGCCGAGCGCGACCCGCTGCTGCTGGCCGCCGGACAGCTCCCGGGGCTTGCGGTCGAGCAGGTCGGCGATGCCCATCATCTCGGCGGTCTGCTCGACCTGGGCGGCGATCTCGTCGTCGGGCATGTCGGTCGACTCCTCCAGCCCGAAGCTCATGTTCTCCCGCACGGTCATGTGGGGGTAGAGCGCGTACGACTGGAACACCATCGCGATGTCCCGGGTGGTGGGCGGCTCGTCGGTGATCGACCGGCCGCCGAGCCGGATGTCGCCCCGCGAGACCGTCTCGAGGCCGGCGATCATCCGCAGCGTCGTCGACTTGCCGCAGCCCGAGGGGCCGACCAGCACGAGGAACTCGCCGTCCTCGATGTCGACGTTCGCGTCGTCGACCGCGACGATGCGGTCGCCGTCGTCGTCGAACCACTTGGTGACACCGTCGAGCGTCAGTTCCGCCATCGTACTGTCCTCCGTCGTAGACCGGTGTAAATGTTTGTCGCACTCATGGTTACGAACCCGCAACTCCTTCCGCGAACTGTTCGCCGAACAGGACGTACACCAGCAGCGTCGGCAGGGCCGCGACGAACGCGCCCGCCATCTGGGTGTTGAACGACTGGATGATGCCGCCGGTGAGGCTGTTGAGCGCCACGGTCACCGGGGCGGCCGCCCCGCCGCCGGCCGGCAGGATGACCAGCGCGAACAGCAGGTCGTTCCAGATCTGGGTGAACTGGTAGATCAGCGTCACCGCGAACATCGAGGTCGACAGCGGCAGCACGATGTTGCGGTAGATACTGAAGACGCTCGCGCCGTCGAGCCGCGCGGCCTCGATCATCTCGTCCGACAGCGTCCGGTAGTACCCCCGGAACAGCAGGAACGTGATGGGGATGCCGTACGCGACGTGCGTGATGATGAGGTTGATGATGCTGGCGTAGTGGTCGTGCATCAGCGGCAGCCCCCACAGGAACGACAGCAGCTCCTGGGTGTTCACGATGGCGAACAGCCGCGAGAGGGGCACCAGCACCGCCTGGTACGGGATGAAGATGCCCGCGACGAACAGCGCGACGATGGGCATCTGGTACTTCCAGTCGATGGTCGTCAGCCCGTAGGCCGCGATCGAGCCCAGCCCCGCCGACAGGACGGTCGCCGGGACCGCCAGCAGCATGCTGTTGATGAGCGAGTTCGCCATCTCGTTGAAGGCGATCACCCACGGCTCGACGGTGAACCCGCCGAAGATCGGCGGGAGGAACGGCGGCGTCTTGTTGAACGCCTCGGTCGACTTGAACGCGGTCATCAGCCCCGCCTCGAGGGGTGCGAGGTAGAACCCCACGAGGCCGAACAGGACGACGTAGAGGCCGACCCGTCGCCTGCCGGCGTTCCGGATCGCGTTCGCTATCTCCTCGCGGCGGGTGCGGTTCTCCGGCGCGGGCGCGGCTGGCGGACTGCTCATGGCTCACCTCGTCGGTTCAGTCGGTCGGTCATAGCTCTCCCCTCCGGTACTCGCTGTAGAGGTACGGGGTGACCACCGCCAGCGCCATGCCGAACAGCACGATGGCGATGGCCGACCCGTACGCCCAGTTGTTCGACCCGAACGCCTCGCGGAACATCATCGTCGCGAGGATGTCGGCGGCCGGGCCGGGGTTGTTGCCGAACATCACGTAGAGGAAGTCGAAGGCCTTCAGCGCGAACACCATCAGCACCACCGCGGCGCTCATGGTCGAGGCCCGCAGCTGGGGCAGGATGACCCGCCAGTACATCTTGAGGGTGCTCGCGCCGTCGACCTTCGCGGCCTCGTAGTGGGCGGTCGGGATCGCCCGCAGGCCCGCGAGGTAGACCACCATCGCGTAGCCGGAGAACTGCCAGATGAGCGCGAAGATGACCGCCGCCAGCTTCGTCTCGGGGTTCGATATCCACTGGGTCGTCAGGAAGCCCAGCCCGAGCTGGCGGAGCGTGACGTTGATGAGCCCGATCTCGGGGTTGTACATCCACGCCCAGAACTTCGCCGTCACGACGAACGACAGGCTCATCGGCAGCAGGTAGATCGTTCGGAAGGTGTTCTCGAACCTGATGTCCTGGTCGACCAGGATGGCCAGCAGCAGGCCGAACAGCAGGCAGACGGTGGTGAACGCCACCAGCAGGACCAGCGTGTTCCGGGCCGCGGTCCAGAACGACGGGTCCGAGAACGCCTGTCGGTACATCTCGAGGTCGAACTCCGAAATCGCGTACTCCGGCAGGATGAGCCCGCTGAAGTCGGTCAGCGAGATGACGAGGTTCCAGCCGATGGCGCCGTAGACGAAAAAGCCCATCAGCAAGAACGGCGGCAGCCAGAACGGGATGGACTGCACGAAGTCGCTCGACGTGAGCGACCGGAGCGTCCCCGTCTCGGACTCGGCGCGCTCGCCGGTGACGGTGGCCCCGCCGTCGGGCCGAACCTCGGGCGCGTCGTCCGACTCGCCGCGGTCCGTTCCCGCCACCCCTCCGCCGCCGGGGGTTACCCGTCGGAGTACGTCTGTGAGTCGTTGCATGTGAAAAACGAACAGGGGGAGACGACTTCAGTTGAACGCCTGTTTCAGCTGCTTGTAGGTCTTGTCGACGTTCCAGCTTGAGGTGAACGTGGACATCGCGTCGCCGAAGCCGTTCAGCGGCTCCGGGGGGATGGCGAGGCCGTGCTGGATGGACGGGACCTGCGCGTCCGAGTTGGCGAAGTCGTCCATCTGCCGGCTGAGGAACGGTCCGAAGTTGTCCTTGGGCACGTCGGTCCGAGGCGGAATCGACCCCTTCTTCGGGTTGAACCGCTTCTGGGCGTCGACCGACCCGCAGTACTGCAGGAACTTCTTGGTCGCCTCGGGCGAGGGGTTGTTCTTCGGGAAGGGGAACGAGTCCATGTTGAGCGCGTAGACGCCCTCGGTCCCCGGGAACGGAACCTGGTCCCAGTGGGTTCCGAACTCGAAGCCGTCCTGGCCCCGGTACATGCCCGCGGCCCAGTCACCCTGGTGGAAGAACGCGGCCTTGCCGTTGATGATGTTCTTGTTGGCCTCGGTCCAGGTGATGGAGCCGGCGTCGCTGTTGAAGTGGTTCTTGTAGTCCTTGACGATCTGGAGCGAGTCCTTGATGGCCGCCTTGTTGGCCTCGACCTTCCCCTCGGTGAAGGCCGTGTACGTCTCTTCGCCGTGCTCGCCGAGCAGGACCTGCGCCCAGAGCTGACCCGTGGACCACGCCGACTTGGTCTGGTGGGCCATGCCGACCGCGTCGGTCTTCTCCTCGACCGTCTTCATCGCGGCGACGAGGTCGCTGGGCTTGCTGATCGACGAGGGGTCGACGCCCGCCTGCTCGACGACCTCCACGTTGTAGAAGAGGTTGTTGAGCCGGTGGATGTTGATGGGGACGGTCACGAACTTACCGCCGGGCTTGGCGGCGTCCTTCGGCCCCTGCAGGTAGGCGTCCTTCATCCCGTTGGCCGACCAGACCGACTCGCCGATGTCCTTCAGCTTGTTCGCCCGGACGTACGGCTGGAGGTTCTTCCCCGGCCACGCCTGCCACGAACTCGGCGGGTTGTTGTTCAGCACCCGCTTCTTGATGACCGTCTTGAGGTTCTGGCCGGCGCCCCCGGAGACGGGGTTCTGATTGACCTCGATCTCCGGGTACTTCTGCTTGAAGCCCTCGAACAGCGCCTGGACCGCCTTGGCGCCGTCGCCGCCGGTCCACCAGTGCTGGACCTCCAGCGTGTTGTAGTTCGACGAGGAGTCGCCCTCGGTGGTCGTGTCCCCGCCGGAGTCGCCGCCCTCGGTCGTGGTGTCGCCGGCGGTGGTCGTCGACTCGCCGTCACCGCCGCCGCCCATGCAGCCCGCGAGGCCGGTCACGCCGATGGTACCCGCACCGGCGGCTTTCAGATAGTCGCGCCGAGAAACGTCGGAACCTTCGTTGGCATCTGTCATACTGAAGCCTAGGGAGTGCATCAGCCACCAGCTACTTAAACGTTGTTGAAATTAATGCAGGACCGAGTAAATTGACAACCAGTAACACGCCCCGTGATGGACGGGGACATCCCGCCGCAGTGTGTCGATTCTCCGCCGGGAAATCGTGTCAGCCGTCATCTATCTTCTACATTTGACGGCGGATTATCAACTCCCGCGCAGTTGAATGGTCGTTCGGCCGAAGTTTCCGTCCGCCGGCGCCGGCGGACGGTCCGTCTCGGGGCGGGAGCGTTCCGGAGGGTTTTACGCCCGCTGGGGACGAACCCCCGGCCGTATGAGCGACGACGAGGACTACCGGATCGAGCAGGACAGCCTCGGAGAGATGCAGGTGCCGGCCGACGCCTACTGGGGCGCCCAGACCCAGCGCGCGCTCCAGAACTTCCCCATCTCGGGCATCACCTTCGGCCGGCGGTTCGTGCGGGCCCTGGGCGTCGTCAAGAAGGCGGCCGCCGAGGCCAACCGGGACCTCGAACTGGTTCCCGGGGACAAGGCCGATGCCATCGTCGAGGCCGCCGACGAGGTCATCGCGGGCGAGCACGACGACCAGTTCCCCGTCGACGTGTTCCAGACCGGGTCGGGCACCTCGACCAACATGAACGCCAACGAGGTCATCGCCAACCGCGCGACCGAGATCTACGGCGGTGAGGTCGGCACCCGCGAGATCCACCCGAACGACCACGTCAACTTCGGCCAGTCGAGCAACGACGTCATCCCGACCGCGATGCACGTCGCCTCCCTGGAGGCCGTCGAGAAGGACCTGCTGCCCGCGCTCGACCAGCTCCGCGAGGCGCTCGAAGCCAAGGAGGAGGAGTTCGACGGCGTCGTCAAGACCGGCCGGACCCACCTCCAGGACGCCACGCCGGTCCGCCTGGGCCAGGAGTTCGGCGGCTACCGCACGCAGGTCGAGAAGGGGCTGGCGCGGCTCGACCACGTCAGGGACCACCTCTCGGAGCTCGCGCTCGGCGGCACCGCGGTCGGCACCGGCCTCAACACCCACCCCGACTTCCCGGAGAAGGCCGCCGCGTACATCTCCGAGGAGACCGGCATCGAGTTCCGCGAGGCCGACAACCACTTCGAGGCCCAGGCCGCCCACGACGCGATGAGCGAGGCCCACGGCGCGCTCCGGACCATCGCTGGCTCGCTCAACAAGATCGCCAATGACCTCCGGCTGCTGGCCTCCGGCCCGCGCAACGGCCTGGGCGAGATCGAGCAGCCCGAGAACCAGCCCGGCAGCTCCATCATGCCCGGCAAGATCAACCCGGTCGTCGCCGAGGCGGTCAACCAGGTCCACAAGCAGGTCGTCGGCAACGACGCCGCCGTGAGCGCGGGCGCCGCCGAGGGCCAGCTCGACCTCAACCTCTACAAGCCGGTGCTGGCGTACAACTTCCTCCAGTCGGCCGAACTGCTCGCGAACGGCTCCGAGGTGTTCGCCGAGAAGTTCGTCCGGAAGCTTGAGGCCAACGAGGAGCACGTCGAGAAGCAGGTCGAGCAGAGCATGGCGCTGGCGACCGCGCTCAACCCCCACATCGGCTACGACAAGGCCAGCGACGCGGCCAAGACCGCGCTCAAGGAGGGCAAGACGGTCAAGCAGGTCGTCGTCGAGAAGGGCTACCTCAGCGAGGAGGAGGCCGACGAGGTCATCGACCCCGAGGCGATGACCCACCGCGGCATCCTCGGCAGCGACGACTGAGGTCGGGGCCGTAGTTACCTAGTTTTCCGTGCTGGCTCTGTTCCAGAGCCAATCTCCTCCTGCGCTCGGTGCCCCAGCCTACGGTTCGGGTGGATGAAAGGGGCCGTCCTGTCGCGGTCACGCGAGCGAAGCGATCGTGACCGCGGGAGAGGCGGTTTGTCTCCCGGCGGCCGAAGACCGCGACCGGGGGCTCTCTGAGACGAAACGCCCACCAGTCGTTTCAGGCAGGCTACCGTCACTCTATGGTATGTCTGAGCGAGACACCGCCACCTTCGACATGTCGCGCAACGAGGCCCGGGTCGTCATCGCCGCGCTGTCCGACGAGGAGATGACCGCCTCGGGCGACCGGGGGATGCGGATCCAGAACATCCAGGACCACCTCGCCGCCGAGTTCGACTTCGACGAGCACCGGGGCGTCGAGAAGGGCGAGATGGCGGCCGGCGACGACACGGGCTGGCTCGACAACGACGCCATCTTCGGCGACAACGACCCCGACGATACCGAGGAGATCGAGCTCTCGCGGGGCGAGGCCGACGTCGTGACGGACGCGCTCGCCGATTTCGAACTGGACGAGACCCACGAGAACGCCGGAACCGCCGAGGACGTCCGGAAGCGCATCGCAGACGCCTTCGACGACGAGCGGTAGGCGGGTCGTCGTCCGGACCTACTCAGAACGGGAGCGCGGCCGTGATCGCGCCGGCGACGGCGCCGACGGCGGTCTCCCAGATCGAGAACCCCGTGAAGACCTGGAGGACGGCGTCCAGCCCGAAGAACGCGAACAGCGCCGCGCCGGCGTAGTGGGCCTTCCGGACGTCGAACGAGCTGGAGAACCTGTGGAAGAAGAAGGCGTTGGCGATGCTGACCGGGATGATCGCCAGCATCTCGCCGGCCCAGATGGCGGGCGACGCCCCGTACTGGACCGCCAGCCCGATGGTGACGAGCTGGGTCTTGTCGCCGAACTCACCGGCCGCCATCATGGCGAAGATGGGGAGGAACCCGCCGAAGGGGCTCGGCACCTCCCGGCCGAACACCGACACGTCGGGGTCCCCGGCGCTCATCACGCCGCCGTCGGTCTCGGCTGGCGCCGCGCCCGCTTCCGGGGCCGACCGGAGGAGGAGGGCGGCGAACGCCAGGAACAGCACCGCGGTGAACGCCTCCAGGACGACCGGCGGGAGCGCCCCCTTCAGCGCGCTGCCGAACCAGACCTCCAGCGCGGTCCAGCCGGCGAACGCGCTCCCGGCGGCCGCGACCACGACCCGGGGGTCGTACCGCGTCGCGAGCCCGGCGATGATGAACTGGACCTTCTCGCCGGGGAGGACGGCGAGCTGGGCGGTGAACGCCACGACGAGGATCTCGAGCCAGCCGGTCATCGACGGACCACCTCCGGCGCGGAGACCGTGAGAAGAGCCCGAGAGCGGCAACCGACTGTAGATAGCATGGTTGGCAGATTTTAGATTCGTCTAAACCAAAAAGGTTGTTGCTCTAAACACGTCGATGGGGACTCCCCGGCCTCGGAACCGACGCGGTCCGCCGACTCACCAGTTCCTGCTGCTCTCGAGGTAGAGGTGCGCGAGCGCGAGGCCGAACACCGGGAACAGGACCGCGCCCGCGACGGCACCGACGACCGCGGGCGCGACGTCGTAGGGGCCGCCGAACGCGGCCGAGACGTAGTCCGACCCGAGCACGACGAGCAGGTAGGCGACCGCCACGGCGAACACCTTCCCGGCGTTCTCGCCGGTCGCGCGCCACCCGGCCCGGACGCTGGCGAGCGGCCCCGTCCGGTCGACCACGCAGGCCTGGAACGCGAGCAGGAGGCGGTCGAGGACGTAGACCGGGACCAGGAGGGCCAGGAGTCCCAGGGAGTACCGCCCGCTCTCTATCGCACCGTAGGCCGGTAGCCCGGCGAGTCCGAGCAGGAGCGCCACCGCGATCCCGGTGCCGACAAGCGCGGGGAGGCGCCGGACCGCGGCGACGACTCGGGCGCGGAGGGGACGGGCCTCGGCGGTCAGCGTCTCGCTCGCCACCGCGTCGGCGGCGGTCAGCGAGAACACGCCGGCGGCGACCGCGGCGCAGAGCAACTGGGCGAGGTACGCCGGGAGCACCCAGTCGGCGATCTCGAGGTCGGCGGTCGGCGAGGGCCGCGTGACGCCCGCTACCGCGGCGACGGCCGGGAGGCCGGCGGCGAGCGCGACTCCGAATAGTTCACGGCGGTGGCGCGCGACGCCCCACGACCACCGGAGGGTGTCGAGCACGTCGAGCTTCCGGACGTGGACGCACGGCGGCCGGTCCGCCGGGCGGTCCGCCGCGCCGTCATCGTCGGCTGGAGGGTCCCCCGCGTCAGGGTCGCCAGCACAGCGGTGCTCCGCGTCACGGTCGCCCACGGTGCGCTCGGCGGCGTCACGGTCGACGGCATTTTGGTCGGCGGTACCGGTACCGGTCGCGCGTCCATCGGCCCGGTCGGTTTCGGGGCGCCGCTCGCGCTCGCCGGGTTCGCGCTCACCCTCGTCCGAGTCGGGCGTCACGTTTCCCTCCTCGGATTCCGAAGTCGCGTCTTCCCCGTGAGCTCCGGACTCCGCGTCGTCCCGCCGGCCGTCCATGCCGCGTCGTTCACAAACGGCTGATATAAAGGCCGCGGAGGCGGGGAAGTACGGGCGGAGCGGACCGGGCGACCCAGCGGTCAGTCGGGGTTCCGGGTCGGAGCGGCGTCGATTCAGTCCATCGGTCCGCCGGCGCCCGCGCCTTCGCCGAACCGAACGAACGGCTGCATCAATAGATGGGCTACCTCCTCGCGGTGGTCCTCGACGTCTCCGCCCCGGCCCCAGACGGGGGACTTATCGGCGGCGAGGTACTTCACCCGGTCATGGAAGCGTTGAACCCGCGCGTCCGCCTCGCCTGGGGCGTCGGTGCGGTCACGACCGCCGTCGTGCTCGGCGTCGTCGTCGCCGCGCTCGACCGGTTCGCCCTCGGAATCGGCCTCTGGGTCGCGGTCGCGGTCGCCGCGGCGGCGCTCGTCCTCGGCGTCGCGTTCGCCGTGCTCAGGTACCGCACCTGGCGGTTCGAGGTGCGCGAGGACGACCTCTACCTCGAGCGCGGCGTCCTGACCCGGGTCAACACGGTCGTCCCCTTCGTCCGGGTCCAGCACGTCGACACCCAGCGCGGACCGGTCGAGCGCGCGCTCGGCCTGGCCAGCGTCGTGGTGTACACCGCCGGGTCGCGGGGCGCCGACGTGCGCGTGCCGGGGCTGACCCCCGAGCGGGCCGACGACCTCCAGGAGCGGCTCCGCCGCCTCGCCATCGAGAGCGAGAGCGACGCCGACGCGGTATGAAGCTCCACCCGTTCTCCGTCCCGCTCCGGGCCGCCTCGCGCGGCATCAGCATCGGGCTCATGCTGTTCTTCCTCGGCCAGTCGGTGGCCGGGACCGACGCGCTCCCGTTCCCGCTGGCCGGTCCGCTGCTGATCGCGCTCGCGGGGCTCGGCGTGCTCGCGGCGGCGCTCTGGCAGGTGGCCTACTACCGCCGGTTCGAGTACGACCTCACCGGCGAGGGGCTCGAGATCGCCTCCGGCGTGCTCTCGCGGCGCCACCGCGAGATCCCGCTCGGCCGGGTCCAGAACGTCGACATCTCGCGGAACGCGGTCGAGCGGGCGCTCGGCGTCGCCGCCGTCGACGTCGAGACCGCCGGCGGCGGCGCGACCGAGGCCAGCCTCCGGTACGTCGGCTACGACGAGGCCAAGCGGCTCCAGCGGGAGATCCAGCGGCTCAAGCGCGGCGCGACCGACGCGGACGCCGACGGCGAACCGCGAGAGGAGGCCGAGGAGCTGCTCTTCGCGCTCCGGACCGAGGAGCTGGCCCTGCTCAGCCTGCTGTCGTTCGACTTCCGGTACCTCTCGCTGCTGGCGTTCGGGCCGGCCGCGCTCCCGTTCGTGCCGGGCGTCGCGGAGCTGGCGGTGCTGGGCGGGGTCGTGCTGGTGGCGGTGCTGGTCGCGGCGCTGTGGGGACTCAGCGCCGCGCTCACGTTCGCCCGGTACTACGGCTTCCGGCTGGCCCGGGTCGGCGACGAACTGCGGTACGAGCGCGGGCTGGTCCAGCGCTACGACGGCTCAATCCCGCTCTCGAAGGTCCAGACGCTCACGCTGGAGGCCAACGTCCTGATGCGGCGGTTCGGCTACGCCACGCTCGCGGTCGAGACCGCGGGCTACGGGCCGGGCCAGGCGCCCTCGCAGGGGTCGGAGGCCGCGGTGCCGCTGGCGACCCGCGAGCGGGTGCTCGACCTCGCCCGGGAGGTCGAGGACTTCGAGCTGCCGGCGTTCGAGCGCCCGCCGAAGCGCGCCCGGACCAGGTACGCGGTCCGCTACGCGCTCGCGCTGGTCGGCATCGCCGCGGCGCTGTACGTCCTCGAACTCGTCGTGGAACCGCCGGCGCCGGTCCCGCTCGCCGGGATTCCGCTCGGGCTCGTGGTCCTCGCGCCGGTCGCGGCCCACCTCGCGTGGCGCAACCGGGGGTACGCGACGGGCGAGGACCACGCGTTCACCCGCAACGGCTTCTGGACCCGGACGACCAAGGTGGTGCCGTACTACCGGGTCCAGACGGTCATCCAGACGGCGACGGTGTTCCAGCGCCGGCGCCGGCTCGCGAGCGTGGTCATCGACACCGCGAGCTCGGCCGGCGGGGCCGCGGCGGCGGTCGACCTCGACGCGGACGACGCCGCGCGACTCCGGGAGTCCGTGGCCGAGCGGCTGCAGGCGAGCCTGGCGGACCGGGCGCGGACCGGCGAGGCGGCCCGGGCTCCCGACGCGACCGCCGACTCTGATTCGACGGCCGGCCGCAGTGCCGACCCGGATTCGGACGGTGACACAAATTCGACAGCCGACCCGGGTTCGACAGCCGATTCGGATTCGACAGCCGACTCGGATTCGACTGCCGACTCGGACTCGACGACTGGCCCGGACGCCGACCGCGACCGGGACTCCCCTCGTCGAGACTGAACGGTTTTTTACCCTTCGCGGTCCGAGTGGCGGGTAATGACCGACTACGACCACGACTACGAGGAGCTCGGCCTCGTCGCGGGACTGGAGATCCACCAGCAGCTCGACACCGAGACCAAGCTGTTCTGCGAGTGCCCGACCGACCTCCGCGAGCCCGAGGAGTCGACCCGCCGGTTCACCCGGTTCCTCCACCCGACCAAGAGCGAGCTCGGCGAGCTCGACCAGGCCGCCGTCGAGGAGAGCCGGGTCGACCGCGAGTTCGAGTACCTGGCCTACGACTCGACCTGCCTGGTCGAGGCCGACGACGAGCCGCCCCACCGGCTCGACGAGGAGGCCCAGGAGGTCGTCCTGGAGATCGCCCAGCTGCTCGACATGGAGCCGGTCGACCAGGCCCACGTGATGCGCAAGATCGTCGTCGACGGGTCGAACACCTCCGGCTTCCAGCGGTCGGCCCTGATGGCGACCGACGGCGAGATCGAGACCGGCGACGGCCCGGTCGGCATCGAGGACCTGATGCTCGAAGAGGAGTCGGCCCAGCGCGTCGCGGAGACCGACGAGGGCGTCCGGTACAGCCTCGACCGCCTGGGCATCCCGCTCGTGGAGATCGGCACCCGGCCCGACATCCGGTCGCCCGAGCAGGCCCGCGAGGCGGCCGAGACCATCGGGATGTTGCTGCGCTCGACCGGCAAGGTCAAGCGCGGGCTGGGCACCATCCGCCAGGACGTCAACATCTCCATCGCCGAGGGCGCCCGGGTCGAGGTCAAGGGCGTCCAGAGCCTCGACGACATCGACGACCTGGTCGCGAACGAGGTCCACCGCCAGGTCCGGCTGCTCGAACTCCGCGACGAGCTCCGCGAGCGCGACGCCGAGGTGGGCGACGTCGTCGACGTGACCGACACCTTCGCCGACACCGAGTCGGGCGTCATCGAGTCCGCCATCGAGTCCGGCGGCAAGGTCACGGCGGTCCCGCTCTACGGCTTCGACGGCGTCGTCGGCGCCGAGCTCCAGCCCGACCGCCGGCTGGGCACCGAGCTGTCGGACCACGCCAAGCGCCACGGCGCGGGCGGCATCTTCCACACCGACGAGCTGCCGGCCTACGGCGTGACCGAGGAGGAGGTCGCGGCGCTCCGCGACGCGGTCGGCGCGGGCGACGACGACGCGGTCGCCATCGTCGCGGCCGACCCCGAGACCGCCGACCTCGCTATCGAGGCCGCCGCGGAGCGGGCCGAGACCGCCCTGGAGGGCGTGCCCGAGGAGACCCGCGGCGCCAACGAGGACGGCACGACCCGGTACCTCCGCCCGCTGCCCGGCGCGGCCCGGATGTACCCCGAGACCGACGTGCCCCCGGTCGAGCCCGACGCCAGCGAGGTCGAGACCCCCGAACTCCTGACCGAGAAGGTCGAGCGCTACCAGGACGAGTACGGCCTCGACGCCGGCCTGGCCGAGCAGGTCGCCTACGGCGAGCGCATGCCCCTGTTCGAGCGGGCGGTCGAGGAGCTGGGGTCGGACCCGACGCTCGCGGCCCAGACCGTCGAGAGCACCGTGACGGAGCTCCGGCGCGACGGCGTGCCGGTCGAGAACCTGACCGAGGACCACTTCCTCGGGACGCTCGAACTGGTCGCCGCGGGCGAGACCGCGAAGGGCAACGTCGGCGAGATTCTGACCGCGCTCGCCGAGAGCCCCGACCTGACCGCCGCCGAGGCCGTCGAGCGGGAGGGCCTGGGGAGCGCCGACGAGGACGAGGTCCGCGAGGCCATCGTCGACGTGGTCGAGCGCAACGAGGGCCAGGTCGAGGAGCAGGGGATGCAGGCGTTCTCGGCCCTGATGGGCGAGGCGATGGGCGCGCTCGGCGGGAGCGCCGACGGCGACCAGGTGAGCCAGCTGCTCCGCGAGGAGATCCAGAAGCGGGCCTGAGCGGCGACCGCCGCCGACGCGACGGCAGACTGTTTTCGCGCGCGACGGGCCGAGCCTTGAACACCGACGGCGCCGTAGGCGGGTCCCATGTCAGTTCCCGAGTCGGTCGTGCGGACCCGCCTGCAACTGCTCGACTTCCTGCTCCACGCGCTGGCCGACGCGCCCGCCGAGGCGTTCGCGACGGAGCTGTTCGCCGACGAGGCGACGCTGCCGGACGCCGAGATCAACGACCCGCTCGACGACGGGTTCGAGCGGCTCCGCGAGTTCTACGCGGCGAACCGCGACCGACCGAGCGAGGAGGTCTGGCGGGATCTCGTCACCGAGTACGCCCGGCTCTTCGAGAGCGAGGACCCGGCGGTGGCGACGACCGAGAGCGCGCATCGCCCGGCTGAGGAGGTGGAAGAAAGCGACGTCGCGGAGCGCTACGAGGCGGCGGGCTGGTCGCCGCCCGCCGACGCCCCGGCCGACGCGCTCTGGGTCGAACTCGCGTTCGTCCGGCACCTCGTCGCCCGCCAGCGCGAGGACGACGCTGCGCTCGACGCCGAACGCCGGTTCCTCGACGACCACCTGCTGCGGTGGGCCGACGACGTCGCCGAGGCCCTCGCCGACGCCACCGAGTCGACGTTCTACCGCGCGATAGCAGCAGTGCTGCTCGGCGTGACGACGTTCGAGGCCGCCTTCGTCACCGAGCGGGCGGCGGAGTGACGCGGTCGACGACGCCCGGCCCGTCGGCCCCCAGCGTTTACCGATTTCGCGCCGTGGAGCCGGTATGACCGCCGACTCCGAACGACCTGCCGCCGCCGACAGAGAAGCCGCCGACGTCGGACCGGAGGGGACCGGCCCGGCCGAATCGCGGTCGGAGTCCGGCCGCGCCGCGTCCCGCCGACACCTCGCGGTCGGCGCCGCCCTCGGACTCGCCGCGGCCGCCGGCGTCGCGTCGTGGCGCCGCAGCAAACACGCGCCCGCCGGCTACGTCACCTGGAGCCGGCGCGAGGAGACGCCGGCGCCCGACTCGCTCGTGTACATCTGGCGCCGGAAAAATCTCGGCGACATCGCACCGCCGTTCTAGGAGAGCGCACGTAAGCGCCGAACCGAGACGCCGCCGTCTGCCGGTCGCCCACCACGCCTTTCCCGCTGGCCGGCGTCGTCGGTGCCATCATTCCATGGGGGGAGACAGACCGTGAGCCCGACAGCCGACTCCGGGGCACCGACGCTGCGGGTGACGAACGCGGGCGCCCCGGTCGCCGACGAGGTCGTGCGGGCGGCCCGGACCGCCGCCGACGACGTCCGGGTCGTCGAGACCGGACCGACGGGGATCGAGCGCCTCTCGCCGCTCGCGCTCGCCACGGTCGACGGGACGACCGCGTTCCACGCGAACGCGACCACCGACACCGTCGCGGCCGTCGTCCCGTCGCTCGAGGCCGGTCAACTCCACCGGAACGACGCCGACGCCGTGGTCGACCACGACCCCGCGACTACCCGGCTCCCGGTTCCGGAGACGGGACCGCTCTCGGTCGGACGGCGGCGCGCGCTCGGGCGATGCGGGTGGCTCGACCCCACCCACCCCGACGCCGACCGGGAGACTGCCGGACCTGTCGCCGGACGCGTCGCCGACGATCCCGACGGAGCGCTGGCGACGCTCCGGACCGTCGGGCTCCGGGGTCGTGGGCGCGGCGACGCCGTCGCGGACGACCCGGTGGCCGACGCCTGGGAGACGGCGCGCGACGCCGCCGGCGACCCCGTGGTCGTCGTCAACGCCAACGAGGCCGACCCCCGGGCCCGGATGGACGCGACGCTGCTCGAGGGCGACCCGGCCGGCGTCGTCGACGGCGCGCTGGCGGTCGCGGCCGTCGTCGGAGCGACCGACGTCGTGTTCTACGTCAGCGAGACCGCCGACCTCGCCCGGCGTCGGGTCCAGGCGGCCGCGACCGGCCCGGGCGACGCGCTCGGGGTCGACGCCGCGCTCCACGTCGCGGTCGGCCCCGACGAGTACACCGCGGGCGAGCCCACGATGGCCCTGGAGTCGCTGGAGGGCGCCGACCGCATCGAGGCGCGGCGTCGACCGCCCGGCCCGGCCGAGTACGGCCTCTACGGGCGGCCGACGCTGGTCCACACGCCCCGGACGCTCGCACAGATTCGGGAGCTGCTGGGTGACAACGATGCCGGCGCCTTCGACCCGGACGCGTCCGACCCCGGAACCCGCGTCGTCACCGTGACCGGCGACGTGGACGCCCGGGCCACGCTCGAACTCCCGACCGGCGGGTCGCTCGCGGACGCGCTCGACGCCGCGGAGCCGACCGGCCGAGTCAAGGCCGCCTGCGTCGGCGGGCGGTTCGGCGGGCTGACGACCGACCTCGACGTCCCGCCGAGCGCCGGCGCGCTCCGGGGCAGCGACCTCGGGACGAACGGCGTGATCGAGGTGTGCGACGAGGACACCTGCGTGGTCGCGCTGGCCGGCCAGCGCGCCAGCTTCGCCAGCGCCGAGAACTGCGGCCGGTGCTACCCCGGCCGGGAGGGAACCAAGCAGCTGACCGGCCTGTTGCGGGACATCTACGGCGGCGAGTACAAGGACGACATGCTCCGGGAGCTGACGAGCGTGATGGCGTCGTCGAGCCTCTGCGCGTTCGGGCGGAACGCCCAGCGCCCGGCCCGGACCGCCATGGACCGGTTCGAGACCGAGTTCGTCGCCCACAGCCGGGGCCGGTGCCCGGCCGGCACCTGCGAGGTCTCGGCGCAGGCGGCCCGGTCCGAGGGCGCCGGGGGAGGAGCCGACTGATGAGCAGCGACGACCCCACGCCGCACGTCCCGGACGAGGGCGGAACCCGGGACCCCGCATCTGTCGACCGGGGCGGCTCCGACGTCGACGAGCGGCGCGTCCCCGACGTCGCGGACCCCCAGCCGAGGACGCCGTTCACCGCCGACATCGAGACGGGGACGGCCAACGACCCGCCGGCGGGCACGACCGGCGACCAGCCGACGACCGTCGAGGTCGACGGCCAGTCGGTGTCGCTGCCGCCGGGCTCGACCCTGCTCGACGCGATCGAGGCGGTCGAGCCGGGCGACGAGGTCCAGGCGCTCTGCTCGTACGAGCGGGAGGACCGCGTCGGACCGCGGGGGACCTGCCGGACCTGCATGGTCGAGACCGACGAGCACGGGCTGGTCGCCTCGTGCCACTTCCCGGCCGAGGACGGCCTCTCGGTGTCGACCGACGCGCCCGACGCCCAGGACGCCCGGGACGTCAACCTCGACCTGGTGCTGGCCGACCACAACCTGCGGTGCTCGACCTGCGGGCAGAACGGCCGGTGCGAGCTCCAGGACACCTCCATCGAGCACAACGTCGACCATCCCCGGTACGGCGTCTTCGACGACCGCGACGAGTACGTGCCCATCGACGACTCCTCGTCGGTCATCCAGCTCGACCGCAACAAGTGCATCCTCTGCAACCGGTGCGTCGAGGCGTGCAACGACGTCCAGGCCGCGGGCGTGCTCCGGATGGAGGGGTCGGGCGACGACACCCACATCGGCTTCCAGAAGCCGGGCGCCGAGACCTGGGACGAGTCGACCTGCATCTCCTGCGGCCACTGCGTGACGCTGTGTCCGACCGGCTCGCTGGTCGAGAAGGGGCTGGTCGGCAGCTCGTCGCTCCCGCTGCCCGGGTTCACCCAGAAGAACTCCATCGGCGAGGTGATCGAGCACGAGCCGGCCGAGACCGCCGAGACCGCCGAAGCGCCCAACCGGAACGTCCCGGGCTTCCCCGACGACCTGTTCGCCGAGGACCGGGCGGTCCAGCAGACGATGGGCGCGCCACGGAAGTCCGGGCTGGCGAACGCGATGGCGAAGATGCGCGACCGGGCCGACCGCGCGGTGAGCGACGCGACCGACGCGGTGCTCGAATCGGTCGAGCACACCGCCGAGAAGTTCACCGAGCACACCGTCTCCATCGGCACGCTGTTCGACGTCTCGACCGCGCTGGCCGACGTCCGGCTCGCGCGGGTCAACGTCGCCGACACCACCTGCGGCTACTGCGCGGTGGGCTGCCGGTTCGACGTGTACGGCAAGGACAGGGGCGAGGACCGGGAGATCCTGGGGGTGCGGGCGACCGACCCCGAGAAGGCGCCGGTGAACAACATCTCGACCTGCGTGAAGGGGAAGTTCGGCTACGACTTCGTCGACAGCGACGAGCGCCTGGAGACGCCGCTGGTCAGGGAAGGCGACGGGTTCCGCGAGGCCACCTGGGACGAGGCGCTCTCGCGGGTGGTCGAGGCGTTCGCGGACATCCGCGAGGCCCACTCGCCCGACGCGCTCGCGATGACCTCCTCGTCGAAGGCGACCAACGAGGAGAACTACCTCGCCCAGAAGTTCGCCCGACAGGTGCTCGGGACCAAGCACATCGACAACTGCACCCGGCTGTGCCACTCCTCGACGGTGGCCGCGCTCAAGCAGACCGTCGGGTACGGCGCGATGACCAACCGCATCAACGAGGACATCGGCGAGACCGACTGCTACCTCATCACGGGCGCGAACGTCACGTCGAGCCATCCGGTGCTGTCGACCCGCATCATCCAGAACGCGAACGACGGCGCCGACCTCGTGGTGTTCGACCCCCGGAAGATCCACCTCGCCGACCACGCCACCCAGTACACCCGCACCGAAGCGGGGACCGACGTGGCCTGGATCAACGGGATGATCCGGTACGTCATCGAGCACGACCTCCACGACGAGGCGTTCGTCGAAGAGCGGACGACCGGGTTCGAGCAGGTGCGCGAGAAGGTCCAGCCGTTCACGCCCGCGAAGGTCGAGGAGCTGTCGGGCGTGCCCCCCGAGGAACTCCGGAGCGCCGCCGAGACCGTCGCCACCGCCGACACCTGCGTGTTCGGGTGGGCGATGGGGCTCTCCCAGCACACCTACGGCACCAGCACCGTGCTGGCGCTGGCCGACCTCGCGCTCATCACCGGCCACGTGGGCGAGCCCCGGTCGGGGCTGTCGCCGTTCCGGGGCCAGAACAACGTCCAGGGCGGGGGCGGCGACATGGGCCCGATCCCCGACAACCTGCCGGGCTACCAGGACCTGACCGACGACGCGGTGCTCGACAAGTTCGAGGCGGCGTGGGGCGTCCGGCCGCCCGACGAGGTCGGCCTGCGCGTGACCGAGATGTTCGAGGAGATCAACGAGGGCAACGTCCGCGGGATGTACGTCGTCGGCGAGAACCCCGCGCTCTCCGAGCCCGACGTCGAGGACCCGCGTCGGGCGCTCCGGGAGATCGACTTCCTCGTCGTCCAGGACATCTTCATGACCGAGACCGCGAAGTTCGCCGACGTGGTGCTGCCGGCCTCGACGTTCGCCGAGAAGCGCGGCACGTTCACCAACACCGAGCGCCGCGTCCAGCTGGTCAACCCGGTCGTCTCGCCGCCGGGCGACGCCCGCTCGGACATGGACATCCTGACGGACCTGGCGAGTCGGATGGGGTTCGACTGGGACTACGACGGCCCGGCCGACGTGATGGACGAGGTCAACGACCTCGTGCCCATCTACGGCGGCGTGACCCACGAGCGACTGGAGGAGCGGGGCGACGGCCTCCAGTGGCCGGTCTGGGACGAGGACCACCCGGGCACGCCGTACCTCTACGACGAGGCGTTCAACACGCCCGACGGGAAGGCCAGGCTGGTCCCGGCGGACTTCGGCCGGCCGCCAGAGCTGCCCTCGGAGGAGTACCCGTTCACGCTCACGACCGGCCGGGTGCTCTACCACTGGCACACCGGGTCGCTCACCCGCCGGGTCGAGGCGCTGATGAGCCAGATCGGCGAGAGCTTCGTCGAGCTCCACCCGAGGACCGCGGCCGAACTCGGCGTCGCCGACGGGGAGTACGTCCGGGTCTCCTCGGCGCGGGGCTCCATCGTCGTGAAGGCGACGCTCACCGACCGGGTCGACCCCGGGACGGTGTTCATCCCGATGCACTTCGTCCACGGTGCGGTCAACCAGCTGACGATGAACGAGCTCGACCCGACCAGCTACATCCCGGGCTACAAGGTCACGAGCGTCGACGTCGCGCCGCTCGGGCCGGACCCCGACGCCGAGCCGCTGTCGCCGCCCGCGCCGGGCGACGACTGAGCGCAGCGACCGCGGCCGAACTCGGGATCGGCGACCGCGAGTCCCCGCGGGTCAGTCACCCCCGCAGGTCCATCGACTCGGCGCGCTCGACCGCGAGCTCGGCGATCTCCTCGACGCTGGACGCCGACTGGTCGGCCAGCACGCAGGTCAGCATCCCGAGCTGCTCGGCGGCCGCGCGCCTGAGCTCCGCCTCGTCGACGTCGTTGCCGAAGTAGTACTCGTCGGCCCCCTCCGCGCGGATTAGCCCGACGTACACCGACGTCAGGTCGGGGTCGGCCTCGCGGACGGCGTCGGCCGCCCGGGCCCGCACCCGGTCGAACTCGTCTGTTCCGGCGTCGGTGGCGTCACTTCCGGCGTCGGTGGTGTCGTTGCCCGGACCGGCGTCGGTGGCGTCGTCCTCTAGGGCGTCAGTGTCGGTGGCGTCGTTCGCGTCGGAGCCAGCGGTGTCGGCTTCGTCTGCCATGTTCTCTCGCGGTACCACTCCCGGACACAAAACTCGCGCGGCGCCGGAGTCGGTCCGGCGGCGGCGCGACGCCGCCCGACTACAGCGGCGTGCGCCGCCGGACCCCGGAGACGAACTCCCGGGTGACGACCGACCAGCGGGGGTCGCTGACCCGCTGGGAGAGCCTGTAGGCCACCCACACCAGCAGGACTGCGAACGCGGCGTCGGTCACCCAGTGGACGCCGAGGTACAGCGTCGAGAACACGATGGCGACCGCGAGCACCGTCGCGGTGTAAGCGTACCGGGTGTCGGCCTTCTGGGCGTAGAGCGCCGCCAGCACCGACAGCCCGGTGTGGAGGCTCGGGAACGCCTTCACGAGCGTGTCGGTCGAGAAGATGCCGTACTGGATGGCCGGGCTGAGCTCGTACATCAGCGGCTCGACCGTCGAGAGGTACAGCGACGACACCTTCACCGGGAACAGCAGGAAGAACGGCACCGCCGCCACGACCACCATGATGTACGCCAGCGCGTAGCGGTGGGCCTCCTCCTCGTCGTGGGCCTTCAGCTTGAAGTACGTGAACAGCACGACGAACGGGAACCCGACGAGGTAGACGCCGGTCGCCAGCACCGTCAGCGGCGTGGCCGTCACCGCCTGGAACGCCGCGACGGTCGCGCCCTCGATGGCGTAGATGGCGCCCGTGAAGGTCCGGGCGACGTGGAAGTGCAGCGCCAGCGTGTTCACGACCTCGGTGACCACCCAGGCGACCCCGAGGTACTTCCAGTCGGTCTTCAGGAAGTCGACGAGCAGCGTCCGGAACCGCTCGTCCGGGAGGAAGAGCCGCTTGCCGACCAGCATGGCCGCGATGCTCGGGACCGCGACGAGGAGGGTGAACTGCGTACCGAGCGGGAGGGAGGCAAACATAGTACTGGGTAGTTACGCACCTGTCTGATAAAAGATTTGACTATCTGTCCGTCGCCGTGCGAACTGCACTCTAAGCACCTGTGACATTGAACGAACCCCCACTACCGCCTACCTGACGTTCGCGGGCGAGTCGGAAAAGCCGTTCGGGCGACGGACTACGGCGCAGGTCGAAGCTGTCCGGAGCCGTGCCTTCGCCGGTGCTCGGGGTCAGCTGTCGTCCCCGGCGTGGTAGATGGCGCGCCGGAGCACCCCGCGGAGGGTCCGGACCTCCCGGCCGGTCGGGTGGGCCCGACCCAGGAGCCGCCGGACCAGCCGGAGCGTCTTGGCCCGCTTCTCCTCGGGGTGGTCGATCGCGGCCAGGAACTCGGCGAAGTGGTCGTAGAACCCCTCGATCTCGGCCTCGTCGGCCCGCTCGCGCTCGACGTCCGGGAGCTGGGTCTCCTCCAGGGTGAGCTCCCGGAGCTCGTAGAGGGTGACCGTGGCGGCCTGCCCCAGGTTGAGCGACGAGTAGGCGGCGCTCGCGGGGATCGAGCACACCCGGTCGACCCGCGCCATCTCGTCGTTGGTCAGGCCGTTGTCCTCGCGGCCGAAGACGAGGCAGGTGTCGGCCTCGACGCCCCGGAGGTCGTCGGCCAGCTCGTCGACCGTCACGAACGGGAACCGGCGGTGCTTGCGGGCGTCCTCGTTGGTCTTGCCGGTCAGCCCCACGGTGTGGTAGTTCTCCACGAGGTGGTCGAACGTCACCTCGTCGTAGTTCGGCAGCACGTCCTCGCGGGCCTGGCCGGCGAAGCCGTAGGCCTCGCTGTCGCGGTGGAGGTCGGGCGGGTCGACTATCTTGAGGTCGGACAGCCCGAAGTTCTTCATCGCCCGCGCGATGGTCCCGACGTTGCCGGGGGTCTTCGGCTCGACGACGGCGACGGCGGGCGGGTTCATGACGAGGGGTAGTCCCGCCCGAGGTCGAGGTCGTCCGCGTCGTCCTCGTCGATCGGTTCGCCGCTCGACTCGTCGCCCTCCGCGTCCATGTTCCGGAGGTCGATGCGCTCGCGCTCCTCCTCGGGGAGCTCGACGTTCAGCGCCTCCTGGTCGGCCTCGGGCGGCTCGGGCACGTCCTCGGGGTCGGTCTCGACGTGCTCGACGCCGCCGTACCCCTCGGGGGCGCGCCCGCCGTCGGCGAACCACTCGTGGAACTCGTCCTGGAGCTCCTGCTGGCCCTTGAACCGGCTGCCGCCCGCCTCCGAGAACCAGTAGAGGAAGTCGGGTTCGTGCTCCGAGCAGAGCACGACCTCGCCCAGCGCCTCGCCGTAGACGACCTCCGCGACGTTGCACTCGTGGACCTCCTCGTCGCCGTGGATGAGCCAACACGCGTCGCAGGGCGCGTTGACCAGCGCCTGGAGCCGGACCAGCCGCTTGCGGGGCTCCTTCGGGATCTCGTCCATCGGTCGGAACTCCCCGTCCTCGGTGAACACCTCCTCCTCGTCGAACCGCCAGCCGCGAAGCCCGATGCTGACCTTGCCCATTTGCTCGACGGTTGGCGTTCGGGCGTGAAAAAGAGCCCGTTTGCCCGCGCCGCGTCGGCCGCCGCCCGATCCGCTGTCCGGGCTAGTCCGCGAACTGGTCGATGGTCGTGGCCCGCGACCCCTCGTCCATCTCGCGTTCGAGGTCGTCGGGGCGGGGCGCGGGGAACGTCAGGGCCGGGTCGAACCACGAGACCTGGCGGTTGATGTCCTCGATCTCGTGGAAGATGGGCTCGTCGTCGCCCGTGCCGGTGACCGTGCACCACGCCTCGGTCCGGGTGAGCGCGACGAACGCCTCGTTGCGCCGCTGGACCAGGTCGGCCCGCCGGCTGTCGTCCTCGACGTGCTCGACGCCGACGACGTACACCGTCGCGGCCTGGTTGCCCTTCGCCCGGTTGACCCGCGAGACGGTGACCGCGCCGTCCTCGGCGAACACGTCCTTGCTGCCCTCCCAGACCAGGTTGGGGGTCACGCCCCGCGCTTCGAGTTCGTCGGCGAGTCGCTCGCCCGTCTCCCTGGAGGGCCAGTACTCACCGAGCGGGACGACCAGGATCTGCTCGGGCGCGAGGCCGTGGTCGGTCACGTCGGCCGCGACGCGGTCGGCCACCCACTCGATCTCGTCGTCCTTGGTCGCGAACGACTGGAACGCCGCGAACGGGGTGGCGGCCGTCTCGTCGGCCAGCGGGTGGGGCGAGTGCTCGGCCGGCCGCGTCAGCTCGACCGGTTCGCCGAACTTCCGGAAGTCGCCCGACGCGACCTCGTAGCCGATCGACTCCCAGCCGTCCTGGGTCGTGATGGCCTGGACCGCGCCGCCGTCCCGCACCAGCCCCATCCCGAGCGCGTGGGCCAGCATCAGCACCGACCGCGGGGTGCGGTAGGCCTTCCGCATGATCTGGCTCTTCTGGACGCCGCCCTCGTAGGTGCCCCGCAGGTCGACCACCGGCTCGCCGGACTCGTCGGTCCCGAAGACGTTGGTCGGGCTCGGCGCGGTCAGCGTCTGGAGGTTCTGGGCCTCGTCGTACGCCCAGATAAGCCGCTTCGGCGGGCGGAGCGCGGCCCGGCAGAGCCTGTAGAACCCCGGGTCGAAGTCCTGGGCCTCGTCGATGAGGATCGCGTCGTACGACTCCTGGACGTGACCCTCCTCCAGCACCTCCAGGCAACAGGAGTGGAGCAGGTTGCCGTCCGCCTCGTCGAACGCGTCCCTGGCGTCGCCGTAGGTCCGGGGCGAGACGCCCGCTTCCTGGGCGATGCGGTAGTAGAGCCCCTGGCGCTCCCGGCCGCCCCAGCCGTGGAGGATGTTGAGCTTGTTCCAGTCCGGTTCGGCGTCCTCGGAGGTGAAGAAGGCGTAGTAGCGCCGGACCTTCTCGGTGATGGTGTCGTAGAGGCTCCGGGTCTGGAACGTGAGCGCGACGTCCCACTCGGGGCGGGCGGCGTGCATCCGGGCGGCCTTCTTGGCCATCAGCACGGTCTTGCCCGACCCCGCGATGCCCCGGACCTGCTGGGGGCCGTCGGGGATCTGGAGACCGACCTCCTCCTGCTTCTCGTCGAGCCTGTTCAGCCCCTTCTGAAGGCGCTCGTAGAGGCCGGCCTTCGTCTGGCCGTCTTCGAGCTGTGGACTGCGCTCGCCGCTGATCGGCTGGCCGCCGCTCAGCACCGCCCGGGCGGCCTCGTACTCCTCGGTGGAGAGCCGCTCGCCGGGCAGCGACTCGATCCGGCGGCGCAGCGCGGCCGGCGTGAGGTCGTCGGCGGTCAGCACCGGCGGCGCGGCCGGCCCCTCGTGGAACCCGCGGGCCTCCCACTCCTCCCGGGAGATGTTGGGGAGCGCGACGAGGGGGTTCATCGACACCTTGTGGTTGTGGCGCTCGTCCATCAGGTCGGGCTCCTTCGTGAAGTGCGAGAGCAGCTTGAACCCCTGGTCGCGGGCCTGGGAGTACGGCGCGGCGCTCGACTGGGCGGTCCCCCGCAGCACCCACTTGTCGCCCTCGATGGCCCGGATGTGGTCGATCTGGTAGCCCTTGCACTCGATGACCACCGCGCCGGCCTCCCGGAGGAACAGGAGGAAGTCCATCTCCCGGTCGTACTCCCCGGCGGTCCGGTCCACGATGGGGTACCGGTGGTAGGCGACGCCGGCGTCGTCCGGCCCGAACGCCGACTTGAGCCGGTCCCAGACCGCCCGCTCGGCGTCGGCCCCGGAGTGGTCGGCCCAGTGACCCGACGAGACGAAGTTCATGTCACATCCCCTGTGGAAGGACGATTTAAACCTTAGGTTTGCGCCGGCGGGTGGTTTCGGTCCGAGTGTTCTGGGGGACCGTGGTGACAACCAACGGAATCGGACCACGTGGTTTCGAAAGCCCCCGCCCGCTCGCGGTCGCTGGCCGACATATCCTCGGCTCCCTCCGGTCGCCTCGGACAGGGGTCGGCCAGACGACCAGGTAAACGCGAGCGGGCGGCCCCTTTCATCCACCCAATCTGCAGGTGTGTTCCGAGCGCCTCCGAACGCTTAGGCACCCTACGGTCGTAGCGGTCTGCATGACCGACCGCGGTCGCGCCGACTCCGTCTCGGTCGAGGGCGACGTCGACCCGCCCGCCGGGACCGAGTACCGGCCGGATGAACACGCGATTCGATACGTGGCCCGCATTCGGGCCGGCGACGAGGATCCGCCAGAGCGCGAGTCAGCCTACGAGACCCGACCCTTCGAGGACTGGGCGACGACCGAGGGGGCAAAACTCGGTCGGGACCGCATCGCCGGGGTGGTCGAGTCGCGACTCGACAAGAGCCGAGGAGTCAGCATCGCGTGGGGGCTGCACCCCGACGAGGACGCCGCAGGCGACGACCGAACCGACGACGGTCGGGACAGCAGGGACCGAACCGACAGTTGTGAACGCCACGGGCTCGCGGTGACGGTCGATCGCTGGACCGGACGTGACCGAGACGGAAAGGTCGTCTCGGAAGCTGACGTCGGGTACGACGACTTGCGCGACGCGACTCCCGAGTCGGTGACCGCGACGGTTCGCTTCTCGGGGCGGACCCACACCGAGACGTTCCCGGTCGTGGTGAGAGAGGAGACGGACCAGTCCCTGTAATCGCTGCCGAAACGACCCGCTTTTTACCTCTCGGGTCCCGCCGTCCCGACATGCAGAACGTCACCGCCGCGGGGCTGGGCATCGGCGACGACTACCCGCCGCGGATCATGGGCGTCCTCAACGTCAGCGAGGAGTCGCCCTACGACCCGAGCGTCTACGACGACCCGGGCGAGGCCGCCGCGTACGTCGACGAGGAGCTCATCGGCGAGGGCGCCGACATCGTCGACGTCGGCCTCGAGTCCGCCAACAAGCGCTTCGAGGTGCTGTCGGCCGAGCAGGAGCTCGACCGGCTCGACACCGCGGTCGAGGCCATCGAGAGCGTGTCGGGCGACGCCGTCTTCTCCATCGAGACCCGGTATGCCGAGGTGGCAGACGAGGCGCTCTCGCGGGGCTTCGACATGGTCAACGACATCTGCGGGTTCGCCGACCCCGCGATGCCCGACGTGTGCCGCGAGCGCGACGCCGCGGTCGTCAAGATGGCGAGTCCGCCCGACCTGAAGCGGCCGGGCGCGGTGGAGAAGCCCGACGACATCTACGAGGCTCTGAAACGTGAGGGGCTGACCGACAAGACCATCGTCGACCCGGCGTTCGGCGGGTGGTCCGAGGAGAAGACCCTCGAGGACGACCGCGAGACGTTCCGCCGCCTCCGGGAGTTCCGCGGGCTCGGCCGGCCCATCCTGGTCTCGATCAACCGGAAGAACTTCCTCCGGGACGTCGCCGGCCGGAGCACCGAGGCGGCCCTCCCGGTGTCGCTGGCCGCCACCTCGATGGCGGTCGAGCGCGGCGCCCACGTCGTCCGGACCCACGACGTGGCCGAGACCGCCGACGCCGCGAAGATCGGCGCGGCGTTCGCCCGCGACCGGGTGGCCGAGGACGTCGACGGAATCGGCGTCGAGGAACTCGACGTGACCGTCGCCGGCGAGGCGGCCCGCCACCTCGACCGCCTCGGCGCCGACGCGGACCTGGCGGACGAGATGGCGACGCAGGTCTTCGAGCTCTCGGGGCTCTCGACCGACGAGCGCGAGGCTCTCGGCGCAGCCGCCCCGGACGCCGGTGCCGTCGTCGCGCCCGGCGAGTCGGGCGTCTTGGTCGCGGGATCGCCGGCCGAGCTCGGCCGGCTCCGGACCCTCGTCGACGGGGCCGCAGACCGCCTGCGCGCGGCGCTCGAAAGCGTCGGCGAGCCGAAACGCTAAGAGAAAACTTATGCCGGGGGAGCCAGAACCACCGCTCGGGAAGCCGGAAGGGCGCTCGCGGGTAGGGGTACTTGCCAGCGAACTTCCGGCTCGACGGTTCTTATGAACTATCAGACCTGGAGACCCGTCTACGAGCTGATACTCGACGACTTCGGCTTCGCCCGGTCGGCCGACGAGCGCGCCCGCGACGCGCTGGCCGACCTGGCCCGGCCGTTCGACCTCGACCGCCTCGACGCGACCGGCCTCACAGTCGCCGTGGCGGGCGCCGGCCCCTCGCTGACCGACGCGGACCAACTGGACCGCGCACGCGACGCCGACGCCGTGTTCGCGGCCTCGACCGCGGCCGACGACCTCCGGGACGCTGGTATCGCGGTCGACTGCATGGTCACGGACCTCGACAAGAACCCCGCCACCGCCCGCGAGCTGACCCGGGACGGGATTCCGGTCGCGGCCCACGCCCACGGCGACAACCTGGCCGCGCTCCGCGAGTGGGTGCCCCGGTTCGACCTCGACCACGTCCTTGCGACGACGCAGGCCCGGCCGGTCGGGCCCGTCCGGAACTTCGGGGGCTTCACCGACGGCGACCGGGCGGCGTTCCTCGCCGACCACCTCAGCGCCGACCGCCTGGTGTTCGTCGGCTGGGACCTCGACGACCCCGACGTCGACGCGACGAAGGCGAAGAAACTTCGGTGGGCCGAGCGCCTGTTGCGCTGGCTGGAGCTGCGTCGCGGCGAGGAGTTCGACGTGCTGGACGGTCGCCGGGGGGAAATCGACGTGAGCGAGTTCCCGGGCTGAGCGTCTCCGGCCATCTCGGCGGGACCCTGCTCAGGGCTCCAGCACGACCTTCCCCACGGTCTCGCGGTTCTCGATGGCCTCGTGGGCCTCGGCCGCGGCCTCGAGGGGGAACCGCTCGCCGACCACGACCTCCAGTTCGCCCGACGCCAGCAGCTCCTGGAGCTCGGGCACCGCCTTCAGGATGCGCTGGGGGTCGCGCTGGAGCGCGTTCCCGAGGTGGAAACCGAGTACGGACTTGTTCTCGAAGAGCAGTCGCGTGGTGTCGACCTCGCCGGGTTCGCCGCTGGCCGCGCCGTAGGCCACGACCCGGCCGAAGTGCGAGAGCGCGTCGATGCTCCGCGCGAACGTCTCGCCGCCCACGCCGTCGAGCACGAGGTCGACGCCCTCGTCGTCAGTCCGGTCCGCGACGACCTCTCTGAAGTCTGATTCCTCGTAGTTGATCGGGTGGTCGCAGCCGAGCCGTTCGGCCAGGTCGAGCTTCTCGTCGGTGCTGGCGGTGCCGAACACCTCGGCGCCGGCCGCGCTGGCCAGCTGGACCGCCGCGGTGCCGACGCCGCCCGCGGCGGCGTGGACCAGGACGCGCTCACCGTCTTCCAGTTTGCCCCACTCGTGGAGGACCGCGTGGGCGGTCAGGAACTGGACCGGGAACCCGGCGGCCTCGGCGAATGACATCGGCTCGGGCACCTCGAACAGCGAGTCGGCGTCGGCCAGCGCGTAGTCGGCGTAGCCGCCCCGGCCGGTCATGGCGACCACCCGGTCGCCCTCCTCGTATTCGACACCGTCGCCGACGGCGTCGATCGCGCCCGCGGCCTCCATCCCGGGCACGTAGGTCGGGTCGGGCCCGCCGACGTAGTGGCCCCGGCGCTGCATGATGTCCGCGAAGTTGACGCCCGCGGCCTCGACCTTGATGCGGACCTGCCCGGGCCCGGGCTCGGGCGTCTCGGCCTCGGTCACGTCCAGTGCGTCGCTACCGCCGAACTCGGTCACTTCGACGCGTCGCATGCCCCGGGCTTCGACCCGGGCGCCGATAAACTTTCATGGAGTGGTTCGTTTCTCCGGTCCGAGCGCCCGCGGGTCGGCCCGGCAGCGACCCCGACGGGGGTCACCGCGAGCGATTCGAATCGCCGGACGGGGTCGATCGGACCGCGGACGTCCGGTCCCGAGTGCGGCGGACGACGACGGTCAGGACGAGGAGCTGTGCGGCGATTCCGGCGGCCAGCAGCCCGTAGTTCCACGCCGGGTCGGCGGGGTGGACCAGCCCGAGCGCGACCGGCCGGTTCGACAGCGGCCAGAGGGGCTCGACCGGGTTGTCGGCGATGGGGATCATCAGCAGGTCGGCGAACAGGTGGCTGGCGAGGCCGGCGAGCGCGCCGCCGAACCCGAGCGCGAACGCCGCCCGCGGCCGGAACTCGGGCACGCTGTCGACGCGACGGGCGAGCCACAGGAGGTTCACCGAGACGAACGCCAGGGCGAGTCCGAAGGCGAGGCTGGCCGCGAGCGCGAACAGCACGGTGTGCGGACCGCCGTGGTGGTGCGAGAAGGGAACCTTCCCGTCGAGGTCCGGCAGGAGCGCGGTGGCCAGCGCCAGCACCAGCACCGGCGGGTACCGGCGCTTCCGGTCGAGCAGGAGCGCGATGGGCGCGGCGAACAGGAGGGCCATCCCGACGTGGCCCAGCGGAAACATGCCGGTCGTAGCGCTCGCACGGCATTAAGCGCGACGGGCGAACGGGGTCCCCGAACCGCTACTCCGAGAGCTTCTTCCCGCCGATGTAGAGTCGCTCGGAGCCGGGCCGCCCGTCCTCGAAGGGCTCGCGGTACTCCATCAGCTGGAACAGCACGCCGGTCGGGTTCCGGGGCGAGACGAACGCCTCCGACCACTCGTCGTAGTCGGTCCGGTCGACGACGCGGACACCCCCGGCGTCGAGCGCGTCGACCGCCGCGTCCATGTCCGCGACCTCCAGGGTGACGTGGTGCATCCCCGGCCCGCGCTCGGCGAGGAAGTCGGTGAGGAACGACTCCTCCCCGTCCACGGGCTCTATCAGTTCGACCCGCGAGGCGTCGCCGAGCCGGTAGTAGGCCCACCGGAACGCGCCGGTCGGGTCCGTCTCGTGGACGAGTTTCTCGGCGCCGAGCAGTTCCAGCAGGGGTTCGGCGTCGGCCACGGACTCGACCGCGATGCCGACGTGGTCGACGCGGACGTCGGATAGTTCGGTCTCGGTCATGCGTCCGGTGTCGGCCGCGACCGGAATAGGTGTTCCCCGCGTCGCCGGAACCAAACGGAGAACCGGCCGCGCGGCGATGTCGACTCAGTCGGCGACGACGACGTCGGCGTCGGCGGCGTTCGCCTTCACGCTCTCGATGCCCTGCTCGGCCTTCTGCTTCGTCGCGTACCCCTCCCCGGAGTCGGCGATGATGTTGCCGTTGTCGTGGACGAGTCGCCAGCGCCAGTTCTCGGATCGGTCCTCGTACAGCTCGAACGTCGATCTACTCATTGTGCGTCCGGATCTCCTCAGACCCGCGACAAAAGGCTTCGGTGGGTAGCCCTCCCCACCGCTACGAAGGCGTCCGGAGCTCTCCAGAGCCGCCTCTGGGCCGTTCCGGCGGGGAGTCCGCGCTCACCGATTCGGCGCGAGCGCCTCCAGGGTCGCCGCCAGTTCGTCCTGCTCGGCGCCACGGGGGAACGACACCGCGACCCGGTCGACGCCGTCGATGGCCTCGAACCGCTCGATCTGCTCGCGGGCGCGCTCGGGCGTGCCGACCGCCCCGAGGTCGTCTAGCAGGTCGTCGCCGATGGCGTCGAGCGCGGCCTGCCGGTCGCCGTTGCCCCAGGCCGAGGCGACGGTCTCGGCGGTCTCCTCGTAGCCCTGCCGGGCGAGCGCGTTCCGGTAGAACGTCCCCATCGCGCCGACGTAGAACGCGAGGTGCTGGCGCGCGAGGGTTCGGGCGCGCTCGCCGTCCTCCGAGACCGCGCAGGTGATCGAGAGCGTGACCCGGACGTCGTCGGGGTCGCGGTCGCCGAGGTCGGCGCCCCGCCGGAGGTCTTCCATCCGGTCGCGCACCCCGTCGGGCGTGAGCATCAGCGCGTGCCAGCCGTCGGCGAACCGGCCGGCGAGTTCGACCGACTTCGGGCCCATCCCGGCGGCGTCGACCGCTACGGGGGTCTCCGGCGGGTCGCACCGCAGCCGGAAGCCCCCGAGGGTGAAGACGTCGCCGGCGTAGTTGACCGTCTCGCCCGAGAGCACCTGCCGGACGATTTCTATGTACTCGCGGGTCCGCCGGAGGGGCTCGTCGAAGGACTGGCCGTGCCAGCCCTCGATGACGGCGGGCCCCGAGGGGCCGAGGCCGAGGCGGAACCGCCCGCCCGACAGCTCCTGGAGCGTCGCGGCGGTCTGGCCGACGAGCGCGGGCGATCGGGAGTAGACGTTGAGGATCGAGGGGCCGATGCCGATGTCGTCGGTGCGCTCGGCGACGGTCGCGAGCACGGTCGCGGCGTCCCGGCCCCAGGTCTCCGGGAGCCACGCCCGGCGGTAGCCGGTCTCCTCGGCCAGCCGGGCCAGCGAGACCACGTCGTCGATGCTCGGTCGGGCCGCCACCGGCAGGTGGACGGTTCGGTGGGTCATGGCCGACACCACGCAGGCGCCCACCATAGTTCCCGTGCCAACGCCGAGGACCGGGAACGCGGTTCATCCGGCGTCGCGTTGGCGGTCGCCGCCCCACTCACTCGCCGGCGGTCGCAGGGGGCAGGCCGACAGCGACGCCTCGCGAACCCGCCAGAAGAGGCGACACTCCGCGGACCCGGCAGAAGATTAACGGGACCGCCCGGAGACGTCAGAGTCGATGAGCGACGACACGCCGACCGAGCGGGTGCGCGAGGCGGTGACCCGGTTCCGCGAGAGCGACCACGCCGCGGTCGCGCTCCTCCGGGACACCGCCCAGAGCCTCCTCGTCGTCGGATTGGTCGCCCTAGTGCTGTTCGGCGTCAGCGGGGTGTGGCCGCCGATGGTCGCGGTCGAGAGCGGGAGCATGGAGCCCCACATGGAGCGGGGCGACCTCGTGTTCGTGATGGACGAGCACCGGCTGGCGCCCGGCGCCGCGACCGACGGGACCGGCGTCGTGACCCACCGGGCCGGGGAGACGACGGGCTACCGGAAGCTCGGCGACCACGGGGACGTGATCGTCTTCCGGCCCGACGGCAGCAGGTCGGAGACGCCAATCATCCACCGGGCGCGGTTCTGGGTGAACGACTCGGAGAACTGGTACGACGAGGCCGACCCCGAGTACCTCCCGGGCGACAGCTGCGCCGAGATCCGGAACTGCCCGGCCCCGAACGCCGGGTTCGTGACGCTGGGCGACGCCAACCCCTACTACGACCAGGCGGTCGGTCGGAGCCGACCGGTCCGCCCCTCGTGGGTCCGGGGCACCGCCGAGGTGCGCGTGCCGTTCCTCGGCCACCTCCGGCTCGCGCTGAGCTGACAGGCCGGGAAGTGTAACCGATGTCGGTTACGCCAGACTCGCTCACAGCCGATTCCGGTTTCTGAGTAAACCTAAGTCGATTACGACCGACCCTTCGGACATGGACGTCCCGGTCGTGAACTGGGGGACGCGGCGGGTCGAACTCTCCGCCGGCGAGGTGACCGGCGCGGTCGGCGACTCGGTGACGGTGCTCCCGATCGTGGTCGCCGTATCGGCGCTGACCGACCTCAGCCTGCCGGTGCTGCTGCTCTGGTTCGGCGCGTTCCAGGTGGTCTGGGGGCTGCGGTACGGCGCGCCGGTCTCGGTCGAACCCATGAAGGCGCTGGCTGCGCTCGTGGTCGCCGGGTCGCTGACGGTCCCGGAGCTCGCGGCTGCGGGGACGCTCGCCGGCGGCGTCCTGCTCGCGCTCGGCGCGGCGGGCGCGCTCGGCGCGCTCGCCGACCGCATCGACGCGGCCGTCATCCGCGGGGTCCAGCTGGCGGTCGCGCTCGTGCTGGCCCGGACCGGGCTCGAACTCGGCGCCGGCGCACCGGAGATCGCGCTCGCGGCCGGAGCCGTGGGAGTCTCGGTCATCGCACTGGGCTACCGGCGGGCGAGCGCGCTGGCCGTCCTCGGGTTCGGGGTCGCGCTCGCCGGGCTGGAGACGGGCGCGCCGGGCCTCGCCGTGCCGGCCCTGGGCGTCGCGGGTCTCGGGGCCGGTGCCGGTGCTGGCGGATTCGGCCCGCTCCCGGCCGACTTCGCACTGACCCGGGACGCCCTCGCCGCGACCGGCGCGCAGCTCGCGATGACCGTGGGCAACGCCGCGGTCGCGACCTCGCTGCTCCTCGGCGACCTCTACGACGCCGACGTCTCGCCCGACGAACTCGCGACGAGCATGGGCGCGATGAACCTGCTGGCGGTGCCGCTCGGCGCGCTCCCGATGTGCCACGGCAGCGGCGGCGTCGCGGGCAAGCACGCCTTCGGCGCGCGGACCGCGGGCGCGAACCTGGTGCTGGGGGCGCTCTACGCCGCGGCGGCGCTCGGCGCGGCCGACCTGGTCGCGGCGTTCCCGATGGCGGCGCTCGGGGTCGTGCTCGCGCTGGTCAGCGTCGAACTGGGCCGGGCGAGCCTCGACACCGACTCGCTGGCGCTGACCGCGGGCGTCGGCGTCCTCGGCGTCGCGACCAACGTGGGGCTGGCGTTCGTCGCCGGCGTGGCTGCCTCGGCGGTGCTGGCGCGGGCCGGCGGCGAGTGATGCCGGCCCGCTTCCGGACCAAGCTATAACACCCCACACCGCCTCCGAGGGACCATGGACGACCCGTCCGAGCCCTACGGCCCGAATCGACAGCGCGAGGTGTACGCCGGCGGGATGCTCGCCGACCAGCACCCCGACCTGCCCGTCGATCCCGACGCCCTCCGCGAGGCGGCCACGGACGCCCTCTCGGCGGAGGCCTGCGCCTACGTCGTCGGGAGCGCGGGCGGCGAGGACACGGCCGACCGGAACCGCGAGGCGTTCCGGCGGTGGCGCATCGTCCCGCGGATGTTGCAGGACGTCGCGGAGCGGGACCTCTCGGTCGAACTCCTCGGCCGGGAGCTCCCCGTCCCGGTGCTGCTCGCGCCGGTCGGCGTCCAGTCGATCATCCACGAGGGCGGCGAGTTGGCGAGCGCGCGGGCCGCCGCCGACGTCGGCGTCCCGTTCGTCTCCAGTTCGGCCGCCTCGGCGACCATGGAGGACGTCGCTGCCGAACTCGGCGACGCTACGGGGTGGTTCCAGCTCTACCCGAGCCAGAACCCGGACGTGATCGCCAGCTTCGTGGACCGCGCGGAGGAGGCGGGCTACGAGGCCATCGTCGTCACGCTCGACACGCCGACGATGGGGTGGCGCGAGCGCGACGTGGCCAACGCCTACCTCCCGTTCCTCGACGGCGAGGGCGTGGCGAACTACCTCGCCGACCCGGCGTTCCGCGACTCGCTCGACGCCCCGCCCGAGGAGGACGAACGGACCGCCCTCTGGCAGTTCATCGAGCAGTTCGGCGACCTCTCGATGGACTGGGCGACCGTCGACGCGGTCGTCGAGCGGACCGACCTCCCGGTGCTGCTGAAGGGCATCCTCCACCCCGAGGACGCCCGCGAGGCGGTCCGCCGTGGCGTCGACGGGGTCGTGGTCTCGAACCACGGCGGCCGGCAGGTCGACGGCGCGATCGCGGCCATCGAGGCGCTTCCGGACGTCGTGGAGGCAGTGGCCGACGAGCGCGCGCTGGCTGACGAGGGGGACGACTTCGCCATCCTCTTCGACAGCGGTATCCGCCGGGGCGCGGACGCGATCAAGGCGCTCGCGCTCGGTGCGGACGCCGTGCTGCTCGGTCGCCCCTACGTCTACGGGCTGGCCATCGACGGCGAGGACGGCGTCCGGGCGGTCGTCCGGAACTTCCTCGCGGACCTCGACCTGACGCTGGCGCTGTCGGGGCGCGACTCCGTCGCTGACCTCGACGAGTCGGTGCTGGCGGACGGGAGCGGGAACGCGAGCCTCCGGTGACGGCCCCGGGACTCACTCGGGGCGGTCGGGCGCCTCGAACTCGTCGACCGACACCATCGCGTCCACGATGCGGTCGGCGAACGCGACGGTCCCGAGCACCGCGAGGACGAGGAGGGCTCCGGAGGCGGCGGGCGGTAGCATGGGGACCGCGATACGCCGTCGACGCCAATAAAATTTGGTCGTCGTTCGCGCGGTTCGCCGACCGCGGACGACTCTTACCGGCTACGGTCGCCTGCGAAGGGAGTGATTGAGGGGACTGATCCGACTATGTCTGGATGCCGATGCATTCGATGATTCCGTCACCACGAACCGTGATCGTCTCAAACCGGGAGACGGAGGCGGATTTCGGCATTGGTATATATCACTATGAGGCGTTCCGAGCGCCCGTTACTGCCAAATATGTATCATAGTAGATGTTTTGAGGGGTAGTTCCGATTTCACGCCTGATGTCGCAGGGCGCAACCGGCAAACGACGCTTCACGACCGACGCTAGCATAGGGAACCTGATAGTGATCGCGGGGCTCACGGCGGTCCTGTTCGCGGGCGGACTGGCCATCGCGGAGGGGGTCGGGGAGTTCGGCCCCGACATCGACTGGAAGCCGTTCTTCGTCGTCTACACGGTCATCGTCTTCGTGCCGTGGGGGACGCCGACCATCGCGGCCGCGGTCGGCGCGACGCTCGCGGAGGGCATCCTCGACTTCTTCGAGGGCCTCGAACCCGACGAGCCGTTCGGCTGGGCGGGTTACCTCGTCGGGTTCACGATCGCCGGCTGGGTCATGGGCGACGACACCGACGACGTCATGCGGCTGGCGACCGGCGCGGTGCTCGGCGGCTTCGTCCAGTTCGCCATCGAGGGGCTGGTATTCCTGGTCATCGAGGGCGACTCCATCAACGTCTACCTCACGGCGCTCGCGGGGAACACGGTCACCCACGGCATCATCCTCGGCGCCATCCCGCTGATCCCGATGGTGAACTACCTCAAGGGCCGGGCCGACCGGCTGTTCCCGGCCGCCGCGGACGGCCAGGTCGCGAACTGAACGGAGACCCTTTTTCGTACATGAACCGAAGTGCACGCGACGGGAGCGGGAGCGCGATAGCTGTCGACGACCTCACGTTCACGTACCCGACGGGGGACGGTCCGGCGCTCGACGACGTCTCGTTCGGGGCGGACGAGGGCGAGGTACTGGGTGTGCTCGGGCCGGTCGAGGCCGGGAAGACGACGCTCTCGATGGCGCTGGCCGGGTTCGTGCCGGAGATCACCGGCGGTCGGATCGAGGGCGGGCTCTCGGTCGCGGGCCGCGACCCGCGGTCGGCCGACGACGACCGGGTGGCGATGGTGTTCGAGGACTACAGCGCCCAGCTCACCCAGATCCGGGCGCTCGACGAGGTGGTCGCCCCGCTGACCAACGCCGGCCGCTCGCGGGAGGCCGCCGAGTCGCGGGCGCTCGACCTGCTCGACCGGGTGCGGCTCCGGGACGTCGCCGAGAAGTTCACCTGGGAGCTGTCGGGCGGCCAGCAGCAGCGGCTCGCCATCGCGGCCGCGCTCGCCGTCGACCCCGAGGTGCTCGTGTTCGACACCGCGACCGACATGCTCGACCCCGAGGGCCGGCGGAGCGTGGCCGACCTCGTGGCGTCGCTGGCCGGCGAGACCACGCTCGTCGTCACGGCCAACGACCCCGACGAACTGGTCGGCATCGCCGACCGGGTCGTCGTGCTCGACGGCGGCGAGGTCGTCGCTTCCGGGCCCACCCGGGAGGTGCTGACGGACGCCGCGCTGCTGTCGGACGTCGGGGTCGACCCGCCGGTCGCGCTCGACGTGGCCCGGCGGGTCGGGCTCGACGCCTCGCCGCTGACCGCCGACGAGTTCGCGCGCGCCGTCTCGGCCGACGGGCGGCGGACGCCCGTGGCCCCCGACGGCGCCGGGCGAACCGGGTCGGCCGGTGGTGCGGGCGACTCCGGAGCGGCGTCGCGAGACGGAGACGACGCGGTCCTCTCGGTCGAGGGCTGCACCTACGAGTACCCGGACGGGACGGTCGCGCTCTCGGGCGTCGACCTGTCGGTCGGCGCGGGCGAGGTCCACGCGATCCTCGGCGGCAACGGCGCGGGCAAGACCACGCTCAGCAAGCTCCTCGTGGGGCTCCAGCGCCCCACGTCCGGACGGGTGGTCGCCGCCGGGACCGACACCGCCGAGGCCACGGCGCGGGACCTGGCCGAGGACGTCGGCATCGCGCTGCAGAACCCCGACGAGCAGCTGAACCGACAGACCGTCGTCGACGAGATCCGGTATCCGCTGGAGAAGCGCCGGTACGAGCGGCGCGGCCCGCTCGGCCTCCTCGGCAGGCGGGAGCGGTACGACGAGGCGTTCGTCGACGAGCGCGTCGAGACCGTCGTCGACCTGCTCGGGCTCGGCGACGTGCGCGAGGCCGACCCGGTCTTCCTGCCGCAGGGCGAGCGGCGCCTGGTCACCATGGCCGCCGCGCTGGCGACCGACCCGGCGGCCGTGGTGCTGGACGAACCCGCGGCGGGCGTCGACGCCGCCTCCCAGCGGGTCATCGAGGACGCCATCCGGCGGCTCCGCGACGACGGGACGGCGGTCGTCGTCATCGACCACGACATGGCGTTCGTCTGCGAGATCGCCGACCGGGTGACGGTCCTCGACGACGGCGAGGTCGCGATGCAGGGGCCGGTCCGCGAGGTGTTCGCGCCGGAGAACCGGGACCGGCTCGCCGATCGGTACCTCCGGCCGCCGAAGGCCGCGCGGCTGGCCCGGCGGGTCGGGGTCGACGCGCTGACCCGCGACGACCTGGTCGAGGCGCTGGCGGCCGAGGGAGGTGTCTCGGCGTGAAGCGCCGCGTCCCGGTCGTCTACAACGACGTCGACAGTCCGCTCCACCGCCGGGACCCCCGCGCGAAGCTGGCGCTGTTCGCGCTGCTCGTGTCGCTGATCTACGTCGCGCCGACGTGGCACTGGATCCTCGGGCTCGCGGTGCTGGGCCTCGGGATGGCCGCGGTCGCCCGGGTGCCGGTGAAGTGGGTGGCGGTGCTGCTGGCCCTCCAGGTGCCCCAGGCGCTGAGCTTCCTGGCGTTCCCCGCGTTAGAGCGGATGGCGGCCGGCCAGCCGGCGTTCGGCGGGTCGTTCGACTACGCCCTGAAGATCACCCTCTCGTGGCCGGCCGCGCTGTTCCTGAGCGCGAGCATCTTCACCACGATGGAGCTGACCGAGCTCACCGACGCCCTCCGGGCGCTGGGCGTCCCGGAGGTCGCGGTGTTCACCGTCGAGTACGTCTTCCTGCTGTTCTACGTCACCATCAGCGACCTCTACCGCGTCCTCGACGCGATGAAGGTCAAGGGCCTCGAGATCGAGACGAGGAACCCGATCACGCTGGCGCGCAACCTCCCCGGCGTGGGCATCCCGATGTTCCTGACGGTGCTCAGGCGCTCGAACACGATGATGGCGGTGATGAAGATGCGGGGCTACTCGTTCACCGGCGACCGCGAGCTCCGGACCGAGCTGGAGTTCGGCGTCGGCGACGCGGTCCTCGTGCTACTCGGCGTGGCCGTGCTCGCGACCAGCGCGGCCGTCCGGGTGGGGTGGGCGACGGTGCCTGTTCTCCCTGCTGCGGGATGACGGTCCGTCTCGCCGCGGGACGGGGGCGGCCCTCATTCCGCGGTGACCGACTCGGACTCCGCCGCCAGCTCGCCGAGGTACTCCGCCTGGAGGCCGCGGTGGACCATCCCCAGGCCGATGCCGGCGACCGCGAGCGCCCAGTAGTAGCTCCCGTCGCCGGCGCCGTGGCGGGTGTAGACGACGTTGGCGAGGAACGCCACGACCACGACGGCGAGCGCGACCCAGGAGGCGACGAGCCGACGGCGCTCGCGCTCCGAGACGGGGAGGTCGGCGTAGTGGCGCAGCTTGCCGACCGTGTTCAGCCCGAACGCGGCCGCGACCACCGCGAGGCAGCCCCACGCCAGCGCGGGGACGCCCAGGTAGGTGGCTGCGGCGAGGCCGAGGACTCCGACGAACAGTGCCAGTCTGCTCCCGCCGACCGCGCGGCCAGGCTCGACGTGCATCGTTCGGGTCAGGCCGCGGCACCGCCTTAGGTATTTCGTCGCCGACAGGAACCGCCGGGCGCCGACCCCTGGTTTGAGGACGCCCCGGTCCCACGACACCGACATGCGACTCCACTGGCACCGCCGGGACCTCCGAGTCGCGGACAACCGCGCGCTGGCCGCGGCCGCCGGCGACGGCGAGACCGTGCTGCCGGTCTTCGTCCTCGACCCGGCCGTGCTCGCCAACGCCGGACCGCCCCGCGCGGCGTTCCTGCTCGACGCGCTCCGGTCGCTGCGCGCGGACTACCGGGGGCTCGGCGGCGACCTGCTCGTGACTCGGGGCGACCCCCGCGAGGAACTGCCGCGGATCGCCGACGAGTACGGCGCCGACGCCGTCTACTGGAACCGCGACTACTCCGGGTTGGCGCGGGAGCGCGACGGCGAGGTCCGGCTCGCGCTCGACGACGCCGGGGTCTCGCGGGCTGCGTACCACGACGAACTGCTCCACGAACCGGGCTCCGTCCGGACGAATCAGGGCGAGCACTACTCGGTGTTCAGCTACTTCTGGCGGAAGTGGCGCGACCGCGAGACGGACGCGCCGGTCGACCCGCCGGCGGAGGGCGAGGTCGTCGACGCGGGCCGCATCGCCGGGACCGACGTCCCGGCGCTCGCCGACCTGGGCGTCGACAAACCCGAGGCCGAGATCCCCGCGGCGGGGACCGCGGCCGCCCGCGAGCGGCTCCGGGCGTTCTGCGGGGACGACGTCTTCCGGTACGCCGCGGACCGCGACTACCCCGCCAGGGAGGGCACCTCGCGGCTCTCGGTCCACCTCAAGTGGGGCACCGTCGGGATCCGGGAGGTCTGGCGAGCGACGGAGGAGGCGATGGCGCGGGCGGACGGCGACCCCGACGAGGACGCGAGCGACGGCGATGGCGGAGAAGCCGAGGAGCCCGGCGAGGCGGCGTCGGTCCGCGAGTTCCAGCGCCAGCTCGCGTGGCGGGAGTTCTACGCCCACGTGCTCGCGGCCAGACCGGACGTCGTCAGTCGGAACTACCGGGAGTACGAGAGCGAGGTCGAGTGGCGCGAGGACGAGGCCGCCCTGCGGGCGTGGAAGGACGGCGAGACCGGCTACCCCATCGTGGACGCGGGGATGCGCCAGCTCCGGGCGGAGGCCTGGATGCACAACCGGCTCCGGATGGTCGTCGCCTCGTTCCTCACGAAGGACCTGCTGATCGACTGGCGCGAGGGCTACGCCTGGTTCCGCGAGAAGCTGGCGGACCACGACCCCGCGAACGACGCCGGCGGCTGGCAGTGGGCCGCCTCGACCGGCACCGACGCCCAGCCGTACTTCCGGGTGTTCAACCCGACGACCCAGGGCGAGCGCTACGACCCCGACGCGGAGTTCGTCCGCGAGCACGTCCCGGAGCTCCGGGACGCGAGCGCGGAGCAGATTCACGGCTGGCACGAACTCGATCCGGCCGAGCGCGAGCGGATCGCGCCCGACTACCCGGCGCCGATCGTCGACCACGCCGAGCGCCGCGAGGCCGCCATCGCGATGTTCGAGCGAGCGCGGGGCGAGGAGTGAATCACGGGCCGAGGCTCAACGACTCTTCAGCTCGACCCGGATCGCGTGGTAGGGCACCGTATCGACGTTCTCGACCCCGTGCGGCCCCTCCGGCGCCATCCACTCGGTCTCCGGCGGGGACGCCTCGGCCACCTCGCCGTCTCCACGTTCAGGTGACTCGTAGGCCACCTCACCCTCCCCGTCGTAGTACCGGATTCGGGCGGCCCGGTCGACCAGCACGACGCCGGGCCAGCGGTGGGTGTGGACCGGTTCGCGCTCCCCGGGCGGGATGGCGACCTCGACGACGCGGACCCGGTCGTTCTCCAGGAGGACCTCGTGGGACTCGGGCGCCGCCTCGGCGGCGTCGAGCGACTCCGGCCACGGCCAGTCTGACGGTTCGGTCGGGTCGGACGAGTCGGTCATGGCGTGTGGTGGTCCCGCGGTCTCCGGACCGTTCGTTACCGGCGGGATGGACACGGGGCGGGACAACCGGCGATGAACACGCTAAAACACGTCACTCTTGTCCTCTAGCACCAGGATCGGGCTCTCGTCACGCCTGTACTACGACTTCCCCAGCCCTCCGATCAGTCGACGGAGCCTTCACCCACGTTCGGTTAACGGGCAGCACTGACAGAAAGAATACGGCCGACCGGGGCCGCCCTTACTCGCCGAAGGGGTCCTCGAAGTCGTTGCGAATGAAGTACCGGACCCAGTTGCCGTAGGTGCGGTCGTCGACCGAGTCGGCAATCTGCTCGTAGCGGACCTGCCCGTCCGTGTCGACGACGTAGGTCCCCGCGATACCGGTCAGCCCGTGGCTGGTCTGCTCGGTCCCGCTGTACTGGTCGGCGACCTCCCCGTCGGGGTCGGCGAGCAGCTGGAAGTCGTAGTCGAACCGGTCGCGCATCTCGACCAGCTTCGGCAGCTCGCTCGTCACCACGGGGAGGACGTTCACGCCCTCGTTGAATCTGAGGTCCTCGTACACCCTGCTGAACGTCGCCAGCTGTTCGGCACAGAAGCTGCACCAGTGGCCGCGGTTGACGAGGACGATTGTCGGCCCGGAGTCGAGCGTCTCTTCGAGCGATACCTCGCCGCCGGACGTGCTTTCGAGGCTGAAGTCGGGCGCCGCTGAGCCTTCGAGTGTCACGGTTGGTCCGAGGGGAGCCGCTTCAAAGCGACTTGCGGCCACGGCGAGACCGGCCGGCGTCCCGGCCCGGCGGCGCGGGTGTCCGCGAACCCGCATATCGGGCGTTCGACCACTCGCTTAAAGCTTAACCCGGTGGCCGTTGCCCCGGGAGACGGGGGAGACAGAATGGCTACTTACGAACTACCTGAACTGCCGTACGACTACGACGCGCTCGAACCGGCCATCGACCAGCGCATCATGGAACTGCACCACGACAAGCACCACCAGGGGTACGTCGACGGCGCGAACGCCGCGCTCGACAAACTGGAGGAGATGCGCGGCTCCGACGACTGGGGCGACGTCCGGTCGGTCAAGCGCAGCCTCGCGTTCAACCTCTCGGGCCACGTCAACCACACCGTCTTCTGGCAGAACATGCACCCCGACGGCGGCGGCGAACCCGGCGGCGACCTCGCCGACGCCCTCGACGAGCACTTCGGCGGCTACGACCAGTTCAAGTCGGACTTCTCGCAGGCTGCCAAGGGCGTCGAGGGCTCCGGATGGGGCATGCTGGTGTACGACCACATCGCGGACAAGCCCATCGTGGCCGCGGCCGAGAACCACCAGAACCAGCACCCGCAGGGCGCGACCCCGCTGCTGGTCTGCGACGTCTGGGAGCACGCCTACTACCTCCAGTACGAGAACAACCGGGGCGAGTACGTCGACAACTTCTGGGACGTGGTGAACTGGGACGACGTCGAGCAGCGCTACCAGCAGGCACAGCAGGCCGACACGATTCCCAAGCAGACCCAGACCCGGTAGGCGGGCGAGGCGGTCGATGGCCGGCGGAACCATCACTGAACTTACTTTAATCGAGTTCACCGGTTGGCGGCCGAACACCGCAGAGAGAGCCTGAGGTCTGTCTTTGGCCCGTACCTAGAGATGTGTTATCAGTCGACTTCTCAAGGTTTAACACCGTGAAGTGATATCTATCTACTGGAGGTTCAATTATGCCCGAGCGATCCAACCCCGAACTGCCACCGCTTCCGTACGACTACGACGCACTCGAGCCCCACATCAGCGAGCAGGTGCTCACCTGGCACCACGACACCCACCACCAGGGGTACGTCAACGGGCTCGAGAGCGCCGAGGAGACGCTGGCCGAGAACCGCGAGAGCGGCGACTACGGCGGCACCGCGGGCGCGCTCGGCGACGTGACCCACAACGGCTCGGGTCACTACCTGCACACGCTGTTCTGGGAGAACATGTCCCCGAACGGCGGCGGCGAGCCCGAGGGCGAGCTGCGCGACCGCATCGAGGAGGACTTCGGCTCCTACGAGGGCTGGAAGGGCGAGTTCGAGACCGCCGCGAGCGCCGCCGGCGGCTGGGCGCTCCTGGTCTACGACCCCGTCGCCAAGCAGCTCCGCAACCTCGCGGTCGACAAGCACGACAACGGCGCGCTGTGGGGCGCCCACCCCATCCTGGCGCTGGACGTCTGGGAGCACTCGTACTACTACGACTACGGACCGGACCGCGGCGACTTCGTCGACAACTTCTTCGAGGTCGTCGACTGGGACAACGTCGCCGAGCAGTACGAGAAGACGGTCGGCAACCACGAGTAAGCTCCCGAGCTACCGTTTTTCTTCGGGTCGCCACTTCGAGTAGCGAGGCGGCTCGCGGGTAATCATCACCGCCGAGACGAGGTCTCGTAGCCCCTGTCGGGCGAATATCGCACTCGCTGTCGTTCCCGCGTCCACGCCGAAGAACCGGCTGACTGACCGCTCCGCATTCGGACAGATACGGCTGCGAACAGTTCCCAAACCGTTCCGTTCCCTCGTGAAACGGTCTCAATGGAGACCAATATATAGATACCGAGAAAATATATATTTTCTTCGGAGGGTTTATGAGACAGACGACGGAAGGCTCGGGTGATGACAGGGAAGTCGAGTCGGCGGAAGTTCGTGAGCGCGGCAGGAGCGAGCGGCGTCCTCGCGCTCGCCGGCTGTATCGGCGGCACCGGCGGTTCCGGAACGAACCAGAACGGAAAGCAGGGCGACTCCGAGGCGAGCGGTCAGTCCGGCGGACCGACGGAGCTGAAGGCCGGCGGCTCCTCGACGGTCTACCCCATCACGAGCAAGGCCGGGTCGGTCTGGTCGTCCAACCCGCCGGCGAGCGACAAGGAGTACTGGGGGCCGAGCCAGTACGGCATCGACACCGACGAGCGCCTCGCCGATTACTGGGCCGGCCTCTACGGCTTCGAGTCCGGCGACGGCGCCTCCCCGCCGTTCTCCGTCTCCGTCGGCCTGAGCCACTCCGGGACGGGCCTGGAGAAGCTGAAGAAGGGCCTCGTCGACATCGGCAACTCCAGCGCCCCGGTCAAGGCCGAACTCTCGGACGCCAGCAAGTCCGAGCTCGAGAAGTACAAGGACCACGTGGTCGGGGTCGACGCCCAGCCCATCGTCGTCAGCAAGGAGGTCTACGAGGCGGGCGTCACCAAGCTCACCGCCGAGCAGGTCCGCAAGATCTACACGGGCGAGATCACGAACTGGAACCAGATCGACTCCTACAGCGGCGAGGAGAAGGAGATCCAGGCGGTCGGTCGCTCGGTCGGCTCCGGCACCGACACCGCGTTCCGGCTCAACATGCTCGGGTCGGCCGACGCGAAGATGCCCGGCGTCGACGTCCGGAAGGGCCAGAACCAGCAGGTCAAGACGCTGGTCGGCAAGTCCGACAACGCCATCGCCTACATGGCGCTGGCGTTCGTCACCGACGAGGTCCCGGCCATCAAGCTGTCGTTCGACGGGAAGGTGTACGAGCCCGGCAAGAACCTCGCCGACGAGAACTACCCGCTGTCGCGGGACCTCCACTGCTACACCTACGAGGGGACTTCGAAGAAGGAGGCGGCCTTCCTCCGGATGATACTCAGCGACTTCGGCCAGGAGAACTTCGTCAAGCCCGCGGGCTACGCCGCGCTGACCGACGACCGCCAGAAGGAGGAGCTGGGGAAGCTCCCCGACACCCAGTAAGTCGTCGGCCCGCCGAGTCCGTATCTCGTTTTCGCCGGTCGGTAGGTCCGGCGTCGAGGAGAGGGCGCCGCCGCGGTCGACTCCGCGGCCGCTCGGTCACTCCGGCGCGAAGGCCGCGGGCGGGTGGTCGGCCACCACGTCCTCGATGGCGTCGTGCAGGGCGCCGAAGTCGTAGCCGCCCTCGCGGCGGTCGAAGCTGGCGAACACGCCGACCCTCGCGTCGGCGCAGTCGAGGAAGGTCCGGAACTGCTCGTAGCCGTCGAACCCCCGGACGGTGTACTCGTAGGAGGCGTAGTGGAGGTCGCTGTAGGTGTCGCGGGTGACGTAACCGTACCGCTCGTTGTCGACGTACCGCGAGACGTCGACGTCGGTGATCTTGTCGCACACGTCCTCGCGGACGTACAGCTCCTCGTGGTCCCGCTGGTCGAACAGCCACACGTCGCGGAGGGCGTCGCCCTCGAATATCGAGAACGCGTCGACGAGCGCCGCCTTGGCGTCCCGCCTACGCTCCTCGGTAGCGTCTCCCATCAGTACGGAACCCTGAGAAGGCACCACGCATAAAAACTAGGACTTCGGCCGTCGGAACGTGCCCATATCTGAGGTCTGACAACCGTCGTTGGCTACCGGCCGCCAGAAGAGGGCACGAACGGTCGTCGAGAGACGAACGTTTTACGCCGCGCTCGGCCGTACGCCCGGCCATGCCCCGACCCAAGTCCGACTTCGAACAGCTCCACCCCTGCGACTTCTACACCGCCGACGAACTGCTCGACGCCGACGCGATGTACACCGTCTACGAGATCGCCCGCCTGCTCCAGGGCCTCGACCCGGACGCCGAGATCGACGCCGAGACCGAGGACATCCTGCTCGACTGGGCCATCCCGTGGGTGATGAACAACGCCGACGACCTGGTCATCGCCGAGCCCGAGAGCGACGACGAGCCGGGCTACTACGGCCTGAAGACCGACGACGAACGATGAGGATACTCGTCGCTGGCGGCGACCGGGTCGACGCCGGCAAGACCACGTTCTCCACCGGCCTGCTCGACCGCCTCGACGGCGTCGGGTTCAAGCCCCGCGCGGGCAACGACTACTGGTTCGACCACGACGACTACCACCGGGCGGTCGCGGACGGCCGGCTCTACGGCAAGGACGCCAAGCGCCTCGCGGCGGCCAGCGCCGGCGAGTACGACCCCGAGGACGTCAATCCGGTCCATCGGCTCTGGCGGCCCTCGCCCGGTCCCGACACGGGTCTGGTCGGACAGGCCCACCGGGAGTTCGTGCTCGACCGGGTCGGCGAGTCGTTCGTCGTGAACGCCGGCGCCGACGTCCCCGAGTCGGCCCGTCGAGAGCTCCCGCTCGACGACGCGCCCGCGGTCGAATCGGTCGAGCAGCTGGACCAGATAACCAGGAAACTGCATCTACCGATGTTCGAGGGATTCGCCGACCGCATCCGGGACGTCGAGGCCCAGACGGGTCGCCCGACCGTCGTGGAGTCGTACGCCGACGTGGCGCTCCCGATTCGGGGTCTCGACTTCGACGCGGTCGCGGTGGTCGAGCCCGGCCGGATGCGGGCCTACGACGGCGACCGGTTCCTGAAGGCCTGCGAGGTCGCCGGCGGGAGCCCCAGGGACGGCCAGCTGGAGGTCCACACCACGGACGTGACCGAACTCGCGGAGCCGAAGGCGACCGCCCGGCTGTCGGCGCTGCCCGACGACGACCGGCGCGACCCCGCCGCGGTCGCCCGAGCCTACGAGGGGGCTTACGCCGACCTCCTGGCAGTCGCGGAGAACTGAGCCTCAGAAGCCGATGTGGGAGGTCGAACTCGGCATGTCGTCATCGTCGTCCTCGTCGCTCTCCCCCTCGTCTCTCTCATCCGTACCCGCGTCGTTCACGTCGCTCTCTCCGTCTTCGATACTGCCCTCGTGGACGAAGTCGTAGTCCTCGTCGGTGAGGTAGACCGCGCCGTCCTCGACGGCGACCTCGACCGAGACCAGCGTCGTGTCGGCGGCCTCGCCGTTGTCGCAGTAGCCCGAGCAGGCGTCGAACATCGAGCCGTGCTTCGGGCAGACGACCTGGCCGTCGCGAATCGCCGCGCCGAACCCGCGGTCGAGCCGCTGGGCCTCGTGGGTGCACCGGTTGACCCACGCCTCCACGCCGCGGTCGGTCGGGTCGCCGTCCCCGGTGGCCGCGCCGCCGTCGCTCCGGGCGCCGTCGTCTCCGCGAACCGGCTCCTCGTCGTCCTCGCACGGCACGAGGATGACCTCGTCGCGTTCGTCGTACGGGTCCCGCACCGTGAACAGCCACGAGCCCGCTTCGTAGACGGTCTCCGTCGTGGTCAGTCGCGCACCGTCGGCCATAGCGGGAGTGACGTCCGCGGAGAGTTAAACGTTCTGAGGGGTCGTGGACGCCGTCGTGGGCTATCCCATCCGGGCGGCCTGTCCGGCCAGTTCCACGTGCCGGTACGGGTCGGTGGTGACGCTCGGGCCGTGGCCGACGTGCAGTTCGGCCAGCGACTCGTCGACCGTCTCGCGCACCCGGTCGATGCTCTGGATGAGCCGCCGCCGGTCGCCCTCCGTGAGGTCGGTCCGGCCGAACCCGCCGTTCTGGAAGATGAGGTCGCCCGCGAACAGCACGCCGGCGTCCGCCGCGTAGAAGCAGAGGTGGTCGTTCTTGTGCCCCGGCGTGTGGAGCGAGACGTAGTCGTGGTCGCCGAGTCGGACCGTCTCCTCGTCGGCGATGGCGTTGTCGACGCCCGACTGGTCGGGGTCGAAGCCCCAGGTCTCGACGCCGAACGCCTCGGTCACCGACCCGAGGTTGCCGACGTGGTCGTGGTGGGTGTGGGTCAGGACGACGGCGTCGAGGTCGGCGCCGCGGTCGCGGATCTTCCCGACCGCGTCGAAGTTCGACCCGGTGTCGACCAGCACGGTGCGGTCGCCCTCCACGAGGAACGCGTTGCTCGTGAACGCCTGGACGTCGCGGGCGAGATTGGTTATCATGACCGAGAGTTGGAGCGGCGGGGGTTTGTGGGTGTCGTTACTGCTGTCTTCCGGTAGTTTCTTGTGACCAAATTAACTAAATTGTCGATGGTATGGGTGTCGGATCATGTCCCCGCTGCGGCGCAGAGTATGAGCGACTCGCCCAACATTGGGCGATGTCGAGTAGGTGTTCTTACCCTCCGATTCCGGGTTCGGTGAAACAACTCCTCGTCGGAGTTCTCATGGGTGACGGGACAATTCACAGCCCATCGTCTACGAAGAACGTCCGATTGGAGGTCACGAACATCAATAAAACGTTCCTTGAGTGGCTAGACGAGAAATTATCGTGGCTATCGAACGGTGTCGCTCTGAAACGAACGGCGATGCAGATACGGGAGGAGAACAGGAAGTCAAATTATGACCGATTCTCCTCGCTCAACTACGAAATTCGGGATCAGTACGTACTGACGACGGCTCGGCATCCAGAGCTAAACGAATTCGAGGAGTGGTACACGAATCAGCAGAAACGATTTCCCGACAAACTACGTCTTTCACCGCGAATTCTAAAGGCGTGGTACGTGTGCGACGGGAATCTCATCTGGGGAAACAAGGGACACACCCGTCCACAAGTGTGGATTTCCGTCGAGAACGAATCAGATCGTCCAGGATACGTAAACTCGTTGTTCGAACCCACACCAATCGATCCGAAGTTCAACGGAGGACGGTTGATGTTAACGAGCGACGAAACGGAGTGGTTCTTCGACTACGTCGGTGCTCCACCATCTGGGTTCGAGTACAAGTTCGTGACGGGAAGTAAGGAGGAGTATCAATCGTCGAAAAGAGAGTTTTATACGAACAGTACGACACAGACCAAGTAACGACCATGGAAGTCAAACTGCTCGAAGCGACCGAGAATCCAGAGGAGGTCATCTGCTCGGCGGCGCGCAACGATTACATGGAGGAGTTCGTGGGGGACAGATCGTTCGAAGAAATCATGGCGACGGTCGAAGGAGAAGACATCGAGGAGAAGAAGGAGACGCTCATCGGCCACCTCCTCAGCCACGGCCATTTCGGGCCGTTCGAGCACGCGCAAGCGACTTTTGCGGTGAAGGGAATCAGCCGGTCCTGCATGGCCCAGATCACCCGTCACCGCCACGTGAGTTTCGACGTGCGCAGTATGCGTTACGTCTCCTTCGACGAGGTCGACCCCGAGGACGTCGGCGAGGGCGAGATGGTCGTCACGCCGCCGTCGGCGAACGACCCGGACTGGGTCGGCCGCAACCAGAAGACCGGCGCGGTCGACGAGGAGACCGTCGAGAAGCGCGAGGCCGTCTTCCGGGAGTCGGTCAAGCGTTCGGTCGAGGACTACCAGGAACTGCTCGACCTCGGGATGCCGCCCGAGGACGCCCGGTTCGTCCTCCCCATCGGGACCGAGGTCAACATGGTGATGTCGATGAACGCCCGGATGCTAATGCACGTGGCGGATTTACGGGCGGCGGCGGACAGTCAATGGGAGATTCGGGACATGACAGAACGTGTTCTTGATCTGGCAAAGGAGTGGTGCCCCATCACCTTCGAGTACTACGAGGAGAACATGAAGAATCGGAAGAACCGATTGGCGCCGTAGGTCAGTATCCTAACCTGATGTTTTTATAATATTACGCCACGATAGTCGGATGTGACTACCGGCGAAACCTGTCCGTCGTGTGGCGATCAGTTCGATCGTTTGGGAACCCACTGGGCCCGGTCAGACTGCGAATACCCGACTCCGACTTCGGAAACAGACGAAATTCTCACGGGAATTCTCATGGGTGATGGAAGTTTGGCCTCCCACGACAGTGAGAACCCGTACATGCGATGGAACAACGTGAACAGGCGCTTCATGGAGTTCGTTCACGAGAAACTGAAACCGATAACTACTAGCCTAAAGGTAACAAGGACAGTGAGGGAGTCCTACAGATACAACGAAAAAAGAGAAGACAGAGACTGGCCTGTCCATCCCGAAGAATATAACGATATCTACATAATTCGGACCCGTCGTCTACCATATTTTCAACGGTTTAAGAATTGGTACACGGAAGACGGAAAGCGATTCCCCGACGATTTAGAGTTGACTCCTGTTATTGCGAAGTACTGGTACGTCTGTGATGGGACAGTGAACTGGATGCGTGATTATAGCGCCAAAATTCAGTTCACTAGTAGGAACGAGTCTGGTAGAGAGGAATTCGTTACTGAACTCTTTGAGCGAGCAGGGTTCAGCATCAAGAGAAATCGGCATATGTACTATCTCAGCGTCGATGAGTCGAAATCAATGCTAGAATGGATGGGAAGTCCACTACCGGGATTTGAATATAAGTGGGAGATAGGATCAAGAAGTAGCTACGAGAGAAAGAAGAAACGTGCACACCGTCAAAGATTTCACTGACTACTGACCCGAATCTTCTACTCGTCGGCCAACTCCTCGATCAGCGTCTCCAGGCTGTAGCTCTCCAGGGGGTTGTCGGTGTCTCGCAGCGTCGAGATGACGAACGTCGAGTTGGTGCGCTCGACGCCGTCGATGGCCTCGAACTCGCTGATGAGCCGTTCGACCGCGTCGCTGTCGGGGAGTCGGGCGACCAGGATGAAGTCGGTCTCGCCCATGGCGAAGTACGCCTGGGTGACCCCCTCGACGTCGAGCAGCTTCTGGCCGAACTCCTCGTAGGAGTCGCTGTAGTCGGCCAGCACCTCCACCAGCACCGTGACGCCCAGGCCGGCCTTCTCGAGGTTGATGTCGTAGAGGTCGTTCTCGATGATGCCCTCCTCCCGGAGGTTGTTCAGCCGGTAGTGGATGGTCGAGACCGGGATGTCGGTCTCCTCGCTGAGCCGCTCCGGGCTGCCGGTGCCGAGGTCCGCGATGGCCTTCAGGATGGTCACGTCGCGCTCGTCCATTGACGGTCACATTGCGCCCCGCCTACTTAACGGCAGGTCCCTCGCCGCGACGGGCCCGAGAACCCTAATATAATCATCATCCAACAACGACTCTCGGCCGGTTTGCGAACGATAGTTCCTAACTACGTCCTGATTTTCGACTCTGTTTCAATCTATAGCGCAGTCTGTTGTAGAAGGATTTAAGCACGACCGTCTTCGACGTTTGTAACAGAGACATGATTTCGCGAGATATTGGGAGTCGACTCCCACTTCTACCGCTGATGTTCGTACTGCTCGCCACGCTCTGGGGCGGGTCGTTCACCGCCATCGAGGTCGGCCTCCACTACTTCCCGCCGCTGGCGTTCGCCGGGGTCCGGTACGCGATCGCCGGCGCGGTCATCCTGGGCTACGCGGCGTACGCGACCGACCGCTGGCGGCCCCGGACCCGCGAGGAGTACCTCGCGGTCGGGGTCGTCGGCGCGCTCGTCATCGCGGGCTACCACGGCCTGCTCTACCTCGGCGAGCGCCGCGTCTCGGGCGCGATCGCGGCCGTCGTGGTCAGTCTCGCGCCGGTCCTGACCGCCGGCTTCGCGGCCGCGGTGCTGGACGAGCGCCTGGGTCTCACCGAGGGCCTGGGCTTCGCGCTCGGGATCGCGGGCGTGGCGGTCGTCGCCGGCTTCGACCCGACGAGCGCGCTCTCGACCAGCGTGGTGGGGGTCGGGCTGGTCCTGCTGGGCGCGGCCTGCTTCGCGCTCGGCGGGGTCCTGACCCGGCCGCTCCGGACCGACCTGCCGGCCGCCGCGCTCCAGGCGTGGTCGATGCTCGGCGGGGCGGCGCTGCTGCTGGGCTGGGGCGCACTCCGCGGCGAGTCGCTCTCGGCGATCCGGCCGACCCCGACCGCGCTGGCGTCGCTGGCCTACCTGACGCTGCTCTCGGGCGTCGTGGCCTTCCTGCTGTACTTCCGGCTGCTCGACAGGATCGGGCCGACGAAGCTCCACCTCGTCGGCTACCTCGAACCGGTCGTGGCGACGCTCGCGGGCTGGGCGGTGCTGGGCGAGGTGGTGTCGGCCTCGACGGTCGCCGGCTTCGCCGCCATCTTCGCCGGATTCGCCGTGCTCCACCGCGACGCGATGCGGTCGCTCGCGGCGTCGGTCCGCCCGACCGCGCTCGCCGCGTCGCTGCGCCGGTCGGCGCTGGCGGCCGCGTCGGATCGTCCACTCGGTCGCGACGGTTCCGGCGACGAGGAGTCGGAACCGACGGAGGGCGCGTGGTCCTCGTCGGCCGGGCACGCCGACGACTGACGCGGCGGTCTTCTCGGCAGTTCGCCCAGAGGGGCCACCGACCGGGGTCCGCGTCGCGGCGACGCCCACGAACGAGCGCACCACTTTTCGGGGTGCCGTCCGTACTCGCGGTATGGCTACCCACGACGCGCAGGACCCGGCGCTGGACGCCCGCGCGGACTACGACTACGAGTCCGACGGCTCCGTCCGGCCCGGACTGGTCTCGGACCTGTCGGCCCGGGTCGACGGCGACGTGCGCTTCGACAGCTACTCCCGGCAGCTCTACGCCACCGACGCCAGCGCCTACGAGATGACCCCCATCGGCGTCGTCTTCCCCACCGACACCGACGACGTGGCGGCGGTGATGGAGTACTGCGCCGACCGCGAAGTCCCGGTCCTGCCGCGCGGTGGGGGTACCAGCCTCGCGGGCCAGGCGGTCAACGAGGCGGTCGTGCTCGACTTCACCCGGCACATGGACGCCGTGCTCGACGTCAGTCCCGACGACGAGCCCCCGACCGCCAGGGCCCAGCCGGGCGCGGTGCTGGGCGAACTCAACGAGGAGCTCGCGCCCCACGGGCTGAAGTTCGCGCCCGACCCGGCGTGGGGCGACAAGTCGGCGCTCGGCGGCGCCATCGGCAACAACTCGACCGGCTCGCACTCGCTGAAGTACGGCAAGACAGACGCCTACGTCGAGGAGTGCGAGGTCGTGCTCGCCGACGGGACCGTGACCACGTTCGGCGAGGTGGCCGTCGACGACCTCCGCGAGCGCGGCGACCCGGAGGGCGACCTCGAGGAGCGCATCTACGCCGAAGTCGCCCGGATTCTGGACGAGGAGACCGAGGCCATCGAGGACGTCTACCCGCAGCTCAAGCGCAACGTCTCGGGGTACAATCTGGACAGGCTCGCGGACGAGGCGGAGGACGGCACGGTCAACCTCGCCCGACTGCTCGCGGGCAGCGAGGGGACGCTGGCCACCATCACCGAGGCGGAGGTGAGCCTCGAGCCCGTCCCGGAGACCAAGTCGATGGCCCTGCTGGCCTACGGCGACCTGCTCGACGCGATGGAGGACGTGGCCGCCATCCTGGAGCACGACCCCTCTGCCGTCGAGGTGCTCGACGACGTGCTCATCGACCTCGCCCGCGACACCGAGGAGTTCGCCGACGTGGTCGGGATGCTCCCCGAGGGGACGAACTCGGTGCTGCTCGTGGAGTTCTACGCCGAGGACGACGAGGACGGGAAGGAGAAGGTCGCGGACCTGCTCGCCGACCGGGAGGGCGACCTGGCGTTCGAGGCGCTGGAGGCCCACGACGAGGCCGAGCGCGCCCGGTTCTGGAAGCTCCGGAAGTCCGGGCTCCCCATCCTGCTGTCGCGGACCTCCGACGCCAAGCACATCTCGTTCATCGAGGACGCCGCGGTGCCCCCCGAGAACCTGGCGGAGTACGTCGCCGACTTCCGGCAGGTGCTCGAGGACAACGACACCTTCGCCAGCTTCTACGCCCACGCCGGTCCGGGCTGCCTCCACATCCGGCCGCTGATCAACACCAAGTCGCCCGCCGGCATCAACCAGATGGAGTCGATCGCCGACGCCGCGACCGACCTCGTGGTCGAGTACGGCGGAAGCGTCTCGGGCGAGCACGGCGACGGCCGGGCCCGGACCCAGTGGAACAGGAAGCTCTACGGCGAGCACGTCTGGAACGTCTTCCGGGACCTCAAGTCGGCGTTCGACCCCGACTGGCTGCTGAATCCGGGCAACGTCTGCGGCGACCACGACATGACCGAGCACCTCCGGTTCGACCCCGACTACGAGTTCTCGGCCGGATTCGCGCCCGAACTGAACTGGGCGAACGAGAACGGCTTCCAGGGGATGGTCGAGCTCTGCCACGGCTGCGGCGGCTGTCGCGGCGGCCAGGACACCACCGGGGGCGTGATGTGTCCGACCTACCGGGCGGCCGACGAGGAGATCACGGCCACCCGCGGCCGGGCCAACCTGCTCCGGCAGGCCATGTCGGGCGACCTCCCCGAGGGCGAGCAGTTCGACGTCGAGTTCATGGCCGAGGTGATGGACCTCTGCATCGGCTGCAAGGGCTGCGCCCGCGACTGCCCCAGCGAGGTCGACATGGCCAAGCTCAAGGCCGAGATCGAACACGAGCACCACCAGCGACACGGCGCGAGCCTCCGCGAGCGCCTGTTCGCCGAGATCGGCACGCTCTCGAAGGTCGGGAGCGCGCTCGCGCCGCTCTCGAACTGGGCGAGCGCGGTGCCCGGCGCCCGGACCGCGATGGAGAAGGCCCTCGGCATCGCCGGCGAGCGCTCGCTGCCGACGTTCCACCGCGAGACGCTCGAGGACTGGTTCGCGGCCCGCGGCGGCCCGCAGGTCCCGGAGTCGGAGGCGACCCGGAAGGTCGCGCTGTTCCCCGACACCTACACCAACCACAACCACCCGGAGGCGGGCAAGGCCGCGGTCCGGGTCCTTGAGGCCGCGGGGGTCCGCGTCCGGCTGCCCGCCGGCGTGACCGACAGCGGCCGGCCAGCCCACTCGAAGGGATTCCTCGACAAGTCCCGCGAGCGCGCCCGGACCAACGTCGAGGCGCTCGCGCCCAAGGTCCGGGACGGCTGGGACGTGGTCGTGGTCGAGCCCTCCGACGCGGTGATGCTCCAATCGGACTACCTCGACCTGCTCGGCGCGGGCGAGAGCCCCGAGGCGAGTCGCTCCGGCGGGCAGTACACCGAGCCTCGGACGGCCGACCCCGAGGCCGGGGTGGCTGATTCTGAAGAGGGAGTGGCCGGCGACGGCGGCTGGGGCGACGACGGTGGAATCGCGGGCGACTCCGCGAGCGAGGCGAGCGACCCCGCGAACGAGGAGGACCTCGCGACCGCGGCCGAGCGGGTTGCCGCCAACACCTACGGCGTCTGCGAGTACCTCGACAGCTTCGACCTCGACCTGTCGTTCGACGCGCCCGCCGAGACGCTGACCTACCACGGTCACTGCCACCAGAAGGCGACCAAGAAGGACGTCCACGCCGCCAACGTGCTCCGCGAGGCGGGCTACGAGGTCGACGCGCTCGACTCGGGCTGCTGCGGGATGGCCGGGTCGTTCGGCTACGAGGCCGAGCACTACTCGATGAGCCGGAAGATCGGCGAGATCCTCTTTGAGCAGGTCGCCGACAGCGGCGGCGAGACGGTGGTCGCGCCCGGCGCGTCCTGCCGGTCGCAGCTCGGCGACTGGGAGGGGCTCCGGGGCGAGCCGCCCCACCCCATCGAGAAGGTCGCCGAGGCGGTCACGGAACGTTCTGGGGCGCCCTGAACGGGATAATCTCCGCGGTTCGTTGAGCCACTATCGCGATGCGGACGACGAACGCGAACAGGACGGCCAGCGGTGCGAACCCGACCGTCACTGCGACCGGAATGGCCGCGGGGGGAACCGTAGTCGGTAGTGCGGTGCCGGTGGTGCTGGCGAACACGAGGAACCCCACCGCCAACAACGCCTCGGACGGAAGCCCGACGTAGAGGAGTACGCGCGACAGGTAGGCCAGCTCCTTCTGGAAGAACATCGTCTTGAAGTAGTTTCTGGTGACGTATATCTGCTCCAGCGCCTCTATGAGGTCGTCGACGCACTCGACGACGTCGGGCGAGAGCTCCGTCTCGCGGGTCGCTCGTATTCGTCGCGCCCGGTGAAGGGGTCTCTCGTAGTCCGTGGTGAGGGCCGCGAACAGGACCTCGAACGGTTTCACTTCCGACCGTTCGAGCAGTCGATTCACCCGTTCGGTGTTCTCGGTAACGTGCGTTACGAGGTGGTCTACCTCGTCTCGGAGTTGGGGGTCACCCGCATGCGCGGTCAGTCCCCCGAGTCGCTGCGCCCGCTGTCGCGTCGCCTGGACGAGCAGTCGGAGGAATTTCGGCGGTTCGAGCGGTGTCACGCTTCGACCGGCCGTTTCGGCGACGGTACGACGGTAGTCGGCCACGTTCTCGACCTCCTCGCGTAACGGACCGGGCGATTCCAGTTCGCGCGAGAGGACGAGCTGGTTGATCGACAGTACGACGGTTATCAGGGTGAGGTTACCGCCGACGAGCGTGCTGAACAGGTAGTACAGTGGCGTCGTTACACGCAGTCTCAGGAGGTCGAGCAGTTCGAGGAGTTGGAAGACGAGTAACAGGAGTGCCAGCAGGAGTCCGGCGACCACCAATCGGTCTCCGGTAACGAGAAACCAGATCAAGGGGCGATTCGTTGCCCTTCGTAGCCTTCGAGGGATGTCCCGAAGCATCTCGGAGTCGTTTCAGGTACGACACGACGCCGTATATAGCTGTGAGACCCACGGTACCCGGTCGCGGCTCTCGCAGCATGGTCGACGGCGCCCTTCAGTTTCCGGTTCCGCCGATCTTCGCGGGGTCGACGACCGGTCTACCCCGGGGCGTGAAGTACGGCCAGTCGGCCTGCGCGCCCGAGTCGATGAAGTCGTACTGCTGGTTCTCGTCGGTGTCGCGGTGGTTCATCGCGATCAGTTTCCTGTATTTGCTCGCGTCGTACTCGGCTCCTCTCCCTTCTATGGGGACTGTCACGTTCTCGTGGGTACCCGGTTCGAGATAGTCCGACCAGCCCACGATGCTTTTGAACACGTCCTGGATCGTTCTCGGACGCTTCTTCAGTCGTGGCGTGTGGACGACGACGAAGCCGCCCTCCGGGAGCGTCGTCGATTCGACGGTGACTGCCTTCCCGGTCACCTCCTTCTCCTCGAACGTGACCGACGACTTCGCTCTGACCGGACTGAGGTCGTCGGGAACCGTCGCGTTCGCCCCCTTATCGGTCCGTCCCGCGACGTTGATGTTCCCGCGCATCTGGACGGGATGGACCGTACAGTAGTACGACACCATCTCCTCGGTCGCGGTGAACGTGAACGACTTCGTGGTTCCGGTCCCGAAGCCCATCTCCGTTCCCGCGACCCAGTCGCCGTTCCGGTTGCGGATGATGAAATCGTGACCCACACCGTCTCCGTTAGTCCACTGGAGTTCGTACCGCGTGCCGGCCTCCAGCTCCAGCGTCGGATTCCGCGTTCGGGCGAGATTCTCACCCGACGTCGGGAACCACCCCGAAAGGTACGCTCCGAGCTTGATGGTTTCCGACGAAGGTCGGGCGGCGACTGACCCCGTGGCTCCGACAGCGATACCGCCGATGGTGCTCGCAGTCTTGAGAAAACTTCGGCGCGACGTGTGCTCTCTCATCTGGTGTTTCCCCACGTCTCGTGTAGTGGCCGGTCGCCCGTAAATGGACGCCGAGTTCAACGTAAACCGGTTACCCGATGGTAACCGCCAGCCGAGCGGGAACTTCACGCAGGCCACTACCTTTAGGCGTGCAAATGACCTCGGTAGGGTGTGTCCGACCAAGACGCCTGTTCCGCAGGTTGGTGCGCAGGCGAGGAATGGTGTCCCGTCACGTGTACGGCCGACCTCCTCGGGCGGAAGTGGCACCCCGTGGTCGTCCACCGGTTGCTCGTCCACGACTCGCTGAGATTCAGCGAGTTGCGGGAAGAAATCGGTGGCGTGACCGGAAAGGTCATCTCGGACACCCTCGATGACATGGAGGAGAAGGACTTGGTGGAACGAAGCGTGGTAGACGAGAAGCCGGTCCAGGTCGAGTACGCCCTCTCCGAACGGGGCGAATCGCTCGCGCCGATCATCGAGGCGATGGACGAGTGGGGCCGCGACCACCTCGTGTCCGTCGACGCTGTCGAGACACCGTCGGCGTAGACTCAGAACCGCGGGAACTCGTGGCGCTGGTAGACGTCGAGTCCGCCGCTCGTCGGCTTCTCCCGTCGATCCGCGACCGCGGTGGCCTCGGCGACCTCCTCGGGTTCGGTGACCTCGCCCTCGCCGAACCGCTCGGCGAACGTCTCGCCGCGGCTGGCCCGAACTCCGAGTGGACCTCCGAGGGGTCGACCACCGTCACCGTCACGCCGTCCTCGCCCATGTTCCCTTCGTGGCTGTGGGCGAACCTGCGGACTCGCCACTTCGGGGGCCTCTGCCACGTCGAGTTCTGCGACGGTAATGTGGTCGGTTCTCGTTCGCCGACTCCGCCGATTTCCGGACTACGCGGGGCGTTCGCCGGACGAGTACGTCCACTCGTGTCCACGTATCGCCACTGCCGAAAGGAAGGTCGCTCCACTTCCGTAGCTACGAACCGATACGCCCGCCGACAGCTGTCTCCTACTCGGCCTCCTCGGCGAGCAGGAACTGCCTGAGCTCCTCGGTGTATCGGTCCGGGCTGTCTTCGACGACCCAGTGGTTGGCGCCGTCTATTCCGACGACCCGCGACGACTCGATATCGCCGTCCAGTCGCTCCGCGGAGGAGATGGGTTGGAACTCGTCGTCGGCGCCCCACAGCAACAGGGTGTCGGCCGTGACCTCGCTCGGGTCGATTTCGGTCGTGTGGTTGGTGTTCGTCGCGGCCGCGTTCCGGACGAGCGAAACGACCCCCTCCTCGGAGTTCCAGGGAGCCTTCATCCCCTCGACGAACTCGTCGCTCGGATCGTCGGACGCCAGGCTCTCGCGGAACATCCCGTCGAGCAGTTCCTGTACGTCCCCGACGCTCTTTTCCTTCGCGGTGGACGGGAGACCGAGGTTCACGATGGGTTCGACGGGCCACGCGTCGTAGGCGACCGCGTTCGACAGGACGAGTCGGTCCACGGCGTCGGGCCGATGGACCGCGTACCGGAGTCCGACCCCGCCGCCCAGGTCGTGACCGACGAACGAGACGGTGTCGAGACCCAGGCCGTCGAGCAGGTCGGCGACCGCCTGCTCCTGGGCGCGTATCGAGCGGTCGAACTCGTCGCGCATCGACGAGTTGCCGTAACCCACCATGTCCGGAACGATGACGCGCCGCTCGTCGCTCAGCGCGTCGGCGACGTCCCGCCAGAGGAACGACCACGTCGGGATGCCGTGGAGCAGGACGACCGGGTCGCCCTCGCCCTCGTCGTAGTATGCCATCTCCAGTTCGTTTCCGTCCACCGAGACGGACTCGGTCTCCTGCGCGTCGGCCCAGTCGTCGGGGTTCGTCACGTTCGATTCCTCGCCGCGAACGGCAATAGGCTCTGTCGCCGCTGACTGAAACGAACCGCCGGCCGAGACGCTCAGAACCCGGCGAGCTTGTCGCGCCGGTAGAGGTCGAGTTCGCTGACCGTCGAGTTCTCCTGGCGGGCCGCGAACGCGATGGCCTCGGCGACCTCCTCGGGTTCGGTGACCTCGCCCTCGTCGAACCGCTCGGCGAACGACTCGCCGTACGCCGACCCGAACTCCGTGCGGACCTCCGAGGGGTTGACCACCGTCACGGCCACGCCGTCCTCGCCGACGTTGCCCTCCAGGCTGTGGGCGAACCCGCGGAGCCACCACTTCGTGGCGGCGTACACCGGGTTGAACGGCCGGGGGAACTTGCCGGCGAAGCTCCCGACGAAGATGAGGTTGCCCTCGGTCTCCCGGAGGTGCTGGACCGCGGCCCGGGCGGCGTAGAACGCGCCGTCGACGTTCGTCTCCATCATCGTGTCGTACTCGCCCGTGGTCATGTCCTCGACCGAGTCGCCCCGGGCCAGCCCCGCGTTGTTCACCAGCACGTCGAGCTGTCCGAACTCCTCGACGGTCCTCTCGACCGACCCCTCGACCGAGTCCTCGTCCCGGACGTTGGTCGGGACCACCAGCGTCTCGGCGCCGTGCTCGTCCTCGGCTTCTCGGGCCACCGCCGAGAGGGCCTTCTCGCGGCGGGACGCCAGCGCGACCTTCGCGCCGGCCCGGGCCAGCGCGTGGACCGCGGCCTCGCCGATGCCCGAACTCGCGCCCGTGACCAGTGCCGCCTTCCCGTCGAGGGGGTCGTCTGCCATACCCGGTGGTGCGACTGCGAGGACGTTGGTTCTTTCGTCGACGGGGCGTTTTGCGACGAACTGCGGGCGCCGGAGGGGCACCCTACCGGGCCGGATCGCGGCGCGGTCCAGCACTGTTACGACTTCTGCGAGTCAGTCTGTACAACGACGGCGCCGTCTGTACACCGTCGGCGGGCGGAGTCCTCGCCGACCCCCGCCTCGTCGGCCGCTTAGGTCGAGGCTAACGTCGGCAGGACCCGCCGAGCGGCCGTTGCCGGGACCACGGAGTTTAGGGGCCGGCGTGCGAAGGCAGTGGCATGCTCGTACTTCGAGGCGGGACCGTGGTGGACGTCCACGGGCGGCGCGAGGCCGACGTTGCGGTCGAGGGCGGCGACGTCGTGTCGGTCGGCGACGCGCCGGACGACGCCGACGAGGAGATCGACGCCCACGGCCGGTTCGTCGCGCCGGGGCTGGTCGACGCCCACGTCCACCTCACGATGGACGGGCGGCCCGACCCCGCGACCGCGAAGGACGACTCGGAGGCCGCGCTGGCCTACCGGGCGGCGGCCAACCTCCGGGACGCGCTCGACGCCGGCGTGACGACGGTCCGGGACCTCGGCGCCGCGGGGACCGTGGCGCTCGACGCCGGCCGCGCCGTCGAGCGGGGGCGCCTGGAGGGGCCGCGGGTGCTGGCCTGCGGCGAGAACGTCGTGATGACCGGGGGCCACGGCCACTGGTTCGGCCGGGAGGCCGACGGCGTCGCCGAGGTCAAGAAGGCGGTCCGCGAGCAGCTCAAGCGCGGCGCCGACGTCGTCAAGTGCATGGCGACCGGCGGCGTCCTGACAGAGGGCGCGCTGACCGGCGCGCCCGAACTCGACGAGGAGGAGCTTGCGGCCATCGTGGCCGCCGCCGACGCCAAGCGCGTGCCGACCGCGGCCCACGCCCACGGCACCGCCGGCATCAAGCACGCGGTCCGGGCCGGGGTCGCCAGCGTCGAACACGGGACGTTCATGGACCGCGAGGCGGCCGAGCTGATGGCCGACCGGGGCACCTACTGGGTGCCGACCGGCAAGGCGCTGTACGGCATCGTCGACGCCGGTACCGAGGCCGGCATCCCGGAGTTCGCCGTCGAGAAGGCCGAGGCCGCCAGGGAGGCGTGGGCCGAGTCGTTCGACCACGCGCTCGACGCCGGCGTCGACGTCGCGATGGGAACCGACGCCGGGACACCGTTCAACTACCACGGCGACATCCCCGAGGAGCTGGCGCTGCTGGTCGACCATGGGCTCTCGGAGCGCGAGGCGCTCGAAGCCGCGACGGTCAACGCCGCCGACCTCCTTGGCCTCGACGACGTCGGCACGGTCACGGAGGGCGCTCGCGCCGACCTCGTGGTGCTGGAGGACGACCCCCTGGAGGACGTGACGGCCTGGCAGTCGCCGGCCCGGGTCGTGCGGCGTGGAACCACGGTCCGGTGACAGGCCCACGTCAAAAGGTCTTTTATACCGGGCAATGGAGGGTTAAGGTACATGAGACGGCTGCTGGCTGTCGCCCTTGTCGTCGTGTTACTCGTCGGGACGGCCCCCGTAGCGACGGTATCGGGCAGTCACTCCGCGCGCGAACCGACCGCCGCCCCGCAGACGGTGGGCACCGCCTCGAACGCGGTTGCCGGCGCCCCACAGACGCTCGTCGCGACCGACAACTTCGACAGCGTCGAGTTCCACATCACCGTCTACGAGAACGGCACCGCGGAGTGGACGTTCACCTACCAGCGGCGGCTCGACAACGAGACCGAGCGCCAGCAGTTCCGACGGTTCGCCGACGAGTTCAACAACAACTCGACGGAGCTGTTCACCGAGTTCAAGCGGCAGGCCCGCCAGCTGACCAGCGCCGGCCACAACAGCACCGACCGCGTGATGTCGGCCGAGGCCTTCTCGAAGACGGCCGACGTCGGCGGGCTCAACGACAACCTCGGCATCGTGAAGATGTCGTTCCAGTGGACCGGGTTCGGCTACTCGACCGACAACAGCGACAACATCAAGATCGGGGACGTGTTCGAGGGCGGGCTCTACATCGGACCGAACCAGTCGCTGGTGGTCCACGCCGGACCGGGGCTCAAGTTCGTGGCGGTCAAGCCGGCGGCGTCCGCCCAACCCTCGGGTAGCACCCTGGCGGCGAGCGACACGGTGACCTGGCAGGGCGAGCGCGATTTCATCGACCAGCGGCCGCAGGTGACGTTCAAACCGGTGAAGGGAACCACCACTGTGACCACGACGACGAACGAGTCGGCCGGCGGCGGGGCGGAGGACCCGGACGGTACCACCGCGCCCAACGCGAGCCAGCCGCCCGCGGACGGCGACGGCTGGCCGCCGCTGATGATGTTCGTCGCCGCCGTGGTCGTCCTCCTCGGACTGGCCGCCGCGTTCGCATGGCGGCAGGGCGACTTCGGGTCGTTCGCGGCCGAGACCGACGACCCCGGCAACGACGACGGCGGGGCCGCCGCGTCCCGGAACGGGGGCGCGGCGCCCACTGAGCCGTCGGTCAGCGACGAGGAACTGCTCACCGACGAGGCCCGGGTGAAGAAACTGCTCGACGAGAACGGCGGCCGGATGAAGCAGGTCAACATCGTCGACGAGACCGGCTGGTCGAAGTCGAAGGTGAGCATGCTCCTCTCGGAGATGGAGGAGGACGGCGACATCAGCAAGCTCCGGGTCGGCCGCGAGAACATCATCAGCCTCGAAGGCCACGAACCCGACGCCGCCGGTTCGCCGCTCGAAGGCGAGTAGTCCGCACCGGTTGGGGCTCTCCCGCGTCGATTCCGTTTTTCTGCGGCTGAATCGTGCGCGTCACCACCGTGACGGCCGGATTACGGGGTGCGGACGGGAGACTGCGGGTCTCCGGCCATCGTTCATCTCCGTTTTTGCTGACTGGTAACTCGGCGTGCCGGGACGGTGACGGACGGAAAGCCGCGGTTTCGTTCGGATGAACAGTTCACGGCCGGGACGGGCGTGTGGAACCGGAACACGGCGGCCCGAAAGCGCAACTGTTAAACAGTCCGTCCGACTACGAAAGAGTGCAGACGCGAGGTACGCTCCGGTGTTGAGACGGACCGCGTCCGTCGATGCTCGGAGCGTGAAGTGAAACGGAACGCTCCGTTGGTGTAGTCCGGCCAATCATCTTGCCCTCTCACGGCAAGGACCAGGGTTCAAATCCCTGACGGAGCACTCCAAATTTCTTTCGTTTCCAAACAGATTATAGGAATTTTTCTAGGTTCCGTAGACTCTGTTCTCGGAGGGTTTGTTGTAGTTCGTCAGTCTAGGCTGAGGCTTGCGGTACCTCGCTCGACGGTGAGGTGGCACGCTCGGCAGAGACAGACGAGATTATCGAGTGTGTGGGCGTCACGGGGATCGTCGAACGTTCGTACTGGTTGTATGTGATGGACGTCGGGGTTTTGGCCGAGGTCCGCTTTCGTAGCATTACACCGCTGGCAGGTATGGTCGTCACGTTCGAGGGTCCGTCGACGGGCCTGCGGCCACCCTTCGCCGTACAATTCGGTTGTACTTACACCGCCGTTCCAGTTGGGGATATCTGCTCCACTCCACTTTCCTTGGGCCTGTTGGGCTGTGGATAGCCATTCGCGGTAACAGGCGCGGTCGCAGAAGTGATGAGTTTGTTCGATGGCCTCAGTGGGAAACACAGATTGATGGTCGCCACAGTTCGCACAGGAGACCGATACCTGCTCTGAGGACTGCATGTGAACAGTGCAATCAACATCGTCGTCGGCGACACACTCTGGACAGTAGTGCCCCTCTTTCTCGGAGGGGTAGTACTGGAACGTCGTCTCACAGACGAGGCAAGTCCCGGTCGTGTTTCCGCGTGTCGGATCACGTTGCCCTTGCAGTGTGGTTGTCCAGTCGTCACAGCGGGTCCAATCTCCGTTGGGAGCGAAAAACGCAGTCTCACAATCAGTACACTGCCGGTTAGGGAGATGTTCGCCGTGGACGGTCGTGTGATGGAAACGCACTCCGCGTACGGAGGCGAACTCACGGTTACACGTCGGACAGACGTTGCTTTCAGGAAGTGTATCGACTGAGGACATGGCCCTCACGCTTCAGGGCCAGAAAAAATGTTAATTCGTAGTTGGGACACCAGTATGCTAATTTGCAGCCAACGGAGAACCCGTCACATCCGTAATGTCCTACTGAGTGCCCAGTTACACCCCGTTGATTCGACTATGTCCTGTCAAGGATTCTTCTCGGGTTCCTCAAAGGCAGGTTACAATCAACTGGTGTTCCGGGAGTGATGGCGTGAGAAGGGGTGTAAATTTGCATTACGCAGGCTGGGGTCAATGGGGTAATTTCTCAACCAAGGCTACTGGTTCGCGATCTGGACTTCTCCATGCTAAAAGAGGTTTTCACGTAATATCAGGGATACTCGTTGGTCTCTGTTCTCCCCATTACGTTGCTGTCGATTCAGTCAATCATCGCTAAAGTTGGATTCCCCGGTACATCCAGGGTTTTGATGTAGAATTCAGGCGTTTCGGCCGCAGTGAAATCCAGTTCATCTACGCTCCTAATTCATTCCGTAAATGGCGTGTAGAGGAACAGAGTGGCCACAGAACAGTCGATTCGGTCAGGTAGTACGGGTTTCTAGACTTCAATCTCAGGAATTACGATAGCGCAAATCGACGGAGTACACCCCGTTTCTAACGTGAGATCAGCGTTTAACCTCAAATAATAATCTAAATTTCATGAGCAAGAACGCCTGTCTCAGAGCCTCTCTACCTCGTTCCTCTGGACGCGATGATTTATTCGCTTAGCTCAAAGTGAGTGACGGCCCAACTAGATTCTACACCCCGCTGTTTGGGGTGTTCTTTCGGGAAATATACCGATTGTAGACTTTGGCAAAAGGCTTTATTTTCTCTCTCCTAGTTTTTCCACCCGTTTCTCCTCATTAGACACTGTGTATCTCAGCAGTACATCACAGATATAACCCCAAAATTAGAATTAGGGGAGTGTAGAAACTAATCCATGACGGAGCATCCTTCCTTACGCCATCTCCCGTTTTGAGCTGTGGTACAGGAGAATCACCATCCCACCACAGGGCAATCACGAAACTCAGGTATCGACATCACCACGCCGCACAGCATTTCTAGTGAGTAATCCTTCATGTTGATTCGCCGGACAAAGGCCGCTTGATTTGACGCATCTGTCCGAGGTTAGTGCGGACTGGATCAAGTTCCTGTCGAGGATCGTCAGGACACTCTTGACCCTATGGGCTGATACCACCGATGGTGAACGAACCGATGAGCGAAACTACATTCAAGACGATGGCTGGTGTTCCCGTGCCTGCGGTTACCGCAGACGAGATGCGTGAGATAGACCGCGTTACCGTCGATGATATCGGTCTGAAACTACTTCAGATGATGGAAAACGCCGGCCGGAACCTCACAGTTCGCGTTCTTAAACGTGGCCCTGATCAGGTAGTTGTCCTCGCCGGAAACGGTGGAAACGGTGGAGGGGGTTTGGCCTGCGCACGACACCTTGCAAATCGCGACGTGTCCGTTACTATCGTCTTGGACCGCTCATCCGATGCGTTAGACGGTGCCACCGCAACCCAGTATCTGATCCTCAATGAAATGAACGTCGCTGTCACTACTTCGGACGGTTCCGACCTCTGTACCGACGCGGACATCATCGTCGATTCGCTCATCGGCTACGGCCTCCAGGGCGAACCGCGTGGACGGACTCGGAACCTCATCGACAGCTGTAACGATACCCAGCCCCCGTCGTGTCACTCGACGTTCCATCGGGGCTCAACGCGACGACCGGCGAGCGTCCCGGTTCAGTAGTCGAACCAGATGAGATACTCACGTTGGCATTGCCGAAGATAGGGCTTCAGGAAACAGAGTGTCCGCTCTATCTCGCGGATATCAGTATCCCATCTGTGGTGTACGACCGAGTCGGCGTCGACTATCACACACCATTCGAGGAATCCTACTGCGTCGCGCTTGACCGTTAGACGTTTCTATCGATATCCGTAGAGCTGGCATTACAAAACGGATTATCTACAGTCGATGCCCGCAGGCACAGTTTCCGATGCAGTAGGTCGTCCCCGCCTCGGAGAGGTCAACCCCGAGGCCCGCAATCGTTCCCAACACGTTCGCAGCGACGTCCTCTCCGGGACGAACTGATCCGGCCGTCGCGCCATAGGGTTTCGCCCCGACGGGAATCGTCTCGGCGATTTTGCCGCTTGCGTGGTCGATGACTTTCACCTCGTCGCTCGTTTGCACCGGCACGTAGAGGCGTTCGCGGCTCGGTCCCCACGTCCCGACGAAGGCCGATCCCCCGAGGTCGATGCAATCTGTCACCCCACCGGCGTCGAGGTCGATTACGGTGATGTCGTTCGAACCGGGAGTGAACACGTAGCCAGTCCGTGAATCGGGGCCGATTTCGCTCGTGAGCGGGCGCTTCCCGAGTCCGTCGTCGCTCGTCAATCGCACCTTCTCCGTGGGAGCCGCCGGGTCGCTGATATCCCAGATACTCTCGGTGCCGGTCGCGCCCTCGTTGTTCTCCACGAGCATCACCTCGCCGTTCCAGGCCGCCGTCCCCATCCACGGTCGGGCGGCGTCGGTGTTCCCAGTCGGCGTAACCGATACCTGGGCCACGAGTTCGAACGCTTCGATGTCGATGACCGACAGGGTATCCCCGAAGATGTCCGGCACGTAGGCGTACTCGCCGTCGGGATGGATAGTGACGTCACAGGGACCCGGCCCGTTTCTGTCACCGCGACCGCCTTCGTCAGTCCGGTCCAGTTGGGCGGTCACCTCACCGAACGATTCGGACGCTGGGTCGGCGTCGATTCGATACTGCGCGTGGACCGGTTCGCGGGCGCTCACGACGAGCTGGTTCCCGTCCGGCGTGAGTTCCTGCCAGTTCGCACCCGATTCGGTGTCGACAGCTGCGACCTCCGACAACGACCCGACTTCCAAAGCCCGCACACCACGGTCGACGTTGAGCCACAGTGAATCGGTCGGAGCATCGGTCAGCTTCGGTGCAAACTGGTTCGACGGAAACGATGCCGTCACACCTAGATGAGGGGTAGCGACGACTTCGTCGCTCGCAGTGTCGATGATACTCACGGTCTTATCGCCGGTATTAAATACGAAAACTGTCTCTTCGAGAGATTCCGTCTGGCTCCTGCTGGTCGACGTACCGGCACATCCAGCAGTCATGGCAGTGCCAGCGGCTACGGAACCGGATAACAGGCGACGACGTGAGACGCTCGTTTTCCGTAGTTGTCGGTCCCGATTCGGGTAGAGGTGAGTTTTCTCGGAGTTGTCGCTCATCCCTGTTCACAGTACCACGTCACAAGCTCACATTAGGGTACTGTTCACGTCAGTCCCCGCCGTCACAACCTTCAGTGTACGAAGCTTCCCTCATCTCGAATTTCAATCCCTCTGATCGGAGAATCAACTACAGACGGTTAACCAGTGGGAACAGACTGCCGAGAACTACTCCATAGATGCCGTGCCAGATGAGCAGCGGAACGGTGACGTTCGGAATCGAAGGGGGCGTCGGAAAGCCAGCCAACCCGAACCAGATAGGCATGATAATTCCCGCACCGATGATAGCGAGTACTAACCCGTATACGACACCCGCGACGACTGTTTTCGAGAACGAGTCGCTGACACGATAGAGTCCGGGGTCAGCCATCAGGCCCGCGAAGATCACTCCGAAGAGGGAACCATGTACGAGGTGTGCAATCCAACCGGCCACCAGACTCCCCTCAAATCCGTAGAGACCCGCAATCGCGATCTGAAGCGTCGAAAGCTGGACAACACTGATGGCGAGTCCCATCGCGAACGTCGCAATCAATCCTGCGGTGGCGCCACCCTTCCAAGCCCATTTCACTTCGAATGGTGATACTGCTTCACCTCGTTCAGTGTCGCTTTGAGTTGTCATACACTTCCCCCGAACCTCTGTGTTTAGAACGTCAGAACAATCGACTGTCGGCGTAAAAACACTTGATCGGTTACGCATACAACCTGCACAACCGTGCCAACAAGTACCGTACCCGTGCATATTCTGAGACGTCACTAATCTGGATGTGCTCTAGACGGACACACCCGTGGTGGAGTTAACCTTCCTCAACCCCGAGTACCGATATGGCTCGCATCTCGCGGCGGACGTTCCTGCTGGGGGCAGGGGGTTCTGTTGTGACCATGGCCGCAGCAAGTAGTCGGCCCGTATCAACTCGGCTGCAAGACGGCGGAAAGATACCGCTTGCTGACGAGAGGCTCCTGGTTGAGTACGGACTGAAGGAACTCCAGAACGAGGTTGTATCCGGCGGCCCGCCAAAAGATGGGATTCCATCGATCGACGAGCCCAAATTCACCGGCGCCGCCGAAGCCGACGAGCGACTGCAACCGGGCGATATCGTGTTCGGCGTCGCGAAAGGGAAGGACGTCAAGGCCTATCCGCAGTACATCCTCGTCTGGCACGAAATAGCGAACGACACCCTCGACGGAACGCCGGTGAGTGTCACCTACTGTCCGCTCACCGGAACCGCGATGGGATTCAAGCGGGGCGAGACGACCCTCGGCGTCTCTGGAGACCTGCTCAACAACAATCTCGTGATGTACGACCGGGCGACTGACAGCCGCTGGCCGCAGATGTTGGCCACCGCCATCGAAGGAACGCACGAAGGGAAGTCGCTCCAGGAGTTCCGGCTCGTCTGGACCACCTGGAAGCAGTGGAAGCAACGCCACCCCGACACGGAGGTGCTCTCCGAGGACACCGGGTACATCCGGGACTACGGCCGCGATCCCTACGGAACGTACAATCCGCGAGGAGGCTACTATGCGAGCAGTAACACGTTGTTCGATCGACTCCAGGACGACAACCGGTATCCGCTCAAGAAAGTGGTTATCGGCGTTCGAACACCCACTGACGCCACAGCGTTTGTGAAGGATTCACTCCGTAAGAAGGGCGTCATCACGGGGACTCTCGGCAACGCACCGGTCGCCGCGGTGTACGATTCCACCCTCGACACCGGCTACGTCTACCGCGTTCCCGACGCTGCTTCGGTAAATTACGATGACGGAGATGTCGTGGCGGACGGGGCTGTGTATCCGCCCGCAGACCTCCCGTTCGACCGCGTGTACGGGTACGATGCCATGTGGTTCGCCTGGGTGGGAATGTACCCGAATACGGGAGTCCATGACTAGGCAGACATCCATCGGCGAGGAGGGGCGGAGTCTCCGCCGTCGATTGAGTGCAACAATCTCACGTACCCGTTTTGCAATCGGGATGGCCTTTCGACGGCGTGACTCGGGTCTGGTCTTACTCGTAGTGGCGGTCCTCTACCTTATCGCCTATCTGGTTGCAGTGGGTCACCTAACGCTTGGTGGGAGCGGTTTCAACTTGCTTGTTGTAGACCAACCCCTGTCTCGGGCGTTCGAACCCATCGGTTACGGTCAATTCGAGCCGATCGCTCGACTTGAACTTCCGATTGCAACCTTCCTGTTCTCCCCAGTGAATACGGCGATTGGACTCGGCCTTGCGGGGTTAGTCGGCATAAATCTCGCGCTCACATATCTGGCGTGGAGGCAACCACAGGCGTGCGGGCTCGCCTCCTCTTCAACGGGAGCGTTGGCGGGTCTCCCGGCACTGCTCTCCGGCGCAGCGTGCTGTGGACCCGTCGTATTGCTAGTACTCGGGATTCAGGCGTCGGGAGTACTACTGACTGCGTTCAACGCCTTACTCCCGATCGCTGCACTACTGCTAATCGGGAGCCTCCTATGGGTTAGCCGGAAAATCGACCCGGCAACGATTTAACAGAAAGAACGTGTCGGTTCTGTTCCAGTCTATCCAGAACGTGTTAGTTATAGCTGATCTAGTAGGTGAAACCCATCGTCGACATTTACAGCGTACTTGACTGTGACATCGCTGGCGAAGACGAACAACCGTGAGGAAACTGTGGAAAATGGTGCAAAAAGGCAGTAGAACACGCCGAATCTATATCGTCCGCCTGTAATCTGACCAAAGTGAACACGTATTTTGTCCGTGACTCGAGGCGAATACAGTCACAGGAAAATGGTGGAGTAAAGTCATTTATGGAGCATTCCGGTCTGGGCCTCGATAATTCGTTCCTGCATTTTGCCGATTTTAATGAAATGACAAAGCGGATTTCCGGGATATGCGACCGGATTTTCGAGTATTCCAACGAGAAGCCCCGTAAATGGTGCCTCAACCGTTATTTCATCGGTCTTAAACGGATTCGTAATTCGACAAATCGTCTCGCCCTCGTGAACGAGGTCCCCTCGTTCGTTGTGCATTTCGACGATTCCTCCTGCATCCGCTCGTAGCCACGTCTTTTCGCTCCAGCCCTCAATGACGGTGCGCCACCCCGGCCAGCGGACCGTCTCCTGCTCGTAGATACCGTACTCAGCGAAGACGCTTCGGACCCCGTCAAGCGCGTGATCAATCAATTTTCTCTCGAAGCGGTGGGCCTCGCCCATTTCGAGGGTGATCGTCGGAATCCCGTCTTCCGTTGCCTCACGGCGCAGCATCCCCGACGACCCTTCGCCGGCCATTATGAGGTTTGTTCCGAACGCGCGGGCGAGTCTGGCGGTCTCCTCGTCATCCATATCGGCACGGACGTGAAACATGTTCGTCCGTCCTCTTGTCGACGTATGGAAGTCGAGTCCGAAGTCGCAGGGTTCGATGAAGTTCTGATAAATCTGGTAGGCGATTCGGTTTGAACTGGTACTGTTCTGTTTTCCTGGGAAGGCTCGGTTGAGATCGCGCTCGTAAATCGGCAGATATCGCTCCTGGGCGACGAACCCCTGTACATTCAATACTGGTAGACAGACGATTGTCCCGCAGACATCTGTGTGATTCCATTCCTGTGCGACTTCCCGTACGACTTCAATGCCGTTCAGTTCGTCACCGTGAATGGCAGCCGAGAGAAATGCGGTCGGCCCAGGCCGTGGCCCGTTAATAATCGTGACTGGAATGCGAACAGGGTCGCCGAGATAGGTTTCGCTTACCGGATAGCGGAACTCCTCAGTTTCCTCGGGGTCTACTCGGCCGCCATCAAATGTGAACGCCTCTGCCTGTCGAGCGGTCATCAGTCCCCAGATGAAGAATCCTATCGAGTTAAATCGAAAGAGCGGTTGTAACGGGGTTACACGCTCGCAGAACCCGTAATGACTGCAACCTCCAATACGAACAAGAGCGACGCTAATGACTGTCTCTTCCAATTCGTCCAAGTCGGAGGACGCAACTGACTCGGCGCGGTCTGTGAGCGTCGATAGTTCTCAGACGGTAACTGAGACACAACGCGTCGGCGTATTGAGCACCCACAACAGTAAGGAGACAAAAGCGATCCTGAATGCGGTTCGGGTACTGGGGTACGACCCCGTTTGGATTCGTGACGAGAACGTGACCTCGTGGATTGAGGACGGCGATGTCCAGCTTTCGCCGCGCGTCGATGTCCTCGTGAATCGAATGCTCTTCACGAAAAGCGACCACCAGCTCGAAGACCTCCAACTGGCTGCACTCTACGAGGAGACGACACCCGTCGTGAACTCACCTCAGGCCGTCGCGAACACTCTCCATAAGTATCGGGCCGGGGCGAAACTCGCCGTGGCCGATCTCCCCGTTCCGGACGCCTATTTCGGACGCTCGCCTCGAACCTTCGAAGAGTGGCCGAAGTATCTTCCGGACGACGCCGCACACAAGCATACCATCGGGACGAACGGGCAGCAGATGTCAATCGTCTCGCCGAACGACCCCGTCAGTCCGATGATCAACGACGAACACTCGTTCGTCCAGGAATTCCTCGAGGATACCGATGGCCGCCCGTCCGACGTTCGTGTGTACGTGGTCGGTGGAGAAATCGTCGGTGCGATGCGGCGCTACGCTCCCGACGGCGACTGGCGCACAAATGTCGCCCTCGGTGGCGACGTCGAAGGAGTGACTGACGAACTCGGTGACCGTCCCCGTCGTCTGGCAAAAGAGGCGACGGATGTCCTCGGATTAGACATAGCCGGAGTCGACTTGATGCCTATCGACGGCGAGTGGTTCATCCTCGAAGTCAACGCCACTGCTGGATTCAAGGGATTGTTCTCCGCGACGGGCGTTTCGGCGGCCCCGCATATCGCCCGCCTCGCTATCGAACGCGCTGGGGGTGGCGTTGAGACATCACAGATTCTCGAACTGGAATCGACGCTTGACGATTCCGTACCCGATTGCAAACCGCCACTCGCGCAGGACGAGGGCGACGACGGCGTCCTCGGTTACACGACCCGGATACGGATCAACGGCCGCGATGGAGCAGAGGAGATAATCGTGAAGTCCGACACAGGGGCCAAGCGAACGAGCATCGATACTGACCTCGCAGGTCGAATCGGTGCCGGCCCACTCGTCGGTACCACGCAAGTGCGGTCAGGGACGGGAAGTGATAGAGAGACACGGCCACTCGTCAACGTTGACCTCTGTCTGAACGGCCGGTGGCGAACGGTCACAGCCAGTATCACCGATCGGTCAGAGATGACCTATCCGGTGCTCCTCGGTCGCGACGTTCTCGAAGCGTACACGCTTGATATTAGCCGAACGGTCGAAGAGTAGCTGATATACGTGCAATTCAATCTACAACACACTGCCAAAGTACTGAACCGTCGCCAGTAGTAAGTCTCAATCAGAGTGTCAGAGAATGTCACAGACACAGGTATCGGTTTTGTCGGATTGGGTCACCCTACGAGTAGAATGCCCGTAACCAGACGAACTGTCCTCGAAGAACTCGCTGCGTTGAGTGACGCTGAACGCCAGGAGACGACGACCGTCGAAGCGCTTTCGTCTGCACTCGAGGCCGACGAACATGCAGTCGAAGCGCATCTAAACGGACTGGAAGCCTGTGAACTGGCTCGAATTGATTCCGATGGAAGAGCGCGGGTGACGATTACTGGTGAAGAGCTTTTGGAACTCGATACCGATGGAATGGCAGTCATCGACCCAACTACTCCGGATGCGGAGAGATGAGGGTGTGGTATTTATTGGCAATCGGCCTGATTATCCATCAAATGGAGATCGATAGCTAATGGCAGAGGACCAAGCGAACGCATCGACAGCGGACCTCGAAGCGGTGCAGTACGATCCCACGTCGAGTCGATACAACCTTTTCGAATGCCCCGACTGTGATAACGTCGTCCTCGCACTCGGGCGTGACGAGCCCCCGATGTCCTGTCACGACAAACCGATGGAGCGCGTGACAGACGTGGAGATGAGCGTCCAACCGCCGGACGTCAAACAGGTTCTCCTCCAGGCGTTCGGCCTTCCGAAGGCGGGACTCGATATTTGCCTGTGTGTCATCGGTGAAGGACCGCTGTCGGCGAATGACGTCGCCAAGGCGTTGGGATACGACCGCAGTACTGTAACCCGCTATCTAAATACACTCGTGGAGCTAGGTTTGCTTCGGCAATCCGAGTTGAACCGCGAAGAGGGCGGCGTGGTCAACGTGTATCACTCGGTCGACCTCGAACGGATGCGGCGTGAGACGTTGATCGGATTCTATATCTGGGCCGGTGAAGCAGCCGCACTCATCGAGGATGCTAATCTGACGAAACAGGACTATCTTGAGGAGAACCCCGACCAAGAGCTGCCGGACGTGTTCTGGGACTCGTTCCGCGACGATTAATCACACGACTACCGTCTATCAGGCAATTCACCGTTTGCCCTCAACTACTTTCGCAGCGGTCAGAACAGGGTCCCACGTCGTATTGAATGGCGGTGCATACGCGAGATCGTAGTTGGAGAGGTCGTCGACAGTGGTGGCTTCGATCACTGCACCGACGAGCGCGTGACTTCGATGGACAGCACCTTCTCCGTACTCGGACGTGAGACTGCCACCTAGGACACGCCCGGAGGGCCGGTCGACGGTGAGCGTCACCTGTACGGTCCCACCTTCGGGATAGTAGCCGGCGCGGGATTTCGCCTCGACGGTTTCGGTCATCGGCTTGAAACCGGCCTCACGGGCCCTCTCGTGATCGAGGATACCGGTGCGGGCGGCCTCCATCTCGAACGCCTTAACTGCCGCCGTCGCTGCGATACCGCCGCCTTCGGTCGGGTCACCCGCGACGGTCTGTCCGATCGCTCGTCCGTGGCGGTTCGCAGTCAGCGCCAAGGGAACGTACGCTGGCTCTCCAGTGACGACGTGTTCGGCCTCGGCACAGTCACCCGCCGCATACACGTCCGGAAGGTTCGTTTCCCGATAGGCGTCGGTCGTGATAGCCCCCGTTTCGCCCAGCTGGACGCCCGCATCCTCGGCGAGCTCTGTTCGTGGACGGACACCCGTTCCGACGAGTACCATCTCGACCGGGACGCGATCATCGTCGGTGACGACTGTTTTGACCCGGCCATCACCTGAAACTTCGTTTACCTCTGCTCCGAGGTAGACTGCGACGTCTTGGTCATCCAGATGGTCGAGAACGGCTTCGCTCGTGTTTTCGCTAAATTGTTTCAGGATGCGGTCGCCGCGTTGGAAGAGATGCACCTCGAACCCGTTAGCGGCGAGTGCTTCTGCCATCTCGACACCGATATATCCAGCTCCGACGATGCCGATCGGTCCGTTACACGTCTCCAAGAACTGGCACGCGGGACCGCGGTCGGACTGTTGGAGGTCACCATCAGCACGTGCTCGCCCGACGTACTCTCTGAGGTCCTTTCCGTCCGACATCGAACCGAGCGTATAGACTCCCGTGCGACCTAGCCCATCGATTGGCGGCGTGACTGCCTCCGCACCGGTCGCGATGAGTAGGTGGTCGTACTCCTGAGTCACCTCACCGTCGTCATTTCGTGCCGTGACCACGCGATTCGAGGGGTCGATATCGACGACCTCGTGCCCGGTTCGGAGATCGATATCTCGCTCTTGACGGAACTGTTCGGGCGTAACTGATACGAGATCCTCGAGTGACTGGATCTCTCCTTTGATATAATAGGGGAGCCCGCAAGCACCGTACGAAACCCATTCTCCTTGTTCAAACACGACGACATCGAGGTCGGGGTCGTCGCGCTTCGCTTTGCTCGCGGCCGACATCCCGGCGGCATCGCCGCCGACGATAACGAACGTTGACACGGCAACCACTTCGGATAGTCGGATTATAAAACCGGGTCGGGTGTGCGATTCAATTTCACGGCGAGCAGCGGACGGTGGTATCCCCGCAATTCCTCACACTATCCTCACCGAACCACACATTGCCGCGTGGGGTCGACTGAGGACGAACACGACGAAGACACGTCTATCAAACGATGAGAAAGACAATCGAGGCTCCGTATAGGGAATTTTCACCGTAGGGGAATCACCTAATTGACGACCTGACAGACGGATGTCGTGTCACGCCAGAAGCTCACTCGCGAGGACGACGACGCCGACGACCCCAAACACGACGCCGAGCGCTGGCTCCATGATCTCGCTCGGGACGTACTTCCCCACGCGCGTGCCGATGGTACCACCAATCAGAACGCCGGGAACGGACCACGCGATAATATACCACACGGGCGTCGCAGCCAGCGCGTGAACGACGGCGCCCGCGATTGCAGCGATGGCGAGGACGAACACGCTCGTCGCAACCGCGACCCGCGGTGGAAGCCGACATCGGACGATCAACTGCGTCGTCGTCACTTCGGGGAGACCAGCGCTGATGAGGCCTGTGATGAACCCACCAGCAGTCGCCAAACCGACGCCAGGAGGTCGCCAGCAGGTGTCGTAGGTGTACGTCTCACCGTCCGCCGTCTCGATGGTGGTCTCCCCACGACCGGTGTTCTTCTGTTTGAGATACTCGCCTTCGCATTCACCCGGGATGCACTCCTCAGGAGGATCATAATAAACCAAAAAACCGCCCAGAACGAGAAGTCCAGCTCCGAAGGCGAGTTTCAGCAACGACGTCGGAACGTAGTGGGCGGTGAACGCGCCGATTACGACCGCTGGGACTGCACCGAGCAAGAGCCACTTCGCAGTCTGGTAGTCGACAACTCGTTGGCGGACGTAGTTCAATAGTCCGTTCCCCATCCCGAACACCTCCGTCAGGAGACCGGCGCCGATCGCCTGTGATGGCGAGAGGCCGACGATCAACATGAAGAACGGACTGAAAAACAGCGCTCCCGAGACGCCGGATGCGAGGGCGACCAGCGAAAAGAGAACCGACGCGGGAAACACCCACCAATGGGCGAGGAACTGATTCACCGGAAAGCTAGCCGGAACGGGAAGCGATTGCAGTACGGGGGTCACGAGGGACAGCGTCGTCGCCTCGACTGGAGTCGGTATGACGAACAGGCCGCTGAAGAAGACGAAGCCACTGAATGCGACGGAGCGGTTGCGGATCATGAGACTGTGTCGTGCGGAAAACTCTGTGTGTCGAATGGACGAGTTGCTGTCGGCGCGCTTACGCGAGGATGCCAGTCCCGAAGAAGGCACCTAAGACAATACCGTAGACGACATGGACCGTCCCGAACATCGTCATCGTGTCTCGGTCGGGCTCCATCCCGATTACCATCCGCATCCAGAATACCATCCCGCCGATCATGAGGATGATACCATAGACGAGACCGAGGCCGACTGCCACGGCAATTGATTCGAGATTCAGGCCCATCAACGGGACGCCCACAGCGAAGACCGCTCCAGCGAGGACGCCATAAATCAAATGCAATATCATGCCAGGCATCTCGTAGTCCTCGGGGGTACCGTCTGCGAACTTCGCCACGAGTGCTGCCGTCGGCGGTGGGCCGCCGTCGCCTATCACCATCATCAGGATAGTCATGACGATCGTTGCAACGAGGCCGCCTGCCAGACCGGCGATAATTGATGCCATAGGTTCCGTTCTATCAGATGCAGGATGGGTACTAAACCACGACGCGGTCGTTGAACGGAGTCACACACCCGCACAAACGGCTGATACGAACACGATGCTGTGTGATTTCCCGGATTAAGAGAATATTCAAGATGCAATCCATGCAGGCATAGCTATTTGCTGGATGCTCCGGTTTTGATGAGTATGAGCGAGGAGATAGAGAGCTACGAGTACGAAGTCGTCGTGGTAGGCGGCGGCCCGGCGGGAATGACGGCAGCGCTGTACAGCACGCGACTCGGTCACGACACGGCTGTCGTCAACCGCGGTGGCGGACGTGCGGCGATGATGCAGGAAGTCCACAACCTGCTGGGTGTCAAAGAGGAGACGAGCGGACCGGAGTTTCTCAGCGTCGGTCAGGAGCAACTCGAAGCGTACGGCTGTGACATCCATCGCGACATGGTTACGTCCTGTTCTCGGTCCGATTCGGATCGAATCCGACTGTCGGGAAACAGCACGGAGTACGAAGCAGACCGGGTCGTTCTGGCGACCGGATTTAACGACGTTCGGCCGGAGCCGCCGCTTCCGCGGACAGGTAGAGGACTCCATTACTGCCTGCACTGTGACGCCCACATGTTCGTCGACGAGTCGGTGTACGTGATGGGGCATGCCGAAAGCGCCGCCCACGTCGCCGCAATCATGCTCAACTTCACCGACGAGGTCGACCTGCTTACTCGCGGTAACGACCCCGAGTGGAGCGAGAAAACAGCTGAGATGATCGAGAATCATCCTATCGACGTCGTACACGAGGATGTCACTGGTATCCAGAACGGCGAAGATGGCTGGTTGAAAGCGCTCGAGTTCGAGGACGGAAGCGTGCGAGAGTATAAAGGCGGGTTTGCGATGTACGGTGCCGAATACAACAACGGCCTCGCTCGGGAACTCGGCTGTGACATTAACGACGATGGCACGATCGAAGTCGGCGATCACGGCCAGACATCCGTCAAGGATGTCTACGCAGTCGGTGACTGTACCCCCGGCCACAATCAGATCCCGGTGGCCCTTGGCCAGGGCGCGAAGGCCGGTATCGACGTCCACTTCCAGCTCCGTGACTTCCCGCGCGATCCCGATCTCCTCGACGAACAGGGACCTGTCCGGTCCGAGGAGGTCCCGGGTATTCCTGACGAACTACTCGAACAGGCGGTCGACTTCCACACCTATGGAGAGTGACGAACGCTGCTCACGAAAACATCAAAGACGCGGCCCTAGCTTCGAAGGGGATACCAGCTACGGAAGCGGAAGACCATCCGTTTACTCGTTGTCGGAAGCGTCAGGCCGACCCGTCTTGCTCCTTGACGGTACACTGGTCGCCGCGGCAGTTCGTCGCCTTCCGTAGTGCGTCGAAATCGGGTTGGTCTTCCGGACTGCGGGCTGACCACGCAAATTGGACGATTCGATCAGGGTCAATAACAAACGTCGCCCGGCCCGGTACATCACGGTGCCCCTCAAATTCCTCGGTCAAAACGCCGTACGCTCGGCTAACCCGTCCATCTGTGTCTGACAAGAGCGGAAACTGGATGTTGTTCTTGTCTGCATACTCGCGGTGGGCGTAGGCTCCGTCCGCTCCTACCCCAAGGACGACAACATCGTCAAGTAGCGTAAGCCAATCGGCGTCTCGCAGCGAACACCACTGTTCGGTACAGGCGGGGTGGAAATCGAAGGGATAGAAGACGAGAATCACCGTCCAGTCCCGGTCCGAGTACTCGGAGAGTCCGTGCGTTTCGACTGTCCCGGCTGACGCTCCGGGAAGCGTGAAGTCCGGTGCCCTCTGTCCCCTCCGTATCATGTGGGATGATAGCATCTCTACCGACTTTATATGCGGGGAGTCGTGCAAGACGTTTGCACAGAGGCGAAAACAAAATTACTGTCGTCGCAGTCAGTGCTAGGGTATGTCTCACGGAGTAATTCATGACGAGCAGATTCGACTTCAAAATCCGATTTTCGTGGATGGATCACCGGGGCTGGGGCTCGTCGGGACGATCACCACCGACCATTTAATCGACGAGTTCGAGATGACGTACTTTGCGAGTATAGAGTGCCCCAGTCTTCCTCCAGTTATCGCGTACAACAAAGATACCACTGCGGTCTTGCCACCAGTCCGGATCTACGCTGACGAAAAACGAGACCTGCTTGCACTCCAGAGTGACGTTCCTGTCTCACCGACAAGGGTCGCCGACTTTGGAAACTGTCTCAGTCAACTGCTTGCGGATTTCAACGCGCTCCCCCTGTACGTGAGTGGGCTCAGCTGGACGGGCGAGAAGAACGCTAACGAAGAACGGGCGTTGTACGGGATTGGGACTGGGAACGCCGAGCAGATACTGCAACGACACGCAATTGAACCGCCGGACGAGGACGGAGTGTGGAGCGGTCCAACAGGTGCACTACTGAACGTAGCCCGAAAAGCTGGAATGAACGCACTGGGTCTGGTCGTCGAAAGTGACCCGGAATTTCCGGATCCTGAAGCTGCGTGTCTACTCATTGAACGAGTAATCGAACCAATCGCAGATATCACCGTCAACGTAGAAGCGTTACGAGACCAAGCAGAGGCAATCCGGGAAGAGAAGAAAGGGTTCGCCGAACAAATGGAGTATCCCGAACAGGACGAGAGTTCGAGGGCTGAATCGCTTCGAATGTATCAATAACCTCATTTGACGGGAGTCATTCTCGTAAGGCCACCAACAAAGATATTCGTACGCCAATCCCATCTTCTGTCCCTCTAGAGTCCACTCAGTTTTCAGCGACGAATGCGTACGCCACTGCAACCGGAATGGCGTATACGATGTGACCGATGAGGCTCACGACCGTGCCAGGAATCGCGACGTTCGGGAACGGGGGAGCGGCAGCGAAACCAACTGTTGATAGCCAAATCGGCATCACGAGCACCGCGAGAACGAGCGTCGTGAGAACGCCGTACCCGATGCCGAGAGCGACACTACCACCGATTCGACGCGCTGGCGATCGAAATGGTTCCAACTGGACGATTGCGACGTACGCCAGTCCAAGAACGACACCGTGGAACTGATGGAGCGCCCAGCCGGCGGCCAGAGCAGGCCCTTCGATTCCGTACATCGCGGGAATGACGACTTCCAGTAACGGAGCCGGCATGACGTACTGCATTATCAAGCCGAACAGGATGCTTCCGAGGAATCCGCCGGCCGCTCCGGCGATCCATTCGTTTGCACGTACCGGTCTGGAATCAACGGCAGTTTCAGTTCTTGTCGACATTTGCTAGTTACCTCTAGTAACCCACTACACGCCGGTTACCTTAACCGTAATCTAACCCCCGAGTTAGCCGGTTACGAGGAGGAAACCCGGCTTTCCACTAAGAGTCCTTACGCGCAAGCTGTACCCGCCGGTAGACACTACGAGAGGAGTACGGTGCCGATTACTAGAAACCGTATGTGATTGCGGACAACGTGGGTTGGGAAAAAGCGACCCCGGTCGTGTTTTGTTGTGCACATCCGCGTGTGCTTTATTGACGGAGATATGGTGGAGTATACCCGGTTGAAACGGTCACACTGCTTTCCTCGATGTGGTTTGGGGCGGTGTACCCGGGCGAGACCAGCTATGGCCGACAACAAGAACCATGAATTACGGAAACTCATCGTACGAGAAAAGGCATTCAGTTCCGCGTCGAGCATTTTTGAAGACGGCAGCGGGGGTAGCAGGAATCGGTGCTATCGGCGGCGTCGGGAACGCACAGCCGCAGACATACCGACTCGGAGGAGAGGTAGGGGGGTGGCAGGGCCGCGAGCCGGCGACTATAGAGGGGCAGACCAATCCGACATTGACATTCCAACCCGGAACTGAGTACGAGGTCATCTGGGAGAACCTTGACGGAGCGCCCCACAACTTCACTATCAAAGATGCGAACGGGAACAACATCGTAAGTACGGAAACGATGTCCAACCAGGGAGAGACCCGGTCGCTTACGTTCACCGCATCCGAGGAGATGACCCAGTACATCTGTACGGTCCATCCCTCCACCATGGTGGGCGAAATCCAAACTGGGAGTGGGACCACGCAAACGACGCAAGCATCACAACAGGCGGCCTACGATTGGCAGGAAGCAACGTGGGACTCCTACTGGTACTCGCTGTACAACATGAACACCACCATCGCGGTGAGCGGCGTGGGCGTCCTCTTCCCGCACAACGAACAGCAACAGCAGATGTTCACGCACCGACTGGAGGGGATATTGAAGAACGCCGACGTCAAGCGGCCGCCGATAAAGAACCCGAACCTGAACGTGGCTCCGTTCACTGAGGGTGACCCACATTTCACCCAGAAGCCCGTCGCGCCGTTTAGTGCTGACGTCGAGCGCATCAACGCAAGTACGATGGCGTGGGATCAGTCGGAGATGTCGGGCGTGGTGAGTCCGGCGTCGGTGGCGTGGACTCACCTCAAGGGGGTGACGTGGGCGAAGAATTTCCAGGCGCACTTCGACGTACTGCCCTCGGATATGGCGCCGAAGTTCCGGTCGCAACTGTTGGCGACGGTGGCACAACTGTCGATAAAAACGACGCTCGTCGACGGAGGTCCAGACGGCAACGGCGCGCTCACGAAAGGCGATGACAGTCTCCTGCTCGTTTCCGGGTTCAATCCGAAGCAGGGCGAGGTCGTCGACGATACCGCGCGACCGAACCAGCACGCCGCGATGCTGTGGTTCCTCTCGGACATGACCAGCCTCGCCAACGGCGGCTGGTACGGCTACGTCAACCCCGAACCCCTCATCCCGGCACAGAAGATCCAGCAACTTACCGATGGCATGTCGAAGACGACGATGAACGCGTTTCCGCCCGAAAAAATACTGGAGATGGGAACGACCCGCGACCTCGGTGTGATGCTCGGTGCGGTCGGCTGGTACGGCACCCACGCCGGGAGCGAACAACTCCGATCACGAGCGACGGAATACGCGAACGCCCTCGCGAACACGGTCGAAGATAACCTCGCTGACGATGGGATGCTTCAGGCCGGATCGAAGAATCAGGCTGCAACCCAGGGCGTAGTCGGGCAGGGCCTGCTTTGGGCGTCACAGCTATCGAACGTGAACTACGAGGAGATGGCCCGTTCTATCTTGACGTACCTGCTCGAGGACCTCTGGGACGACGACGCCGGGACGTTCGCGGACGGTACAGATGACGGGACCTACACCATCACTGCGCGGGACGCCGGGGACATAACCGGCGGTGTCAACGCAGCAGACGCCGTGCTCGACATCGAGGGTGCTCAGGAGAAATATGCGAGCTTCTACAACCAGACGTTCAACCGCGGGCGGCTCCAGCGCGCCGAGCGCCCGCCATCGCGAAGCGAGGACGCCGAGTTCACCCTGCCGCTCCCGCAGAACGCCGGCGGAGAATTCGGACAGGCCGCGGTGTACAACACCGAAGTCACCTACGATACCAACGCTGATGAGTGGTCAGTGTCCAACGACCGATTCACCACGGCTCAGGCACTCTATACTGCGAACCAGGATATTTGGATTAGCCAGTGGAGTGGCGATTTCTTCGAGGGACGAGGTGTTCCCGGAACGAACGACTCGCCGTCGGGCAATCAACAGACGACCACCAAATAGCATCAACTTCCGGATACTTGTTCACTTACCCTATCTTCTTTTAACCACACTCGTATCACGGTGTGTATGGAGAAAGTCGCTATCGACGATGTGGAGAACTCACTCCAACCTGCGGCGGTAATGCGCCACCTGACGGAACCGCTGGGACTGGCTGACTTCGCGATGAACTACTACGAGCTCGAACCCGGAGACAGCTTCGCGTTCGCGTATCACCGACACGAAGTGCAGGAAGAGGTGTTCTACGTCCAGTCGGGGACCGCGACCTTCCAAACAGAAGCGGGTGAGATTGAGGTTAGTTCTGGCGAGATTGTTCGGTTTGCGCCCGGGGAGTTCCAGCGAGGGTGGAACCGGGGAGACGAACAGGTGATCGCGCTCGCGTTCGGGGCTCCGTTGAAGTACGGCGAACAGGTGAAGCTCCGCGAATGTCCCACCTGTGGGGAGGCTACTGACAATGAGATAGAACGACGGTCGGCCGCCGACGCTTCTGGTGGAGAAGTCGCAGTCACGATTTGCAAGAACTGTGGGACGGAAACAGGTAAATGGACGAAGGGGTCCATGTCTGGCGAAGTACCGTAGTCGAATCATCGAAACGAGTCCTCTAAGTCACGGCCGGCTACACGACTGACACCGACGGCATCGGCCTTGGACTGACGTTCGTCGGGCAGTTGGCCGCGACCTACGAATGGGATGTGTCGATTACGGAGAGCGCGGCGGGCGGCGCACGGTTCGAGTTTCGAGACGTCAAATGCATTCCCGAGTACTGATGCTCTGACGACGACCTGTCGGCGATGAGACTGTAGGCCAAGCGTCAGAACCCGTTTTCTGAATCTAGCCTCCTATACCGGACGACGAGTATCGAGTTAGCTTATGAGGGAAGTACAGTACACTGTATTCAGACGGCTTCTCAACTCGACCACCGCTTACAACAAGATCACTCACCAATAGCACGATTGGCCGTACCTCTCTTACAAGACGGTGGTCGGATATCGCCGTAGTAAGGTATTGAGGGCCATATTGGCGATGTGTTATGGCTCTCGAAATTTATTCGGGAGACCACTCGCACGCTTCGCCCGCAGTCAGGTTGTTTTCATCGATGTGTGTCGACAGACAGGCGTAATTGCAGAAAAAGAGGGGTGAACCGCAGTCGTCAGTGCAGTCGCGGACGCAAACGGGGTCGTGGTCGAAGATACGTGAGCCACAGTACGCGCAGGTCTCGTCCGCGTTCGGTTTCGTGACGGTTGTGGACATACTCGTAGTACGGGTACACCCGAAGAAAGCGTTTCGTCCGCGGATATTTCGGACTCTTTTCGAGGAGGGTAGACGTGCCAGATATTTTCAGTAAGGCAAACAGACCGAATTTAGATGGTGCTTCTATCGGGGCTATCTTACTGCACGAATATCTTCGGCGTGTCAATCAGCCTTGCTCTATCCCGAGCCTCCGAGGGAGTGGCCGTCCCCGAGCCGAATCCCCATGGGCTCTGTGGCGGACTCGCCACTGTCCTTCGCATGGGCCAGATACAGCGCACTGTTGATGAGACCGATATGGGAGAATCCCTGCGGAAAGTTACCGAGGTGGGCACCAGTCTCGGAATCAATTTCCTCGGCGAGTAGCCCGACGTGATTGACGGCCCCGGTGAGCGTCGTGAACACGTCTTCGGCCTTCTCGACGCGACCGGATAGCGCGAGGGCATCGACTAGCCAGAACGAACACCAGAGGAACGCCCCTTCCTCGCCCGGGAGACCGTCCTCGCCGTCGTAGCGTCTGACGAGACCGTCATCGGACGTCAACCGGGCCTGTATCGCGTCAATAGTGTTCTGCACGCGGTCGTCGTCGACAGGGAGAAAGCCGACGATGGGGATGAGGAGACCCGTCGCGTCGATGGTATCTTCGTCTTCGAACGCCTGAAGGAAGTACCCCGCTTCTTCGTCGTATCCCTCCTCCAAGACGGTCGACTTGATTCGATGGCGGACGTCGCGCCATCGGTCAGTCGGCGCGTCGAATCCGTTCTCCGCCGTCATGGCGATGCCGCGGTCGAGTGCGACCCAGCACATCACCTTCGAGAAGACGAAGTGTTTCGGGCCGTCGCGGACCTCCCAGATACCGGCGTCTTTCTCCTCCCAGACGTCGCAGACGTAGTCGACGATGCCTCGCAGGGCCTCCCAATCGTCCTCGGAAAAGATATCTGCGAACCGGGCGGTTTCGGAAATCGCGAGTAACAATTCCCCATACGTGTCGAGCTGGCGCTGTTCGACGGCTCCGTTTCCGATACGGACCGGCTTCGACCCCCGATAGCCGTCGAGGTGGTCGAGTTCCTCCTCGGGAAGTTCGGTCTCGCCGTGGAGGCCGTATAGTGGTTGCATCTCGGCGGGTTCGTTGGCGTGACACCGTTCGAGGAACCAGTTGATGTAGCGCATCGCCTCGTAGGTGTGGCCGAGATTGACCAGCGCTTGTACCGTGAATGCCGCATCTCGAATCCAGTTATACCGGTAGTCCCAGTTGCGGACGCCGCCGATGTCCTCCGGTAGCGATGTCGTCGGCGCGGCACAAATACCGCCCGTGCCGTCGTGGGTGAGAAGCTTGAGCGTGAGTCCAGACCGAACTGCGAGATCGTGCCACGCCCCTTCGAAGATACACTCCGTGATATCGCAAGTGTGCACCCAGTCGTGCCAGAACGCGACGGTATTCTCCAGCACCTGTTCGGACGGGGCGTAATTTCCGTCGGTGTCTGGATTGAACCTCGCGACAAGCCAGTGGGCGTCTGCGGGGGTGAGCGTTGTTGTTACTCTCGCTTCGGCATCTGCCACGTGGAAGTCCAGCGACGTAGAGACTACTAATCGGTCACCGGTCTTCTCAGAAGTAGCGACGATATCTCCGTCTCGAACGGTTATCGTCGGTTTTGCCCGACCGTAATCGAATCGCGGCTGGAATGCCACTTCTATGGGTACCGTCCCTTTCCGTCCTTCTACTTTCCGGTAGATGGCACGTTCACCATCTGCGCCGACATCACCCTTAGTAGGAACCATGAAGTCCGTAAGCTGGACTTCTCCGCTTGGGGTGGTGAACACTGTTTGCAAAATATTCGTACGGTCGATGTAGGACTGTTCGGCGTCGAACTCCGCTTCAGGAGCCACCGTGAAGTGGCCGCCTCGTTCGGCGTCAAGGATACTGGCGAAGACCGATGGCGATTCGACACCGGGGAAGGGACACCAGTCGACGGTTCCCTCGCGACTGACGAGCGCGCACGTCTGGAGATCACCGATAAGACCGTGTGCCTCGATGGGAGGATACTCGCTCATACGCTCACTCAGAGACGTTTTCGAACGCACCCTCGACGACCTCGCTCAGTGCTGGGTGGATGTGTATCGTATCCTTGATGTCGGCGACTGTTCCACTGCCGGCGGTTACCGCAACTGCCACCTCGTGGACGAGTGTCGATGCGTCGGGACCGAGGACGTGACACCCGAGTATCTCGCCGTCGTCGGAGTCAGCAAGCACCTTCACGAAGCCGTCCTCGTCCTTTAGCGCCATTCCCATAGCGACCTCACCGTACTCTTTGCGACCGGTCACATAGTCGCGGCCCTCCTCTTCGAGTTCCTGCTCTGTCTGGCCTAATGACGCAACTTCAGGTGAACTGAAGATGGCGTGGCCGTTGCCGGTATAATCGATGGCCTGTCGCTGGTCTCGGATGGCATTCCGGAAGACGACCTGTGCTTCGTGATTCGCGGTGTGTCGAAATAGTGGGTCTCCAATGGCATCCCCGAATGCCCAGACGTTCTCGGCCGAGGTTTCGAGGTACTCGTTCGTCTCGACGAATCCCCGATCGTCGATTTCGATGCCGCCAGCTTCCACGTTCGTGACGTCCGTGTTCGGAACGCGACCCGTGGCGACGAGCAACTCGTCGCCAGTCACGGAGACTTCGTCGCCGTCATCCGACTCCGCACGGACGGTGATCTCGCTCTCGTCCTCCTCAGCGGCCGTCGCCTCGTGGCTCGTATAGACGTTATACCGTTCAGCGAATAGGTCGGTGAACGTCTCACTGACGTCTGTATTCTCGTCAGAGATTAGCTGGTCACTCCGTCCAATGATAGTCACCTCCGCCCCCATTGCGCCGTAGAAATAGCCGAGTTCCGCGGCCACATATCCACCCCCGACGACCACGAGATGATTCGGTCGTTCGTCGAGTCGAAGCGCTTCATCGCTCGTGATGTACTCGACCTCGTCAATTCCATCGATGGAAGACGGAATCATCGGACGAGCGCCGACAGCAACGATCACCTTCTCGGCGGTGATTCGCTCACCATCGACTTCGAGTGTCCGCTTGTCGACGAACCGCCCCTCCGCTTTATACAACGTGAAGCCGTCGATATTCCGCAAGTTCTCTTCGATGCGTTCAGCCTTCTCCTCGAAGGGACGGTTGCTCTCGTCGATGATACGGTCGAAGTCTATCCCCTGTACGTTGGCGTCGATACCGAATTCATTAGAACCGTGTATCTGTTCGACGATGTCGGCCCGGTGGAGCAGCGTCTTCGACGGGTCACAACCGCGAGTCAGACACGCCCCGCCCAACGGTCCCTTCTCGACGAGCCCCACGTCCAATCCCCGACGCGATGCGGCCATAGCGAGATTATTCCCAGCGCCACCACCGATCACTAACAAGTCATGAGTCGTCATATTCCCCCGACGGCTTACGGTAAATCTGGATAAAAATGTGCGCCGTATGTTCGACCGGCTTGCACACTAGCACCAGCGTTTTAGGGAACTATGTGGTACACGGTTTCGCATGGCAGACGAATACGAGTGCGACATGTGCGGCGCAACGTTCGACGATCAAGAGGAACTCGAGGAACACGCACGCGAGGAACACGGAAAGGAAATGTGAGTCTGTAACTGGACGTGATGGTGGTGACCTACTTCGGCGTGTCGCTAGTCGAGATCGCCCAGAGAAGGCCCAGGTAGGTCATCGGGGCTTGCCCGAACAGATAGAGGACGAATCGGTGTACTCAACAAAGGATGTTCTTGGCCGGAATTTTGGATTCGATGGGAATCACGCGATACCTCTTCGTCTCGCTCGGTGTACCGGGGCTGTTCGCCGTTGCGTTCCTCGAATCCTTCCTCCTCCCCATTCCGCCTGATCTTGCACTTATTCCGCTGGTCATGGCTAATCCGGAGTTCGCGCTTCTATAGGCCTTCACCGCCACAGCGGAGTCGGTGGCCGCAGGGCTCATCGGTTTCGCCGTTGGTAGGAAGGGCGGTCGGCCTGCGCTCGAGACCCGGTTCGCTTGCGAACGCGTCGAGCGCGCAGAGAGGTACTTCGAACGCTACGCGTCGGTGGCGATCGGTGTTGGGGCGTTCGCCACTATTCCTGAAGGATACGAACTCCTGTCGATCGCGTCGGGCGTCCTCGGTCTCGACTTCCAGCTCGTTTCGCGTGAAACTGCCCATGAGAACCGGTCCGCGTTGAGTCCTCGCTGACCGAGTACGGGGAATCACTAGAGTCCATTATCAGAGAAATTCGGGGCTAGGGGTGGAGTGGTTAGGACCTCCGCAAGAAAAGGAGAGGTCAACAGCGTTATCGACCGAATATCTATTCGGCGTATTCCGGTTAGCTATCTTCTTATCAAAGTATCATTACTGTCCTCCGTAGTCGAGCGCGTAGGTTTGGAGGTAATCGTTCGCGAACACCGAGACGTACACCTTGCCCACCTCGCTGTCCTCCCAGACCACCGGACTAGGCAAGATACGCTGGCCGGTCTTTGCCTCCCAGAGTTTCTCACCGTTCGTCGCGTCGAGCGCGATCAGTTGGCCCGACGACGAAGCGTGGAAGACGACGTTCCCGCCGGTCGCGGTCGTCCCGCCCGTGAACATCTTGACCATCGGGAGCTTCGAGTTCACGTCGTCCAGTTCGTGCTTCCAGACTACGTCGCCGGACTGCGGGTCGACCGCGGCGACGTGGGCGCTGTGACCGTTATGCCGGAGCTTCTGGTAGCCGCCGCCGACCAGCGACCCCTTCTTCTTGGCGTCGTAACTCCAGTTCTTGGCACGCCAGATGTCGTTGGCGGCGTTGTTCCCGCCGAGGTAGTGCAGGCCTGTGACCGGACTGTACGAGTCCGGCGGCCACTCGGTCGCCCCGGAGAAGCCCGGCCACGCCTCACCCTTGTTCTCCTTGGTGAGCGGTGGCAGCGAGAGGAACGCGTCGGCCCACATGTGGTCCTGCTTGGCCCACGGCTCCGACCGCGTGAGCAATCGACCCGACTCGGCGTCGATGACGTACGACCACCCGGTCTTGTGGTCGGCCATCACCACTCGCCGCGTCTCGCCGTCGACCTCCATGTCGAAGAGATACGGCGTGTTGTGAGCGTCGTAGTCCCACACGTCGGCCGGCAGAATCTGGTGTTCCCACTTTAGCTCACCCGAGTTGATGTCGAGCGCGATTATCGAGTCCGTGTACTTGTTCGGACCGGGACGCGCGGCAGGGAAGAACCACGGCGTCGGGTTCGCAATCGACCAGAACACCGTTTCGGTCTCGGGGTCGACGGTGGCGGTGAGCCACGGCGCGCCGCTGCCGTACTGCCAGGAGTTCTCGACCCACTGCTCTTCGGGGACGGTCTTTTTCTGCCAGACCGGCTCGCCGGTCTTGGCGTCGAGCGCAGACATCACGCAGTAGCCGCCGAAGTCCCCGCTCTGGCCGATGAATATCTTGTTATCGTAGACCACCGGCGCCTGCGTGACCGACACCTGATTCGGCTTCTCCAGCACGTTCTTCTGCTCGTCGGTGAAGTACTCCTTGCGCCAGAGTTTCTCGCCGGTGTAGCGGTCGAGTGCCAGCACCGTGACGTCCGGTAGCGCGACGTACACCCGGTTCTCGTAGACGGCCGCCCCCCGGTGCCAACCGAAGATGCCGCCTGGGTTGTCCGGGAACGCGGGCTGGTGGACCCAGTACTCGTCGCCCGTGCGAGCGTTGACCGCGTGGACGGTGCCGTCGCCCTCGGTGAAATACAGCACCGGCGGATTGGTCGGCACGATGATCGGGTTCGAGCGCGGCTCCTTGGGCTTGAAGAAGTAGCCCTCTTTGTCCTTGCCGGGTTCGGTTTCGGGAATTCGCCACGCCTCTTCGAGTTGGTCGACGTTCTCGGGCGTTATCTCCTCCGTCGGCGCGAAGCCGGTTTCTTCGAGACCCTTGTTCCACGTCAGCCACGACTCCGCGCTATTGACGTCCTCGCCGAGCAGTTCGTCGTCGACCGCGAGCTTCGGGATGTCCTCGACCTGTTCGGACTGGACGTGTTTCTGTTCGCGGGGAAAGTCGTAATCGAGTCGCTCGTGCTGTTCCTCGGGCGAACCGCTCTCCTCGACGTTGATGTCTTCGAAGCTCATAGTGAGTCACCTCCGGGCAGCGCGATGTCCTCGTGAGTTCTGTCCGCCCGCTTCTCCTCGGTGAGCCAGTACGCATCCTCCCGCAGCAGGTTCTGCGCGACGGCCTGAAGGGCGTATCCGGAGGAGAGCACTCCGGCCAGTTCGTCGTCGGCGAACGTCTCGGACTGCTCTGCGATGTGGCGTGCACCTTCGGTCACGAGCTGGATACCGGCGGCCATCGCTCGGGCGTCCCAGGTCGCGTCGGCGAGTATGTCGTCGGTCAACAGGAGCGCCTTCTGCCAGAGGTGATGGTCCAGGTCCTCCAACCAGAGAAGAGCACCGCCCGTGGCCGCCTTCGTCATCGGCGGGACCTCTTCGGCGAACTGCACGTCCCCGCGTTTGAGTTTGTCCGTGGTGACCCAGTGGCGGTCGCCGATGCGCTCGCGATGGCTTGCAACCGTCGCCAACAAATCAACCTGTTCCTGCTTAGAGAAGCCGAGTTCCTCGAGGTTTGCCACGGAATCTGTCGCGACAAACCGCCGAACGCTCTCTTCGATGTACGCCGGGGTGAACTCCGGCAAGTTCTCTGAGGTACTCTCGAAGAAACCTACGTCGACGAGGTGATCGTATGCGGGCTGAACCGCCTCAGCGAGGGGCGTGAATTCTTCGCGAGGTTCGGTCACGTCGGTCGGGAGGCCGCGGTCAACCACCGCGGGCAAGTCTGACGCAGTCACTGCGAGATTTCTCTGAACCTGAGTGAGGAGATCGGCGTTGACGCTGCCAGCCAAATCGTCCCGTATTGCTTCCCCGACCGACGCCAACTCGTTCGATTGTTGTCCTGTGACTGCTTCACGCACGTCGTCGATGGATGCGCTTCCCACGGCGACGGTTCCCCCTACGCCGAGCATCCGTAAGAATTCCCGGCGCTCCTTCTCGGAAATCGGCCGGCTGTTATGCTGTACCATGCACCGGGATTAATCATGTTGTTGGACCTAAGTAGAGCGCGACCGTGCATGCTTTTCCAGACTCGGGAAACATTCAAACCAAATTCTCTTAAAGACCCTACGCTGTCTCGGATTTTCTGCACGTAATCACGACTGTCGAACCGAGACATCTCTGCGCTGCAAGTCCTCCTGGGCCGGTCCGTCGAAAACCGCTCCCTCGACAGTATACCGAGAGCCATCACAGGGACAGTCCCAGCTTTCACCTGCCGCATTCCACGTCAGCGTACAGCCGCTGTACGTACAGGTCCCCGAGACCGCATGCCAGTCACCCTCGTCGTTTCGATAGAGACCGAGCGTCTCACCGTCGATTTTCACGACTTTCCCTTCGCCAGGCGGCAAGTACGGAGCCGTCTCTCCGTCACGGAGGTTTCGATGGCCTGTCAGGAACTGTTTTATCATGTTCGTCCCCGCCTTCGGCAACCGCTTCATCGATTTCATCGGCGGTACTCGGTTCGGGTCGTAGAGTTGCTCCCACTTGTTTTCCCGACCGCCTATCAAATCAGCGAGGAGCAGTCCGGCGACGGTGCCGTGTGTCATGCCCCACGCGCTGAATCCGGTGACGACGTAGACGCTCTCGGAGAACGGCGAGATGGTGCCGATGTACGGCACCCGGTCCATCGTCATGTAGTCCTGCGCGGACCACCGATAGGTGATTTCCTCGACCGGGAAGTTCGACGTGGCGAACGACTCGATCTTCCGGGTGAGGTCCATCGTGTCACCGCCGAGGCCTGTCGGATGTTTCCGCCCTTCGACCAGCAACATCGTGCCGTCGTCGGTCGGTATCGGCCGGAACGAGTGGCTCTGAGAGCCGGCACTGTAGTATAGATCCTCCGGCGGTTCACCGTCTGTATTTGCGGTGATGATGTGTTCTTGGCCCGGGAGCGTCCGCATCGAGTACAACAACCGCTTGTAGAACGGGTAGTGGGTCGCCACCACGACGTCGTCGGCAACGACCCGCCCGGAATCCGTCTGAAGTCGATGTGGTGACCCTGTTTGGATATCTGTTACCCGAGTGTCCTCGTAGACTTGCCCGCCGCGTTGTTCAAACGAGTTCAACAGAGAAAGCAGGTACTTACGTGGGTGGAAGTGCGCCTGACCGTCGTACCGGATCGCCGCCGTCGCGTCCACGGGAGCCGGTACATCTGTCACGAACGACGCGTCGAGGCCGAGCCGCTGGGCCGCATCGACCTCCTTCTCGACCTTCTTCCGCTTCTCTGCCGAGGGAACGTAGGTGTACGCAGATGCCCGGGTGAAGTGACAGTCGATGTTCTGCTCGTCGACACGAGTTGCCATCTCGTCGAGGGCGGTATTGTTGGCGTCGGCGTACAGTCGTGCCTTCTCCTCGCCGAACGTGTTGATAAGGTAGTCGTAGATCAGGCCGTGAGCGACGGTCACCTTGGCGGTCGTGTGGCCGGTCGTCTGACGTGCAACCTGGTTTGCTTCCAGTAGAACGACGTCATGGCCCTCTTCGGCAAGGAATGTCGCGGTAGAGATACCGGCGATGCCAGCGCCGACGACTGCCACGTCGGCTTCAGTACGCTCCGTTAGACGTGGATACGATGATTGATTCGTCGAATCGACCCAGTACGACATCGCGTGGTCGGGAAGCGGTAATTCAGAACCCCCTTGCCTCATATTCCGTACCTCGTTGCCTAGCCATTAGTGACTGGTTGCCAATCTCGACTTATTCTTATATTTATGGCCAGATGAGGGTAGAAGCACTCCGAAGGTAGCCATACAATGCTGTTTGCAGACAGACCGGCGAAAGAGAACAGTTCTGTCAATTCTCTTATTTACCACGGCCAAGTCAGGCTGGTAAATATTGTGGGCACCTATGTCGCCACAGCGTACACGACAACCCCGTTATACTCTAAAATCTCGGGAATAACATGCCCTTGGCCGAATAATCGAGACAGACGACCGTCATAGCCGTCGGCAGCACCAGTACACGGAGTGACCGACTAAAGGCTGAAGTACGTCCGTCGTAATGAATGGTGTCCCAATTACTCATCGCAGCCGTCGTCGGAATCGGCCTCGGAGTATTTCTCCAGAAAGGCCGATTCTGCTTCGTGCACGCGTTCCGCGATCTATTCGCGTTCAAGGATTCGCGCGTGACGAAGGGTGTCCTCGCCGCGACGACGCTCACGATGTTGTTCTGGAGCATCGCGTACGAACTTGGCTACTACCAGGGGTTCTGGACCCCTGGCTGGGGCTTGACCGGCCTCATCGGGGGCTTCGTCTTCGGCGTCGGGATGACGTACGCCGGCGGCTGTGCTAGCGGCACCCTCTACCGGGCCGGACAGGGTTACCTGCACTTCTGGCTCACGTTGGCCGCCATGGGCGTCGGATACATCGTTTTCACGGTGCTGTTCCCAACGCTCCAGACGGTGTACTTCGAACCGCTGACGTTCGGCGAGGGCGTGTCGCTGTTCACGGTCTCGCCGGTCCCGGCACCGGTACTCGCGCTGCTCGTCACGCTCGGCGTCGTCGTCGTGTATTCGACGGTCGTCGGCCGTGAACGGCAGCAGGGTGCGGCCGACCAGGCCGTGGCGGCCGACGGTGGGTACCGGACGTCTGCGCCGGTCGCAGGGTTCCAGTCTCTTGTCCATGGGACTAAACAGTACATCCGTGGGTTCCGGGAGATCGACGACTGGGTCGCCGCGTCGAAGCAGCCGTGGAACCCGATTACCGCTGCGCTCGGCATCACCGTCCTCGCAGTCCTGTGGTTCACGCAGGTCTCCATCGTCGGTGTCACCGGGCCCGAGGCTCGCTGGACCGGCTACCTGCTCGAACAGGTGGGCTTCGATAGCGGTTCGTACGCCTATTGGGGCTCGGTGCTGTTCAAGGGCGAGGGCGTCCGGCTGACCGTAGACATGGTGATGATCACGGCAGTTATCGTCGGGGCTTTCATCGCCGCCTTCTGGAGCGGCGACTTCTCGATCCGCGTCCCCAAGCGCAAGCGCATCCCCAACGCCGTCGGGGGCGGGTTCCTGATGGGTGCCGGGTCGCGCCTTGCTCCCGGGTGTAACATCGGGAACATCTACTCCGGCCTTGCGGAACTGTCGGTCCACTCGTTCATCGCGACGATCGGCATCGTCGCCGGGGTGTACGTGATGACCCACTGGATCTACCGCGACGTCGGCTGTGCCGTGTAACGAATCGAACGACAAACAACCAATCCAAACACAACGACAATCATGAGCGGACCATCGCTAGACGACGTGACGGACAGCCCGGATGAACTGGACGACGAAACGGCCGAAGAGTTGGTCGAAGAGGCCGCGGAGGTACAGGACATGACCGGTGAAGTCTGTCCGTATCCCCAGGTCGAGGCCAAAAAGGCGATACAACAGTTGGACGAGGGAGAGTTACTCGTCCAAGAGACCGACCACGTCCCGTCCACTGAGAACGTTCCGCGAGCGGTCGATGACGCGGCCGACGCAAGGGTGTGGCGTAGCGGAAACGGCCTCTACCGAATCTACCTCTGGAAGCAATGACCGTCACAGAGATCGACCCCGAAGATGTCGACCCGGAAGCCGCCGACGTCATCGACATCAGAGACGCGGACGACTACGAAGAGGGGCACATCCCCGCTGCGGAGAACATTCCGTTAGACGACCTCGAGGACGTCGTCGATGAGCGAGAGTGGGCTGACGAGGTCGTGGTCGCCTGTTACGTCGGCCAGACGTCTCAGCAGGCGGCACGTCTCATCGACGCCTACGCCGACGATGCGACGGTCGCGAGCATGGCCGGCGGGTACGAAAATTGGGATGGGTCGCTCCAGCTACCCGAGAGTCGAGCGCAGTCCCTCGCTGACGACGATTGAGTTCTCAAGATAACTGTGTGCTCCCTCTAAACGTTGACCAGGTGGAGCAGTTGTACCCCGGATTTTCGGCAGTGTAGTGGCTGGTCGGTACGTATTCCGACGTATGGCTTGTCCGACTGTCAGACGAAGCCATCCGATATGGAGAGTTCTGTCGAATCGGGGTCAAATAAGCGAATTCGACGGAGTCGGCGTTACGAGCCGAGGGAATGGTTTCTCTTCGGGGGAAGCCGATTAATCGTTTCAGGGGTTTTACTGGTCGGCATATTACTGCTGCTAGTGGGTCTGGAATCTGTAGGAGCCACCCCTATTCGGGGCCGCAACCAACTACCGTTGCTGTTCAGCGCATTTATTGGTGGGAACCTCACGCTGATTACGGTCGTACTTTCGATAAACCAGCTCGTTCTCTCGAGACAACTTGAGGCACCGGGAACGTTGCGGAGACAGTTACAGGATATGGCGGAATTCCGGGATGACGCGGCAGAAGTCTCCGATCGACAGGTGATGCCACCGCTCCCACCGGATTTCATGCACCAACTCCGTCAGACCGCACAACGACAGGCAAAAACGCTGGAGAAGCGCAGACCTTCACAGGTCGACCTGCAATCTCAATCCGAGCTACGAGACTTCGTAGCGAAGCTCAACAAGGATTTTGAGGAGATATCTTCACTTCTAGAACAGCCAGGGGTTCATCCGTTCCATGCTCTAACGGCGGTTCTTGATACCGATATTGGTCTCCGAATCCATCAGGCTCGGCGTCTCAAAGCGCTCTATCACGAGGAGTTCCCTGAGGAGGTCCGGGAGGAATTCGCGGAACTCATCACCGTCCTCGAGCTGATAGACGTCAGTCGGGACTATTTCAAGACGATATTCATGCAACGGGAACTCTCGTACCTTTCACGCGTACTGTTGTACGTCGGTTTCCCAGCCGAGCTCGTTGCGACAGTCATGTTCTTGGTATTCGATACGTCGACTGGGTCCGCCGCCTCGCCACTCCTGGCACCTGTGGTCGTTCCGGCTGCTATTTCGATCAGTTTTGCCCCCTCGCGGTATTGTTCTCGTTCGTTCTCCGTATCACGACGGTGACCGAGCGGACGGTTGCGATTGCGCCGTTCACGACGCCGGAGCAAGTACCGTGACTGTCCTACGTTAGAACCTCCGCGGCTAAGCTGGGCGTTGGAGCTACAATCTTTCGGCATTCTACGGTAAGGATTGCTAGCACCAATTGCGGTAATCGTCTTCTGCTTTATACGGTACTGATAGCGAGGAAGAGTGTCAGTCGTATCAGAGAGCCCATTAATAGCGGTATCAGCCAGAAGTGTGTAGTCGAACGACGTCGGGGAGTGCATATGGGGCTTACCGAACGAAACGTGGAGGTATACGAGTGTCCGTCCTGCGGGAGTCTTGAGCGTCATGAGGAGGGGACGTGCTGCGGCGAATCGCTAAGGCCTGTCGACACTACTATCCCATACGAACCCCCGGAGGTCGAGTCGGTCGTCAAGGAGGTATTCGACCTTTCGTCCACAGATTTGTCGATTTGTAGCGCGCTCATGTCTGAAGGGGAGGCGACGGTCAAGGAGCTTGCTGACCAGTTATCTCTGGATAGAAGCACCGTCTCTCGCCATCTCGACCATATGGTCCAAGTCGGTATCGTAACGAAGGAGCCGCGGATTCTCGAGGAAGGTGGACAGATCAACCTGTACGCTCCGGCTCCGATCGAGGAAATCCATCGTACGCTTCAGCTTGGCCTGTACGCCTGGCTTGATGATGCAGAGGACGTACTGTACGAATTACATCAAGAACGGCTCGAACGGATGGTTAAGGAAGCAGAGGTAGAAGAGACCGACAGAACAGATGTAGATGATGAAAGCCACTCCTTTATTTCCCGTTTGATATACCAGGGATAGCAACCCTACTGACTCCTGCTAGAACTGGTTTCTTACTTGGCGTATCGGTTTCGATCTTTCTCGGCCGAAGGTCCGGCCGTGTGTGAACTCGTTACTATAGCCAGCAAGTGGTCGCGAGTGTAGGAACGTCTCCAAGAAGATATCGAGAACACTGAATTGACTAGATTAGATGACGCCACGCACTTGGTGTTGGATGACCGTCTGGAAGCGTATCAGGAGGAATTGAGTTCGTTCCTTCTCGATACCGGGTGAGTCGCTACCGTCCCCAGCATCGGAGCGACCAGTGAGCAGGGGATTGTGGTAGAGTATCGCCTTACTCACTCCCTCGCTTTCGCGTTTGGGATATTGCCGTTCAGCACCTTAGCCGCCGTCAACACAGGGTCCCAGACCGGACTGAATGGGGGTGCGTATGCGAGGTCAAGTCGTTCTACTTCGTCTACTGTCATACCCGCTTCAAGTGCAGTTGCGAGGGTATCGATCCGTTTAGCGGCCCGATCCCGGCCGACTATACTACCACCGAGTAATCGACCTGTTTCCCTGTCGGCAGTCAACGTGACCGTCGTCTCGTCACCACCTGGATAGTACCCCGATCGCGACGATGCCGTAATCGTTTCAGAGACCGGATCGAACCCGGCCTCTCGTGCTTCGTTCTCGTTCACTAACCCCGTCCGGCCGCAGCCGAGGTCGAACGCTTTGACTACTGCCGTGCCTGCGACCGTTCCGACCGGTGTCGGATCGGCCGCGATCGTTTGACCGATAGCTCGCCCCGCGCGGTTCGCAGTTAATCCGAGTGGAACCCACGCAGACTCGTCGGTCACCACGTGATGCATTTCGGCACAATCGCCTGCGGCGAATATCTGATCGTAATTCGTTCGTCCGTACTTGTCAACAGCGATAGCGCCGGTTTCACCGAATTCGATTCCCGAGCCCCGGAGGAAGTCCGTGTTCGGACGAATGCCTACGCCGACAACTGCTGCGTCGACCGATTGCACCTGATTCCCGTATGCGATTCCCTCGAGGCTACTGCGGCCTCGCAGCTCGCTAACTTCTGTGCCAAGATGGAGCGTCACACCGCGGTCTTCGAGTTGGTTTGCCACGCGCTCACCGACGGCGTCCCCGAACGGCGGCAATACGTGCTCCGACCGTTGGAACAGGTGAACATCGAGGCCGTGAGCGGAGAACGCTTCCGCCATCTCCACGCCGACGTAGCCGCCACCGACGATGGCGACGGTCTCCGGTGGTTCTACGGATGCATACCGGTCGACGACATCCGTATCCACGTAGTCAACGCCGAAGTCATCAGACGGGGCCGCCCCGACGGGTTCGATATACGCTCGAAGTGCGGCCGCCGAATCGAGGCCGTGCATGGTGAACACGCCATCGAGGGATGCACCATCTAATGGAGCGGTGATAGCCCGCCCGCCCGTCGCGACAAGTAGTTCGCCATAGGGTTGGTCGAATCGGTCATCGGACGTTTCGACTGTGACCGTCTGGTCCTCTGGTGAGACGGCGACCACTTCGTGGCCTCGTCGTAAGTCGATTCCCCGATCTTCGATGTCGTTCGGCGTCAGTGAAAGCAACTCGGTGAGTGATTCGACCTCACCCTTGACGTAGTAGGGCATCCCGCAGTGCGCGTAGGACACCCAGCGGCCTTTCTCGAAGACGATGACGTTTCGGTCCGGGTCTTCACGCTTTAGTTTACTCGCGGCACTGAGTCCGGCAGCGTCTCCACCGATGATGACGAATGGGTTTGTCATAAGCGGCGCACCGCCATTCGTTGGTACAGAGTCGTTTTGCGTTCTATGAGCGAATTGGGCTCTGTCATGTGAATTTTCTTTCTCTTGTTCATGCGAGGATGTTGAGACCGGTCCACGCACCGAGGACTACACCGTACACGAGGTGGAAGAACAGGAACATGCCAACTATCTTCATCTCCGCATCGAGGTCGAGGACGATGTTCATCCAAAACACTGCTGCGCCGATGAAGAGAAGGACACCATATGCGAGTCCCCAGAGCAAGCCGCTTCCCAGACGGGCGACGCTCAGTCCGAAAATACCGACGCCGATTGTGAACACGCCACCGGCGATGATGCCGTAGAGCATGTGGAGAACCATTCCTTGCATCATATACTCGCCTGGGTCACCGTTTCCGACGTACTTTGACCAGAATAGTGCGGTCGGTGGCGGTGAATCACCTCCGAGCGTCATCATGAAAACCGTCATTATGATCGTTGCGACCAATCCGCCCACGAGTCCGCTGATGAGTGACACCATAGGTTACTCCTGGTAACTTGGTTTTCCCGGGTAAGTAATAAACGTAATCTGAGTATTTCGTTACTCCGTTAGTTCACGGTTACCCGCTTACCTTCAAGAGCAGATAGCTAGAATAGATGTAGCTGAGTCGCTGCAGATAGCTCTCACACTAACACCTGGCAAACGTTCTAACGTCAGAATAGGCGGCAGACTCAACGTCTTCGCAGGCCGTCAGATGTCGAACGTGAGTGCGAAGTTCGCGAACTTCGCGGCCGTGCCAGCGGTCGTCATCAACTCCACGATATCCGCGTCGGTGTATCCGAGATCCTTCAGTTCGTCTATCTCAGCCTGGGTTACGTCGGCAGGCTCCTGGACGCTTTTCACCCCGAATTCGATCGCTTTTCGTTCCTCGGCAGGCAGTTCGTCCTTCCGATTCTCGAAGTCTGCGGCGACACTGAACCGTTTGGAATCGATGTCTTCCAGCGCGGCACTCGTCGTGTGCCAGGCGATGCAAATCGATGCGCCACGTTCGTGGGCGACGACGGCGCCGAGTAATTCCTTGAACCCGCGACTTAGCTCCCCTTCCGAGAACACTTGGCCTTCCTCTGCCCACCAAATTTTGAACGTCTCTGGATGATGCGCGAGGACACCGGTGAACGTGAATCCCCAGTCCTCCTGGTTATCGTAGTTCTCAGGGATCTCGTCGTCTTCAAGGGCGCCGAGAATAGCCTCGGCCCGCTCCATATTCGCCTTGGCTGCTTCGGGAGCGTCTTCCAAAATCTCTTGGACGTGCTCGGGACTCGTCGGTTCGACGCGCGGTCCGGTTTCGTGTGGGTTTTCGATTGCCATCGTATGACACGGTATGCTAAGGACCTGTTTAGGTGAGACGTTCGGGGTGTCTTCGGCCGCGTCCGTTGACAACGAGACACGTACTACGAGAAGAATTCCTACGCAAAATCGGTTCACTACTGAATCTGAGTCGGTTCCGAAAAATCCTAAACCCCGGCAATTCTTTCCTCGGCGTCGATTACGTTATCGAGGACTACGAAATTGCCACTCTGAATGCAGTCCAAAACGGGATTCGAACCAAGAGACGATGAGTTCTACGCCGACGGGACGACATGGGATGGCGTAACCAGGGAAGGTGATGATGGGCGTCAACTCGAACGTCTGCCAGCTCGACGGTTGTTTGCGTTCGCGTGGCAGGACGCTCACGGGCTAGACACCTTCTATCAATACCCGATTCCTATCTCGAAGTACCGGCGAGGACGGGCGCGGCGAGAGCTTTCATCACTCCAGCGCGTCTCGGTTGAGAACATGGAGGAGTTCGACTTTCTCGTCATCGGGTCGGGATCGGGGTTGGACGTGGCGAACGTGGCGGCGAATCAGGGCCAGTCTGTGGCGGTGGTCGAAAAGGGGCGACTCGGCGGAACGTGTCTGAATCGTGGCTGTATTCCCTCGAAGATGCTCTTGTACCACGCAGACATCGTCGAAACCGTAGAGCAGGCGGAGGAGTTCGACATTTCGGCGGAAATTACTGACGTCGCCTTCGCGGATATCGTGCAGAAGGTCAACGAGGAGGTCCACGGCGACGCGGCGTCCATCCGCAACGGGTTAGAGTCGTCGTCCCAGCACGAATTGTTCGACGGCGAGGCCCGCTTCGTGGACGAGCGGACGGTGGAGGTCGAGGGCGGCGCGGACGACGGCGCTCGGCTCCGAGCGGATACGGTCCTCATCGCCGCCGGATCCCGACCGTGGACCGCACCCATCGAGGGCATCGAGGGAGTAAACTACCTCACCAGCAAGCAGGCGCTCCAATTGGAGGAACCGCCGGACCACCTGGTCATCGTCGGTGGCGGGTACATCGCGGCCGAACTAGGCCACTTCTTCGGGACGTTCGGCAGCGACGTGACCATCATCGGCCGCCGACCGCACTTGCTCCCGTCCGCCGACGAGGACGTTGCGGAGGCGTTCACCGACCGGTACGCCGAGCGGTTCGATGTCTACACGGGCTACGAGGCGATCACCGCGTCCGAATCCGGTGGGGAGGTCACGGTGGACGCGCGAGCGTACCCGCCGGACGAGCAGGAAGGAGAGCCTGTCGACTCGGTGAGCATCACGGGTGACGAACTGCTGGTCGCAACTGGCCGGACGCCGAACTCCGACACGCTGAACCTGAAGGCCGCAGGCGTGGAAACGGATGCCGACGGATTCGTCGAGACAGACGAGTATCTGCGGACGACCGCCGAGGGCGTCTGGGCACTCGGTGACATCGTCGGCGAGTACCTGCTGAAACACAACGCCAATCACGAGGCCCAGACGGTCGCACGGAACATCTTCGGTGACGAACTCCAGCCAATCGATTACACGGCGATGCCGTTCGCGGTGTTCGGGTCGCCCGAGGTCGCGGGCGTAGGCGCTCACGAGGAGGCACTACAAGCGGCGGACCGTGAGTACGCGACGAACACGTACCGCTTCGAGGATACCGCCCGCGGGGACGCGATGCACGCTGAGGGGTTCGTGAAGGTACTCATCGACTTAGAGGGTGAAATTCTGGGGTGTCACATCATCGGACCAGATGCGTCGACACTCATTCAAGAGGTCGTCGTCGCGATGAAAGCCGGGTCTGGGACTGTCCAAGATATCCGCGAGTCGGTACATATCCACCCTGCGTTGCCGGAAGTCGTCCAGCGGGCGTTCACTGGACAGTTCTCTCGCGGCGGTCGTAGTCACCACCATCATCACTAACAGTTAAACAGGCCGACCAGGAACCTACCCCGATTAAGGAAGGCTGCCATCAGAAGAGACGACTGCGAAGGAAGAAGAGCCAAATCCGCTCGCCACGTTGTAGACTCGGTGCACATCGGCCGAGCAACTTTACGTCTCCTTCCCGTTTGGTGTTGTGCGATGCTCGTTGTTCACGCGATATTTCCGATCGACCCCGACAGTCACGACGAAGCGCTCGACCTGATCACGTCGCTCGCCGAGCAGTCCCGCGACGAGGACGGCGTCATCGACTACCGAGTCGCGACGGACATCGACGATTCGAACGTGTTCCGATTCTTCGAGCAGTACGAAGATGAGGCGGCGTTCGAGGCGCACGCGGAGACGGACCACTTCCAGGAGTTCGAGGAGGCACTGCCGGACCTCCTCGCTGGCGAGCCGGAAGTGACGCAGTTCGACGTCGCGGATGCATCTACCGTCGAGCTGTAGACCGAATTTCACTCCGTTATCGTCAGCTCAGAGTATTACAGTAGGCAGCAAACGTAGTCGCGGCCGGAACAGCCGTGGTCACCCGGTTTTTACGTGTCACGGACTAACGTTTGCCCGTCATGGCAAAAGCAGCTATCATTATTCTGGCTGGAACCGAATCGCATGCAGGTCTGGGCCGTCTCGTGAACGGTCTCGAAGCTGCCAAGGAGTTCGCCGAGACGGAAGGCGACGACGTCGAACTCATCTTCGACGGCGCCGGAACACAGTGGGTTCCCGAACTGGAGGACGAGGACCACGACTACCACGACCTCTATCAGTCGGTCCGCGACGACATGGCGGTCTGCGATTACTGCGCCGGGGCGTTCGGCGTTGGCAATGCCGTCGAGGACGCTGGTGTCGTGACGCTGGACGAAAACGAAGGGCACCCGAGTATTCGCAACCTCGTCGACGACGACTACGAGATTATCACGTTCTAAGAACTGAATCGTCTCGTTACGGCGGGTAGAACGCGTTCGGGCCGTGGTCGTCCTGCCACGCGAACGCGAACAATCGTTTTGCGCGTACTCGTTCCAAACGCCGCCCGTCCTCCGAGCGACCTGTTGCGACGTCCCATGTCGTTCCGTCAGCTCTGAATGCTCCTCGCTCGGTATTCTCGAATCCGTAGCCCGGATTCCGAAATGCGTGGATTCCCTCACTAGACGCGAATACGACGACGTCAGTTCCACCGACAGCAGTCGTCACAACCCCTCCATTTTCTCGCACCCGTGGGAGCGGAAATCCGACTGCGTCACCATCGAGTTCGATACCGAGAACGACCGTTTTCGGATCGAGGTCGTCCCGACTCCACGTCCGGCTCTCGGAGCCACGGTGTGCGCCGAGTCCGAACCCGTCGCTCTGGAAGTAGTCTTCGTACGGTTGCGCGTCGTAGTCGATCGATTCTGGCTCGTCGGTTTCGCTTGCTGCTTCGCTCTTTGCATCAGTCGGTTGGAGGACAACTCCGTTCGGATAGCGCTCCTGGAAGGTCGCCCACGATACCATCGATGCGGGGGAGACGCTCAGCGTCGTCCCTTCGAGTTCTCCTGCGATGCATTCGCCGAGTGACTGCTTCCATTCTGACCCTGTCTCTCGGTCGTACATGACGAGATCGTCGTCAGCGAGTTTGCCAGACACGCCAAATGTGAGGATTTGATTACCTACCTTCCGCTCGTACACCACAGCGCTTCCGCAAAGCGGACACCACGTCACCGCAACGGGTTCGTCACCGAATTCGTCGTTAACGATCTCGTGGTAGTGGAGAATACGGACAGGATATGCACGAACGTCACCGTCCCGTTCTACCACAATCATCTCATCATCTGGTTCACCAAAATACTCCTCGGCGAACGTCGGCTCGTCGATACTCGGGATGGCGTCCTGTGGGATGACCTGTCGGACGTGCATTGGAGGCGGTTCGAACGGTAGGCTGAAAGCCCTACGTATCCCAGTAGATGTCGGTTTTTTCGCGTTCACTCTGATCGGCTCGGGCCAACGCCTTCACCTTCTCGCGGTTGATGTCTTCGACCAGTTCGAGTGCGTCGTCCATCCACGCGTGGAGTCCAACGGTTAGTCGCTGGCGGACCTCCTCGACGTCTACCGGTGTGAAGACGTGGACGTAGCCACCATCAGAGAGCAGGCGCTGACGTTTCTCTAGCAGGCCGAGGTCGGTCAAGTGGTTGAGTTGCCTGCTGACGGTACTTCGGTCCATATCGAGATGTTTGGCGAGGTCTCCCGCCGTCGATTCTCCTTCTTCCATGAGCTGGACGCAGATGTTCAGGCCCGTCTCGGAGATGCCGAACACGTCCCGAAGGACGTCGGCCAACTCCGGACTGTTAGCTGACTGCGCATCCGTGGACGTTAGTTTCTCCTCGTCAGTATCGGCTACTAGGTTAGCGACCGAGACGTTCCCACAGTGCTGGCATTTGTACACCTCGCCCTCCGTGTCAATTGTTCCCATGAGATGATATTGGCTACGGAGTACCAAGTTCGTTTGGTGAGTTCGGGGTAAGTGAATCTCCGAAAGTCACCGGCATCGGTACAGTAGCGTACTTAGAGATGCAGTGGTCCGTAGAGACACGGGCCTCGATACCCTCAACCGCTCGAATCGGAGAACGGTGTAAGAAGTTCCAACGGTAGGTCGGTATAACAGAGTGAGTTCCCATCCTGACCTACTGGAGTCATCTGCGTTACCACGGGCCAAGACGAAGATGAAACGCGACCGCTTCAACGGTCCCCTAATACCGAGACCCCGAGAACTGGAACCTGGCCCGAACCGAATTCAGAGCCACCTAGACCGGATTCCGACCGGTTCCGGCCACCTGCGCCGTCGGCCAAAGAGGCTACGACCGTCTCACCGGTTGGTAATCGCATGGAGGAGTTTCCGCGTCGGACGTTCTGCGCACTGTTGGCGGCGTCGGCGGGAACCGTGTCAGGGTGTTCGGAAACGAGCCCGAGGTCCGCGGCGGCGGCCGCTCCCCAGACCGGGGAGGGGAACGTCACCGTCGTCACGACCCGGGGGGAACTCGAATCGGCATTCGATGATCTCTCGGCAGGGGATACAGTACGAATCACGGACGAGAACGCACCGTACCGGACGACGCAATGGCTCGACATCGACGTCGACGGCGTGACCGTCGTGGGCCCGGGCGTCCAGACGCTCATCAAACCCGCGAACAGCGCCGACGTCGGCGGTTTCCGTATCGGCCACAACAGCCAGTGTTCGGAGATCGACATCCGCGGCATCGGGTATCACGGGAACCCGTCCGGACAGCCGCGGAAGGCCGAACGCCTCCACGGCATCGCCGTCCGCGACGCGTCGAACGTGTCGATCCAGCGGAGCTCCATCCGGCGGACGTACCCCGTCAAACACGGCAACGGCGGCAGCGGAATCAGCGTCGCGCAGAAGTGTACCGGCGTCAGGATCTTCAACAATCAGATCCACGAGTACGGCGACCGCGGCGTCCAGCTCGCCGGCAGACGTCACGTCGTCTTCGGGAACGTCGTCACGACGGGGCTCGACCGGCCCGTCGCCTGCGACCTCTGGCCGTCGGGGCGGCGGAGCGCCACCGCCCAGAGCGTCTCCGTCTTCGGGAACCTCCTGGGCGACAGCGTCCAGGGGAGCCTGGTCGGCATCGCCCGGAACACGGCCTCCTCCTCGGGGGAGGGGTACGTCGGCGTCTACGGCAACGTCGGCTTCGGCTCGCACAAGTCGTTCTGCCACGTTCGCGGCCCGAGCGCCATCAAGAACGTCAACATCCAGAACAACGTGAGCCTCCAGGAGACCGAGGACCTCAAGACGGACCAGACGACCCGGTTCGCGGCGGTCGCCGTCGACGTGGACCGGGTCAGGAACCTCGCCGTCAAGAACAACGAGTTCTACGACTACAGCGGTCACGGCATCCACGTCGACAGTACGGCTCGGGACGTGGCGATCCAGCAGAACACGCTCACCAGTGCCGGGCTCGCCGGAATCAGGTTCGTCGGCGGTGCGGACAGCCTCATCAGCGGGAACCAGATCGCGGAAACGGGGCGGGCCGGCGTCCGTCTCGACGGCGCGAGCAACACGGTCGTTCGCAACAACATGGTCCGGAACGCGGGGACGGCGGGGATCGTCGTCGGGGGGTCGGCGTCGCCGACCGGCAACGAGATCGCCGACAACTACGTCAAACACAACAACCGGCGGTCGTCGGAGCCGACCCCGTCGATCGCCGTCCGGGACGGCGGAGTACGGGTCCGCGGGAACAGCGTCCGCCAGAGCGGCGGCCCGGCGATCGCCGAGTCCGACGCCGTCGACGGGAACGTCTACGAGGGCAACTGGGCGGACGGCACGGCGCCGTGGCGGTTCGCGAGTCCGACGTCGCGCGTCCGGAACAACACCCCGCCGACGGGCGTTCACCGGGGCGTCTCTGCGAGCGCCGACGGCAAGCAGGTCGCGGTGGAGTTCGACCGACCGTACGCGCGGCCCCCGAAACTCGACTTCGGACGGGCGAACGGGGGCGTCGAGGACGTCTCGTACGAGACGGACGCGGACGGGAACTTCGTCGGCGCGACGGTAACGATCGGCCGGAAAGGCGGCACGCTCGACGTGTTCACGAGCGTGCCGTGACGCACGCCCCGTCCGTCGGTACCACTCCCGCAGTCCCCACCGAGGCGACACGTCCCGTAGATTGCGGGTGGCTACCAGCCTTTTCCGCGTCAAGTCCCAACCGTCGGTCGAATGGTCGCGATCGTCGCGCCGATGTCCGTTCGCGCGCGCTCGGGGTGGACGCGGTGACGCCCGCGGGACGCCGACGTGCGGTCAGGGAGCGAAGTCTGCCGGGGAGAGCGGGTGCTGCTCGACGGCACTTCGAGGGGAGGGCACGCGAGCCGCACTCGGGAACCCGGCTCGTGGACGCAGTCGGTCGTCCGGACCCGCCGGACCCGCCGAGCGTCGTCGACTCCCCGTCGGACCGGCCGTGCAAGCACCGCCGCGTTTCGGGACGGTCCACGTGAGCAAGCTCGTCGTCCTGTTGGCCGAACTCGTCCTCATCCTGGGCATCGCCGCCGTCGTTCGGACCCTGGCGAGGCGGGTCGCGATCCCGTTCACGGTCACCCTCGTCCTCGTGGGGTTCGCCATCTCGGTGTCGCGGTTCCAGTTCAGTCTCGACCTCTCGCCGGACCTCATCATGAAGGTGCTGCTCCCGACGATCGTCTTCCAGGGCGCCGAGGAGACGAAGCCCGATCACTTCACCGACGTGCTCCCGGAGGCGCTGCTGATGGTGGTGCTCGGCCTCCCACTCGCGGTGCTGCTGCTCGGCTGGCTCGGGAGCCACGCGCTCGGCGTTCCGCTCGTGATCGCGCTCCTGTTCGCGGTCATCATCTACCCCATCGACCCGGTCGGCGTGCTGGCCATCTTCCGCGACACGGACGCCCCGGCGCGGCTTGGCGTGCTCGCCGAGACCGAGAGCCACCTCAGCGAGGGCTTCGCCATCGTGACGTTCTCGACGGTCCTGTCGCTGGTCTGGCGCCAGGTCCAGACCGGCCGGTCGATCGAGGGGCTCGTCTCCGTCCCGCAGCTGGTCGACGTCGCCGCCGAGATCACGTGGGTGAGCCTCGGCGGTCTGCTCGTCGGGGCCGTCACGGGCGGGCTCGTCCTTGTCGTCCTCCGCTACACCGTCGAGGAGATGGCCCAGCTCCTCTTCCTGGTCATCCTGCCGTACGGGAGCTACCTGCTCGCCGAGGAGGTGCTGCATCTCAGCGGCGTGCTGGCGGTGGTGGCGGCGGGGCTGCTGGTCGGGACGCACGGGAAGGCGCGAGTGATCCACCCGGAGACCGTCGACTTCATCGAGGAGATCTGGCGGACCGCGGCGTTCCTCGCGACGACCGTGCTCTTCGTGCTGGTCGGCGTTCGCGTGCCGGTGAACCACCTGCTGAACAACGCGGAACTCATCCTGGTCGGGACCGTGCTGGTGCTGTTCGTCCGCGCCGTCTCCGTCTACCCGGTGATCCGGATCGTGAACCGGACGACCGCGGGCGCGGTTCCGCTGGAGTACCAGCACGTGCTCGTCTGGGGCGGCATGCACACCGTCATCCCCATCGCGCTGTTCCTGTCGATCCCGAACGCGTTGCCGTACCGCGAGACGCTCGGCGCGCTGGTGTTCGGGGTCGCCGTCCTCAGCATCGTCATCCAGGGGTTCCTGATGCCCTACGTCCTCCGGACGACGGGAACCCTGGAACCGATGGAGGAGGCCGTGGACGCGGACTAGGACGGTCCCACGGAGAGTTCCGAACCGACTCCTCCGAGCGATACCGTCGGCGCGGGCCTGAAAGCCTTTGTGCGGTCCCGTCACACAGCGGCGGCAATGCGCCGGCGGTGCGTGTTAGCCGCCACTGCCGCAGTGGCCGGCTTCGGGTGGTATCAGTGGTACAGCGGTCGTGCCGACGACGGGGAGCGCGCGACCGCGACGACCGGTGTCGGGACGCGGACGCGGCACGCGGCGACGCCCGGCGGTGTCGGCGATGGCGTCGACGGCAGGTTCGACGCACCCTTTTAACAGTGGCCCTCGTTGGACGGAGTCATGGAGTCAAAGCGGTTCCTCTTCGTCTCGGCTGACGCCGCGCTGATCGGCGACCTCGCCTGGCAGATCCACGGCGAGGGCCACGACGTGAAGTACTACATCGAGGCCGAGCGCGACCGGGAGATCGCCGACGGGTTCGTGCCGAAGACCGACGACTGGCGTGCGGAAGTCGAGTGGGCCGACGTGATCGTCTTCGACGACATCTGGGTCGGCCCGGACATCGGTACCGGCGCGCTCGCCGAGGAACTCCGCGAGCAGGGGAAGGCCGTCGTCGGCGGGACGCCGAACACCGACCATCTCGAGGAGGACCGCGGCTACGCGATGGAGATCCTCGAAGAGCACGGGGTCAATACCGTCGAACACCACATCTTCCACAGCTTCGAAGAGGGCATCCGGCACGTTCAGGAGAACCCTGCGCCGTACGTCGTCAAACCGCTCGGGGAGGTCCAGAACGTCAAGCGGCTGCTGTACGTCGGGACCGAGGACGACGGCAGCGACGTCGTCGAGGTGCTCCGGGCCTACGAGAAGGCGTGGGGCCACCGGATGAAGGGGTTCCAGCTCCAGCGCAAGGTCGAGGGCGTCGAGGTCGCGGTCTGCGGGTTCTTCGACGGCGAGCGGTTCGTCGAGCCGGTCAACTTCAACTTCGAGCACAAGAAGCTGTTCCCCGGCAACATCGGCCCCTCGACCGGTGAGATGGGGACCTCGATGTTCTGGAGCCGCCGGAACGAGCTGTTCGAGCGGACCCTCGGCAGGCTGGAGGACTGGCTCGCCGACGAGGGGTACGTCGGGAGCATCGACCTCAACTGCATCGTGAACGCGACCGGGGTCTACCCGCTCGAGTTCACGCCCCGGTTCGGCTACCCGACCATCGCGCTCCAGGAGGAGGCGATGGAGTCGCCGACCGGCGAGTTCTTCCACGACCTCGCGCACGGCCGCGACCCCGACCTCCGGGTCCACCGGGGGTACCAGGTCGGCGTCCGGATCGTGCTACCGCCGTTCCCGTTCGACGACGAGAAGACGTACGACGAGAACTCCCGGAACGCCGCCATCGTCTTCGAGGACGGCGACCGGGAGGGCGTCCACATCGAGGACGCCAAGAACGTCGACGGCCAGTGGCGCGCCGCCGGCGAGTCCGGCATGCCGCTGGTCGTGACCGGGAAGGGCGAGACGATGCGGGAGGCCCGGGTGCAGTGCTACGACCGGGTCGACGACGTCATCATCCCGAACCTCTACTACCGCGACGACGTCGGCGACCGCTGGGTCGAGGGCGACGGCGACCGGCTCCACGCGTGGGGGTACCTCGGGCCGCGGGACTCGGTCGGTTCGCGGAGCGCGGACTGACTCTGTCCGCGAAACACCGACTGAGTCGGGGCGACAGAGCGCGGACCGGATCCGGACTCGTCTACCGGACGCTCGGATACCGGCGGACGCCGAGGTACGCCTGCTGGGGTTCGTACTCGCCGTCCCGGAGGAGTCGCAGCGCGGTCGCGGTGGCGTAGTGGTTGCCGTCGGCGACGTACGGGGCGGCGGTGCCCCGGCGGAAGCAGACGATGCGCTCGGCCGCCGGCCGTCGCGCCGCGAGCCGCCGGACGTGGTCGACGTCGACGTCCTCGAACCGGCCGCGGAGGTCGTCCTCGCGGATGCGCCGGGCCGCGCCGACGATGGTGCCGTCGGGCGAGAGCTTCCGCCACGACTCGTCGCGGGGCCCCTCGATGACCCCGAGCCGTCGGAACGCGGTCTCGTCGAGCTCGGTCCGGTACCACGTCACCGGGTGGCGCCAGACGAACGCGGCCTGGAACGGGCGGAGCGCGAACAGCTGGCCCACGAGCTGCCAGTCGTCGGCGCCCTCGCCCGGGAGCGACAGGTCGACGTCGCCCTTGCGTCGCTCGCGATCGAGCCAGCTCCGGACCACCTCCAGCTGCGAGACGCGCTCTCTCATGGATGGGGCGGCCGATGCTTCGGCCGCCCCGGCTAAAAGTTGCAAGCACCGGTTCGGGGGAGCACGGGCGGGCCCAGCGGTGCCAGCGGTCTACCGACCGACGTCTCCGCGACGGGCGCTACTCGCGGAGCCCCATCGCCTCGATCTGCTCCTGGTACCGGTTCCGGATGGTGACCTCCGTGACCTGGGCGGCGTCGGCGACCTCGCGCTGGGTCTTCTTCTCGTTGCAGAGCAGCGACGCCGCGTAGATCGCCGCGGCCGCGTACCCCGTGGGCGACTTGCCAGAGAGCAGGCCCTGTTCGACGGTGGTCTCGATGATCTCGTTGGTCTTGGCCTCGACCTCCTCGGAGAGGCCGATCTCCGAGCAGAACCGCGGGACGTACTGCTTGGGGTCGACGGGGCGCATCTCCAGGCCGAGCTCCTGGGAGAGGTACCGGTAGGTCCGGCCGATCTCCTTGCGCTCGACCCGGGACACCTCCGCGACCTCCGCGAGCGACCGCGGGATGCCCTCCTTCCGGCAGGCGGCGTACAGCGCGGCGGTCGACGTCCCCTCGATGGAGCGCCCCCGGATCATGTCCTCGTTGAGCGCCCGCCGGTAGATGACGCACGCGACCTCGCGGACCGACCGCGGGACGCCCAGCCCCGAGGCCATCCGGTCGATCTCGCCGAGCGCGAACTGGAGGTTGCGCTCGCCCGCGTCCTTGGTGCGGAGCCGCTGCTGCCACTTGCGCAGGCGGTGCATCTGGTTGCGCTTCTTCGAGGAGAGCGAGTTGCCGTAGGCGTCCCGGTCCTTCCAGTCGATGGTGGTCGTCAGCCCCTTGTCGTGCATCGTGTTCGTCGTGGGCGCGCCGACCCGAGACTTGCTCTGGCGCTCCTGTGAGTTGAACGCGCGCCACTCCGGCCCGCGATCGATGGTCTCCTCCTCGAGGATGACGCCGCAGTCCTCGCAGGTGAGCTCCGTCTCGTCGGCGCTCTTGACGAGTTCGACGGAGTCGCACTCCGGACACCGCCGCCGGCCCCCGGTCTCCTCCTTCTGGTCCTCGCTTTCGTCGCGCTCGCCTTGCCGACGGAGCCTCTCCATACACGGCGTTCGGTGCGTACACGGGTAACAGTTGTGCAGGAGCGGGCGTTCGGGCCGCGTCCGCTCACCCGAAGTTGAGTTCGACCTCGTGGAAGTACCGCGGCCGGTCGGCGGCCGCCCGCCGGCGGGGCGTCGGCGGCGTCGCCCGCTCGTTGCGGGTGTCGACGTGCCACGCCGCCGCTCTGTTGACGACCCCCGTCGGCGTCGGCCTCGTCGACATTCTCGCGGAGGGGGTCGCCGCCTGCTCGCGCATCTCGGCGGGCGACAGGCCGGTTCGGTCGCGGGGTGCAGTCGATTCGACCGGGGACGACCGCCGGGTCGCCGCGTCAGTCACCTCCCCAGTCGCGCGGCCGGGGCGACCGCGACTCGGTGGTCCGTGTCGCCCCGCCCGCCGGCCGCGGGTCGGTCGGCCATCGGTCATCAGTCGGCCGTCGCTCGTCCGTCGTCCGTCGCCGGGCGCGCCGGGCGTACCGGACCGCGACCCGGCCGACGAGCGCGGGCGCCACGTCGAGCGCGTCGGCGGTCTGCTCGATGCCGGCGCCGTCGTCGAGCAGCTTCCAGAGGATGGCGTCCGCCGTCTCGGCGGTGAGCGGCCCGTCGGCGGTCGCGGTCCGCTCGAACCACCGCGGGTCGGCCGGCGGGACGTCGGCGCAGTCGGTCGGGACGTCGAGGTGTCGGGCGAGCTGTCGAACCTCGGTACGGTAGAGGTCCCCGAGGGGGAGGAGGTCAACGCCCGGCTCCCGGGCCCGGACCGGGGCGGCGCCGACCAGCGACGTCCGAGTCCCCGGTCCCAGGACGAGCCGGGAGGACGCGGTCGCCTCGACCGAGGCGGCCAGCTTGCCGAGCGAGACCGCGACCGCGCTGCGGAACGCCGCGGCGCGGACCTCGGCGTCGGGCGATTGGGCCCGGTCGCCGAAGCGTGAGGAGGGCCGCGACTCCGGCGGGCCGAGCAGATCCGCGTGGTCGACGACGGTCCGGGTCAGCGCGTCGACGTAGGGCGCGACATCGAGCGGTCGGGTCGCGACGCCGAGTTCGGTCGCGACCCGCCGAGCGAGCGTGTGGCCGTCGCCGCCGTCGGACTCCGCGTCGGTCGTCGGAACGAGGCCCCGGACCGACTCCGGACCGAGCGCCTCCACGGCGAGTCCGGCGACGACAGTCGAGTCCACGTCGCCGGTCAGGGTCACGACCACGCCGTCGGCGCCGGCGTCGGCCACGGCGCGTTCGATGAACGCCGTCCGTTCGCGGGCGGTCGCCTCCGGGTCGTCGAGCGCGGGCCGGTCGGCGTCGGTGGACCGATCGAAATTCTGGGCTGTGCGTGACATGAAATCGAATGGACTGGTTCCGTCGAGTATTCCGAGCGAGCGATCGAAGTACCTGTCCGGCGGAATCGTCAGAACGGGGCCACCGGGCGGCGTCGGTCTCCCCACCGCGCCGTCAGACCGCGTCGACCCCGCTCTTGCCGGTGCGGACCTGGACCGCGTCTCTCACGGGGAGGACGAAGATCTTGCCGTCGCCCGGTTCGCCGGTGTTGGCCGCCTCCTGGATGGCGGCGACGACCTTCTCGGCGGGGACGTCGGCGACGACGCACTCGATCTTGACCTTCTGGTGGAGGTCGACCGTGTACTCCTCGCCGCGCCACTGCTCGGTCTTGGCCGGCTGGCTGCCCCGGCCGCTGACGTCGGTCACGGTGAGGCTTGGCGCGCCGACCTCCGCGAGCGCGGCCTTGACCTCGCCCAGCCGGTCGGGCCGGACGACGGCCATCACGAGTTCGATGTCTGCGTCGGTCTCAGTCATCGCGGCTCACCTCCGAGTCGGCAGCGCCGCCGTCGGTGGCGACCGGGCCGCCATCGCCGGCGCCCGAGCGCCGCCGGCCCGACTCGCCCGTCGTCCCCTCGATGAACTCGGGGTAAGCGGTGTAGCCGTGCTCGCTCCGGTCCAGGCCGAGCTGTTCGTCCTCGTCGTCGACCCGGAGCCCGACCGTCACGTCGGCCAGCTTGAACACCAGCCAGGTGGTGACGACGGTCCAGAGCGCGATGACGCCGATGCCGACGGCCTGCATCGCGAACTGGACGCCCGAGAAGCCGGAGACCGCGAACACCGGGATGAGCAGGGTGCCGACGGCGCCCGCGCTGCCGTGGACCGCGAACACGCCGCAGACGTCGTCGATCTTGAGCGAGTCGACGACCCACCGGTAGACGATGGGCGTCTGGACGCCGCCGATGACGCCCAGGGCGAGCCCGCCCCACCACGTCACGTGCGGCACCGCGCCGGTGACCGCGACCAGGCCCGCGAGCAGGCCGTTTGCGGTGAAAAGCGGGTCGGGCTTGCCCTCGGTGTACACCGTGGTGAGCGCGGCCGCGACCGCGCCGCCGCCCATGCCGAGCGTGGTGTTGAGCGCGACCCGGCCCAGCGCCTCGCCCATGAAGGTGAGCGCTCCGCCCTCGACCGCGAGGACGGTGGCCTGGGTCCCGACGTTGAAGCCGTACCAGCCGAATGCCAGGATGAACGTCCCCAGCACCGCGAACGTGATGGAGTGACCGGGGATGGGCCGGCTCTCGCCGGTCTCGTCGAAGCGGCCGCGCCGCGGGCCGACCATCCACGCGCCGACGAGGCCGGCGACCCCGCCCAGCATGTGGACGACCGTGGCGCCCGCGAAGTCGAGGTAGCCGACGCCGAGCGCCGCGCCGATGAAGCCGCTCGAGGACAGCAGACCGCCGCCCCACGCCAAGCCCTGGACGACGGGGTAGATGACCGCGGTCAGGCCGATGGAGTAGAACACGTACGCCTTGAACTTGATGCGCTCGGCGACCGCGCCCGAGACGATGGTCGCAGCGGTCATCGCGAACACCGCGCCGAACAGCCAGCTGACCCACGAGCCGGGGTCGCTGATGTAGCCGAACGACGAGGCGAGCCCGGACGACCCCGACGCGGTCAGGGTTGCGGCCACGCCGGCGATGCCGAGCCCGACCAGGAAGTAGACGATGACGCCCATTCCCCAGTCGAGCAGGTTCTTCATGAGGACGTTGGCGACGTTCTTCGCCCGGACCTGACCGGCCTCCAGCAGCGCGAAGCCGGGCTGCATGAAGAAGATGAGGAACGACACCGTCAGCACCCAGACGGTGTTGACCCCGCTCGCGAGTTCGGTGAACTGCTGGAGTGCGGCGAGGTCAACCATCGAGGTCACCTCCCGTCACGGGACGCGTTGCGTTGTGCGCCGCGAGGTCGCGCTCGCGGTCGACCGGATCGTCGGCGTCGACCGAGTCGTCGGCCGGGTAGGTGACGTCCGACTGTATCCAGGCGTGGGTGCGAGTGCGGTCGTACATCACGACCGCGTCGTCGGCGAGGGTCAGTTCGGCGTATCTCCCGTCGTCGGCGCCGGTCGATTCTGTCGCGGGTGGGGTGGCGTCGTCCATCGGGTTGTCAGCTCCGTCGGTGACGTTCGTGCGTTCGCTCGCAGCGGTGCCTTCGTCGTCTGAACCGTTCGTGTTGTTTTTCACGCTATTGTCCCCCAGTTGTTGTCTGAAAGTTCGCTTTGATTCTGCCTCTCACCTATAGATGGCTCATAATTCGACATTCGTCCGTTCATCTTCTACACCGTCTGGCAACAGCTATCATTCACTAAAAGGTTCCGCACGATCACCTAATTCGTGATGGTATTGTTAACCGAATAGAGACCATATAAGGGAAATAAATCTGTGAATTTCCAAAATTTCTCCATATACAACACAAATGTAAAAGTTCTCAGTCGTAACCGCGGCGGTTCGTCAGCCCGGACGAGGGCCGATACCGGCGCCTTCGTGCGGTCCGATGCGGAGAGGAGGAGTAATCGAGCAGGCGTATGGAAATACTGCGATTCGATTCCATAACTCAACCTAATCGCCGCCCCCGTTGTACACTAATAGGGTGTATTAGGCAAGTGTTTACAGTATTCACGTGAAACCTGACTCTGCCATGGTCCAACACATCCCAGATATGGCCGGAGCGACGAGACAGTACGAGTGCCGGGAGTGCCTCGCGCGGATCACCGCGGAGGAGCACCGGTCGACCTGCCCGGAGTGCCGGGGGCGGCTCCGCAACGTCGGGGTCCCGCGCGAGTAGGGGCACCGCTCGGGCCTGCCATCGTTCCCGGACGCGCAATCCCTGACGGTCGATTGTATTGTTATAGGTCCTGAATACCCTATCGTCGCAACCTATTTACGGGAAGTTCTCGATTACCGGGTAAAATGGCCGCGAAATCGGTAACGTACGTCCAGAAGGCCTGCGCGTACATCACGCGCGGGGACGGGGAGCTGCTCGTGTTCGAGGGGCCCGAGCACGACGGGCTACAGATACCCAAGGGGACCGTCGAGTCCGGGGAGGACCCGCGGACGGCGGTGCTCCGGGAGGTCGCCGAGGAGAGCGATCTGGGCGCCGTCGGCCCGACCCGCCACCTGACGACCGACGTCTGGACCCGCCGGCGGTCCCCGCCGAAGCGCTACGTCCGGCACTTCTTCCACGCGACCGTCCACGAACCGCGGGATAGCTGGACCCACACGGTCACGGGCGAGGGCGAGGAGCGGGGGGCGGAGTTCGAGTTCTCGTGGGTCGACCTGCCAGCCTCGGAGGAGTTCGCCCTGGAACTCGACGACTACGTCCACCTGCTGAAGGTCACCGCGTAGTTCTCGGCCCGAGGAACGCGGCCTGAGGTTCCTCGGTCGAGCGCTTCCGGGACAGCGGTTCGGTTCGATTTCCTCGGGAGAGAATTTTTGGAAACCATTCCAATTGCTAGAGATGGTTGACGTACTAGCTCCGCTTCCGGCGAATATTGGACAATCTGTAGCTTATAAAGCGCAGGGTGTGCTGTGACGGAGTATGACGTACGAGAACCTCGACGTGGAACTCGTGAACGCCCTGTTGAACGACGGTCGGGCCAGCCTCCGGAGCCTCGCAGAGGAGCTCGACGTCTCGGTGACCACCGTCTCGAACCACCTCGCCGACCTGGAGGAGGGCGGCGTCGTACAGGGGTACACCCCGCGGGTGGACTACGACGCGCTCGGCTACGACGTGACGGCCGTCATCCAGCTCAAGGTCGAAGGTCACGCGCTCCCGGACGTCACCGACCGGCTGCGGGACCACGACCGGATGATCAGCGTCTACGAGGTCACCGGCGACTACGACATCATCGCGGTCGGGAAGTTCGCCGACACCGACGGGATGAACGAGCAGATAAAGGTGCTGCTCAACGACCAGGACGTCAACGAGAGCAACACCAGCGTCGTGCTCGCCACCGCGAGCGAGCACGACCAGTTCGCGCTCGACGTCGAGGACTGAGACCGTAGTACGCGAAAGATGTCGGTTGTTCGGATGCGGTTTTCGTCCTCTCGAGAACCGGGAGCTACGAGGGCGAGAGCTACGGGGTGGGACGGACGGCCGGACTGCTACGAAAGGGCGGGCGCGTGGCAGTTCGACCGGGGTCCGTCCCGGGAGTGAGCGACGTGCGTCTGCGCCCTGGCCGAGAATCTCCGAGGTGAATTACCGATGGTAATTCGAACCACGGGGAGCGTCGCTGATCTCGAATCCATGGTGACAGTAGCGGCGGACGGGCCGGTACGGAGCCGCGAGATCAACGGTCACCGAACGGTTGCTCGCTACACGTCGGACAGTGGGGCGGGTCACCTCCCTGCATACCCGTTCGTCGACCCAGACCCGTAAAACGTTTTCTTAGAAGAAGGTATAACATCCGCATTTTCCTAGCGGTATATTGTCTATATTAGGTTCAAACGGGCCAATCGTCGTCGAAAATCCAGAATCTTCCCACTATTGTTGTTCGATTTGTGTGGGCTCACGAGTCACGGGTGTAAACGCCCGATTCGGAGCAGACCGTTCGTGGGGCAGCGAGTCGGACCGGCCGGCGTCGCCACGCCCGCGGTCGAACCCGACGCCGGGATTCTTTCAGCCCGCGACGCCGCGTTCGCATGGGAAGAACTGTTCTCCCGGCGCGGCGTTCGGGTAGTCGATGCGACTTCACCCCGGAGCGTCGCGCCGGGTCGCCGCGGCGCTCCTCGCACTCGTCGCAGTCGCGTCGCTCGCCGGGTGTCTCGGCGGCGCCGCGCCGGACGCCGACGCGACCGCGCGACCGGCGACCGCCGAGACGCCGGCGGACGGCGACACCGCCGACGCCGGCAACCTCACGGTCCACTTCATCCACGTCGGCCAGGGCGGCAGCGTGCTCGTGGTCGGTCCCACCGGCGAGACGCTGCTCTACGACACCGGCAACTGGAACGACGACGGCGAGCACGTCCTGAACTACCTCCGGCGGCAGAACGTCACCCGGATCGACTACCTCGTGACCTCCCACGCCGACGCCGACCACGTCGGCGGCCACGCCGCCGTCATCGACTACTTCGAGACCGAGGCGGACGGCGTCGGCGCCGTATACGACCCGGGGATCGCCGCGGCCTCCCGGACCTACGAATCGTACCTCGACGCGGTCGAGGAGCACGACGTCACCCTCTACCGGGCGCAGGCCGGCGACGAGATCCCGCTGGCGGGCGCGTCGGTCCGGGTGCTCGCGCCGCCCGAGGGGTACCTCGCGGACCGGGACCGCAACGAGAACAGCCTCGTCCTCCGGGTCGCCCGCGGGAACGCCAGCGTGCTCCTGACCGGCGACGCCGAGCGCGAGGCCGAGGCGTACCTCACAGAGCGCTACGACTCGCTGCTGAATGCAACCATCCTGGCTGCGGGTCACCACGGCTCGAACACCAGCACCGGGCCCGCACTCCTCGCCGAAGTCACACCACGCGCGGCCGCGATCCAGAGCGCCTACGACTCGCCGTACGGCCACCCCCACCGGGAGGTGCTCGCGCGCCTCGCCGGCCGGGGCGTCCGGACCTACTGGACCGCGGTCCACGGGACCGTGGTGTTCGAGACCGACGGCGAGCGCGTCGCGGTCCGGACCCAGGCCGACGCGCCGACCGACCCGCTCGAACTCCGGCGCGCGGACCCCGTGGCCCCGAGTGCGGACGGACCGCTTCGACGCCGCGCGGTGTTCCCGGTCGGCGGGGCGCCCCGGCCGACCGCGGTCGCGGACGGGGGAACGCAGGCCGGGACCGGTGGCCCGACCGCCCCGCTCGACCTCGCCGCGGTCCACGCCGACGCGGCCGGCGACGAGACCGAGAACCTGAACGACGAGTACGTCGTCCTCCGGAACGCGGGCGACCGACCGCTCGACCTCTCTGGGTGGACCGTTACCGACGAGGCGGGCCACGAGTACCGATTCCCGGCGGGGGCGACCCTCGGTCCGGGCGAGACCCTGACGCTGCGGACCGGGAGCGGCCGGGACGGCGGCGGGGAGTACTACTGGGGCGCCGGCGCGCCGGTCTGGAACAACGCGGGCGACACGGTTTTCGTCCGGACCGACGAAGGCCGACTCGTGCTGGAGGCCGAGTATGACGGGTGATCGGCGCGACACGGCCGAGGACGGCGAGACCGACGCCCGAGGCGCCGTCGCGGACGGCGGCGAGTCCAACCGCCGCGAAACCGTGCCGGACGGCCGGTACGTCGCGGTCCTCGACCGGTTCGAGGCGACCGACCCGGCCGACGACGGCGAGGACCTGGCGGTCCTGCTGGTGGAATCAGACGAGTGGGTGGTGGCCGAGCGCGCGGTCCCGGCGTGGCGGCTCCCCGAAGACGCCCGGCGGCAGGACGCCGTGCTGGAAGTGGCAGTGAACAACGGCCACGTGGTCTCGCTGTCCTCCGACGCAGAGACCACCGAACGCCGGGTCGACGCGGCCCAGTCGCGGTTCGACAGGCTGGCGGAGCGGCCGGACTCGGGCTCGTCGGCGGACGAGAGCGGCGAAGAGTAAGCGACGGACGGTAGGAACCTCCTTCGACAGAAAGTACCTGTCGGTGATTCGAGTACTCCCGGGCGTGCCCTCCCGAATCGACGGCGAGTCCTCCGTGCGAGCGCTGCAGCCTCGCCGCAGTCGGCTTGACCGGGTGTATGGGCGGCGGTGCGGACGGACTTCCGCCCCCGACACGACCGCAGGCGATGAGCCGGAGCCGACCGATACGACCGCCGCGAATCACCGAGAGACCGCCTCGGGGTCCCGCCGGACGCCGGTTCGCCGGCGCGACGACCCGGTCCGACCGGGCGGCGGTCCCGTCCGCTCTCGGTCGCGGGAGTTGGGTGAACTTAAGTGCTCGCCGAATAATCTCCGGGTATGTCCCGACGAGTATCTCAGTCCCCTATCGACGAGACCGACCGGCGCACGCTGTACGTCGGTCGCGACCGGCCGATCCGCATCAGCGCGGGCCACCGCATCCAGCACCACGACGGCAAGTGCAGCCGGCCCCACGGCCACAACTACGAGATCACGGTGAAGGTCGTCGGCGAGCTGCGCGAGGAGGGCTGGGTCGTCGACAAAGGAGATATTACCTCGGTCATCTCCGAGTGGGACCACAGGTTCCTGCTGGAGGCCGGCGACCCGCTGGTCGAGGCGTTCGAGGCGTCGGGCGACGGCGACGCCGCGGTCGTGCTGGAGGACCCGCCGACCGCCGAGGTGATGAGCGCGGTGCTGGAGCGCCGGCTCGCCGCCGAGCTGCCCGACACCGTCTCGGAGATCGCGGTCCAGGTCAGCGAGACGGCCGAGCTCTGCGGCGGGGCGACGTTCTGACAATGCCGGTGTCCAGCGACGCGGACGCCGGGGCCGAGGCGGCCGCGGACGCTCCGGACGGCGACGCGCTCCCGATAAACGAGCTGTTCGAGTCGCTCCAGGGCGAGGGCCGGCTCGCGGGCGTCCCGAGCGTCTTCGTCCGGACCTCCGGCTGCAACCTCCGGTGCTGGTTCTGCGACTCCTATCACACCTCGTGGGAGCCGACCCACGCGACGATGAGCGTCGACGAGGTCCTGAGCGAGGTCGAGTCCTACGGCGCCGACCACGTGGTCCTCACGGGCGGGGAACCCATGCTCCACGACGCGGTGGTCCCGCTGCTGCGCGAGCTCGACGACCGGGGCTACCACACCACGGTCGAGACCAACGGGACCATCCACCGGGACGTCCCGATCGACCTCGCGAGCGTCAGCCCGAAGCTGGCGTCGAGCACGCCCACCCCGGAGCGGGACCCGAAGGGCGACGGCGAGTGGGCCGAGCGCCACGAACAGCGCCGCGTCGACCTCGACGCGCTGGCGGCGCTGGTCGAGTCGTACGACTTCCAGCTCAAGTTCGTCGTCAGCGAGCGCGACGACGTCGCGGAGATACGGGACCTGCTCGACCGCCTCCGGGACGCCGCCGCGGTCGAGATCCGCGACACCGACGTCCTGCTGATGCCCGAAGGCGCGACCCGCGAGCGCATCGCCGAGACCCGGCCGGTCGCGGCCGAACTCGCCCAAGAGTACGGCTTCCGGTACACGCCCCGCCTGCACGTCACCCTCTGGAACGACGCCCCCGAGACGTGACCACCTTCCGCTGCGCTCGCGGTACTACTGCCGACCGAGAATTTGGACGAATACCATGACCCAGAACGAGACCCACATCGACAACACCCCGACCGACGCATCGACCGACGAGCGCGCCGTGGTGCTCGCCTCCGGCGGGATGGACAGCGCCACCACGGCCTACCTCGCGGCCGAGGAGGGGTACGACCTCTACCTGCTCCACACCTCCTACGGCCAGAACACCGAGGGCAAGGAGTACGAGTGCGCCCGCCGCCTCGCCGACGAGGTCGGCGCCGCCGACTTCCTCCGGGTCGAGACCGGCCACCTCGCCGCCATCGGGAGCTCCAGCCTCACCGACGACGAGATGGAAGTGGCGGACGCCGACCTCGACTCCGAGGAGGTGCCCACGTCGTACGTCCCGTTCCGGAACGCCAACCTGCTCGCGATGGCGACCTCCTACGCCGAGGCCAACGACTGCGGGGCGGTGTTCATCGGCGCCCACAGCGAGGACTTCTCGGGGTACCCCGACTGCCGGCCGGCGTTCTTCGACGCCTTCCAGCGGGTCGTCGACACCGGGACGAAGGACGAGACCGACATCGAGCTCCGGGCGCCGTTCGTGGAGTGGTCCAAGACCGACATCGCCGAGCGCGGGACGGAACTCGGCGTGCCCTACGAGCACACCTGGAGCTGCTACCGCGAGGAGTCGCCGGCCTGCGGGACCTGCGACGCCTGCGCGTTCCGGCTCCAGGCGTTCCAGAACGTCGGCGTGCGCGACCCCATCGAGTACGAGGAGCGGCCGGAGTACGCGGAGTGAGCGGCCGGGAGAAGTCCCGCAGAATCGACGCTCGGCGCCACGGAAGAGAACAGGGAGCTCGGTTCACTCTCCGAACTGACCGAAGTCTACTCCGCCATCCGGTCACCGCGACGGAGACCGATCACTCGTCGGCGAGTCTGACCGCGCGGGTGATGACGTAGAGGAGAACGGTCCCCGCTCCGACCGCGAGGACGAATTGGGCCAGCACCGTGAACAGCAGTCGCATCGCCGAGTTCCCCGCGAACACGATACTGAAGGCGAACGGGACGAACGCGACCGCGACGAACAGTCCGACTAACTTCGCGATCGGGATGGCCTCGGCGAGCACCCGCGTCGCGTCGAGTTCACCGGTTCCCTGCTCGATGAACAGTCTGGAGGGCGACATCTTCCGGGGTTTCTCGCAACGCCGACATTACAGTTCCGGTTCCGGCGGTCGACCGACGTGCCCCGAGCAACGCTTCCATTCGGGAAAACCGGCAGAAGACGCTCTGGGTGTTCCATCGCTTCACCCACGGAACCGGAGGTTCTGATTACACCCCGGAGTTCACAGGTTTACGGGCCAAACGACGGGAGTCAACTACTCCCGCGTCCGGACCAGCAACAGCCCCGCGACCAGCGCCGCCACCGTCGCCCCGACGCCGAATCCGGGCACCCCCGGCGCGGGCGAGTCGCCGTCCCGGGACTCAGTCGGTTCGACCGCCAGCGACGCCGAGGCGTTGCCCACCGTCGCGGTGTAGTTGCCCGCGGCGTTCACCGACCGGACGAAGGTGACCCGCTTCGCCTCGTGGGCCGGCACGCGGACCGTCTTCGTCGCGATCTGCTCGCCGAACAGCGTCAGCGCGACCTCGCGCTCGCCCGGTTCGCTGCCGTCGTTGCGGACCGTCGCGGTGATCTCGACCTGACCGCCGGCCCGGATGGACGAGTCGTTGAGCGACACCTCGGCCACGCCGATGTCGGGGCCGGGCTCGGCCACCGTCACGTTGCCGACCGGGGTCGCGTCGAGCGCGATCCGGTGGGCGCCGGGCGACAGCCTCCGCTCGACGGTGACGTTCGCCGTCGCGCCCGCGGGCACCTCGACCGTCTTCGACGCCACCACCTCGCCGTCGGCCGTGAGGTTCGCCCGGTACGTGACGGGCGACTCGCCCTCGTTCCGGAGCGTCGCGGTCACCGAGACGGGTTCGTCGGCGGCGACCCGCGTCGCGTCGAGCCGCGCGTCGGCGACCGTCACCGACCGGTCGCCGCCGAGCGCGACGGGGCCGAACCCGTCGGTCCGGACCCGGAGGACGACGGTCCGCCCGCGCGAGGCGACCGTGGTGTTGACCGCCGTCCACTCGCCGCCGGCCCGCCGGTACGCGGTCAGGTCCGCCGGCGCGAGCCCGGCGTCGGCGAGCCGGGAGCGCTCGACCGCCACCTCGTAGGTGACCCCGGCGACCTGGCCGGCGCGGAGGTACTTCGCGCCGACCGACAGCGACCCGAGGCTCACCTCGGCCGGGAGCGCGGCCGCGGTCGCGCCGTCGGCGGGCCGCGACGTCTCGACCGCGAAGTGGGGGTCGTCGCTGCCGAGGTCGACCCGGACCTGCCGGAACCGGACGCCGGTTCGAGCCGCGGCCTCGCTCTCGGGCAGGTCGGCCTCGACCGCCTTGCCGCTCCGGGCGTTGCGCACGTCGACGAGGCCGGCGTTCGGCCCGGCCTTCTCGGTCCGGGTGACGACCGGCGGCGGGCCGGAGCTACCGCCTCCGCCGCCACCGCCGCCTCCGGCGCCGCCGATGCTACCCCCGCTGCTGCCGCCGTCGCCCCTGTCTCTCTTGGGCTGTTCGTTCTGCTCGACGCGGACCGAGACGGTCGCGGAGTCGGTGTTCCCGTCCGCGTCCGCGACCGTGACGCTGGCCTCGTAGGTGGCCGGCGAATCGTAGGAGTGGGTGACCGTCGGGCCCCCGGTCGTCTCGTCGACCGCGTCGTCGCCGTCGAAGTCCCACCGGTACTCCTCGATGCCGGTGCCGTTCTCGTCGTCGGACGACCCGCTCGCGTCGAACTGGACCTCGTCGCCCGTCTTGGTCTCGTTGGGGTCGACGGAGAGCCGGGCGGTCGGGTCGGTCGCGTCGCGCTCGCGGACCTCGACGGTCACGTTCGCGCTGTCCTCGTTCCCGCCGGCGTCGACGACGGTCACGGTGGCGTCGTAGGTGCCGGCCGCGTCGTACGCGTAGGTTACCGTCGCGTCGTCGGTCGTCCGTTCGGGTTCGCCGTCGCCGTCGAAGTCCCACCGGTACTCCTCGATCCGGCTCCGCTCGTCGTCCGAGTCGCTCGCGTCGAACCGGACCGGGTCGTTCGCCGCGACGCTCGTCGTGTTCGCACCGAGCGCCGCGTTCGGGGGCGTCTCGTCGGGCCCGCGGACGGTCACGTTCGTCGTCCGGGTGGCGTTGTTGCCGCCCTCGTCGACGACCTCCAGCGCGACCGTGAACGTCCCGTTCCCGTCGAAGGTGTGGGCGACGCGCTCGCCGGTCTTGGTCTCCTCGCCCGCGAACGTCCAGCGGTACTCCGCGATGCCGGTGTCGTCCGAGGAGGCGCTCGCGTTGAAGACGACCTCCTCGCCCTCGACCGGGGTCGCGGGCGACTCGACGCGGAACGCCGGCTCCGGCGGCTCGTCCGCGCCGACCGAGACGGTCCGGGTCGTCGAGGCGTTCTGCCCCGCGGTGTCGACGACAGTCAGGCCGACCTCGCGGTCGCCTGTCTCCTCGTACGTGTGGCTGATCGTCGCGTCGCCGGTCGTCTCGTCGACTTCGCCGTCGCCGTCGAAGTCCCACCGGTACTCCGCGACGCCGCGGTCGTCCGCGGAGCCGGTCGCGTTGAAGCTGACCGGGACCCCCTGGACCGCGCTGCCGTCGGCCCGGAACGCCGCCTCCGGCGGGTCGTCGGCGTCGACGGTGACGCTGGCCGTCGCGCTGTCTTCGTTGCCGGCCTCGTCGACGACGGTCACGGTGGCCTCGTAGGTGCCGGCCGCGTCGTACGTGTGCTGAATCGTCGGGTCGGTGGTGTTGCGGTCGACAGTGCCGTCGCCATCGAAGTCCCACCGGTACTCCGCGACGGTGCGGTCGTCCGACGAGTCGCCGGCGTCGAAGGTCACGGGCGACCCGACGACGCCGTCCTCGGCGGAGAGGGCCGCGCTCGGCGCGGTGTCGTCGGGGTCGCAGTGACCGGTGCGAACGGTGACCGGCGCGCCGGCGTCGAGGGCGACCGCGCTCGGGTCGTCGAGGCCGCCGGTGAGGAACTGCCACGCGTCGACGTTCCCCGACCGGTCGACCGGTTGCTCGTAGAGCGCGGCGTCCTCGTCGAACGCCGCCTCGATGGTGATCTCGGTGCCGTCGCGGTCGAGCCCGCGGAACACCGCGCCGTCGGTCCGGCGACCGGCCCACGACCAGTCGATGCGGTCGCGGGCGAACCGGTCGTCCTGGCCCGGGTAGCTGTCGTCCTCGACGACCCACTCGCCGCCGCTCGGCAGGCCCTCGAACCGGAACGTGGCGGCGCTGCCGTTGCCGTCGCCGCCGTTCTCGTTGTGGACGATCACCAGGCTCACGCCGTCCGGACCCTCGTAGAGGAACAGCCGGCTGGCGTCGTCGCGCGTGAGGTGGCCGGGCATGTGCGAACTGTACCACGCGGGGGAGCCGGAGGTGGTCCGGTAGTCGTAGAACGAGACCGCGTCCTCGTCCCCTCGGAGGGGCGACACCTCGTAGCAGTCGTCTCCATGTTCGACGACGAAGCTGTGTTCGGCGGCCGCGGCGGTACTCACGGGAGGCGGGAGGGGCACCGCGGACGCGACGACCAGCAGGGCGATACCGACGATTGCGAGCCGCGATAGTGTCCGAGTCATGTGAAGCGGGGGTGGTGACGGGCCGTCACCGCAGTCGCTGTCAGCGAGTCGTTCTACCGCCCGTTGACGGGCGGCCTGGCCCGACGTTACCCGGAAACGGCCTTTGTTATACGTCGGCTGAGCGGGGATAACCCGGGCCGGACGCGGGCGGTCGTCGGTGCCTAACCCGCCGCAGCCGGCGCCTGGCTCGGCGCCGCCGGCTGGCGATTTCGGCGTTCCGGGGAGCTGCGACTACGCGGTGAAAAGTAGCTGTGCGGCGACCGGTGACCGCCAGTACCGGCGACTACGCGACAAGACGTGATCGGCCGGGAGCGCGAAAGAAGGACGAATCGAGGGGGTGCGCGGTTTACTGCCGGCGGCGGGCGAGGAGCGCGGCCGCGAGGAGCGCGACCAGCGAGACGCCCACGCCGAAGCCGGGGACGCCCGACGAGCTGTCGGACGTCGTCGTCTCGGTGGTGGTCTGACTGTCCGAGCCGGCCTCGGTCGTCGTCTGGGTCTGGATGCCCTTCACGACGACCTCTGCGCTCGCGTCGCCGACGCCGACCGAGTAGACGCCGCTCTCGTCGAACGTGCGCGTGAAGGTGACCTCGGTCGTGCCGTCGGCCGCGACCGAGACCGTCTTGGTGGCGACGACCTCGCCGCCGACGGTCAGCTCGACCTCGCGGGTACCGTCGGCGTGGCCGGTGTTCTCGATGGTCGCGGTCACGGTGACCTGCTGGCCGGGTTCGACGCGCTGGCTGTCGACCGACACGTCCGCGACGGACGTGACGGCCTTCCCGACGCCGACCGCGTAGACGCCGTCGGAGACGTTCGCGCGGAACTCGTACGCGTCAGCGGTCTGGTTGACCTGCGCGGTCTCGACGACGGACCACGCGCCGCCGTCGTACCGGAACAGGCTCACCGCGTCGGCCGAGGCGTCGCTCGCCTGGAGCCGGGACTTCGCGACGGTGAACGTCGCCTGATTCGCACCGCTGACGTTCAGGTACGAGAGCGCCGCGAAGCCGTCCTCGGCGACCGTCGGCGCGGTGACGCCGGCGGGCGCCGAGGCGGTCACGTCGACCGCGGGGTCGGCGTTCGACCCGCTCGCGGTGACGACGACCTTGCCGACGCGGCTGTCGGCGTCCCGCATCGGCGCGGAGACGGTCTGGGTGTCGTCGGACGAGTCGCCGCCGTCGTTGTTGTTATCGGGACTGGCGCCGCCGATACTGCCGCTCCGACTTCCGGTGTTGTCACCGTCGTCGTCGTTGTAGCCGTGTTCGTTGTCGTCGTCGTCGTGGTGATCGCCGTCGGAGTCGCCGTTGTCGCCGGAGTCCTTCTCCTCGTCGTCGTTGTCAGCGGGCAGGACCTCGACGGTCTCGGACGACGTGTCGGACTGGTGCTTGTTGTCCCAGACCTTCACCGTGAACTCGTAGGTGCCGGTACCGTCGAGGTGCTTCTGCGTGTCGAGCGACGTCCGCTCGGGCGTCGCGTTCGGGTTGCCCGCCCAGAGCAGTTCGCCGTCCACGTAGTACTTGACCCACACGATGCCGCGGTCGTCGATCGACTCGCGGGCGTCGAGGACGAGCGTCTCGCCCAGGTGGACTTCCGAGACGGCGTCGAGGTGGGCCGTCGGCGCGTCGTCGACGACGGGCTTGACGACGACCACGGTCTCGGACGCGGTGTCGGTCTGGCCCGACTCGTCGACCACCGTCACGGTGACCTCGTACGTGCCCGGCGACCGGTACACGTGGCCGATGGTCGCGCTGTCGGTGGTGTTGCGGTCGATCTCGTCGTCGCTGTCGAAGTCCCACAGGTACTTCGCCACGTTCGCGTCGTCGGACGAGTTCGAGGCGTCGAACGTGACGGTCTCGTTGACGTTCACCGTGTTCGACCCGACGCTCAGTTCGGCGGTCGGCGGCATCTCGCCGGCCGCGATCTGGTCGGGCGTCGGACTCGTCGCGGTCGACGGGGTGTACCCGAAGTTCGAGAAGTCGGTCTTCCAGACCAGGTTCGACTCGTTGGACTCGGGCGTCCAGTTCGCGGTGAACGTGTGGCGGCCTGGCGCGAACGTGGCCGGGGGCTGGTCCGAGGTGTTACCCGCGGCGAACGCGCTCGCCGAGGCGTTCATCGCGTGGTCGTTCGGGTTGACGTAGCCGAACGTGACCTCGTAGGTGTTGTTGCCTGTCTTGTTCGCGCTGGCGACGAAGGTGCTGACCTTCTCGGGACGGACCTCGTCGAGCTGCGACGAGTAGTTGGGGTTCCGGACGCTGATCGTGGCGTTGCTGTCAGAGGCGTTGTGGAAGGCTGCCGCCTTCTCGGTGACCGGACCCCATGTGGCGTCGTCCGAGGGGGTCAGCAGCGTCTCCCCGGAGACGTTGCCGAAGGTGCGGGTCGCGGTCTGCTTCCCGTCGGCGGTGAACGACACCGTCGTCAGGTTCACCGCGGCGAAGTCGCCGGTCACCCGGACAGCCGACTCGTTGACGAACTCGATCTTGGGAACGATTCCGCCGTACTGCGCGGCGGTCTTCGTCCGCGCGGTGACGTCCGACTGGCCGAAGGCGCTCCGGTTGAGCGTCCAGGCCGCACGCTCGTCGTCGCTGACGGGCGTCCACGTCACCGTGAAGTTGTGCTCGCCCGACTCGAACGTCTCGGGCGCGGTACCGGAGACGTCGCCCGAGAACGTGCTGTTGGGCATCGTCAGCGACTCGTTGTTCGGGTTCGCGTAGCCGAACGTGACCTCGTAGGAGCCGTTTCCGACGGCGGTGACGTTCTCGACCGAGGTGGTCACGGGCCGGGGTTCGATGCGCTCGGCGTAGTAGTCCAGCCGGGGGTGCTCCTTCCGGAGGCTGTCGCCGGCGGTGGAGTTGTCGACGTCGGCCTCGACGAGGTTGATGAGCGACCCGTTGACGCCGCCCATGCCCTCGCTGGAGATGAGCGTCGACCCGGAGACGTTGGTCTTCCGGATCATCGACTGGCCGTAGCCAGATCCGTCGTAGAACCCGACCGAGGCGGAGACCTGATCGAAGGTGCCGTTGACCCAGACGTGGGTGGCGTTGACGTAGTTGATCTCGCCCTCGACGGTGCCGACGTAGGTGCTGTCGGTCTGACCGTCGGCGGCGTCGTCGCCGTCGGCGTCGGCGGCCGTCACCAGCTCGGCGGCGTAGGTGCCGGCCGACTCGACGGTCGTCGTCGCCACGTAGTTCTGGTAGTCACCGGCGTCGGACGCGTCGAAGTCGCTCTCGTTCAGGGTCGCGACGACGGTCCCGTTCGCGTCGGTGACGTTCGCCGTGATGTCGGTGATCGAGGCCGACCCGAGGAACGAGACCCGGAGCGTCTCGTTCTCGGGGTTGCTGACCTGGAAGCTCTCGACGGTCGGCGAGGTGTCGCCGTCGTCGGGGTTCACCGCCTCGATCTCGACCGTCTCGGTGTGGGACTCGCCGTCGGAGTCGGTCCACGTGAGCGTCACGGTGTGGTTGCCGACCCGGGAGTAGTTGTGCGAGACCGTGCTACCAGTCTTCGTCGTCCCGTTGAAGTCCCACTCGTAGCTCTCGACCTTGCTCTCGTCGCTCGCGCTGGCCGAGACCTCGAACGTCTCGCTGACGTTGACCGTCTCGGGCGCGGACACGTCGACCGTGGGGTCGCTGGTGTCCGACGATTCGACCGTGATCGTCGTCGTCGCGGTGTCCGTGTTCCCGTTGTTGTCGACGACCGTCACCGAGGCGGTGTACTCCCCGGTGCTCTCGTACGTGTGCGAGACCGTCGCGTCGGTGGTGTTGCGGTCGACGGTGCCGTTACCGTCGAAGTCCCACCGGTACTCGGCGATGCCGGAGCCGCCGTCGTTGTCGCTGGAGTTGCTCGCGTCGAAGGTGACTGCCTCGTTGTTGGCGACCGTGTTCGACGACGCGGAGAGCGCCGCGCTCGGGTCGGTGGTGTCGGGGCAGCCGCCCTGCTTGATGGTCACGCTCTTCTGCATGTCGAGCGAGACGTTCTGGCCGCCGTTGTCGAGCAGGCGCCACTGCTCGGTCTTGTTGGCGTCGTCGCCGGAGTACTCCCAATCGTTCCAGTACTTTGCGTCGTCGTTGAACTGCGGACTGATGGTGACCGACCCGTCGGCGATGCCGGTGAACGCGCCGCCGTCGGTCCGGTGGGGACCCCACATCCAGTCGATCACGTGGGTGTCGCCCTTGGTGTCCCAGTTGTCGTCCTGGGGGTCACCGTTGCTGTCGGTGTAGTTGTCGTCGCGGACCTTCCAGTCCACGTGGCTCATGTTCGAGAACTCGAACGTGATGGTGCTCGCGTTCGGACCGTCCTCCTCAGCCTCGTCGAGCTTGTCGTGGAGCATGACCAGGCTGTACCCGCCGGAGCCGTTGTAGACGAACAGGTTACTCACCTGGTTCTCCTGCAGGTGCTTCGTCCCGTGCGACGAGTACGTGTAGACGTCGGGGTCCGTGTTGTTCGGCTTCCGGTAGTCGTAGAACTCCTCGACCGTCTGATCGCCGCTACCGTAGGCGGTGACCTCGTAGCAGTTGCCGGCCTGGGAGACGTGGAACGTCCCCGTCGACGAGTTGGCCGCAGCCGCCGTGGCCGTGGCCGCGCCGACGCCGACCGTAGAGAGCGTCGACACGACCAGCAGGAGGGTCAGCAGTACGCTGCGCGCGCGTTCGGTCACGCGGCCTCACCTCCGCGGCGTCTCGGCCCGCGTCGGTCGCGGACCGTTCCGGTCGGCTTATCGTTGCTAGTGGACGTGTACCGCCGCGTCGGCGGCGTTCCGTGGCGTTTTCTGGGGAGTGTTGCGTCGGGCATTCGTTTCGGATTTCGGGGGTAGTTTGGCGTTTACCGGTACGTTCGGACCTTCGTAACCTGGAGGGCGTTCGTCAGAGCATCGTTAGCCCCGACTTCCGGCGGACTCCCCCTTTGTTATCCTTCGGCTGTAGAACCGGAACAGAGCGCCTGTACCGTTTGAAATCACGCCCTAGTCGGAGAAATATCGACTTCTGACGGCGGCTGAAAGGAAGGTTGGCGCCGCCTGTTCGAACTCCGTCGAGCGACAGGCGGCGCCTACTCGTCGGTAGAGGCGCTGAAACAACTGGTCTCGATATCCCACCTGTCCCCGTTGTCCGACCCCGCCGCGGCGGGTGCGCTCCCCGTCAGCCGTCGGGGTCCGGTCGGCCCGTCGCGGTGACGTAGATGCCCGCGAGGACGACCGCCCCGCCCGCCACGGTGAACGCGTCGGGCACCTCGTCGAGCAGGGCGAGCGCAAGCAGGGTCGACCCGACGGGCTCGCCCAGCAGGGTGACGCTGACGACGCTCGACTCGACGTACTTCAGCGCCCAGTTGATGACCGTGTGGCCGAACACCCCCGGTCCGACCGCCATCCCCAGGAAAAGCAGCCACTCCTCGGCCGGGTAGGCCGTCGGCGCGACCGTCGCCCCGTCGGCCACCGCGACGCCGAGCAGGACGACCGCACAGACCGAGTAGACCACCGTGACGTACGGGACGAGCGCGACGCGCTGGCGGAGCGACCGGCCGGCCAGCACGTAGCCCGCGGCCATCACCGCGCCGACGAGCGCGAGCGCGTTCCCGTAGAGGGGCCGGGCGCCGGCGAGCGCGGCTCCAGACAGCAGGCCGCCCAGCGACATGACCGCGACGCCCACCACGGCGACCAGGATGCCCGCGACCATCCGGCGGTTGACGGTCTCGTCGAGCAGGACGGCCGCGCCGACCGCGACGAACAGCGGCTGGGACTGGACCAGCGTGACGCTGGCGGCCACGGTGGTCCACTCTAGGCTCTCGAACCACGCCGCGAAGTGGGCCGCGAGCGCGACGCCGGTCACCGCGGCGACGCCGGCGTCCCGGACCGACAGCGCCCGGAGGTCGTCGCGGTAGCGGGTGACCGCGAGCGGTGCGAGCAGCAGCGTGGTGAACACCACGCGGTACAGGGCCTTGACGACGCTCGGGGCGTCGCTGAACCGCACCAGGATGGCGCTGGTGCTGATCGCGACGACCGAGACCGCCAGTGCCGCCATCGGCGGGGTCCGCCGTTCGAGCGCCGCCAGCCGCGTCATCGTGCCCGAAGTCGGACGGCGGCGGTTTAGGCGAACCGATTCGGCGTCGCCGGCGGGCGCCGAACCGGTTTTCTCCCGAGCCCGCGAACCCCGATTATGGACAGGCTGGGCACCGCGCTCGTGCTGACGTCGGCGGTGGGGTTCGGCACGCTCGGGATCTTCGGCGAGCTTGCCGCGGCCGCGGGGCTGACGATCCCGACGGTGCTGGCCTACCGGTTCGTGCTCGCGACGCTGATCGCGTGGGTCGTGCTGGGCGCTCGCGGGGACCTCCGCCTGCTCCGCGGCCGGGCGCTGGCCACCGGACTCGCGCTCGGCGTCCTGGGATACGCAGTGATGAGCGGTCTCTACTTCTGGGGGCTGGCGTTCATGACCGCCGGACTGGTGGGGATCGTCCTCTTCACTTACCCGGTCTTCGTCGTCGGCGCGGCGGCGCTGGGGCTGGACGAACCGGTGACCTCGCGGACGGTCGCCGCGCTCGGGGTCGCACTCCTGGGCGTCGCGCTCGTGACCGGCGCGGACCCGGCCGGCGCGGACCCACGCGGGGTGGCGGTGGTGCTCGCGGCCGCGGTGGTGTACGCCGGCTACATCACCGCGAGCAGGTCGGCGCTGGCCACGGTGGACCCGGAGATCCTGGCGGCCCACGTCCTCCCCGCGGCCGCGGTGGCCTACCTCGGGTTCGGGACCGCGACGGGCCGACTCGCCGTCCCGGCCACCGGGTACGAGTGGGGGCTGATCGCCGCCATCGCGGTCGTGGCGACCGCGCTCCCCATCTTCGCGTTCTTCGCGGGCATCCGGCGCATCGGCGCGAGCAGGGCCAGCATCGTCAGCACGGTCGAGCCGGTGGTGACCCTGCTGCTCGGCGCGGCGGTGCTCGGCGAACCGATCACGCACGCGACCGCGGTCGGCGGCGCGCTGGTGCTCGGGGGCGTCCTGCTCGTTCAGACCGGCGGAGCGTAGCCGCGCGGTACGGCTGGCGTAGCCCTCTCGGGGTAGTCGGACTGGCGGTCCGGGCGTGCGAGTCGCCGGGCGAGGAGCCCGCCGCGAGCGACCCGGCCGCGACCGCGCGAGGCGTCCGGTCGGTGTTCGTCGCGTCTCCGGGCTTAAACCCTCGCGACGCCGCGCGTCCGGTCCGCCGTCAGATGTACCCCGACTCCCGGAAGTAGGCGATCAAGATCACCGTCACCGCGAGCATCCCGAGCATGACCGCGGGGTAGCCGTAGGTCCAGCCGAGTTCCGGCATGTTGTACGGGCTGTCCCCGAAGTTCATGCCGTAGACGCCCACGACGAACGTCAGCGGGAGGACGACCGTCGCCACGACGGTCAGCTTCTTCATCACCTCGTTGGTCGACAGCGACAGCGAGTTGAGGTAGATGTCCCGGGCCCCGCTGGCGAGGTCGCGGTAGGTCTCGGTCAGGTCGACGAGCTGGACCAGGTGGTCGTACACGTCCCGGTAGTACTTCTCGGTGGCCTCCCGGATCTGGTCGGGGTCGCCGCGGGCCAGGTAGCCGACCGCCTCCCGGGAGGGCCACAGCAGCTTCCGGAACGAGAGGAGCTCGCGCCGGACGTTGTTGATGGTCTCGAGCGTCTCGACGTCGGTCGAGGTCGTCACGTCCTCCTCGACCGCCTCGATCTGGTCCTCGATCCGGTCGAGCACGTCGAAGTAGCTGTCGACGATGGCGTCGACCACCCGGTAGGTCGCGAAGTCCGGCCCCTGCCGGAGGATGCGGCCCTCCTCGCGGACCACCATCGCCCAGACGCGCTCGACCGCGTCGACCGGCTCGGTCGACATGGTGACCAGCCAGTCGTCGCCGACGAAGAAGCCGACCGAGCGCCGGCGGATCTCCTCCTCGAACGTGGTCTCGCCCCGGCGCAGGGTCGCGGTCTTCAGCAGCACGAACACGTGGTCGTCGAACTCCTCGGTCTTGGGACGGACGCCGTTGCTCACGTCCTCGACCGACAGCGGGTGGACGTCGAACGTCTCGGCGACCCGCTCGAGTTCCGACTCGGTCGCGTTCGACGCGCGGACCCACGTCGTGCCCTCGGCGTCGCGGGCCGACTGGAGGTCGGCGAACGTGGTCGTGCCGTCCGGCGAGTAGACGACCGCCTCGACGGTCACGCCGGTTCACCTCCCCGGCCGATGGCCAGCAGGGTGACGCCGACCATCACGGCCGTGACCGAGAACGCCCGGCCCGGGTACGGCTCGACGACGCCGACCAGGTAACCGACCACTCCGGCGACCGTGAGCGCGGCGCCGGCGGCCAGCGAGGGATTCATATCCCCGGTGACACGCCCGACCGAGAAAAACGTTGTCTGATGTCCGTACTGTTCGACGCCCGGCGGTGGACGACGCGGTGGGTCGGCTACGAGCCGTGCTCGACGCCGCGGAGCAGCCGGTGGACCTTCTCGCTCTGGCCGGGGAGCTTCTGGGGGTAGACCCCGAGCGCGACCACGATGTCGCCCTCGTGCTTCACCTTCGCGACGTGGAGGTAGGCGTCGAACTGGACGCCGGCGGTCGTCGTCACGGTGGCCTCGAACTTCGAGACCGTCGTGGTCTTGCCGAGCATCGTCCGGTTCTGGCTTCCGACCTTCCTCACGCCGCTGACGCTCCGGAGCTGGGAGGTGAACTGCCGGGCGAGCTGGGCGTTGTCGTACTGTGCGAGCGGATTGAAGGACTTGCCCAGCACCTTCACCTGGGGGCTGGAGAAGGTCACGAACATGGCGACCTTCCGCTCGCCCACGCCGGGCAGCCCGACCGACTTGTGGTACTCCGAGATCCAGTTGGTCACCTCGACCTTCTTCTCCTGGCCGGCGGCCGAGAAGGTCCGGGTGACGTTCATCGCCCGCGTACTGTTGTGTTCGTACCCCGTCTCCTCGAGCGCGGCGTCGCTCACCGTGGCCTGCGAGGCCGAGAACGAGACCGGCCCCGAGAGGAAGCCGGCGCATCCGCTCAGTACGAGGAGGACGGCGAGCGAGACGCCGGCGACTGCGCTACGTGTCATGGTACTCCCGGCGTATTCAGCCCGGGATTATCAATCTCGTGGCTTCGGGAAAACGGACCTGTCAGACGCTATCCGTTGCGAACCTGACTATTTCACTCCAGCCGGAACTCGGCCCCGTCGTCGGTGTCCTGGACCTCGACGCCCAGCGCCTGGAGGTCGTCCCGGAGTTCGTCGGCCCGGTCGTAGTTGCCGGCCTCGCGCTCCCGCTCGCGGACGTCGAGGACCAGCTCGACCAGTTCGTCCAGCAGTTCGACGCGGCCCTCGCTGCTGCCGGCCAGCGCGAACCCGAGGACGCCCTCGCCGAGCTCCTCGAACGTCTCGACGGCGTCGCGGAGCGCCCGGTAGTCGTACTCCCCGCGGGAGTCGACGTGCTTGTTGACCGCGCCGACCAGTTCCAGCAGCGCGGTGATGGCCTCGCGGGTGTTGAAGTCGTCGTTCATCGCCTCGGTGAACGCCTCACGCGATTCCGTCACGGCCTCGCGGAGCGCGGCGTCCTCGACCTTCGTCCGGGCGGCCTCGCTGTCGGCGGCGTCGACGGCGGCCTCGTACCCGCGCTCGAGCCGCTCCCAGCGCTCGACCGCCTCGTCCAGCGTCTCCTCGCTGTACGTCTGGCGGTTGCTGTACGCGGTCGACAGCAGGAACATCCGGATCGCGTTCGTGCCGAACTCCTCGACGGCGTTCCGGACCGTGAAGTAGTTCTGGAGGCTGGAGGACATCTTCTCGCCGCCGGTCTCCAGCAGCCGGACGTGGAGCCAGTAGTTGACGAACTGCCGGCCGGTGGCGGCCTCGCTCTGGGCGATCTCGTTCTCGTGGTGGGGGAAGACGAGGTCCTGACCGCCGACGTGGAGGTCCAGCGTCTCGCCGAGGTGGGTCATGCTCATCGCCGAGCACTCGATGTGCCAGCCGGGCCGGCCCTCGCCCCACGGCGAGTCCCAGGTCTGGCCGCCGGGTTCACCTTCGTCGGGATGCGCCTCGCCGGCCTTCCACAGCGCGAAGTCGGCGGGGTGGCGCTTCTCGGCGCGCTCCTCGTCCTCGCCCTGGGCCTCCATCTCCGCGACGTCCTGGTTCGAGAGCTTGCCGTAGTCGTCGAACTCGGTCACGTCGAAGTAGACCGACCCGTTCGACTCGTAGGCGTACCCCTTCTCGACGAGGGTCTCGACGAGGTCGATGATCTCGGGGACGTGCTCGCTGACCCGGGGGTAGACCTCCGCGCGCTCGAGGTTGAGCGACCGCATGTCCCGGATGACCTCCGAGACGAAGCGGCTCGCGACCTCGCTCTCGCTGTCGCCCAGGTCCTCCTCGCCGACGCGCGCGACGATCTTCTCGTTGACGTCGGTGAAGTTCTCGACGTGGCGCACGTCGTAGCCGAGGTGCTCTAACCACCGGTGCATCGCGTCGACGTGGACCCACGACCGGGCGTGCCCGAGGTGGGCGAGGTCCGAGACCGTCAGCCCGCAGTAGTAGAGGAGGACGGAGTCGGGGTCCTGCGGTTCGAACGGTTCCCGCTCACCGGTGAGGGTGTTCGTCACGTGGAGCGTCATTGCCGGCTAGTAGCCCCAGCAGTCGTTTTAAAGCGTCGAAAGGGACACTTGGCGCCGACGGCGCGGCGTCCGCCGGCCGCCCCGAACGCCGCGCCTCACTCGGCGGGAACCGCCGCCAGCGCGTCCTCCACGACCCGGACCGCGTCGGGACCGTCGCGGCGCTCGACCGCGACCGCCAGCCCGTCGCCCGCGACGCCCGCGGCCCGGACGTCGACGTCGGCGGCGTCGAGGCGTCCGAGGACGTGGGCCAGCGCCCGCGCGTCCACGTCGCCGGTGGCGACCACGCCCGTCAGCGACCCCGCGTCGGGCGCGAGCGCCGTCCCGCCGACCGCGAGCACCGCGTCGTCGGGGTCGTCGGCCTCTCCCAGGCCGCTCCGCATCGAGACCGCCGCGGTCCGCGACTCGGCGTCCGGGTCGGGCAGCGACTCGGCGAACCGCCGGAGCGCGGTCGCGATCGACTCGGTGTCGCCGTCGACGTCGTCGGAGAGGTAGCGGGCCGCCGCGGTGTAGTTGACGACGTCCGCCCGGAGCGCGGCCAGGAGGAAGGGCCGGCGCCGGGCCGCGTCGCGGGTGTCCTCGGCGAGTGACATGCGCGGAGCGAGGTCGGGGTCCGGTAAAAGCGATGCGGTAGCTGGGGCGCGGAAGGAACTGGAGGAGAGGACAGAAGACTACCGGACGAGCAGGTAGCCCGCGGCCGCGACGCTGCCGAGGACGGCCAGCACGCCGAGCAGCACCGCCAGGCTGTCCGAGAGGGTGGCCGACGCCGCCGCGACCGCGACCGCGAACGCGCCGAGCGCCGCCACGGGGGCGTTCTCGGCGAGCGAGACGTCGGGCCACTCGAAGCCCTCGTCGGCGTCGTCGGTCTCCTCGCGGGGCGGGGCCGCGAACGCCTCGTCGACGTCCACCCTGTCCTCGCGCTCCTCGGGCTCGACGATCTTCACCGAGACGTAGTCGGTCTCCGCGCCGTGGCCGGTGACGATCTTGAGCTGGCCCTCGACCGGCCGCGGGCCGTCCCCGACCTCGACGCCGACCTGGCGAGTCGAGTCGGCGTCGAGGAAGTGGTTGTTCGCCGGGATCGACGCCACCGACGACAGCGCGTCGTCGAGGTGGAGGTGGACGTGGACCGGCGCGTCGCCGTTCTGCAGCAGGATGGGGAACGAGTCCGTGGCCTCGAAGGACGCGGGCGTCCTGATGTCGTGCAGGCTGTCGTCGTTGAGGCCGACGGGGAGACTGTCTTGCACGCTATCGTCACCTCCAACCGAGGGTAGAAAAAACTACGCCTCCGCGTCGCGCATGTCCGGCGGCAGCAGGTTCGGGATGCCGTCCTCGATGGGGTAGGTCTCCCCGCACTCGGTGCAGGTCAGCGTCCCCGCGAGGACCTCCTCGCCGTCGGTCTCGGTGGCGTCGAGCTCGAGCTCCTGCTTGTCCAGCGGACAGCAGATGATGTCCATCAGCGACTGCTTCATGGTACTGGCTGTGAGCGGCCGGGGCAAAAACGTGACGGGTTCGGCGGCCACGCCGCGCGAGACGCGGGAACGCCGACGCGTCGGGTCTCGCGGCTACGCGCGGGCGCTCGACCCTACTCGAATGGGTTCTCGACGACGACCGACTCCTCGCGGTCCGGGCCGACCCCGACCGCGTAGACGTCGGCGTCGACCTCCTCGCTGACGTACTCGAGGTAGGCCCGGGCGTTCTCGGGGACGGCGTCGTACCCCTCCTCGGCGACCCGGCCCCAGTCGGTGTCCTCCCACCCCTCGAACGTCCGGTAGTTGGGTTCGCAGGCGGCCCACCGCTCGGTGGTGGCGGGAATCGTGAACACCTCCTCGCCGTCGAGGTCGTAGCTGTGGCCCACCTTCACCTCGTCGAGGCCGGCCAGCACGTCGATGTGGTTGACCGCGATGCCGGTGAACCCGTTCGCGCGCGCGGCGTGGCGGAGCATCGGCACGTCGAGCCACCCCACCCGGCGGGGCCGGCCGGTGACCGTGCCGTACTCGCCGCCCTCCTCGCGGATGTAGGTGGCAAGCTCCTCGTTCTCGCCCTCGCCCTGCTCGTCGTAGCCGGGCGTGTCGCCGACCACGCCGCCGAGCTCGGTCGGGAGCGGGCCGCTGCCCACGCGCGTGAGGTACGCCTTCACGATGCCGACGACCTCGCCGCCGCCGACGACGCCGGGGCTGAGGCCGGTCCCGGTCGCGGCCCCGCCCGCCGTCGGGTTCGACGACGTCACGTAGGGGTAGTTGCCGTGGTCGATGTCGATGAGAGTGCCCTGCGCGCCCTCGAACATCACGTTCTCGCCGTCGGCGAGGCGGTCGGCGAGGAACTCGCCGGCGTCGACGGCCATGTCCTCCTCGGCGAGCCGCTCGCCGTAGCGCCGGTACTCCTCGTAGAGGCTGGCGATGTCGAACTCCTCGCCGGTCTCGACGCCGAACACCTCCTCGGCGAGTCGCTGCTTCTGGGGGACGACGTACTCGAGTTTCTCGCGGAGGACATCAGGGTCGAGCAGGTCGCCGACCCGGACGCCGCGCCGGCCGGCCTTGTCCTCGTAGGTCGGGCCGATGCCGCGGCCGGTCGTCCCCACCTCGGAGTCGGAGTCGCTCTTCGCCTCCTCCTCGATGCCGTCGAGCACCCGGTGGTACGGGAAGATGACGTGCGCGCGACGCGCCACGCGCACGTCGGGGTCGAGCCCGCGGTCGCGCAGGTCGTCGATCTCCTCGAACAGCGTCGCGGGGTTGACGACGCAGCCGTTGCCGAGGACGCCGACCTTGCCGCGGACGGCGCCGCTGGGCACCAGCGAGAGCTTGTACTCGGTGCCGCCCTCGACGACGGTGTGGCCGGCGTTGTCCCCGCCCTGGTAGCGGGCGACCACGTCGGCGGCGTCGCCCCAGAGGTCGACAACGCCGCCCTTCCCCTCGTCGCCGAGCTGCGAACCGACGATGGTTACGGTCATTACGCGGAACGATTGTCGGGCACTCGGTAAACCGATTACGGTATTTCGACCGATATGATGCACGTATATGGATAGATACGGCCCTCTCGCACGACCGAGCAACCAGTATCGAGTACAACAGCGGTCGCGCCGCGCCGGTGCGGCCCCGGACCGATAACGCTTTAGTAGTGGCCGCCTGAATTGCTAGCTACTAGCAATAGCGGCGCCGGTCCGGGCGGGCTCCGCCGCGCGGACAGCAACTTTTAAAAGTCTCTAAGACAAGTTAACACGTGCCATGATAGATAGACTGGAGAAGGAAGTCGATATGCTGGAGCGCCATCTGCAGGTCCTGAAGATGGTCATCGAGAGCGAACCGATCGGCATCGTGAAGATGTCCAACGAGACCGGCTACCCCCACCACAAGGTCCGGTACTCGCTGCGCGTCCTCGAGGAGGAGAACCTCATCGAGCCGTCGAGCCAGGGCGCCATCACCACCGACCGCACCCAGGAGTTCGTCGAGGAACTCGACGGCAAGATCGACGAGATCGGCAGCAAGCTGGACGAGATGAAGATCAGCGGTACCGCGGAAGCCGAGAGCTAGAGCTCCGGCACGTTCAGGTGGAAGCCGCCGCTCCGTGACTCCACGAGACAGAGGTGGTACCCCCGCTTGCGGGAGAGCTTGACGAAGCTCTGTCTCTTCTCGCGGCTCAGGAACCCGCCCGAAGTCGCCGACTCGGCGGTCTCGAGCGCCTCGGGCTCGAAGAAGCTCTCCGTGACCTGGAACGCCCCCGCGAGTTCGTCGTGGGCGTGGGCGACGCCCGACGAGGCGTCGACGAGCGACCCCATCATCTCGCCGGTCGTCGGGTCCCGCGACCCGTTGAGGTCCGCGAGCAGCAGCGGGTTGCCCATCCGGTCGCGCATGATGACGTCGAACGACTCCTGTCGCGTGTCTTCGTCGGTGGCGCCCGCGCTCACCGACCCGTGGAGGTCGACGCGGTCGACCTTCGGAATCGACTCGTAGAGGTCCTTCAGCGCGTTCCGGTGGCCGGTGTCCCGGATCTCGTAGAGCAGCTCCTCGACCACCCACGAGACGAACCGGTACTCGAACGAGTCGGTCAGGAACGACTCGAACGACTCGCCCGCGACCTCGACGTCCTCGGCCTCGAACTGGGTGTGGTGCTCGAGCCGGAGGTTGGCGTTGACCTCGTCGGCGTCGACTTTCCCCTCGGCCGCCTCGTCGAGCGTTGCCTGGCCCTTCGACTCGTACCGGACGAACAGGTTGGTCCCGTCGAACGCCTGGGCGCGGTCGAGCCGGCGCTTCCCACTGCCCGACCCGTTGGATCCGGCCGATTCGAGCTTGGCCTCGAGGCGCTCGACCTCCTGGCGGAGCGCGTCGCGCTCGCGCTTGTACTCGTTGCGCTCGGACTCGACGTTCGAGAGCCGCTTCTTCAGCTGCTGGACCTGCTGCTCGCGCTGGTCGAGCCGCGACCTGAGCTCCCGGACGCGGGCGCCCGACTCGTCGTCTCCGCCGGAAGCGTCCGAGTGACCGGAGGGGCTGCCGGCGCCGGCGTCGGTCGACGCCGCGCCCGATCCGGGACGGCCGGACGCCGACTCGGATCGACCGGACGCGCCGGACCGACTGGCGGACGGCCGCGCCGCGTCACTCTCGGCGGTCCGCCCGTCCGTGACGGACGCCGACTCCGCGTCCGCGCCGCTCCCGGTCGCGGTCTGGGTCGGCCCGGCGCCCGGCGACGGACCGGACTCGTCTCCGGCCTCCGCGTCGTCGGGCCCCTCGCTCAGGTCCGGGTCGAGCGACGGGATCGTGGTGGCCTCGCGCCACGCCTCCTCCTCGTCGAACGCGCTTCCGGCGTCGGCGTCGTCACCGTCCCCGTCGTCGGCTTCCGCGCGCGCCTCGGACCCGGCGGACTGCGGAGTCGTCCGTTCGGGAGCGCCGCCCACTCCCTGACCCGCCGGTTCCCCCGCGCCCGCGCCAGCCTCGGCCGGCGCCGACTCGGACCCGGCAGACGGTGCGGCGCCGGCCCGCGCGTCCGGACCGGCCGCGCGTTCGGCGGCGTCGGTCGGCCGGGTTCCGGCGTCGGCCTCCGACTCGGTCACGGCGGCGTCGCGGCCGTCGGCGGTCGGTTCCGGCGATGCCTGTCCGGGGTCGGGCCGCGACGCCGACTGGCGGGAGGGCTCGGCGTCGCGATCCGGCGCGGGGTCGGCGGGTTCGGTCGCCGCACCGTCCGCGGTCGACTGGCTCACCGCCGACCCCGCTCCCGCGGCGGACTGGCCCCCGACGGCTCCCAGGGTCCCCGTCTCGGCGTCGGTCGCCGCGGCGTCGGCGGTCGGCGACTCACCGCCGGGTCCCGCGCCCGCGCCGCCGGCCGCTGTCGACGCGGAGCCGCTGCCGGACGTCGGAGAGCCGCCGGTCGCCTCGTCCGAACCGCCCGTGCCCCCGTCACCGCCGTCCGAGGCCGAACCGGACGCCCCCGCGCTCCCGCCCGCCGACGGTGAGTCCTCCGGTTCGTCGGGTTCCGGGACGTCGGTGACCTCGATGTCGACGTCCGTGACCTCGTAGATGCCCACCTCGTCGTCGGCCCGCTCGAACGCCTCGTCGCCGGTCACGACCTGCTCGCTCGCGCCGACGAACGCGACGCTCATCGAGCGCCCGCCGTAGTAGGCCACGTAGTAGTCGCCGCTCAGGACGTTCTCGCTGAGTTCGATGAACCCGGTGAACTTCCCGCTCGTGAGCGTGGAGTCGACCTCCGACAGCGGCGTGTCGTTCGTGTAGTACTTTGCCTGGGTCTCGCCGCCCCGCTCCTGCATGCTGAACAGGAGCGGCAGCGACGGGTGTGGCGCGGCGTACGCGGTGCCCTCGGCGTCCTCGAAGTCGTCGAGGCTCCCCTCGTAGACCCCGATGATCCGACCGTTGAGCATGAACAGCCACGCGCCACCGGCCCTCACTGCCCCCGAGAACTCCCCGTCGGAGAGTTCGCGCAGGCCAGCGAACCCGTCCCGGAACGAACGGGTTTGCCAACTCTCGACCTGCTCGACCGTGCGCGTTTCCATATTACGTGGAAGCCACAAGCCTCTCAAATATCTTGCGGCCCGAAACGACCTTTTGCCGCGGTCGGCGCATAAACGCGCCTCCCTTGCAAAAGCTCGACCAAAACCACGGCGGTCGTCCCGTTGGTCCTCCCTTGGGCCGCTCGCTCGGGCTTCGCCCTCGCTCGCGGTAGATTTCGGAGACCCCGTTCAGAGGTTCGCCGAGCTCGAACGGTGTATTTCGGTACCGAACTACCGGATGGTCCACGCGGAGTTCGAAGAGAAGTACCGCGAGCGAACGAAGTGAGCGAGCGGCCCAAGCGACGACCAGAGCGTAGCGGAGGGAGGAGCGCAGTGGTTTTTCCCCACGTTTTTGCCAGCGAGCGCCGTTTATGGCGCGAGCGCAGCAAAAAGTGGTTTCAGATCTTGGACTCGGCGTCGTCGGCGAGCTCCTGCATGCGCTTGCCGATGCGGCCGGCCTCGCTGAACTCGTCGTCGCTCATCGCGGTGGCGAGCGCGTTGCCGAGGACGAAGACGGCGTGCTTGTGCTCGCTCTTGGACTTGTGGACGTGCGAGGGCTCGACGTCGAGCTCCTCGTAGGGCTCGAACAGCCCGTCGGTCACCCGCTCCTTGTCCTGGAAGTACTCCATGATGAGAACCATCTCCTCGTGGAGTTCGAGAAGTTCGTCCTTGTGCATGGGCGTGGCTAGGGAGGTATCCGATTTAAGGGTTTCTGAGAACACTTCGCACGCGCCCCGAAAAGAGCGGATTAGAAGACGTACTCGTCCTCGTGACCCATCATTCCCTCGTCTTCGAGACCGGGTTCGCGGTCGTCGTCGTCCATCGGACCGCTGGTCTTGTAGGCCTTGAGACCGGTCGAGAGGAGGTCCTCGATGGCCTCCTCCCGGTTGACGAACTCGCCCTGTTCGACCATCTGGGCGATCTGCATTTCGAGATGCTCCGGGATAGTTATCTCTACCTTCGGCATTGGAACATTGGTGGCTTCGGGAGGGGTGTTCTTAAGTCTGACGGGGAGCAGTACGGTGGACGGCGAACGAATTTGACCGGAACGGGAACTACGGTTCGCGGTCCGTGAACTTCAGGCCTCCGTTCCGAAACAATGGTTGGCGAATCCGGCAGGAGGCCGGCGGCCAAAAAACGTCTCGAACCGCAAAACCCGTAGCGCAGGGCTCAGCGACTGCCGAGCATCTGCTCGATGGAGCTCACGATGCGGCCCGGCCCCATCGCGCTGAGCTTCTCCTCCATCCGCTTCTGGTTGAAGTAGCTGGCGAACGCCAGGATGGTCGGCGGCCACAGGCCGATGAACAGCCCCTGCATCCGGTTGCCGCGCCCGAAGAACTGGTACCACGACAGGGCGACCGACGCCGCCGAGGCGAGGATGGCCAGGTCCGTCGTCGACTCCTCGGCGGCCTCCATCTTGGCCTCTCGTTCCACCGTCCGCTGGTTTTCCATTGACATCGCGACTCCGACTAGGCACAGGCCGTCCTTTGTTATTCAGTAGATGCCCGGGAGTATTGACGACAGGTTGCGGGAGTTCATTCGGTTTTCCGCGGAATCGGCTCGTTACGGTCCGTGAGCTGACACCCCCTCGCCCCCGGAAAGCGTCTATTGAATCCGCCCGCTCGCCCGGAACGGTCGCCCGCAGTCGATAGACCTACCTGCGTCCGCCGCCGACTCGGACGCATGAGCGTCACGGACGTGACCGACCTCCACGAGGAGTTCGACGGCGAGCGCCTGCCGCCGGGCCAGCGGAAGACCGGCAAGTTCCCGGTCCTCTCGAAGAGCGGGACCCCCGACTGGGACCCCGAGACCTGGGAGTTCACGGTCACGGGCGCGGTCGACGAGGAGCTGTCGTTCTCGTGGGAGGAGTTCAGAGACCTCCCGGCCGAGACCCAGCGCCAGGACTTCCACTGCGTGACGGGGTGGAGCAAGTTCGACTGCGAGTTCACCGGCGTCACGTTCCCGGACCTCGCCGAGATGGCGGGAGTAGCGGACGACGCGGTCCACGTCATGTTCTCGGCCCTCGACGGCTACACCACCAACCTGCCGCTCGAGGACTGCATGCGCGAGGAGGTGCTGTTCACCTACGAGTTCGACGGCGAGTCGCTGCCGCGCGAGCACGGCGGGCCGCTCCGCGTCGTCACGCCCCACAAGTACGCCTACAAGGGGGCGAAGTGGGTCGACGGCGTCGAGTTCCTCACCGAGCCCGAACGGGGCTACTGGGAGAAGCGCGGCTACTCCAACACCGCGAACCCGTGGAACGAGGAGCGGTACAGCTGAGACCCCGCGGATTCCGAGACAGTTAGACTAAAGGCTCCCGCCTCCCGACTTCGACTGAATGGAGTCTCCGCCGCGCGACGGACGGGTGTCGGCCGAACAGACCGGCTCCAGCCTCGTGAGCCGGGCCACCGAACTGCCGGACTGCGACCCCCGGCGCTTCCTCGCCGGCCGGGACGCGCCCCGGACGTACTGGACCAGCCCCTACGGCCCGGAGTTCGCCGGGGGCGGCACGGCGGCCCGCGTCGCGGGCGACGGCGACGACCGCTTCGAGGCCGTGAAGGACGCTGCGGACGACCTCTTCGCCGACCTCGACTACGACGGCCCCGAGCCGGCCCGGCCCCGGCTGTTCGGCGGCTTCTCGTTCCACGCCGACCACGAGCCCGCCCCGCCGTGGCAGGGGTTCGGCCCCGCGGAGTTCGTCCTCCCCCGGACCCTACTGACCCGGGCGAACGGCGAGACGTGGCTGACCGTCTCGGCGCTCGACGCCTCCCCCGAGGCGGTCGAGCGCGAACTGGAGGAGGTCAGGGCCGCGCTCGCCGACGAGATCGACGGGGCGGCCGGTGACACCCCGACGAACGACCGGACGGCCGCTGGCCCCGGCAGGCGCGGACCGCCGGGCGTGCTAGCCACGGAATCGACCACCACCCGCGAGGAGTGGGCCGAGCAGGTCGCCGCCGCGGTCTCGCGCATCGAGGCCGGCGACCTCCGGAAGGTCACGCTTGCCCAGTCGCTCCGGGTCGCGCTCGCCGGCGACGTGTCGGTCCCGGACGCGCTCGCGCGCCTCGGCGAGTCGTACCCCGACTGCTTCCGGTTCTGCTTCGAGCCGACCACTGAGGGCGCGTTCTTCGGCGCGACCCCCGAGCGGCTCGCGACGCTCCGGGGTCGGACCGTCGAGGCCGACGCCCTCGCGGGGTCCATCGGCCGCGGCGCGACCCCCGAGGAGGACGCCGGGCTCGAGGTCCGCATCGAGAACAGCGAGAAGATGGCCCACGAGCACCAGCTGGTCGTCGACACCATCCGCGACCAGCTCGCGCCCGTCGCTGGCGAGGTCCGGGTCGCCGACCGCCGGGTCCGGAAGCTGGCGACCATCCAGCACCTCTGGACCCCCATCGAGGCCGACCTGACCGAGAGCGACCACGTCCTCTCCATCGTCGAGGCCCTCCACCCGACCCCGGCGGTCGGCGGCCTCCCGCCCGGGAGGGCGCTCCAGACCATCCGGGAGACCGAGACGTTCGACCGCGGGTGGTACGCCGCCCCGGTCGGCTGGTTCGACGCCGACGGCGACGGCACCTTCGCGGTCGGCATCCGGTCGGCGGTCACCGGCGAGTCGTCGGCGACTCTCTACGCCGGCAACGGCATCGTCGCCGACAGCGACCCCGACGAGGAGTACGAGGAGGTCCAGCTGAAGTACCGGCCGATCCTCGACGAGCTCGAAGATGAGTGACCCCGGCGACCCGGACCCGCGGGACCCCGACGACGCACCCGCCCCGAACCGCAACACCCTCTGGGCCCGGACGCTGGTCGGGGAACTCGCCGCAGCCGGGGTCGACGCGGTCTGCGTCGCCCCTGGCAGTCGCTCGACGCCCCTGACGGTCGCGTTCGCCGAGCATCCCGAGATACGGGTCTTCTCCCACCTCGACGAGCGCTCGGCGGCCTTCTTCGCGCTCGGCCGGGCCAAGCGCACCGGGACCCCGACCCCGCTGGTCTGCACCTCGGGCACGGCCGCCGCGAACTTCCACCCCGCCGTCATCGAGGCCGATCAGGCCCGCGTGCCGATGCTCGTCCTCACCGCCGACCGGCCGCCGGAGCTCCGGGACTCGGGCGCCAACCAGACCGTCGACCAGGAGAAGCTCTACGGCGACGCGGTCCGGTGGTACGCCGACCTGCCCGAGCCCGAACCCGAAGCGCGAACCCTCAGATCGCTCCGGACCACCGCCGGTCGCGCGGTGGCCGAGTCGACCGGCGTTCCGCCCGGTCCCGTCCACCTCAACGTCCCGTTCCGCAAGCCCCTGGAGCCGGTCGCGGTCGAGGGCGACGTGCCCGCGGAGTTCCCGGACCAGGCGCCCCTCGCGGCCGAGGGACGGGACGGCGCGTTCGTCAGGACGGCGCAGGGCCGGCCGGAGCTGACGGACGCCGAACTCCGCCGCGTCCGGGACGCGCTCGCGGACGCCGACCGGGGGCTCATCGTCGCCGGCCCCGCGGACGCCCCGACGCCGGCCCGCGACGCGCTGGCCGATCTGGCCGCGGCGACCGGCTTCCCGGTGCTCGCCGACCCGCTCTCGGGCCACCGGTTCGGCCACGACGACGCGGCCCTGCCGGCCGGCGAGCGGCCGACCGGCACTGACGAGCCCCTGATCGTCGGCGGCTACGACGGCTACCTCGGGGCGGTCGGCGACGCGTGGCCCGACCCCGAGGTCGTCGTGCGGTTCGGCGCCTCGCCCACCTCGAAGGTCCTGCGCAACTACCTCGAACACAGCGACGCCCGGCAGTTCCTCGTCGACCCGGCGGCCGGGTGGCGCGAGGCGTCGTTCACCGCCACCGACCTGCTGGCGGCCGACCCGACGCGACTCGCCCGCCAGCTGGCCGACTCGTCGGGCGGGGCAGACGATTCGGCCGCCACCGCGTCGTGGCGCGACCGGTTCGCCGGCGCCGAGCGCCGGTACTGGGACCTCGTCGCCGAGGCGCGCGACGAGCGACTGTTCGAGGGCGGCGTGCTCTCGGCGGTCGCCGCCGACGCGCCCGACCCCGCGACCGTGATGGTCTCGAACAGCATGCCGGTCCGGGACCTCGACCGGTTCGGCGAGCCCCGGTCGGCCGACCTGACGGTCCTGGGCAACCGGGGCGCCAGCGGCATCGACGGCATCACCAGCACCGGCCTCGGCGCGGGGAGCGCGACCGACGACCCGCTGGTCATCGTGACCGGCGACCTCGCGTACTACCACGACATGAACGGGCTGCTCGCGGTCGCGCGGTGCGGGGTCGACGCGACCGTCGTGGAGGTGAACAACGACGGCGGGGGCATCTTCCACATGCTGCCAATCGAGGCGTTCGACCCGCCGTTCACCGAGCAGTTCCGGACGCCCCACGGTCTCGACTTCGAGCCGACCGGCGACCTCTACGGGCTGGACTTCGAGCGCGTCGGCGACCTCGACGGGTTCCGGTCGGCGTTCCGCGACTCGGTCGACAGCGAGGGGACGCAGGTCGTCGAGGTCACCACGGACGCCGAGGCGAGCCACCGCTTCCGGGAGGAGCTTGCCGAGCGCGCGGCCGACGAGCTCCCGACAGAGTGAGCCCGGACGCGCACTGAATCCACCGGCCGTGTCCGCGGCCCCCACCGGCCGCGTCCGTGAACCACACCGGCCGCGTCTGTGGCCCCCATCGGCCGTGTCCGCGGACCCCATCGGCCCAGTTCGCGGAATCCACCGTCCCAGTCCGCGGAATCGGTCGACGGTGTCCGGTTCTGACCCTCGTTATATCCCGTGATAACGAGAGGAATTTTGATAGCGTCGCGAGGAGAACCCAACCCCGACCATGACGGAGACGCCCTCCGAGGCACTGACCGAGTTCCTGCGGGAGCGCGTCGGCGACCACCTGCGGAGCGTGCTCGCCTACGACGACGAGGGCGCGGACCTGCTGTACGTCCGCGACGACGTCGCCGACCAGTACACCGACGAGGAGATGGCGCGGGTAGCCGACGACGTCCGACTGGAAGCCATCGACAAGCCCCACCAGGAGAGCCTCTACGAGCACGGCCGGCTCGACGCCACCGTACGGTCCTTCGAGGATGCGGTCGAGATGCACTTCCCGCACGACGAGACCAGCGGCACCGCGGTCGCGCTCGACGGCGAGGTGTTCGCCATCCACGACACGTTCCTCGGCCAGTGCATGAACGCGATGGACCCGTAACCGGTTCGCCGTGCCTACTCCTCGACCGCCTCGCCGGCAGCCGGGTCGTGGCGCTCGAACCAGTCGGTCAGCGTCCGGAGCCGGTGGATCGCCCGCTCCGGGTCGCCGACGTTGTGGTGCTCGCCGGGGTACACCACCAGCTTCGCCGGGACGCCGCGCTTCTTCAGCCGGACGTAGAGCTGCTCGGCCTGCCACGGCGGGCACCGCCAGTCCTCCTCGCCCGCGGTGACCAGCGTCGGGGTGTCGACCGCGTCGACGTCCTGGATGCTGGAGATGCCGCGGTAGTTCTCGGGCGCCTCCCACGGCAGGCCCAGATCCTCGTCGTACCAGAGCTGGGTGTCGGCGGTGCCGTACAGCCCGTGGAAGTCGTAGATGCCGTGTTCGGGCGCGGCAGCGGCGAAATCGTCGGTCCGCGTGACGACGTAGAGCGTGTTGATGGCGCCCTGCGAGAACCCGGTGATGAACAGCCGGTCGGGGTCGGCCGCGCCGCGGTCGACCAGTTCGCGGGCGCCCGAGACGATGTCGTCGCTCTCGCGGGGGCCCCAGTCGCCGCGGATCTGCTCGCTGAACGCCTGCCCGTAGGACGTGCTCCCCCGGTAGTTGACCTCCAGCACCGCGTAGCCCTGCCCGGTCCAGTAGGTCTCGGCGAAGCCGAACCGCGGCGCGTCGTAGGACATCGGCCCGCCGTGGACGTTCACGACCAGGGGCAGCGGGTCGTCGGCCTCGGGGTCGAAGTCGGCGGGCAGGTACGCGAGGGCCTCGATCTCCTCGCCGTCGCCGTTCTCGAACCGGACGCGCTCGCACCTCGGCGTCGCGACGTCCGCGACGACGTCGGCGTTGAGTTCGGAGAGCCGCCGCGCCGGGTCGTCAGGGTCGGAGTCGCCCGGTTCGTCGTCCACTTCCGAGACCGGGAACGCGTAGATTTCCGCGGGCGAGTCCGGTGCCGAGCGCGTCACCGCGACGGTTCCGCCGGCAGCGTCGAAGCCGGTGAGCGTCCGGTGGTCGCCCTGGCTGTCGTAGACGCGCTCGGGCTCCCCGTCGACCCGGAACCGGGCCAGTCGCGTCCGGGCCTCGTCGGCGATCGGTGCGAGCAGCGTCTCGTCGTCGACCCAGGCGGGCGTCCCGCCCCACGCGAGCGTCCGGTCCAGGCCGGCCGAGACGTCGGTCCAGTCGCCGCCGTCGGCGTCGCCGACCAGCAGGCCGGTCGAGTCGTACCAGTTCGACGCCGAGCGGGCCACCAGTGCGAGCTTCTCCCCGTCGGGTCGCCACCGCAGGTCGCGGACGAACAGGTCGCCGTCGGTGAGCCGCCGGAGGTCGGACCCGTCGGGCCGGACGGTGTAGACGTGCATCGCCCCGGAGTCGTCGGGGCGGTCGGTCCGGTTCGAGAGGAACGCGATCCGGTCGCCCGCGGGCGACCACGCCGGGCTCAGGCCGGTCCGGGGCTCCATCGCCCCGCCGCCGTAGGCGTCGTCGAGCCGGGTCGCTTCCCGGGACTCGCAGTCGACCACGAACAGGTAGGACCGCACGTCGTCGAGCCAACCGTGGCCGTCGAACTTGTGCTGGAGGCGCTCGGTCTCGATCGGGCCGTCGTCCTCCCGGCGTGATTCGAGGTACTCGCGCTGGTCCTCGGTGGGGTCCCGTGCCGCGACCACGATGCGCTCGCCGTCGGGCCCCCAGTCGAATCCGCGGACGCCCTCCTCGAAGTCGGTGAGCTGGCGGGCGTCGCCGCCGAGTTCCAGGTCGAACGCCCACACCTGCGGACGGTCCTCGCCGGACTCGTCGTTGTCCTCGGCGGTGTCGGCTTCCTCGTCGTCACCGTCCGCGTTCCCGTCGTCCGCATCCCGGCCGACGCGGAAGTCCACGTCGCGCTCGCGGTTCGCGACGAACGCGAGCTTCGTCCCGTCGGGGCTCCACTTCGGGGCGCTCGCGCCGGGGAGCCGGGTCAGGCGGTGGGGCTCCCGGCTCCCGTCGGTGGGCGCGACGAAGAGGCTCTCGTGCCAGGTGTCCGCGTCCTCGTCGGCCTCCGCGACGGCGAACGCGACGCGCTCGCCGCCGTCGGACGCGTCCGACGGGCCTCCGGTCCCTTCGCTCCCGGGGACGCCCGGGGAGACGACGGGGGTTCCGATCCGGCGCAGGTCGTAGAGGTCCGCGAGGTCGAGCGGGCGGTCTGCCATGCGGACGCCTTCAGACGCGTCCGGGATAACTCCTCACCTTTCGCGCGCAATCAGTGGCTCCGCCGGCGCGTCGCGCCGGCCGCTACGTCTCGGCGCGGACCATCTCCTCGATCCGGTCGAGCCCGGTCCCGATGCGCTCGAGGCTGTTGGCGAAGCTGATCCGGACGTACCCCTCTCCGGCGTCGCCGAACCCGTCGCCCGGCGCCGTGACGACGCCGTACTCGGCGAGCAGCCGCTTGGCGATGTCGAAGCTGCCGCCCGGCAGGTCGCTCACGTCGAGGAAGGCGTAGAACGCGCCCTCCGGCCGCGGACACGAGACGACCGGCATCTCCGCGACCCGCTCGACCACGAAGTCCCGGCGCTCTTCGAAGTCGGCCTTCATCTCGGCGACCGGCTCCTGAGGACCGGTCAGGGCCGCCAGCGCGGCCCGCTGGCTCACGCTCGACGGGCAGGCGGTCGTGCTCTCGCTAATCTGGGTGACCGCGTCGACCACCGGCTGGGGGCCCGCGAGCCAGCCGAGCCGCCATCCGGTCATGGCGTAGGTTTTCGAGCAGGAGTCGACCGTGAGTACGTTGTCGGCGTCGTCGACGTACGACGCCGCGCCCCGGAAGTCGCGGTCGTAGGTGAGCCGGCCGTACACCTCGTCGGCGACGAGGTACGCGTCGCGGGCCGCGGCGGCGTCGGCGACTTCGGCGACCGCGTCCTCGTCGTACACCCGGCCGGTCGGGTTCGAGGGGCTGGTCAGGACCACGGCGGCGGTGTCCTCGGTGATGCGGTCGACGACCCGCTCCGGGTCGAGGTCGAACCCCGTCTCGGCGGGCAGCGGAACCGTCACCGGGGTCGCGCCGGCCAACTGGACCTGGTTGACGTAGTTGGGCCACGCGGGCGTGGGGACGACCACCTCGTCGCCCGGCCCCGCCAGCGCCATCATGGTCTGTGCGAGCGCCTCCATCGCGCCGCTCTTGACGGTCACCTGCTCGGGGCCGACCGCAACCCCGCTCTCGCGGCCCATCGTCTCGGCGATGGCCTCCCGCAGCGGCGGGATGCCGGCGTTCTCGGTGTACTGGGTCGCGCCCTCGCGGGCGGCCTCGGCCGCGGCGTCGATAACGTGCTCGGGCGTCCCGAAGTCGGGTTCGCCGACTTCGAGCCGGACGATGTCGCGGTCGGACTCCCGGAGCGCCTCCTCGGCCAGCCCGAACATCACGCGGATCTTCGAGCGTTCGAGGCTCCCGGTGCGGTCGGCCAGCCGCGCGGAGGCGGCCCGCCGGCGTGCGTCGGTCATGGCCTACGTCACGGACCACCGCGTGAAGTAAGTTCGTCTCCCGGAACGGGCGGTCCGCCTACTGCTCGACGGCGCGACGGGTGAGCGCCCGCGACCGGCCCGTCTGTGCGATCTCGAGGACCGTCATCAGGTCGGTCCGCGATACGAGGCCGGCCAGTCCGTCGTCGTCGGTGACCAGGACCCGGCCGACGTCCTCCCGCTGGAGGGCGGTCAGTGCCTCCGTCGCGGCCGTGTCGGGCGTGACGGTCACGAGGTCCGTCGACATGACGTCCCCCACGAGGGTCGCGTCGCGGCGCTCCGGGTCGACCCGCTGGACGTCTTCGAGGGTCACGATGCCGACGAGGGCCTCGCCCTCGACCACCGGGTAGCCGGTGTGGCGCTCGCGCACCATGCGTTCGAGCAGTTCGGCCAGCGACTCGTCGGGCGACACGGTGTCGAGTTCGGCCGTCGGCGTCATGACGTCGCGGACCGCCAGTCCCTCGAGCGCCGCCTCGACCACGACCTGCCGGGTCTCGCCGGTCGCCGCCACGAAGATGAAGAAGGCGATGGCGATCCAGAAGATGTTGAAGGTGAAGATGCCGGCGATGCCCAGCAGGACCGCGAACCCCTTGCCGACCGACGCGGCGATGCGGGTCGCCTCCAGTCGCGGGCGGTCGCGCGAGAGCACCGCTCGGAGGACCCGGCCGCCGTCCATCGGGAAGCCCGGTAGCATGTTGAACGCCGCGAGCGCCACGTTCAGCACCGCCAGGTAGCCCGCGACGAACCGCAGCGCCGGCAGGCCGGTCGGCAGCGCGACGACCGCGCCGTAGAAGACGGCGCCGAGCGCCACGCTGACGACGGGTCCGGCGACCGAGATCCAGAGTTCGTGGCGCCAGTCGTCGGGGAGCTCGGCGAACTGCGCGAGACCTCCGAGGAACCACAGCGTGATCGCCTCGATGTCGAGTCCGAAGTGCCTCGCGACGAGCGAGTGGCCCAGCTCGTGGAGGAGCACGCTCGCGAACAGGCCGAGCGCCGCCGCCAGCCCCAGCGCCCACGGCATCGCGCCGTCGGTCAGGGGCCCGGGGTCGATGCCGGTGTCGAACGCCCGGTTGAGCATCTCCGCGGTCAGTTCCACCTGCCCCGCGATGAGGAACGCCATCACCGGGAAGACGAGCAGGAACGAGGTCCCGAGTTTGATGGGGATGCCGAAGACCGAGCCGACGCGTACACTCGCCATACGCGACCGTAAGTCTCAGGGCCTTATCAACGGACTGACCACATGTCAGCGCTCGGATACCCGTGACCGCGACGCCGCCGGCCGACCGCCACGGCGCCGAACGAGGAATCTTTTTGCGCGCGCCGACCCCACGCCGACACATGGTATCCGAGATCTTCGACCCCGAGAAGTGGGAGTCGGCGGGCCCCGACTTCGACGACATCACCTACCACCGCGCGGTCGACTCCGGCACGGTGCGCATCGCGTTCGACCGGCCGGAGGTCCGCAACGCCTTCCGCCCGAAGACGGTCGACGAACTCTACGACGCCCTGGACCACGCCAAGCGCCAGACCGACGTGGGCTGCGTCCTCCTGACCGGTAACGGCCCGTCGCCGAAGGACGGCGGGTGGGCGTTCTGCTCGGGCGGCGACCAGACCGTCCGGGGCGACGAGGGCTACGAGTACCGGGGCGAGGACGGCGAGACCGACCGCGCGGCCGAGGGCGGTCGCCTCCACATCCTGGAGGTTCAACGTCTGATCCGCCACATCCCCAAGCCGGTGCTCTGCGTGGTCCCTGGGTGGGCGGTCGGCGGCGGCCACAGCCTCCACGTGGTCTGCGACATGACCATCGCCAGCGAGGAGCACGCCGTCTTCAAGCAGACCGACCCCGACGTCGCCTCGTTCGACGCCGGGTTCGGCTCGGCGTACCTCGCCAAGCAGGTCGGCCAGAAGAAGGCCCGCGAGATCTTCTTCCTCGGGAAGGACTACGACGCTGAGGAAGCCGCCGACATGGGCATGGTCAACGAGGCGGTGCCCCACGAGGACCTGGAGGACGTCGCGCTGGAGTGGGCCGAGGAGATGAACTCCAAGAGCCCCACCGCGATGCGGATGCTCAAGTACGCCTTCAACATGACCGACGACGGACTGGTCGGCCAGCAGGTGTTCGCGGGCGAGGCCACCCGGCTGGGGTACATGACCGACGAGGCCAAGGAGGGCCGCGACGCCTTCGTCGAGGGCCGGGAACCCGACTTCGACGAGTTCGACTGGCACTACTAACGACCACCTTTTGACCACCACCTTTTTTCTTCGTCGGGTACCCTCGTTCGCTTCGCTCACTTCGGGAACCACTCCTCGAAAAAATCTGGACCAAAAAAGACCCGCTCGCTCGGGCTTCGCCCTCAATCGCGGTAGCACTGCTGGTGCGCACCGCAACGGCCTTCGCGGCCGGTCCACCGAAGCTAGCTAGAGGTTTAAGTACGAGAGCGGGACGAACGCGGACCATGCTCGGGAACCTGTTCGGTCGCGGACTCGGTCGTCTCGGTCTGACCGCCCTCCTCGCGACACTGCCCCTCGCAGTGAGCGTGTCGCTCAGGCGAACTTTGATACGGTTCTACGCTCGACTGTCGGGCATGGGGAAGACGATTCGCGTCTCCGAGGAGTTCCACTCCTGGCTCGAAGCCCGTAAGCGGGACGACGAGTCGATGGAGGACGCGCTCCGCCGCCTGACCCGGGGGCCGCATCCGAGCAGGACGACGGGGGTGCTCACGCCCGAGCAGGCCGAGGAGGCCAAGGAGGCCGTCGACGAACTTCGCGAAAGCGATTCAGAGCGAAAGCGTCGAGCACGCGAGGCGTTCGCGGACGACGAATGATTCTTGACTCGACGTACGTGTTCGACCTGATGGCGGAGAACCGACGCGCCTTCGAGAAAGGGGTGGAGATTGTCGAGCGGGGCGAGTTACAGTGGCTTCCGACCGCAATCTTCGCTGAGGCGTACTACGGGGCAGTGTCGACTCGAAGTACGACGACCGAATCGGAGATTCGCAACCGACTCCTCGGTTATCCGCGAATCGATCTCGACCAGGAGATCGCCCGCGCGGCCGGCAAACTCCTGGCACGGGCCGACGACGCGGCCGGAGAGGACAGCGGCATCGGGTGGAACGACGCCCACATCGCCGCGATTGCCGAGATTCTCGATCAGCCAGTTCTGACTGCCAACGTCGCGGACTTCGAGCGACTCGGCGTTCCGGTCGAGACCTACTGATCGCCACCTGAACTCCATCTCTCCCGGCCGCCCTCGCCGCCGCCCGCCGACTTAAGACGCTCAGGTCACTAGTCCTCCCCGATGACTGACAACGTCCGGGAGTACGAGGTCGCCGTGGTCGGCGGGGGTCCCGCGGGGCTCACGACCGCGCTGTACACCACCCGGCTGAGCCACGACACGGTGGTCGTCGACCGGGGCGGCGGGCGGGCCGCCATGATGGCCGACACCCACAACGTCATCGGTATCACCGAGGACGTCTCGGGCAGCGAACTGCTCCGGACCGCCCGCCAGCAGGTGCAGCACTACGGCGCCGACTACGTCCGCCGGTTGGTCGAGTCGGTCGAGCGCGTCGACGACGGCCGGTTCCGGCTCGCGACCCGCACCGGCGACGTCGACTTCCTCGCCGAGAAGGTCGTGCTCGCGACCGGGTTCACCGACGAGCAGCCGGAGCCGCCGCTGCCCCCGACCGGCCGGGGTCTCCACTACTGCCTCCACTGCGACGCCTACATGTTCGTCGACGAGCCGGTGTACGTGATGGGGACCGGCGAGGCGGCCGCCCACGTCGCGATGATCATGCTCAACTTCACCGACGAGGTCGACCTGCTCACTCGGGGCGACGAGCCGACGTGGAGCGAGGAGACCGACCGCCAGCTCCGGGCCCACCCGGTCGACGTCGTCGACGAGGAGATCACCGGCGTGGAGAAGGACGACGACGGCTGGCTGGCCGGCTTCGCGTTCGAAGACGGCGCGTTCCGGGAGTACCGCGGCGGCTTCCCGATGTACGGCGCGGACTACAACGCCGAACTGGTAGACCGGCTCGGCTGCGAGCGCAACGACGACGGCACGGTGGCGGTCGGCGAGGCGGGCGAGACCAGCGTCGACGGCGTCTACGCGGTCGGCGATCTCACGCCCGGCCACAACCAGGTCCCGGTCGCGATGGGCGAGGGCGCGAACGCCGGCATCGACATCCACTACGACCTCCGGGAGTTTCCGAAGTCGATCGACGAAATCGAGGCCGAGGGCGAGGTGTCGCCAGACGAGGTGCCGGGGATGTCCGACGAGCTGCGCGAGGCGGCCCGGGAGTTCAACGCGGCCGGCGACGACTGAGAGAGGCGCCGGCGGTGCCGTGCCGGGAACGGAGCGCCCCCGGCTACCCGGCCGAACTGGGCTCCCTGCCGTGGAGGACGGCGTTGAGCGTCGCGCCGATCAGCAGGACGAACCCGCTGAAGTAGAGCCAGGTCGCGAGGATCAGCACGCCGCTGACCACGCCGAACACCTGCGAGCGCATCACGAACTGGACGTAGAGCCGGAACAGCTCCTGGAGGACGGTCCAGCCGACCGCGGTCAGCACCACCCCGGGGACCACCTCCAGCCAGCCCAGTTCGACCTCCGGGAACACGTAGAACATCGGGTAGAACGCGACGCTCAGGCCGATTACGAGCAGCGCGGCCTCGACGAGCCACGCCAGGGGCAGGCCCGGCGGGAGGGCGACCCGGGTCCAGGTCGCGGCGATGACGACGACCGCGACGGTCAGCGCCGCGAGCACCACGAACGCGTCGCGGAGCTGGTTCGGGAGCGTCCCGCCGCGCTCGGCGCCGTACAGCTCGGTGAACGCCTTGTCGAGTCCGTTGAACACCGCGAACGCGCCGAAGCCGAGGACCGCGACCCCCACGACGGAGTTGCCCGTGTGGTCGACAGCGTTCCGGACCGCCTCGCGGACCAGCCCCTGGGCGTCGGCCGGGAGCTGGTTGGCGGTCACGTCGAGCAGCCGTTCGGTCACCCCCGGATCGACGACGGCGGTGGCGACCACCACCAGGAGGAACAGCAGCGGCATGATCGACACGAACGCCTGGTAGGCGATGGCGCCGGCCATGAACGGGACGTCGGCCGCGAGCGCGTGGTCGACGACCGCCCGACCCAGCGCGACCGGCTGGCGCAGCGAGGCGGTCCGAGCGCCGGTTTCGGTCATGGACGACCGTAGGTCGCTGCGCCCCTTTCCGGTTGTGCCCGTTCTGCTGTCGACTGTCTCCTTCAAGTAGTTCTGGCGACTAGGGATAGATACAGACGAAGGGCGCTTCTCACGGACACTCGACCCGATAGTCGCGACGCTGCTGCTCGCGAAGGTCGCCACGCTCTCCGCCGCCGAAACCGGACCGCTCCCGAAACCGCAGACGCTATTGCTCGTTCGCCGCAACGTCCGACAATGAGCGACATGGCTACCGACCGCTCCCGCCGCGAGGCGTGGCTGATGGCCGCCCGGCCCCACACCCTGCCGGCGGCCGCCGCGCCCGTGGTCGTCGGCACCGGACTCGCGTTCGCCGTCGGCAAGTTCGCGCCGCTGCCCGCGCTGGCGGCGTTCGTCGGCGCGGCCCTCATCCAGATCGGCACCAACTTCGCGAACGACTACTACGACGCCGTGAAGGGCGTCGACACCGACGAGCGCGAGGGGTTCACCCGGGTCACCCAGTCGGGGCTCATCGCGCCGCAGTCGGTCAAGCGAGCGATGTACGCCACGTTCGCGCTGGCGGTACTCGTCGGCACCTACCTCGTCTACGTGGGCGGGCTGCCCATCCTGATCATCGGGCTCGCCAGCGTCGCCTCCGGTATCGCCTACGCGGGCGGCCCCTACCCGCTGGGCTCGCACGGCCTGGGCGACCTGTTCGTCTTCGTCTTCTTCGGGGTCATCGCCGTGATGGGCACCTTCTACGTCCAGGCGGCCAGCCTGTTGGCCGGGCCCTTCCCGATGGGGATTCCCGAGGGCACCGTCACGCTCGCGGCGTTCGCGGCCAGCCTCCCGGTCGCGGCCATCTCCACGGACATTCTGGTCGTGAACAACGTCCGGGACCTCGAGACCGACCGCGAGGCCGGCAAGCGCACGCTGGCGGTCATCGTCGGCTACCGCGCGAGCAGGGCGGAGTTCGTCGCGCTGCTGGCGCTCGCCTACGCCGTCCCGTTCTGGTTCTGGCTCGCCCGGGACCACTCGGCGGCGGTGCTGCTGCCGCTCGTGACGGTTCCGTACGCCGCCGACGTCACCTGGACCGTCCTGACCGACACCTCCGGCGAGGCGCTCAACCCCGCGCTGGCCCGGACCAGCAAGCTGCTCGCGGCGTTCTCGGCGCTGTTCGCGCTGGGCCTGATAGTATGAACACCGAACTGCGGCCGTTCTCGCTCCCGCTGACCGACCCCCTCGACACGGCCCGGGGCGCCATCGAGCGCCGCGAGGGACTCCTGCTCAGGGTCGAGGCCGGCGACGGCGCGGTCGGGGTCGGCGAGGCCGGGCCGCTGCCCGGGTGGACCGAGCACTACGACGAGTGCGAGTCGGTGCTGGCCGACGCCGTCGACGCGGTGGACCGCGGCGCCGACCCCGCCGACCTGCTCGCGGACCTCGACGCGACCCCGGCGGCGCGCCACGCGCTCGACCTCGCGCTGGCCGACCTGGAGTCGTCGCGCGAGGGGGTTCCCCTCTACCGGTACCTCGGCGCGGGCGGCGCGGTCGAGAGCGTCCCGGTGAACGCGACGGTCGGCGACGCGCCGAGAGCGGAGACGGTCGCCGAGGCCGAGCGCGCGGCGGGCGAGGGGTTCGGAACCCTGAAGCTGAAGGTCGGCGCCCGCCCGCTGTCGGCCGACGTCGAGCGCGTCGAGGCCGTGAGCGACGCGCTCCCCGACGTCGAGCTCCGGGCCGACGCCAACGGGGCGTGGGAGTACCAGCAGGCCCAGCAGTTCCTCGACGCCGCCGGCGACCGGCTGGCCTACGTCGAGCAGCCCCTGCCGGCGACCGACCTCGCGGGGCTCGCGGCGCTGTCCGGCCCGGTCGCGCTCGACGAGACGCTGACCGCGGTCGACTTCGACGACGCGCTGGACGCGGACCCCGATGCCGTCGTCCTGAAACCGATGGCGCTGGGCGGGCCCCGCAGGGCGGTCGAGTTCGCTAGGCGGGCCCGGAAGGAGGACGTCGCCCCGGTCGTGACGACCACTATCGACGGCGCGGTCGCCCGGACCGCCGCGGTCCACGTCGCGGCCGCGGTTCCGTCGGTGCCGGCCTGCGGGCTCGCCACCGCGGCGATGCTCGCGGAGGACTTCGCGCCGGACATCGCGCCGGTCGCGGACGGCCGGGCGGTGGTCCCGCAGGGCGCCGGCAACGGCACCGCCGACACGTGGGGGTACCATGACTGACGGACCGGACTCGGCGGGTGCGGTGGGAGACGACCGCGAGCGGCCGGCGACCGACGCGCCGACCCGCGACTGGCTGGCCGACCGCGCGCGGACCGACCCGGAGTCGACGGCGCTCGTCGAGGCCGCCGACGGGACCCGGTGGACCTACGCCGAGTTGGACGACGCGGTCGACCGCACCGCGGGGCGACTCGCCGCGCTCGGCCTCGGCGAGGGCGACCACCTCGGCGCGCTGATGGAGACCCGGGTGGCGTTCGTCCGGCTGGTCCACGCCGCGATGCGGCTCGGCGCGGCGCTGGTCCCGCTGAACGCCCGACTCGCCCGGCCCGAGCTGGCCCGGCAGGCCGCGGTCGCGGACCTGGACCTGCTGGTCTGCGAGACCGACACGGAGGCGGACGCGGTCTCGTTCGCCGACGTACCGGTGGCGTCGGTCGATTCGACGGCAGAGGACGGGACCACCCCGCTCGCCGGGACCGACCCCGTCGCCGTCTCGCCCGCAGAGTGGTCGCGGTCGGACCGCCAGGCTCTGCTCTTCACCTCCGGCACCACCGGGGACCCGAAGGCGGTCGACCTCTCGATGGGCAACTTCCTGTCGAGCGCAATCACCTCGGCGTTCCGGCTGGGCGCGACGCCCGGCGACCGGTGGCTGCTCTGCCTGTCGATGTACCACATGGGCGGGCTGTCGGTCGTCCTCCGGTCGGCGCTCTACGGCGGGACCGTCGTCCTCCAGGAGGGGTTCGACGCGGGCGCCGCCGCGGACGCCGTCGCGGAGTACGGCGTCACCGGCGTCTCGCTGGTGCCGACGATGCTGCGCCGGATGCTGGACGCGCGCGACTCGCTGGCCGACTCGCTGCGGTTCGTCCTGCTCGGCGGGGCGCCCGCGAGCGGCGAACTCATCGAGCGGTGCGAGGCCCGCGGCGTGCCGGTCCACCCGACCTACGGCATGACCGAGACCGCCTCCCAGATAGCGACCGCGCGACCCCGGGAAGCGTTCGCCCACCGCGGCACCGTGGGCCGGCCGCTGCTCTGGACCGACGTGGCGGTGGTCGACGAGGGCGGGGAGCCGCTGCCGGCGGGCGAGGCCGGCGAACTCGTCGTCTCGGGGCCGACGGTCGCGCGGGGGTACTACGACGACCCGGAGGCGACGGCGGCGGCGTTCGGCGAGCAGGGCCTGCACACCGGCGACGCGGGCTATCGCGACGAGACCGGCCGGGTCTGGGTGCTGAACCGCCGCGAGGACCGCATCGTCACCGGCGGCGAGAACGTCCACCCCGGCGAGGTCGTCGAGGCGCTGCGCGAGCACCCCGGCGTCCGTGACGCCGCGGTCGTCGGCCTCGACGACGAGGAGTGGGGCGAGCGCGTCGCCGCGCTCGTAGTACCGGCGGACGCCGAGGCCGACCTCTCGGCCGAGGCCGTCGCGGACCACTGCCGGGACCGCCTCGCCGGCTACAAGCGCCCCCGGACGGTCGCGTTCGCCGACGACCTCCCGCGGACCGCGTCGGGGACCGTCGAGCGGGAAGCGGTCCGGGAGCGGCTCCGCGAAGCAGCTGGCGAGGAGTGAGCGGGCTTCGCAGACGTTCCGTCAGCCGAGGATGCGCGTGTCGACACGGACCACCGGAAGCGGGAATCACGGACCACCGGAAGCGGGGATCGACCCCGACCGCGGGACGCGCCGCGAGGGCCCCGTGTCCGAACTCGCGGGGAGGTACCGCACCGCTCACGCCGACGCCGGCGCGCGCCGGAGGTGGACGGCGAGTGAACGCTGCTAGATGACTCGCCAACGGACGAGACTCCCGTACCGCCCCCAGAGAACCCCACCGTCCCCGCCGGAGCCGCGAGGTTTTAACCCGATAGGTGCGTAGCACCGCCCGTGTGCACTCTGATCCTCGCGTGGCAGGTGTTCGACGGGACGCCCGTCGCCGCCGCGGCCAACCGCGACGAGGCGACGGGTCGCCCCTCTCGACCGCCGGCTGTCCTCGACGACGACCCGACCGTGGTCGCCCCGCGGGACGAGGAGGCCGGCGGGACGTGGATCGGGTACAACGACGCGGGCCTGTTCGTCGCCGTGACGAACCGCCGCGCGGACATCGAGGGCGAGCGCTCCCGGGGCCTGCTGGTCCGAGATGCCCTCGCCCGTGAGAGCGCCGCCGACGCCGCCGCGTACGTCGAGTCACAGCTCGCCGAGCGCGACTACGCCGGGTTCAACCTCGTCGTCGCCGACGCCGAGCAGGCGGTCCTGCTTGAGTGGGACGGCGTGCTCCGGACGACAGCGCTCGACCCGGGCGTCCACGTCGTGGTCAACGAGGGGTACGACGGCGAGGCCCCGAAGTCGTCCCGCATCAGGGAGGTGGCCCACCCCGCCGACGACGGGACCGCGGTCGAGGCGTGGTTCGACCGCGTGAAGGGCGTGCTGGCCGACCACGACCTCGGCGTCTGCGTCCACGGCGAGGAGTTCGGCACCCGGTCGTCGTCGCTGGTCGCGGTCGACGAGTCGGGCGCGGGCCGGTACCGGTTCGCCGACGGGCGGCCCTGCGAGACCGACTACGAGGCGGTCGCCGTCGGCGAGGAATCCGGCGGGACAGGCGTCGGCGACGCCGCCGACGGTCAGATTTAAACCGTCCGCGGCCCGAGGTGTCCCACATGGCAGCATCCGAGGCAGACCTCACCGAGGAGGAGCGAGCGGGGCTGGAACTCGTCCGCGAGACCGGCGGCATCCACCAGAGCGACTTCTGGAAGGAGCTCGGCGTCGACTCCCGGAAGGGCAGCCGCATCGTCGAGTCGCTCGACGAGAAGGGGCTCGTCCAGCGCGAGGAGACCGTCTACGACGGCCACAACACCTACCTCATCACGCCCGCGGCCCGCGATCTGGACTTCTCGCTGCTGATGGCCGGCGACATGCTCTCGCCGTTCATCGGCGAGGAGGAGGTCGACCCCGAGAGCGACGCCTTCTCCCAGTGGATCATGAACCTGGCGTACAGCGAGTAGCGACCGCAGTCTCGCCGCGACCGACCCGCGTTCCCGACCGACCGCACGTCCCCGCCCGACCCGGCGACCGAACGCGTTCGCCGGACCGACGCGTCTCACCCCGTTCAGTGGCTTTTTGCCGGACACCGGCCAACGTACCGGCCATGACCGACTGGTACGGCGACCACCCCGTCACCGGGCTCGACGACGCCGACCCGCACCTCGCGCACCTCCAGTACTTCCCCGTCAAGTCGCTCGACCCCGAGCCGCGCGACCGGGCGACGCTGGTCGCCGACGGCGCGCTGGCCGGCGACCGCGAGTGGGCGATCCTGGACCGGCCCGCCGACGAGCCCTACGACCCCGATTCGGCCGACGTCGGCGGGTCGGGCGACTACGTCAACGGGAAGAAGACCGACGCGGTCCACCGGCTCCGCTCGACGTTCCATCCCCGCGACGGGAGTCGCGGCGATGCGGGCGGCGACGACGGGGGCGCATCGCGCGACGGCGGACCGGCGGTCACGCTCCGCGAGCGGGGCGCCGACGACTCGGCGGCCCGCCGCTTCCCGCTCGCCGACGCCGGCGACGACGAGGCCGCGGTCCACGCCGACCTGAACGCCCGGCTCTCCGAGTACTTCGGCCGGGAGGTCAGCGTCCGCCGCGACGACGCCGGCCAGCACGACGACCGGGAGCGCCACGGCCCGACCGTCGTCTCGACCGCCACGCTCCGGGAGGTCGCGGCGTGGTTCGACTTCGACCTCGAGTCGGCCCGGCGGCGGTTCCGCGCCAACCTCGAGGTCGGCGGCGTCCCACCGTTCTGGGAGGACCGGCTGTTCGCCGACGCGGGCGAGGTGGTCCGGTTTCGCGTCGGCGACGCCGAACTCGTCGGGGTCCACCCCTGCCAGCGCTGCGTCGTCCCGGGCCGCGACCCCGACACGGGCGCGGCGACCCCGAACTTCCGCGAGACGTTCGTGCGCCGGCGCGAGGCGACGAAGCCGGCGTGGACCGACGGCGACCGGTTCGACCACGCCTTCCGGCTGATGGTCAACACCCGCGTCCCCGAGGCGTCGGCGGGCGAGACCGTCGCCGTCGGCGACCCGGTCGAGCGACTCGGCGCCCGGCCGGAGTGACCGCACTGCCGCCACCGTCACAGCGACCGGCGCGCTACGCCCGTTCGGCCTCGTCGACGCGGTGGAGCCTGGAGCGCCACAGCCGGAGGTCGTCGAAGAGGAACTCGACGTCTTCGGGCGCCGAGTAGTCGCCGCCGTAGTAGACGGAGAACCAGTAGTCCTGGACCTTCAGCCGGTCGACGTCCCGGAACCGGACGTCGGTCACGTCGAGCGCCAGGTCGCCGTCGACCCACCCCTTCACCACGCCGTCGTCCTCGCCCGGCGTGTTCAGCTCGACGTAGTTGTCGATGCGGTACCACCGGTCGGCGTCGAGCAGCCCGTGGCCGCCGATGTCCCACTCGAAGTGCGTGCCGTACTCGCCGTCCATCTCGGCGTGGTAGACGTACGAGGCGAGCGTGACGTGGCCGTCGTCGCCGTCGGCTTCCCTGAAGTTCATCCGGGCCGACCAGCCGTCGGTCCCGTCCGACGGCCGCCCGCCCCAGCCGGCCCTGCCGTAGGTGCCGGCCGGCCCGGGCAGCTTCCCGCTGTCGTCGTCGCCGAGGTCGGTCTCCGAGGGGACGTACAGCATGTACCGGCTGTGGAGCCGTTCGGGCTCGGACTCGCCCGCCTCGGCGAACCGGTACCGCATCCGGGTGCCGTAGTGGTCGCCCTCGGGGACCGCGACCGACAGCGACTCCGAGGCGCCGTCCGGGCCGTCGACGATGCTGTTGTGGTCGGTCAGCTCCGCCGACGTGAACCGATCTGCGTACTCCTCGCCGGCGAACGGGATCCGGACGTCGGGCTCGACGGACGGCGACTCCGGGAGCCTGACCGGGGTCGAGAACAGCGCGGTCGCCGCGATGCCCGCCCCGAGGCCCTTCAGCAGGTCGCGGCGGTCGAACCCCCGACGCGTGCGCCGCTCGTCGTCGTTCCCGTGCGATTCGTCGACGGTCCGGTCGGCGTTCTCGGTCATGGACCCACCAGGCTCACCCCGTTTCCCCGGTCGCTGTCGCTCCGGGGTCAACTGTGGAGGGACGTTGGGACGAGAAACACATCAATCCCGCGGCCCGGACCCGGTGTCCGACCGGGTCAGTTCTCGGCGGCGCTGCCGACCCGGATGACGTCGGCCTCGCCGAACGCCGGGCCGATGAACTGGACGCCGACCGGGAGGCCGCCGTCGACCTCGCCGGCGGGCACCGAGATGGCCGGCAGGTCCGCCAGGTTGACCGGGACCGTGTTGGCGTCCGCGAGGTACATCTGGAGCGGGTCGTCGAGGCTGTCGCCCTGCTCGAACGGCGGGGTCGGCATCGTGGGGCTCGCGAGCACGTCGACCGACTCGAACGCCTCGTCGAAGTCCTGCCGGACCCACGCCCGGGCGTCCTGGGCCTGCTTGTAGTACTTGTCGTGGTAGCCCGCCGACAGCGCGTAGGTCCCCAGCAGGATGCGGCGCTTGACCTCCTCGCCGAACGCCTCGCGGGACTCGCTGAACGCCTCGTTCCAGTTGCCCTCGAAGCCGCCGGACTTGCCGTAGCGCACGCCGTCGAAGCGCGCGAGGTTCGACGAGGCCTCCGACATCGCGATGACGTAGTAGGCCTCGACCGCGTGCTCGACCGAGGGCAGCGATACCTCCTCGACGGTCGCCCCCTTCGACTCGAGGTCGTCGAGCGTCGCCTCGAAGCGCTCGCGGACGCCCTCGTCGGCGCCCTCGACGAGCTCGGTCGGGACGCCGATCGTCGTGCCGTCGACGTCGTTCGTCGCGGCGCTCGCGTAGTCGGAGTCGGCGCCCTCCTCGCGGCTGGTCGCGTCGTTGGGGTCCGGGCCGCTGATGACGTCCAGCAGCTCGGCGGCCTCCTCGACCGTGGGCGCGAGCGGGCCGATCTGTTCGAGGCTGTTGGCGTACGCGACCAGCCCGTACCGCGAGACGAGACCGTAGGTGGGCTTGATGCCGACGACGCCGCAGAACGCCGCCGGGTTGCGGATGGAGCCGCCGGTGTCGCTGCCCAGCGCGAGGTCGGCCTCGCCGGCGGCGACCGCGGCCGCGCTGCCGCCCGACGAGCCGCCCGGGACCCGCCCCGGCGCGGCGGGGTTCTCGACGGGGCCGAACGCCGAGGTCTCGGTGGTCGACCCCATGCCGAACTCGTCCATGTTGGCCTTGCCGACGATGGTCGCCCCGGCGTCCTTCAGCCGCTCGACGACCGTGGCGTCGTACGGCGGCACGTAGTCCTCGAGCATCTCGGACCCGCAGGTGGTCCGGACGCCCTCGGTGCTGATGTTGTCCTTGACCGCGACGGTCCTGTCCGCGAGGGGGCCGTCGGCCGCGCCCTCGACGGTCTCCTCGGTGATGAATGCGTTGTGGTCTGCGCTCATTGTGTGGTTGTCGTGGTTCCTCGGGTGAGGATCGGTGGTCGTCTTGTCGCTGCAGATTGCGCCGTGCGGTCGGGACTACGAGACGTTCGGCCCCTTGAAGTAGCCGTCCTCGGTCTCGGGGGCGTTCGCCAGCGCCTCCTCCTGTGAGAGGCAGTCGCGGGTCTCGTCGGGCCGCATCACGTTCACGAGGTCGGTCTCGCGCTCGACCTCCGGCACCTCCTCGAGCGTCTCGAAGTAGTCCAGGATGTCGCCGAACTGGTCGGCGAACCGCTCGACCTCCTCGTCGTCGAGGCCGACCCGCGCGAGGTCGGCGACGTGGCGGACCTCATCGGGACCGGGCGCGGCGTCGTCGGACCCGGCGGACGTGTCGCTCATGTCCGTCACAACCCGCGGGGCGGCGGTAAGGGTTTCGATACCGACCCCTCGAAACGAGTATTAAAAGTTGGTGAATCGTGGGGTCGGCACAAGACCGCTGAACGGGCCCAGAGCGGTCGGAAACACCGGCGACGCGCCGAACGGAGGAATCGGTCGTTCCGGTCGTTGCCACAGTCTTTAAGTAGCAACGGGCGTAACTAGGAGACGTCTTCTGAACCCGTCCCTCTGGCGGAGTGTCGGCGCATCTTCCTCTGGCTGTCTCGAACAACTTCCACCATGACCGAAACACGCACCCGAACTCACACCGACGAGCGAACGAGCGACGAATCCGAGCGCGAGGCCGAGGCCGAGCAGCACCGCTGTCCCGAGTGCGGCGGCAACCTGGTCACCGACGACGAGCGCGGCGAGACCGTCTGCGCGGAATGCGGCCTGGTCGTCGACGAGGACCAGATCGACCCCGGCCCGGAGTGGCGCGCGTTCGACTCCAAGGAGAAAGACCAGAAGAGCCGGGTCGGCGCCCCGACCACCAACACGATGCACGACAAGGGGCTGTCGACCAACATCGGCTGGCAGGACAAGGACGCCTACGGCAACTCCCTCGGTTCCCGCCAGCGCGAGAAGATGCAGCGGCTGCGCAAGTGGAACGAGCGGTTCCGCACCCGCGACTCCAAGGAGCGCAACCTCAAGCAGGCCCTCGGCGAGATCGACCGCATGGCCTCCGCGCTCGGGCTGCCGGACAACGTCCGGGAGACCGCCTCGGTCATCTACCGGCGGGCGCTCGACGAGGACCTCCTGCCGGGCCGCTCCATCGAGGGCGTCGCCACCAGCGCGCTCTACGCCGCCGCCCGGAAGGCGGGCACGCCCCGGAGCCTCGACGAGATCACCAACGTCTCGCGGGTCGACAAGGACGAGATCGCCCGGACCTACCGGTACGTGGTCCGCGAGCTCAACCTCCAGATCCAGCCCGCCGACCCCAAGAGCTACGTCCCGCGGTTCGTCTCGGACCTCGGCGTGAGCGAGGAGGTCGAGCGCCGGGCCCGCGACCTGCTCGACACCGCGACCGAGAAGGGCATCCACAGCGGGAAGTCGCCGGTCGGCCTCGCTGCGGCCGCCGTCTACGCCGCCGCGCTGCTCAGCAACGAGAAGGTGACCCAGAGCGAGGTCAGCGAGGTCTCGGACATCAGCGAGGTCACCATCAGAAACCGCTACCACGAGCTGCTCGAGGCGAAGGAAGACGGCATCGCGCCCTGACGGCCCTCTTTTACCGAGAGTCAGTGCGCCGGTCCGGTTCGAGCGCGCCCTCGACCAGTTTCGCCTCCGCCTTCTGGAGGTGCTCGGACGCCGTGTTGGGAGCGCAGCCCATCCGCTCGGCCACGTCGGCGTGGGTCGCGCCCCGCGGGTGCTCGTAGTAGCCGAGTTCGTACGCGGTGAGGACGGCCTCGAGCTGGCGATCGCTGAGCCGGGACGCCGGGGCCCGTCGGCTCGTGTCGTACTCGCCGACCGCGCGGACGTCCACGTCGATACCGGGCGGGAGGGCCTCGACTGCGGCCTGGAGCACCGCGGAGTCGCCGACGATGTCGGCGTGGACCCGGCCGTCCCGGTAGACGACCGGCTTGGCGACCACGAGGCCGTCGCGGGTCAGCGTGTCGAACACCTGCCCCATGGGCGGGACCGCCGAGGGGCGTAGCTGGACCAGCAGGTAGAAGCGGTCCCCGGTGATGGGCGTGACGTCGGCGTCGACGAGCCCGGGCGTGTCGGCCAGTTCCGACCGAACCGCGTCGGCGTCGCCGCGGACCTCGAACAGGACCGTCACCGGGTCCCCGCTCCCGGGCGTCCAGTCGAGCAGTCGCGTCTCCGACACTCCGTCGGACGCTCTCCCGGCGAGCAGCCGGAAGAGCTGCGGCGTCTGTTCGGGCGGCGGTCTGGCCCGGACGCGCAGGTACTTCACGGGCGCTCTTCGGCCGGCCCATTACTTAAACCACCCGACGATACCCGGCAGAACGCGCATTCGACCGGCGGTCCACCTCCCGGACATGAGACCATCGGTGCGGACCGAAGACCTCCGGCGCGAGTTCGGGACCACCACCGCGCTCGACGCCGTGGACCTCGACGTGGACGGCCCCCAGATCGTCGGCGTGGCCGGTCCGAACGGCTCGGGGAAGACGACGCTGATCCGGTGCCTGCTCGGCGCCCTCCGGCCGACTGACGGCGAGGCGGCGGTGAACGGGACGCCCGCGCTCGACTACTCGGCCGACGACCGGGCGCGGATCGGCTACATGCCCCAGCACGAGGCCGTCTACCGGGACCTGACGGTCCGGGAGAACGTCGCGTTCTTCGCGCGGCTGTACGGCGTGGCGGACCGCCGGTCGGCGGTCGACCGGGCGCTCTCGTTCGTGGACCTCCGGGACCGCGCGGACGCCCGCATCGGCGAGCTCTCGGGCGGGATGGTCCGGCGGACGAGCCTGGCCTGCGCCGTCGTCCACGACCCCGATGTGCTGTTCCTGGACGAGCCGACGGTCGGGCTCGACCCGCAACTGCGCGCGGAGATGTGGCGGGGCTTCCGCGACCGTCGAGACGGCGGTTCGCTCATCGTCGTATCGACGCACTACCTCGGCGAGGCCCGCAACTGCGACCGGGTGCTCTTCCTCCGGGACGGTCGGGTGCTGGCGCTCGACGCGCCGGAGGCGTTCCTCGCGGAGACGGGGACCGAAACCCTCGAGGAGGCGTTCCTCGCGCTGCTGGAGGACGGGGGAGCGGGAGCGTCCGGCGACACTCCGGCGAGATCCGGGGACGAACCGTCGGACAGAGCGGGGAAGACGGACGAGCGGGAGGCGTCGTCATGAACGGCGCGCTCGTGGTCTCCCGGCGGCTCCTGCTCGGGCTCCGGGGCGACCGGCGCACGCTGGGGCTGGTGCTGGTCGTTCCCGGGTTCATCGTCTTCCTGTTCGGCGAGGTGTTCCCCCGGCCCGAACCGGTCGCTCCGGTCCTGCTCGCCGTGTTCGTCTTCTTCCTCACCTACCTGCTCACCGCCGTCGGGTTCCTGCGCGAGCAGACCGCCGGGACCCTGGAGCGCGTGCTGGTCTCGCCGATCTCCCGGAGCGGGCTCGTCCTCGGGTACGTCGTGGGGTTCGGCCTCCTCGCGGCGGTCCAGTCGGCCGTCCTGCTCGGCGCCAGCGTCTACTTCCTCGACGTGACGTTCGCCAACGGGGTGGCGCCGTTCTTCGTCCTCGAGCTGCTCGGGGCGCTGACCGCGCTGGGCATCGGCGTCCTGCTGTCGCTGTTCGCCGAGAACGAGTTCCAGGCCGTCCAGTTCATCCCGCTGGTCATCACGCCCCAGGTCATCCTCGGCGGGACGTTCCTCCCGGTCGAGGAGCTGCCGACGTACCTCGAGATCCCGGCCCGGGCGATGCCCGTCACCTACCTGGTCGACGGGATGCAGTACGTCGTCCGCGACGCGGGGACCGCCGGGGACTTCTGGACCGCCACGACCGTCCTCGGCCTCTACACCCTGCTGGCGGTGGTCGGCGCGACCGCGGCGGTCGGCCGCGCCCAGTGAGACCGGACCGTAACCGGAAAGCCGCGTCGCCGACACCGCTGCCCCATGGAGACCACCCGTCACTTCACCGCGACCGTCTACGTCGTCCACGACGGCGCGGTCGCGCTGCACCACCACGACCGCCTCGACATGTGGCTAGCGCCCGGCGGCCACCTCGACCGCGACGAGCTCCCCCGCGAGGCCGCCCGCCGGGAGGTCCGCGAGGAGACCGGCCTCGACGTGACGCTGCTCGAACCAGAGACCGACGTCGACGTCGAGGCCGGCCGGGAGCTCGCGCCCGCCGAGCACGTCATGCTCTTCGACATCGACGTCTACCCCGGCGGCGAGGTGGGTCACCAGCACGTCGACCACGTCTACTTCGCCGCGGCCGAGAACCGCGAGATAGAGCCGGCGGGCGACGACGAGGCCGACCCCGAGGACTGGGAGTGGTTCGCCCGCGAGGACCTCCGGACCGCCGACCGGCTGACGACCGAGGTCGTCCAGATCGGGCTCGAGGCCATCGACGCGGTCGAGGCCCGCTCGCGGTAGGCCGTCACTCCCTTCGGGGAAATCCGGTACTCCCTCCGTCAACCGATACTCCCTCCGTCCCTCCCTGTTCTGTAGCCGACGGCTCTCCCCGACGCCTCCGCCGATGTTCTTCCGTCGGAGGCGCGGTTCGAGCAATTTCAAATCCAGACGTCATTTTATCACTTGAGAAGGTTAATTAACCCCCGTAAGCAATATCTCGCTTACATGAGTGTCGGCGAGGTGAGTGGTGCCGCGGACGGCGACGCCGAGGGGGCCGGCCGGTTCGAGGCCGAGCTCGAGAGGACCGAGGAGGTCCGGCTCTCGTGGGAGGCCTCGGGCGTGCGGTGGGCGAACCAGTGGGGTATCGACCCCGACACCCCGACGCGGTTCGCCGCGACCGACCGGCGCGTCCTCTTCGAGACCGAGTCGGGCACGAGCTCCATCGGCTACCGCCACGTCCGGGCCGTCAAGGTCGACGCCGCGAGCGACGGGCTCGACCTCTCGATGGCGTTCGTCGGCTGCGGCGGGCTCTGCCTGCTCGTCGGGCTGCTGGTGGCCACCGACGACCTCGCCAACGGCGCCGGACTCGTCCTGCTGTCGGTCATGCTGCTGGTCGCCGGGAGCGCGGTCGGCGGCACCTCCGACCGCGCGACGGTCACGCTCATCATCGACAACGAGCGCCAGCGCCTCTCGTTCGAGGTCGACGAGGACGTCGCCGAGCGACTGGCCGAACTGGCCTCGCGGTTCTGAACGGGACCGTACGGGACGGCGGACCCAAACCGCGCGTAATTTTCACCTCGCCAACTGTAACAGAACTACTTTGTGCGGCGGCCGAGACCGGTCGGGTATGCCGACACGTCGCCGCCTCCTCGCCGCCCTCCCGAGCGTCGCCCTCGCGGGCTGTCTGGGTCGAGCGACCGGCCCCGACGGGTCCGACACGACGGACGGAACGCCCGCCGCGACGACGACTGACCCCGCGACCACCTCGTTCCCCGGCGACCTGGTCCGCCGGAACGGGCGGACGGTCGTCGACTTTCCGGCGTTGTCCGACGGCGAGGTGTCCGTCGAGTCCTCGCCGGGCGTCGCGACCATCGCCTTCTCCGGGTCCGTCGACGCCGACTTCGAACTGGCGGTGGCGGTCGACGGCGAGATGGCGGGCGAGGGAAGCCCCATCGCGGCGTCCCGGACGCTGACGCCCGCCGACGAGCCGCGAGCCTTCGTCGCTCCCGTCTACCGGAGCGCCGAGGAGGGGTTCGAGTTCCGAGCCTACGCCAACACCGCGTTCCGCGAGCTGGGCGACCTCCACCTCCTGGCGGCCCCGGGCAGGTCGCTCGCCGCCGACGGCGCCGCCTCGCGGCCCGCGGAGTTCGAGTCGCTCACGGAGACCGTGGGCCGGACGACCGTCTCCGCGGCCGACGTCGAGGGCGCGGACGCCGGCGCACCGCTCTCGGTGGGGCTGCTCGACGCGTCGCTCGAAGCGATTCGGTCGGGCGACGCCAGTAGCGTCAGCGGTGTCGTCCTCCAGTACGTGCAGGGGGTGCAGCAGCAGTCGTCCCCGAAGGCCGTCTTCGAGTTCGAGTTCGACAACGACTCGGTCACGGTAACCCACCGCGGCGGCGACGGGATCGCGGGCGCCAACCTCGCCGTCAGGGTCGGCGGCGAACCCGCCGCCGTCGCGTTCCCCGAGGAGGTCACGGCCGGCGACTCGGTGACGGTCGACCTCTCGGGCGTCGCGGCCGGGACGTCCGTCAGAGTGGTCTGGACCGCCCCGGAGCGCGACCGCGCGGCGGTCCTGGGCGCGGCGACGGTCCCCCGCGACGGGACGACCGCTGCCGAGTGAGAACGGCGGCCGACCGGGACCACTGCCCGGGCGGAACCTATCCCTCGATTAGCGATTCGACGTACCGGGAGACGTGGTCGTCCATCCGGCGCTTGAAGCCGGCCTGCCGGGCGAGCCGGTCGAGCTCCCGGGCGACCAGGCTCCCGTACTGGACCGCCTTCTTCTCGCGGAACGCGACGCCGTCCGGCACGAACTCCCGGGCGGCGAGCCGGAGCGCCTTCTTTCGCTCGCCCCGTTCGTCGACGAGCAGGTCGCCCGGCAGCCGGATCGCCGCCCGGACCACCCGGTCGTCGAGCAGCGGCGCGACCGGTTCGACGCCGGCGCGCCGGAGCGCCAGCACGTCGCGCTCCAGCTGGTCGGGCAGCGTCCCGAGCAGCTCCCGGGCCGCCCCGCGCACCGTCTCGGCCTCTACGCGCGGGTCCTCCGGGGCCCGCGCGACCTTGGCGTACCCGCCGAACAGCTCGTCGGCGCCCTGACCGACCGCGAGCCGGTCGAACCCGTCCGCTGCCGCACGTTCGGCCGCCAGATAGAGCGGGAGCGCTATCTGGACGTCCATGGCGTTGGTCCGGCCGGTCGCCGCCGCTACCTCCGGTACCGCCCGCTCCAGGTCCGCGGGTTCGAGTTCGACCGCGCGCAGGTCCGCCGCCCGGCCCATCAGCCGGGCCGCCTCGCGGGCCGCCGCCACGTCGTGGCTGTCGGGGAAGCCGACGACGTAGAGGGGCGCGTCGAGCGCGCTGGCTACAATTGCCGAGTCGACGCCGCCCGAGAACGCGACCGCCGTGCCCGCCGACTCGACCGCGTCGAGGCTCCCTCGGAGGGCGTCCCGGAGGGCCGCGACGGCCTCGCGGTCGTTAGTCGTCGGCGCGGGGTCGGGAAGGGAGAGTACGCGCTCGGCGTCGGTCCCGACGTCCCCGTCCGGGTCGTCCGGCGCGAGGACGTGGCCCGCCGGGAGCGGTTCGGGGCCGGCGAGGTCGTCGGGCGAGAACCCCCAGGCGCGGTCGCCGCGCTCGGTCGAGCTCTCGGCTGTCTCCACGAACACGGGCTGGCGGCCCAGCGCGTCGCGGACGAGGCGGCCGTCGGGCAGTCGCCCGGCGAACCCCGCGGTGCCGGAGAGCGCCTCGCCGCGTTCGACCGCCCGCGCGACCGCCCCGGCAGGCGCCCCCCGGAGTTCGGGCTCGTCGGCCGCCATCAGAGGAGTTCGCCGAGCCGGTTCCTCACCCGGCGCTTGGCGCCGCCCGCGGCCTGGCGGAAGCTGACGTGCCAGGGGGTGCGCTTGCCCTCGACGCTGGTCCGGCCCGCCAGGATGGCGTCGAGGATCGCGGACGCGCTCCGGTCGTCGGCGTCGATGCGGGTGACCGCCTGGCCGACCATCTCGCCGATGTGGGCGTCGCTGCCGGCGGTCTGGGGGAGGTCGTGCCGCTCGGCGAACTGCCTGGCCTTCCGGTTGCCCCGGCCGGTCAGCAGCCGGGAGTTGTACACCTCGATGGCGTCGGCCTCGGCGAGTTCCGACTCGGTGATGTTGGCCATCACGCCGCTCCGGGACTTCTGGTACGGGTGTGGCACGACGGCCACGCCGCCGAGGTCGTGGATGCGGTCGAGCGTCTCGCCGAACGACAGGCCGGCGGGCACGCGCTCGGTGATGCCCAGCCCGAGGACGTGGCCGGCCGCGGAGCTGATCTCCATGCCCGTGATGCCCACCAGCCCGTAGTCGCCCGCCTTCTCGGCCGCCGCGAGGCTGGCCTCGATCTCGTCGTGGTCCGTGATCGCCAGCGCGTCGAGTCCGACCGCCGCGGCCTGCTCGAGCAGCAGGTCGACCGAGTCGCGGCCGTCGTACGAGAGCGCCGAGTGGGCGTGTAGCTCGACCGATAGCACGGGTGACGGTTGGCAGGGAGGTGGCAAAAACGCCTCGGTACGGCCTCGTGCCGGCGGGCCCCAGCACGAGCGGTGTGGTGACGTTCCCGGTTGAGGTACGGCGGTTCCGGCGGACCCGCTGGAGGCAGGAATCGCCGATCGGCTCCGATCGCTTCCCGGAATCAGACCCCGACCCGAGACCGGCCTGCCCGACGCCGGGTTCGCCGACGATGCGATCGCAGCGAACGCAGAGTCGTTCGTCGTAGACAGACTGCCTATGCCGACCCGTCCCGTACAGCAGCGCGCTGACCGCCGGAACGATGTTCGAACACAACGGGAAGAACGTCACGCCGCCTGGATCTCGGTCTGTGCCGCGGGTAATCGCTCGCGGACCGCTTCCGATGGATCCGCGGAATTCGATTCTCCGGCGAACGGTAGCCTAGACGCTCCTCGCGACCGCTCTCGAAAGCCGCGGTTTCCATCCGGAACTCGAGATTTTGTATATCATTATGCGGTTTGTAAGTTGGAAGCGGACCAGTAGAATAGAAACATAGTTTTCATATATTTTTCATTATATTCCGGAAAACCGGCGAAATGACCTCCTCGACGCCCAGAACGCCGGTCGATTCGGCAGTCCTTCTCCGACGGAAGATGGTATGCACGAATTTGCACATAGAAAGGCATTAATCCGCTCTGTCTGTACAGATGAGTGAATGAGCCTCTCCGAGCCTGACCGCGAACTCGTCGTCGCCGAACTCGGCCGCGAGCCGACCCCGGCGGAGGCGGCGCTGTTCGAGAACCTCTGGAGCGAGCACTGCGCGTATCGGTCGTCCCGACCGCTGCTCTCTGCCTTCGATTCGGAGGGCGAGCGGGTGGTCGTCGGCCCCGGCGACGACGCCGCGGTCGTGGAAGTCGGCGACGGCACGTACATCACGATGGGCATCGAGAGCCACAACCACCCGTCGTTCGTCGACCCGTACGACGGCGCGGCCACCGGCGTGGGCGGCATCGTCCGGGACACCCTCTCGATGGGCGCCTACCCGATCGCGCTGGCCGACTCGCTGTACTTCGGCGAGTTCGACCGCGAGCACTCCCGGTACCTGCTGGAGGGCGTCGTGGAGGGAATCTCGGACTACGGCAACTCCATCGGTGTGCCGACGGTCGCCGGCAGCGCGGCGTTCCACCCCGACTACGAGGGCAACCCCCTCGTCAACGTGGCCTGCGTGGGCCTGCTGGACGACGAGCGCCTCGTCACCGCGGACGCGAAGGAACCGGGCAACAAGCTGGTGCTGGTCGGGAACGCGACCGGCCGCGACGGGCTGGGCGGCGCGAGCTTCGCCAGCGAGGACCTCTCGGAGGACGCCGAGACCGAGGACCGGCCCGCGGTCCAGGTCGGCGACCCCTACACCGAGAAGCTCCTGATCGAGGCGAGCGAGGCCCTCCTGGACCGCGACCTGGTCGAGGCGGCCCGCGACCTCGGCGCGGCCGGGCTCGGCGGCGCGTCCAGCGAGATGGTCGCGAAGGGCGGGCTCGGCGCCGAGATCCGGCTCGAGGACGTCCTCCAGCGCGAGCCGAACATGAACGCGCTGGAGATCCTGCTCGCCGAGTCCCAGGAGCGGATGTGCTACGAGGTCCGGCCCGAGAACGTCGATGCGGTGAAGCGAGTCGCCGAGAAGTACGACCTCGGCTGCTCGGTCATCGGCGAGGTCACGGAGGGCAACTACGTCTGCACCTTCGAGGGCGAGACGGTCGTGGACGTCGGCGCCGAGTTCCTCGGCGACGGCGCGCCGATGAACGACCTGCCCGCCGAGGAGCCGACCCAACCCGAGCGCGACCTGCCGGACGTCGACCTCGAATCGGCCGTCGAGGCGGTCGTCGGCCACCCCAACACCGCGAGCAAGCGCTGGATCTACCGCCAGTACGACCACGAGGTCCAGGTCCGGACCGCCACGGGGCCGGGCGACGACGCCGCGGTCCTCGCACTGCGCGAGGCGGAAGCGGGGCTTGCTATATCGTCGGGCGCCGAGCCCAACTGGACGACGGTCGCGCCCTACGAGGGCGCCCGGGCCGTCGCGCTGGAGAACGCCACCAACCTCGCCGCCAAGGGCGCGACGCCGCTGGCGGCGGTCGACTGCCTGAACGGCGGCAACCCCGAGAAGCCCGACGTGTACGGCGGCTTCAAGGGCATCGTCGACGGGCTGGCCGACATGTGCCGCGACCTGGGCGCGCCGGTGGTCGGCGGCAACGTCTCGCTGTACAACGACTCGCCCTCGGGCCCGATTCCGCCGACACCCACGCTGGCGATGACCGGGACGAAGGAGGGGTACGACGCCCCGCCCGCCGGCCTCTCGGGCGAGGGGACGCTGCTCGTCGTCGGCGACGACGGCGGAAATCGGCTCGGCGGATCGGAGTACCTGGCCCAGGCCGGCGGCACCGACCGCTTCCCCGCGCTACCGGAGAATCCCCGCGAGGTCGTGGAGACGCTCGCCGACGTCGCCGACGACGAAGCGACCCTCGCGGTCCACGACGTGAGCCACGGCGGCCTCGCTGTCGCGCTCGCCGAGATGGTCACCGAAGACGCCGGTGCTGACGTTTCGGTCGAGAGCGTCGCGGCGCTGTTCGCCGAGACGCCGGGCCGGGCGGTCGTCGAGACGACCGACCCCGACGCGGTCCGGGCGGCCTTCGACGACGTCGCGCCGGTCGCGGAGATCGGCCGCGCCGACGGCTCGGGCGCGCTCGCCCTGTCCGTCGGCGGGGAGTCGGTGCGCTACGACGCCGCGGAGATCGCCGCGCTGCGGGACGTGCTGGCGCGCGAGCTCGACTGAGTCGGACGCTCGGCTCCCTTCGAGAGGTTACGATTGTGCGGATTCAGTTCAGGAAGCAGTTCTGCGGGTCGCTCGGATCGGGGGTTCTGCGCGCCGCTCAGGCCGCGACGAGCGGCAGGACGAACGCGACGGCCAGGCCGACGACGAGCACCGCGAGGCCGATGCCGACCTGCGAGGAGCTGAACTCCTGCATCGGCGAGGTCACGCGGTCCATCTCCTCGGCCTCGTGGCCGTGGATGTCGTCGGTGTGGTCGTCCATCTCGGCGTAGTCGTCGTGGTCGACGTCGAGGTTCTCGCTGTCGTCGGCGTCCACGCGGTCGTCCTCGTCGTACTCGGTCATACCCGGACCTTCCGGGGCCTCCCACTTAAGCGCAACCAAACCTAAATCGCCGGAACCCGAACCACCGGTCCGATGGGGGAGGAAGACCGCACACCAGCAGCCGAGAGTCGCAGCCCGGCCGCCGCGAGCCGAGTCAGCGCGGACGGGGGTCGCACCGCAGGGAGCACCGGAGAAGCCGACCGGCTCGCCGACGCCGACTGGGACGCCGTCGAGGCCGACCGCGAGTGGTGGAGGGAGGCGGTCGTCTACCAGATATACCCGCGGAGCTTCTTCGACGCCGACGGCGACGGCGTCGGCGACCTGCCGGGCGTCGAGGCCAAGCTGGACTACCTCGACGACCTCGGGGTCGACGTGGTGTGGCTCAACCCCGTCTACGACTCGCCGAACGCGGACAACGGCTACGACATCCGGGACTACCGGGCCATCATGGACGAGTTCGGCACGATGGACGACTTCGACCGGCTGCTCGACGGACTCCACGACCGGGGCATCCGGCTCATCATGGACCTGGTCGTCAACCACACCTCCGACGAGCACGAGTGGTTCCGGCGCTCGCGCGAGTCCCGGGACAGCGACTACCGGGACTTCTACATCTGGCGCGAGGGCCGCGGCGACGGCCCCGGCGGGAAGGGCGCGCCGCCGAACAACTGGGAGTCGGCGTTCGGCGGGTCGGCCTGGACCTACGACGAGCGGACGGAGGCGTACTACCTCCACCTCTTCGACGAGAAGCAGCCCGACCTCAACTGGGACAATCCCGAGGTCCGCGCGCGGGTCTACGACATGATGGAGTGGTGGCTCGACAAGGGGATCGACGGCTTCCGGATGGACGTCATCGACCTCATCTCGAAGGCCGAGGGGCTGCCCGACGGCGACCCCGACTCGGGGTGGACCGGCGCCGAGCACTTCATGACCGGGCCCCGGGCCCACGAGTACGTCGCCGAGATGTACGAGGAGGTGCTGGAAGGCAGGGACGTGATGACGGTCGGCGAGATGCCGGGCGCGACCGTCGAGGAGGCCCGGCAGTACCTCGTCCCGGACGGCGACGGCCTGAACATGATCTTCCACTTCGAGCACGTCAGCCTCGACCACGGCGAGACCGGCGACCGGTGGTCGGTCGGCGAACTGGACCTCGTCGAGTTCAAGGAGGTCGTCGCGAAGTGGCAGACCGGGCTGTACGGCGAGGGCTGGAACAGCGTCTACCTCGGCAACCACGACTGGCCCCGGATGGTCTCGCGGTTCGGCGACGACGACCTGTACCGCATCGAGTCGGCCAAGCTGCTGGCCACCCTTCTCTTCACCCTCCGCGGGACGCCGTACGTCTACCAGGGCGACGAGATCGGCATGACCAACTTCCCGTTCGAGCGCGAGTCGCAGGTCCGGGACGTCAGCGCCCGCAACTTCGTCGAGCGCAAGCGCGAGCAGGGCTGGGAGATGGACGAGATCCTCGACGTCGTGAGCCACCGCGGCCGGGACAACGCCCGGACGCCGATGCAGTGGTCCGACGGCGAGCACGCCGGGTTCACAGACGGCGAGCCCTGGATGCCGGTCAATCCCGACCACGACGCGGTGAACGTCGCGGACGCGACGGCGCGCGGGGACTCGATCTGGCACTACTACCGCGAGCTCATCGAGTTCCGGCAGTCGACGCCGGTCGCAATCTACGGCGACTACGAGCTCCTGCTACCCGACGACCCCGACCTGTTCGCGTACCTCCGGACGCTCGGCGACGACCGCCTGCTGACCGTGCTCAACTTCTCGGAGGGGACGCCGACGTTCGCGCTCCCGGAGAGCGTCGGGTACGACGACGCCGACTGCGTCCTCTGCAACTACGCGGTCGACGGCGAGGCGCCCCGGTCGTTCGAGCTCCGGCCCTGGGAGGCGAGGGTGTACGAACTGGACTGAGGGGTCGAGCGTGTCGTAATCGATCCGGAGAACAGTTCCGTGACGGGGAGTTTCTGAGACCGGCGCACGCTGGCGCGACCTGGTGTCGCGCCATCGTCGCGCGAGGGACGAGTGAGCGGAGTGAACGAGGAGGCTGGGGAGGTTCGAGGCTCTCGCTCAGTGATACAGGAGACCAAGACGCGCTCACCACCGCAAATCGCGGTCTGGGTGGATGAAAGGGGCCGCGGGCTCGCGGGCCGGAGGCCCTTGGTCGTCTCCGCAGGCAACTATTCGGTGCGGGTGGTGCGGTGAGCGCCGAATATCCTGCGGAGCGACCGCGAGCCCGCGGGGGCTTTCTGAAACGTCATCCTACCGACTCGGCTGTTCGCTCCCGAAGTCGCCCCACCACAGTTTTTCGAAGTAAAACCAACTCCTCTTCGAAGAACTATTCGTCCTCGTAGTGGACCGTCTCGTCGGTCGCGGGGATCATCTTCGTCGCGTCCATGTCGAGGAACGTTGCGGCGTCCTCCTGGACCTCGGCGCCCGTCTCGGACTCGAACGACTCGTTCATCGCGCCGGGGTCGTCGAACCAGAGCTGGGCCACGTAGTCGTAGCCCGCCCTCTCGGGGTCGGTCGGGACCGAGGAGGTGTACCGCCGGAGGGCCGGCAGGTCGTTCACCAGCGGCGCGTGCTCCTCGCGCATGTACTCGATGCACTCCTCGTGGGTCGTACCGTCCGCCCGGGACGCCAGGATCACCATCTTGCAGGTCATGCGGTCCCGGCAGTTCGTCGCCGGCAGTAGTCAAAGTTGGGACGGCGCGGGAAGTGTTGGGAAACTCACCCATCAAAGCGTCCTTGTACGTCCGCGCCGGAGTACCGACCAATGACCGACGGCAGGGTGATCGCCGAGATCCGACTCTCCCACCCCGAACTGGTGCTGAACCGAACCATCCGGGCGGTTCCGGAGATGACCACGGAGCTGGAGTACCAGGCCGTCGCCGACCCGGGGGCGTACTACCTGTTCTTCAAGGTGTACGGCGGCGACTTCGACGCCTTCGACGCGGCGGTCGCGGAGGACCCCACGGTCGCCGAGAGCGTCGTGACCGTCGAGGCCGGGGAGTTCCGCATCTACCGGATGCTGCTGACCTCCACCGACCACCTGGTGCTGCCCGAGGCGGCCAACCTCGGCATGCGGATACTCCAGGCCAGGGACGCCGACCCCGACGGCGGGTGGCTCGCCACGCTGGAGGTGCCCGAGATGGCGGCGCTCCAGCGGTTCCGCGAACACTGCGCCGACCGCGGCGTCGGCTTCTCGGTCGTCCGGCTCTACCGGGCCGACGACGACGCCGGCGCGGAGTTCGGCCTGACGCCGGTCCAGCGCGAGACGCTGGTCGCCGCCTACGAGCACGGCTACTTCGAGGACCCGCGGGACGCCTCGGTGGACGACTTGGGCGACCTGCTCGGCGTCTCGCCGTCGGCCGTCAGCGGGCGGCTCCGCCGCGGCGTCCGCAACCTGGTCGAGTCGACGCTGCTGCGCTGACCGGCGACCACTTAAAACCTCCAGAATGACGCCTCCACCTTCAACCGTCTGCCGCGACTACTCCCGTCGATGACAGACGCGCCGCAGTCTCATCTCGAACCGGTGTACCAGACGACCCACGACTTCTCCGGGCCCCGCTCCCTCCAGCTGACCCTCGTCGACGCGCTCGCGGTCGCCGAGAACGCGCCCCGAACCGAGGTGCGTCCGCTGTACGAGTCGGTCGAACCCGACTCGCTCGAGAGCCTGTTCGCCCACGCGTCGACCCGCGAGTCGACCCTGCGCGTGACCTTCGACGCGGGGAGTCGCCGCGTCGCGGTCGACAGCGATGGTCAGGTCGAGATCTACGAGGCCGACGGCGAGAGCGAGGACCGGGACGGGCGCGAGGGCGACGAGGCCCGTGAGCGCGGCGACTCCCGGGACCCGCACGCCGAGCACCCCCAGGCGTAGCCGGACCTCCGCTGTCTCCCGTCTCGCCGTCCGTTCGACGCCCGACGTGGAGTCCGGACCCCTTTTAACGGTTCAGGCCCTGAGAGTCGCGTATCCAGATGACTCTCACCAAGCGCATCATCCCGTGCATCGACGTGGACTTAGACGACGACGGGAACCCCGCGGTGTACACCGGCGTCAACTTCGAGAACCTCGAGTACACCGGCGACCCGGTCGAGATGGCCCGGGCGTACAACGAGTCGGGCGCCGACGAGTTCGTCTTCCTCGACATCACCGCGAGCGCCGACGGCCGCGAGACCATGCTCGGCGTCGTCGAGGACGTCGCCGACGAGATCTTCATCCCGCTCACGGTCGGCGGCGGCATCCGGACGAAAGAGGACATCAAGGAGACGCTCCGGGCGGGCGCCGACAAGGTGTCGATCAACTCCGGCGCCATCGCGAACCCCGAGCTCATCACCGCGGGCGCCGACGCCTTCGGCAGCCAGTGCATCGTCATCTCGGTCGACGCGAAGCGCCGGTTCGACGAGCGCGGCGAGCACTACGTCGAGGTCGACGGGGAGTCCTGCTGGTTCGAGTGCACCGTGAAGGGCGGCCGCGAGGGCACCGGCCTCGACGTGGTCGAGTGGGCCGCGGAGGCCGAGGCCCGCGGCGCCGGCGAGCTGTTCGTCAACTCCATCGACATGGACGGCACCGAGGAGGGCTACGACATCCCGCTGACGAAGGCGGTCTGCGACGCGGTCGACACCCCGGTCATCGCCTCCTCGGGCTGCGGCGGCCCCGAGGACATGTACGAGGTGTTCACCGAGGCGGGCGCCGACGCCGGCCTGGCGGCCTCGATCTTCCACTTCGGCGACTACTCCATCCGGGAGGTCAAGGAGTACCTCGACGACCGCGACGTGCCGGTCCGGCTCTGAACGGCGTCACGCGCCGGTCCCGGCTCCCGCCACTTCTCGCTCTTCTCTTCCGTCGCTCGCTCCTCCCTCTCGTTGCTCGCCCCCCTCTCCCGTTGCTCGCTCTCCGGTCTCACCCTGCCGCGGGTCCGTCGAAAACGAGGACATTTGGTGTCCGACGGCGGCGCGACCGCGGCGCGACCGGTCGGAGGCGGCGTTACAGGGCGGGCGCGCGGAGCGCGCTCGACTCGTTGGCGGCCGCGGTCGTGGTCTCCTGACCGCCGAGGCCGCCGCCGAGGATGCCGATGCCGATGGAGGCGTTCTCGACGCTGACGCCGCCGGCCCGGACGCTGTCGAGGACGGCGCTGCCCACGGTCAGGTTACCGACCTCCACCGTCGGCTGGCCCTCGATGGCGGTCGCGTTCGCGCCGCCGGGCGACAGCGACGTCTGCACGTTGTTGACCTCGACGTCACCGACGCTGGCCGCGTTCACCAGCAGCGAGTCGATGGCGACCTCCGAGAGCGTGGCGTTCTGGATCGAGGCGTTCGCGCTCTCGGGCGGCGTCTCGCCGCCGAACAGCTGCTCGGCGACGGTCTGGTTCCGGATGGTGACGTCGTGCAGCGTCACGTTCCGGAGGGTGGCGTTGACGACCGTCAGGTTCGACGCGGTGGCGGTGCCCAGCGAGTCGGCCTGGGGAGTCCCCGTCGCGGTCGTCTGGCCGCCGTTCAGCCCGCCACCGGCGAGCGTCGTCTCGTTGAGCACCACCTGGCGGACGGTGGTGTTGGTCAACTGCAGCCGCTGGATGGTCAGGTTCTCGTAGGTGAGTTCCGTCTCGTTCTGGGCCGCGGCGTCGGCCGCCGAGGCGGCCGGCGCGGCGTCCGCGGTCGCGTGTCCGTTCGGCGCCGCGGCGAACGCCGAGGAGGCGCCGCCGAGCAGTACGAGCGTCGCTATCACTACTGCGCGTGTTCTCATGACGGGCGAGAGTTCCTCGACTGTGCCAATAAACGGACGCGACCGTTCCGGGATTCCGTGCCCGATTACGCGGATTAGGCCGCGATTATTCCCGACCAGCGGTCGCGCTCCGCCCTCGTTCGCGGCGGGCCCGCCGCCGGCGGCGATGAACGGAACTGAATGGACTGAACAGTGGCCGCGCCCGGCTGGACGCGGTACGTAGTACCGGATCAGCCGGGGTCGGACCACCGAGGGCCGGACCACCGTGGGCCGGACTGCGGAGGGCCGGGCCACGCGGGGTCGGCGCGTCACCGAGTGAACGCGCGGAGGGACGGAGGAGACGGGGAAGAGGCTGAGAGCAAGCGGGGCGAGAGCGAAACGAGGAACGAGAGGCAGAGCAAGCGGAGGAGAGGGAGGAGAGAGTCCGAAGAGGGCGGAGCGGCGCCGCACGGAACCCCGCAGCGGGCGCCCGGCGGGGTTCAGACCGCGCTCTCGTAGGCCTCGCGGAACGAGGCGGTCTTGTCCCTGATGTCGCCGGCGGCGGTCTCTAAGGTGTCGAGCGGGTCGGCGCCGCCCTCGGTCTTGATGGTCAGCACCGGTTCGGTCTGACCGCCGGACTGCTCGGGGTTCACGTCGTACGTCGCGGCCGCCACGTCGTCCTGCTCGAGCAGAGTGCCCTTCAGCACGTTCATGAAGGTGTGGTCCTCGCCGGCGATCTCGATGGAGAGTTCGTCCGCGGACTTCTCGATGACCCGTAGTTCCATACCCCTCAGTTCTGGTTTCGTGCGTTTCAACATTACGGAACTGCGATTCGGCCGGCAGGCCGCCCGCGCGCACTGGATTGCCGGACACACCGCTCGACGTGCGGGTTCCCTCACATGTCGGTGCCACTATGACGGAGTCGTAAGTGCGTGCCCGGCGTCCGGGGAGGTATGGGGGACGCCGAACGGGCGGAGATGTCGCGACAGGTGTACAGCGAGTTCGAGACGCTGCGCCAGATGGGGACCGACTTCACCGACCTGGAGGAGGTCGTCTCGCGACTCGACGCCTACAACTTCGAGGCGGCGATCGACTGGCTGCTCGACCATCCGGAGGCCTACCAGCGGATGGTCGTCGACGGGACGGGAGACGAGACGACCGGCCGTCGCGGTTCCTGAGACGGCCCGCGGCCGGCCGGCCCGCCGGAGCGATTTCGGCCACCCATTTATACCGCGGTGGGCAAAGACACGGGTATGGTCCAGTTGCCCGCGTGGTTGCCCGGCCCCGTGCAGGTCGCCATCCCGCTCGCCGTGCTCGCGTCGCTCGCGCTGGTCCGGCGGCTCGACGGGCCGGACGGCCGGTGGGGCCGGCGGCTCCGCTCGCGGTTCCTGCTCGGGGTCCCGTGGGGCACCCTCGTCTCGGCGGCGGGCGTGCTGGCGGTGTACCTGTTCGTCCAGGAGGGCTGGAACCACTGGCGCGGTCCCCTCACCATCCCGTTCTCGTCGTGGTCGTACCTCTACCCCGTCGGGTGGCTGCTCGCGCCGTTCTCCCACACCGGGCCGGGCCACCTGGTCGGCAACCTCACCACGACGCTCGCGGTCGCGCCCCTGGCGGAGTACTTCTTCGGGCACTTCCCGACCGAGCGGGGCGAGAACCCCTTCTTCTCGAAGACGACGAACCCCTGGATCCGCGCGTTCGTCATCTTCCCCGCCGGCGTGGCGCTGGTCGGGCTGGCGACCAGCGTGTTCGCCTGGGGTCCCATCATCGGCTTCTCCGGCGTCGCGTTCGCGTTCGTCGGCTTCGCGATGGTGCGGTACCCGCTGCTGACGGTGGTCGCGGTCTCGGCCCAGGGCGCCATCAGGACCGCCTACCGGGCCCTCCGCGACCCGGTGATCGTCGGCGAGGCGTCCCGGAGCTTCGGGCCGCCGTGGTGGTCCGGCATCGCGGTCCAGGGCCACGCGCTCGGGCTGCTGCTCGGCGTCCTGCTCGGGGTCGTGCTGCTCTACCGGCGGCGCAGACGGGTCGGCGCGCTCCGGCTCTGGACCGGCGCGGTCGTCCTCGGGTTCTCGATGACGCTCTGGGCGCTCTGGTGGTACCGCGGCGAGAGCAGCTTCGTCCTCTACCGCGGGCTGGGCGTGGTGTTCGTCGTCGCGCTGGCGGCGGTGACGACCGCCGCCGCGACCGCCGACCGCCGGCCGCTGTTCGGCGACGTCTCCCGCCAGCAGGTCGGGCTGCTCGCGCTGCTGCTCCCGCTGGCGGTGATGGTCGGCGTGGCCATCCCGGTCAACCTCACCGCGGTCGAGGGCGGGAACGCGCCCGGCGACGGTCCCGGTATCGAGGTCCGGGGGTACAACGTCACCTACGCCGAGCACGTCCGGAACCAGAAGGTCTCGGCCATCGACGTCGAGATGTTCGGCGAGACGACCCAGGTGACCACCAGCGGCGTCATCGTGGTCAACGAGGACCGCGAGATCTGGACCCAGGCGGTCTCGAAGGGCCGGCTGGCGTTCGCCGGCCGGACCGGGGTCAAGGTCGGCGGCGTCGGCTGGTCGGAGGTGGTCCGGGTCCGGCGGGCGGGCTGGTCGGTCGCCGGCGGCGGCACGGCGTACCAGGTGTGGCTCCGCGGGCCGGACGACGACCGGTGGACCCACTCGTTCGCGTCCGAACCGGCCGTCGCCGGGCCGACGCTCGCCAACCACACGGTCGCGGTCGCCCCGAACGAGGGCGCGTTCGTCGTCCACGTCGCGCGGAACAACTCGACGGTCGCGTCCGCGCCGATCCCCGCGAAGGGCGAGTCGGTGACTCTCGACGGGATCCGGTTCGTGCGGGAGGGCCCGCGGCTGTTCGCGACGTACGACGGGACCCGAATCAAGATCGCGACGCGAGAGACGTACAACTGAACGACGTCTAGCAGTGGTTGGAGTGCGATTTCTTTGTTCGGAATTCCAGGGGAGACTCAAAGGGCCAGTTCGATACGTACGCGGTGTGAATTGACCACGCGGCTGCTATCAGATTCGGGTTATCAAATCAGCCTTTCACCTATACGGGGTGCTCCAACAACAGTCCCCGCGGTAATCGCAGCACCGACAACCGTGACCAAGAGTGGTAAATCGAGCGCGTACACCACTCCGTACAGCGAACCAACAATCCCCACCACGGCGAATCCAGCAATCACTTCGCGGTTGGTCGATGGGTAGGCCGGCGTCGAATCGGCAACACTCCGCCACACGAGCCAGCCACCGACTGCACTCCCGAACGCCGCCAGGCTATCGAACGAAGGGTGCACAAGCACTGCGACTCCCCCAATTACGACAGCAACGAGTAGTACCCGTTCCGGGTCAGTCCCGGCATCGGCCAGCCAGTAGAGGACACCGAGTACCAGCACGCCGAGTCCGACACCGACGATCACGTCAACAGCGTAGTGTACGCCGAGAACGAGTCGCGAGATTGAGACGAGTACGACGACCACGCCGGCGACCCCTGCTCGTGTCCGATACGTGCCACTGTCGAGGACGAGCGCCAGCCCGCCCCAGACCATCGTCGTCCCCAATGCATGGCCACTCGGGAAGCCAGTGCCGTCCGCCGTCGTAATGCTCGTGAACAACCCTGCGAACACCGACGGTATCCAACGGAGTGCAGGCGGGTCACCCGCACCTGGTGGTCGTGGAAGCATGAAGACGTCTTTGAGAACCACGATAAGGCCGGTATACGTGACTCCAAGTGCAAATACGAACAACCCTCGTCGTCGTTTGATCCCCACGCGGGGGACGTACTCACCAGCGACGTAGAGCACGCTACCGATCAGAAAGTGGAACCAGACGTCGCCTACCTGGGTGATTACTGCGAACAGCACGACGACGCCCCACGGTGCTTGTCCATGAAGGAGTTCGGTGAGCCCCACGCCACGACCACTCCCAAATAGCCATCTCATGAGTCCTCTCCTCCGGACAACTCGTCGTCGAACCGGATTGATAGTCTCTGGGTCATTGGTACTCGGTTCCGACAGTCCTGTGAGGTTGTGTGGTCACAAGCGCTGTCGCGTGTTACGTGGGCGACTCCGAATCTGTTATGAATATTTCGGACACGAACCAAGAGAAATTGAGCGGAATCATCTCCCGGAACGGCACTTTATCCGGGTGGGTGCTTACTGGGTCGTTGTCTCGGTCTCGGTCTCGGTCTCGGTCTCGGTTTCCTGCTCGCCCTCCTCCTCTTCAGTACCGTTCTGGTCTTCCTGCTCGCCTTGTTCTTGTTCGGCGGTTTCGGTTTGCACGCCAAGGACGCTGCCGTCCGTCGCATCAACGAGAACTTCCGTCTCGGTGCCATCCTGCGACAGGAACTCGACTTCCCAGACTAGCGTCTCATTCTCGGTCTCGTTCTCAGCCCCGGCCTCGGTTTCGGTTTCCGTCTCCGCTCCAGTCTCCGTCTCGTTCAACGACACGGTCGTGAGCTCCAGGGCAACGACCGTTCCGTTCGTCTCGTTTTCGGCGATCCCTATCGCCTGCTGCGCTGAGACTTGAACCCGACTGAGGTCAATCTGTTCCTCTTCTTCCTCCTCCTCTTCTTCCTCTTGTTCGCCTTCTTCTTCGCCAGTATCGTCGTCATCTTGCACACCGACATCAAGCGGATTCTCAGCAGTTGCGACAGCACCGCCCAATCCGGCACCGCCGACGATGCCGAGGATGAGGAGTGCCCCCACCCCAATCGCCAGGAATTTTTGTTGTCTCATCTCTGTTGCCCCCGTCGGAATTCGATGACCCGTTCGTACGTTAATCGTCTGGCACGGCAGTCTAAGAATGGTACGCGCGTCTAACGGATTGTTTGGTCACAAGTCACGACCCGGGCTTCCGTGCCCAGGATACGCTATCCCCAAAAGTCGATAATCCTATCCACGGCCCGATCGACGAAGCTCTCCTGGTACCGGACGAGTAGTTGGACTGTGAGTTCCTCGTTCTGCACCCTGTAGCGCGTCGTCCGGCCGTCCTCGACTGCTTCGACGACGCCTTCCTCAACGAGGTTGGAGAGGTGCCAGGAAATCGTCGCCGGGGTGACGCCAACAGCCTCGGCGATCTCGCTATTCCGTGCTGGGCCGTTTTCGAGGAGATGGAGGAGGATACGACGTGTTGTTTCGTACCGTAACACGGCAAGAATCGACTTTTCTTCCTCGTCGAGTTCTCGGGCGACGAACACCCGCCGTTTCCCTTGATACGCTTCGCTTTCCAGTACGCCGTATTGCTCAAGTTCTTGGAGATGGTGCTGGAGCAGTCCGGTTTCCATGTCGAGGTCGCGTTTGAGCTGGTTGAAGTGGATGCCGGGATTCGCCTCGACGTGTTCGAAGAGTTCCTTGCGGGTTGGGAGCGAAAGACCGTCTTCAGCCGCGGGTGCTTTCTCAGCATCCTCGGGGTCAGTCATTGATCAGAACAGCTGGGAAGCGGTTTTGGTTGGCTCATTCTGGTTCCCACGTGAAACGGCGGACGATGGTGAGGAGGAGGAGCAGGGCGATTCCCAGCCCAAACAGGCTAGAGAGCACCTCTATGTATGGGATACCTTGTTCAAGAAAATCTTCGGCTAGCGTGACAACCATATTGATTCCTAGTAGGGCTGCGAGTAAGAAAAGCACTAAGAGGCGCTGGATACGGGTTCGATAGTAGGCGACACCAACGAACGTGAGGACGACAAGGACGATGAGAAGGGTGAGGGAATTGATGAGGATTTCGGCTTCGACCATGGTAGTCAAATACTGGTGATAGTATTTCAGTTTGAAGGGAAAACAAGACGCTAGCCACGACCACGTCCGAGTACGGGGTCACGTAGCGAGGGGCTTATGCGGTGTCTTCTCCGTCGCTGTCGTCCGCTCCTTCTTCACCGTCATCTGCGTTCTCAACCTCTAGCACATCGCCACTGTTGCCGTCAACTTCTACTTCTTTGAGTGCGCCGTTGTCCTGTTCAACGGTGACTTCGTAGACTGGACCGTTTTCCTGTTCGAGGGCCACGTTCTGGGCGGTTCCGCCAACGTGATCGGCTGCGATGGTCTTTGCCTCCTGCTTCGAGAGATCGGGGTCAGTTGCACCGAGCTGGCCACCAGTTGCGGCGAAGCCGATACCGACGGCACCGAGGAGCACGACGATTCCGACTACAAGGACTTGGTTTCGCTTCATGTACACTTCGTGTCTTTATAGGCCGGTGGGCACCTTGAGGGATACGGTACGCGCGTCTAGGAGTGGTACGTGCCTCTAAGGACGATGGATGTGTCTTGTCGAGATATCACCACAACTGTTGCGTGGATTGGGTAATCAACGCTCTGTACTTTCCGTGTTCGTCACCGATAGTTCGGGGTGAGAAAACCGCGCTACTACCTGCTGTCAGGAACGCCTCCTCACGCCCACCGGATCCGGAACACTTCTGCGTCGAGGACCTCCCGCTCGCTGGTCTGGTGGTCGAACTGCCGGGGGAGGTCGAGTTCGGCCCGGAACGCGTGGGTCACCTCGCCGCCCTCGTCGCCGGCGAACGCCTCGACGAACTCCCGGCTCCCGGCGTTGTGGACCGAGTAGGAGACCGACGACACCTCGCTCGCGGTCGCGAGGAACGCCCGGTCGGCGTGCTCGTTGCCGGTCTGGGCGCCGAACGGCGGGTTCATCAGCACCGTGACGTCGGAGCGCGTTGGCGGACCACCGCCGTCCGCCGACTGCGCCGAGCCGAGACAGAGCGGGGCGCGCGTCGCGTCGGCCAGCATCCACTCGACCCGAGTCGCAGACGCGGGCAGCACCGCCCGCTCGTTCTCGCGGGCCCGCGCGAGCGCCGCGGGGTCGCGGTCGAGCGCGAGGACGCGCGCGGGGGACCGACAGGCCGCACCGAGCGCGAGCACGCCGGTTCCGGTGCCCAGGTCGAGGACCGTCTTCCCGGCGAGGTCGCCCTGCACGTCGGCGAGGTGGACGAGATGGGCCGCGAGGTCCGCGGGCGTCGGGTACTGTTCGAGTTCGACCCGGGGGTCCGCGAAGCCCGCGACCCGCGAGAGGCGACGCTCCAGCGCGGCCTTGTCCATGCGAGAGGAGAGGCGGTCGGAGAACGAGAGCGTTGGGATTCGCGTCTGCGGTCGGCGTCAGTTCTCCAGGCTGATGGGACCGGCGACGTCGAGCGCGACGCCCTCCCGGCGGGCGCGCTCGGCGACCGCGGCCAGCGCGGGCCGGACCTTCGACTCGTCGCCGACGCTGTCGAACTCGACGGTCACCTTGCCGGCGCCCAGGAACGCCGCGGCCCGGACGTACTCCCGGACGCGGTCGGCCTCCTCCTGGGTGGCGAACGAGCAGTTCTCGCCGAAGCAGGCGTCGACGACGACGGTGGCGGGGACCAGGTCGTCGGCGTCGAGTTCGCGCTTGAGCTCCCGGAGGTCGTCGGGCGCGGTGGAGGGGATGGCGTCGGCGTCGAGGCTGACGGGCGTGAGGTCCTCGACGCGACAGCGTTCGATCGCGGTGCGGACGTCGGCGGAACGGGTGGCGCTCATCGTTACCAGCACATACCCGTTACTCATACAAAAAGGTTTGTGAATGCCCAGTAGTAATAGAGTGGGTAAAGCGGGCGTTTCACCCACCTGAAGATACTTGCCCGCGTCGGCGCAACCGGCGGGCATGGACCGCCGCCGACTGCTCGCCCTCCTCGGAAGCGCCGGTCTCGGTGGGTGTCTGGGCGCCGACCCGGGCGACCCGACGACCGACACGACGCCCCGGACCGCCACGACGGGACAGCGGACGACCGCCGCGGACGGAACCGCGACCGGTACCGAACCCCCGGACGTCGGGACGGCCGACCCCCGGGGCGGCCCGCCGTTCGACGGGGACGTGCGACGCTACGTCTACGCGCCGGCGGTCGACGACGCCCCGCTCGCCATCGCGCCCGCCGAGCAGTCCGGGTCGCTCCCGCGCGCGGAGTTCCCGTTCACGCTGACCAACGGGACCGACGCGACCTTCAGCGTCAACTTCTACGCGTGGCGGCTCTGGAAGCGCGCGGACGGCGAGTGGTTCCACGTCGCCCCGCGGATGTGGCCCGAGCCGCTGATGACGATCGGACCGGACGGCTCTCACACGTGGCGACTGACCGTGGACAACGCCGACCTCGACCGACCGATACCCCGCGCGGAGGGGACCGAGGAGGTCACCGTGGTCGGTCTGGGAGCCGGAACCTACGCCTTCGGGACCGACGGGTGGTTCGAGGGGGACGGTTATCAGAACGCGGTGGGTCTCTCCGCCCGGTTCGACCTGTCGGGCGACCCGCTGGAACTGACGCCGACGGGAATCGACTCGGTCGAGCGCGACGGCGACGAGGTGGTCGTCCGCGACGACACGGACGACGAGTCCCACCTCGCGACCTACACCGTCACGCGCGTCGACGACCCGCCGACGGAGCCGCGCAGGATGATCGCCGAGCAGGTCGTCCGCGACACGCCGCTCCGGAACGCGCTGGCGCACTTCGAGTCGGGGGTCCGGCAGGTGGTGTACCGGGCCGAGACGTCGACGTACCCGCCGTTCGGAATCGGAGAGCCGCGGTACGTCGCCTACGACGGCGACAGCTTCAGAATCGAGACCGAGTGGGTGGGCGGCCCGCCGGAGTGACCGCCGGGGCTACTCGACGACTACCACGTGCCGTGGAAGGTGTCGAACGAGAGCTCGTCGAGGGGCTTGTTGCCCACGGCGATCTCGTACTCGCCGGGGGTGAGCATCGGCTTGTGGAACTGCGGGCCGTCGTCGGTGGTGATGCGCGGACAGCCGGTGTTGACGAACGCGTCCATGTCGAAGTTCCGGAGGCGGTCCGGAGTGACCTCGTCCATCGTGATGAGGTAGGCGTCGTCGTTGTCCTCGAGAATCTCCTGGGCGGTCTCCCACCGGCCCTGGCCGATCTTGGTGCAGAAGATGACGCCCCACTTCTCGGCGTCCATCGCCTTGTGCACCGAAGCGTAGCGCTGCTTGAGGAACTTCTCGGTGTCGGCGACGGTGACGACGTTGTTGACGGGGTCGGCGATGACGACGTTCTTGTCGGGGTGCTCCATCGCCAGCCCGAGCGGGTGGAACTTCCCCCCGCCGACGTACAGCACCTGGTCGGCGTCGATGTCGGCGCTGGCGTAGTTGCACCCGAGCACCTGGCCCTCGTGGGTGAGCCGGTCGTCGCCCTTCCGGGTGTGGACCTCGTAGCCGCGCTCGTCGAGCCACGCCTTCATCTCCTCGAAGCGGTTCATGTGCTGGGCGGTGGTGACGAGGCCGACGTCGGGGTTCTCGGCGGGGTCGTCGAGCTCCGCGAGCGACTCCTCCATGATGGGGAAGACGTCCACGTTCGAGAAGAGGGGGACGTAGATGACCTTGTCCGTGTTCTTCATCGGCGAGTGGCCGAAGTGGACGAACACGTCGGTCCGCTTCATCAGGAAGGTGTCGAGGTCGCACGCGCCGTAGCAGGGCTGGCCCGACAGCATCACGGTCACGTCGTCGGGCACGCGTTCGCGGATGTCGTCGGCGACCTTCGGGCCGCGCCGCTTCAGCCCCTCGGGGAACTGGAGCCCGACCTTGGTGGCGTCGCGCTCCTCGACCGCCTCGACGATGCGGTCGAGCTCGTAGTCCCACTCCCGGTCGTGCTTCAGCGACATCCCGGTGTTTCGGAGGTCTCCCTCGCTGTACTCGCTGTCCTGGCTCATTGACGGGGTTTTGTCGGTCAGGACGTTTAAGGGCGGTGTTCTGGGGTGGGTCGTGCAGACGTCCGGTGGGAAGCGAAACAGCCGACGCGCTGAGACGGGTGGCCGATCTCACCTCCCGGCGGACTAGAAGGGCGAGGGCTTTCGCGGCCTCCTCGTCTAAATCGGTTGTTCGTGAGAACCTGATCGCTGACACCGTCGTTCCGTTCCCCGTTCTCGCTCCGCCCCGTCACGACCATCCGGCAGGTCTAAACCGCCGGAGTCCCAATCACCGACGCATGAGCGTCGAAACAGACGTCGACGGCGAGGCGACCGAACTCTCCCGCGTCGAAGAGCTCGCGGGCGAACTCGGCGAGGCCATCGCCGAGACGCCGGAGTACCGGCGGTTCGAGGAGACCAAGGAGGCCGTCGAGCAGGACGACGAGGCCCAGGAGAAGGTCCAGGAGTTCGAGCAGCTCCGCCAGGAGTTCATGCTCGCGCGCCAGACCGGCGAGGCCACCCAGGAGGACATCCAGAAGGTCCGGCAGGCCCAGCAGGAGCTCCACTCGCTGCCCGTGATGGAGGAGTACCTCCAGGCCCAGGAGGCGCTGGAGACCAAGATGGAGGCCGTCAACGACGCCATCTCCGAGCCGCTGGCGGTCGACTTCGGCGACCAGGCGAGCGGCTGCTGCGAGGACTGACCGCGCCGTCTCCTTTCTCCTCCGTCACGTCGCCGTAAGCATCAGTTTCGGAACTGGAACGAACCGTTAGGCGATACGTCTACGAAATCTGGCAACGACGCCTAAGTCCCCGCACGTCGATTCTGTTCACGGTGGGAGATATGGCAGACGACACAACTAGGGAGACCGACGGGGACACCAACATCACGACGGACCGCGAGACGATCCGGACGTGGATCGAGGAGAGCGGGTCGAAGCCCGCCTTCCGCACGACCGAGGAGGGCGAGGAGGAACTCCACGTCCACTACCCCGACGACGAGTCGACAGACGACGTCGAGGAGGTCGAGTGGGACGAGTTCCACGAGCGCCTCGAGGAGGACGACCTGGCGCTGGTCCGCCACGGCGACCGACCCAGCGAGGGCCGGGGCCAGTTCGAGTTCGTCGACCGGACCGAGGCCGTCGAGCGCGCCACGCTCGAGGACGAGGAGGTCGAGCAGGCGCTGATGGACGGCGAGACCGTCCGGACCGAGATCACCGAGACCCGGGTCATCGAGCGGACGGTCCAGGAGACCGAGACCATCGAGAGCGAGGTCGTCGACAGCGAGATCGTCCGCGACGAGGTCATCGACACCGAGCTCGTCCGACGCGAGATCGTCAACGTCCACATCGGCGAGGAGGAGGAGCGCGGCATCGCCATCGTGGAGGACCGCGAGAGCGTCGGCTGGGAGGAGGACGTCGAGGAGATCGACGTGACCGACCGCGAGGTCATCACGGTCGACGTCGACGAGACCCGCGAGGTGACCCGCGAGATCATCGAGCGCAAGACCGTCGAGAGCCGCGTGGTCGACCGCGACATCGAGGAGACCGAGACGCTGGAGTCCGACACCATCGAGAGCAGCGTCGACATCGAGGGCGTCCAGCGCACCATCCTGGAGAGCGACATCCTCGGCGGCGACGTCGAGACCGACGAGGCCGTCGAGGCCGACCACGTCGACATCGAGAGCGAGGTCACCGACGAGGGCGTCATCGAGACCCAGCTGTACGAGCGCCGCATCGTCGAGGACGAGGTCGTCGACCGCAAGCGGCTCACCTTCGAGTTCGTCGACGAGGAGCTGCTCAGCAGCGAGACCGTGGCGTCGACGCTGATCGAGACGATGCTCATCGGCTCCGACGCCACCGCGGAGGCCGTCGAGGGCGAGCCCACGGACGTCGAGGGTGTCCGGATCGAGCGCGACGAGACCGCCCTCGACGAGGTCACGACCGGCGCGGAGGCCGAGACGACCGGGACCGTCGAGGAATCGATCTCGCGCGACGAGACGGTCACCGAGGAGGAGGCGAGCGACGAGACGGTCACCGCCGACGAGACCGTCACCGCCGACGAGACGACCGCCGCGGAGACCGACGCGACGATGGGCGACGAGACGGTGGTCGAGGACGAGGAAGTGACGCTGGACGACGACGACGTCGGCAAGGACGTGCTCGACGCCAACGACGAGAAGGTCGGCGTCGTGACCGAGGTCGACGAGGACAACAACCTGATGTACGTGGACCCCAACCCCGGCATCGCCGAGCGCGTGAAGACCCGGCTCGGCTGGGAGGGCCACGACGACGACGCCTACACGGTCGAACCCGACCGCATCTCTGAGATCGAGCGCGACCACATCCGGCTCCGCAGCCTGTAGTCGGCCGGAAGAACAACACTTACCACCTTTCTGGGCGGAGTGGGCCACATGGCGATTCACAGCGACTGGGGAGACTGGCTCCCGCGCGCGGTCGAGGACGCCGACCCGGACGGTATCGCGGTCTGGTACCTCGGCTGCAACGGCTTCGTCCTGAAGGCCGAGGACACCACCGTCTTCATCGACCCGTACCTCGGGACCGGCGACCCGCCGCGGACCGTCCGGATGATTCCGGTCCCCTTCGACCCGGCGGACGTCGCGGAGGCCGACGCGATTCTGGCGACCCACGAGCACGTCGACCACGTCCACGGCCCGAGCCAGGCGCCCATCCTGGCGAACACCGGCGCGACGTTCCACGCGCCAGACGACAGCCTCGCGGTCGCCCGCGACGACGAGCGCTGGACGGAGGAGTGGGACGTAGACGACGACCAGTTCGAAGAGGTCGCCGAGGGCGACTCGTTCGAGGTCGGCGCGTTCACCGTCCACGTCGAGCCCGCCCACGACCCCGACGCGACCCACCCGGTCAGCTACGTCGTCGAGTACGGCGACCGGACGTTCTTCCACGGCGGCGACACCAAGCCCAGCGACGAGTTCGCCCGGGTCGGCACCGAGTACGACATCGACCTCGGCGTGCTGGCGTTCGGCGCCGTCGGCAACATCCCCGACAAGGAGACCGGCGAACCCGAGCGCACGCGGTGGTACAGCGACGAGAACCAGATCGTCGAGGCCGCGGGCGACCTCCGGCTCGACCGCCTGCTGCCGAGCCACTGGGACATGTGGAAGGGGATGACCGTCGACCCGACGGTGCTGCACGACCACGCCCGGAGCTACGACCACCCCGAGCGGCTCGACGTCGTCGAGATCGGCGACCGCGTGGACCTCTGAGTCGGGTCCGCGACCGATTTCGCTTCCCGTTCTCGGCGCACGAAGGTTCAAGTACGAGACCGCGACGAACGTCGCCCGGACGCCTCGCGCGGTCGGCCGGCGTCGGAAGCGAACCCGGGCGCAACCGGAACCGGCGACCGCCAGTCCGACTACCCCGAAAGGGCTGAGCCAACCGAACGAGCCCCGGAACTCCCGCTACACCCGGCAGAGCGACGCGACGCCCTCGGGCAGCCGGCCGCCCGCGACCCACTCGCCGGCGGACCGGACGATCACGCCGCCGTCGTTCGTGCCCGCGACCACCCGACCCTCGCCGTCGGTCGTCCACGCCAGCACGACCTCCTCTGGCCCGCCGGGGTACGACACCGACTCCAGGGTATCGCCGTCGTCGGTCGACTCGAACAGCGCCGCGTCCGCGCCGCGCTCGCCCCGCCACGTCCCCGGCGACGACCGGGCCGCCGCGGCGTAGAGCGTCCCGTCGTGCGCGAACGCCTCCCGGAAGTAGGTGTGCTCGACGCCCTCGTCGAGCCGCGTCCACGTCTCGCCCGCGTCCGCGGTGCGGTAGAGCCCGCCGCCGCAGGAGGCGACGTAATGGTCCGGGCCGCGCACCAGGACGTGGTGGACGTCGTCGTGGACACCGTCACTTCGCTCCGCTCGTGACGAGCCTGCACTCTCTTCGCTCGTGCGGACGCCCCCCTTGCGCTCGGTCCACGTCTCGCCGCGGTCGTCGCTGACGTGGACCCCGCCGACCTCCACCCCGGCGACCACGCGCGCCGGGGCGTCGGGGTGGGCGCCGAGGCTCCGGACGTGCGACTCGTTGCGGTGCCGCGGGGTGTACCACTCGTCGCGCGACGGGAGGTCCTGGAAGCCGGTCAGCTCCCGCCACGTCTCGCCGTCGTCCTCGGAGACGTACAGGTGCGCCGGGTGGGTCCCGGCGTAGAGGCGCTTGCCCTCGGGGTCGCCGAGCACCGAGTAGACCTCCTCGCGCGGCACGTCGAGGTTCGTCCACGAGTCGCCGCCGTCGGTCGACCGGTAGAGTCCCGTCTTCGTCGCGGCGAACGCGCCGTCCCAGCCGTCGAACCGGCGGACGCGCATCGCACGGCCGGCGTCGAGCACCCGCTCCGCCGCGTCGAACTCCGGACCGTCGGCGCGGTACACGCCGTCGTACGTTCCTGCGAGCAGCATGATCGGGGGTACGCCCGGCGCGGCCAAATAGGTGGGTCCCGCCGAGGCGGACGCCGATCCGGACCTCGGCGATCTGCCGCGGGACGATCGCACCGGGAGACGACCCGATCGGGAGATGTTTCGCCGCGTGCGGGCGTGTGATTTATATGGCCGTTCTGGGATGTGAACCGTATGAGTGACAGCATGACCGAGGTGGTGACGACGACCGAGAGCGGCGTCGTCGTGGAGAAATCGTTCGAGGGCGAGGAGTTCGCGGTCCCCGCCATCAAGTTCGTCATCCGGTGCGAGCGCGACGAGCGCGCGACCCTCCGGCTGGCAGACGACATCCCCGAGGAGTTCCCGATGGACAACGTCGGCTTCCACCCCGACTACGAGAACGACAACTGGACGGCGTACAAGGACCACCGCGTCGAGTTCGAGCGCGACCTCGAACCCGACGAGGAGCTGGTCACCGTGTACGGCGTGCGCCTGGGCGAGGACGACGACCCCTCGGCGTTCCTCGGCTCGCCGACCATCGCGGAAGTCGCGCCCGTCAGCGTCGACTCCGGGACGACCGACGCCGACGACGCGGCCGCCGACTCCGGGAGCGCGGGCGCGGACGGGCAGGTCGCGGGCCCCGACGGCAACACCATCACCGACATCGTCTCCGAGGAGGACAGCCAGCTCGTCCGCGACGTGGTGGCGGGCGAGGAGGGCCTCGGCCTCGACGAGGACGGCGCGGACCCGCTCTCGGCGGACGCCGAGGACGACCCGGACCCCCTCGCAGGCGGCGACGACGCCGAGCCGCTGGCGGCCGACGCCGACGACCCCCTGGCCGAAGGCGGCGAGGACGGCGACCCGCTCGCGGAGGGCGAGGACCTGCTCGGTGACGCGGACGAGTCGGCCTCCGAACCGGCGGTCGACGAGGAGGAACCGCTGGCCGACGACGGCAGCTTCCTCGAACCCGAGGAGTCGCTGGACGAGGCCGAGGTGGACACCCCCGACGACGCGGACGACGGCGAGACGGTCGACGAACCGGACCCGGAGGCGGCGGAGTCCGACGAGGACGACGCGGCGGACGAACTCGCCGAAGCGGATGCCGACGCGGACGAGGACGACGAGAGCGACGACCTGACGGAGTCCGCGGACGAGGACACCGAGGACGCGACCCCGCCCTCCGAGACCGCCGCGGAGACCGCGACCGCCGAGCCCGAGGCGTCCCCGCCGCGGCCCGGGAGCGTCGCGGCCGCGCTCGCCGACGAGATCCGGGCCGGCGAGGTCGAGGACGCCGACATGCGGGCCATCCAGCGCGAGCTCGACGTCGAGATGCCCGAGAGCACCAACGTCCGCATCCGCCACCTCCAGTCGCGGGTCGAGGACCTCTCGGCGTACACCGAGGCGCTGGAGGCGTTCATCGACGAGAACGGCGTCGCGGAGGACATCTTCGGCGAGTACGAGGACGACATCGCGGCGGTCCGGGCCGACATCGAGGCGTTCGAGGACGAGGTCCAGGCGCTCCGGGCCGAGACCGACGCGACCGACGAGCGCGTCGACGACCTCGAGGCCGACGTCGCGGCGGTCGACGACCTCCGGGACGAGCTCCGCGACGTCGAGAGCGACCTGCGCGACGACGTGCGCGGGTTCAAGACGGACCTCCGCGAGGACCTCGGCGACCTGGAGGCCGAGATCGAGGACCTCGACGCTCTCCGGGACGAGGTCGAGGAGGTCGAGTCCCTGCGGGAGGACGTCGACGCGCTCGAGACGCTGCGCGAGGACGTCGAGTCGCTCGAAGCCGAGCTCGCCGAGATCGACGACTTCGGCGGGGAGGTCGAGGCGCTGGAGACCCAGCTCGACGAACTCGAGGAGCTCGTCGGCGCGAACACCGGCGACGTGACCGAGGTCAGCGACGAGGTGGAGGCTGTCGGCGACGACGTCGAGGCGGTCCGCGACGAGCTGGCGGCGGTCCGCGACGAACTCGACGGCGTGGGCGACGTGACCGAGGCCGTCGAGGACGTGTCGGAGGACGTCGAGGCGCTGTCGGCCGACCTCGACGCCCTCGAGGAGAACCTGACCGCCCGCGTCGAGAGCGTCGAGAGCGACGTGTCCGAGATCCGCGACGAGATCGAGGGCATCCAGGAGTGGCGCGAGCGCATCAACGACGTGTTCGCCAACTGACCGACGGCCACCCACATGTTTTCCCCGCCAGACGCATCGGCAGCGACCCGTCGCGCGGTCCCGCTCGGGCGGTGGTCCGTCGCCGGACTCGGCGTCGGACTGCTCGCCGTCGCGGTGAGCTACGTCGCCGTCGACGGGCGGCTGACCGCCGCGGAGTTCCTCCGGTTCGGCGTCCCCATGGGGCTGGCGCTGGTCGTCGTCGCGCTGGGCCTCTGGCTCCGGACGGCGGGGATTCCGGCCGACCTCGTGGGCGTCGTCTGCTGCTGGAGCCTGGCGGGCGCCGCGGCGATGGGGCTGCTCTCGGGCTGGACGTCGCTGCTCCTGTCCGTCGAGGGGCGCCGGATGCTCCAGCCCGCGTCGGTCGTGCTCACGAAGGTCGCGATCGGCGCGCTCGGGGGCGGACTGCTCGGCGTCTACTACACCCGGCTCCAGCAGCGCACCGACCAGCTCGCCGAGCAGCGCAACCGGCTCGACGAGTTCGCCAGCATCGTGAGCCACGACCTCCGGAACCCGATCAACGTCGCGCAGGGCCACCTCGAACTCGCCCGCGAGTCGGGCGCGGACCGCCACTTCGAGGCGGTCGCGGACGCCCACGACCGCATGGAGCGGCTCGTCGACGAGGTGCTGGCGCTCTCCCGGCGCGGCGACACCGTCGACGACCCGACCGCGGTCGACCTCCCTGTGGTCGCCGAGGAGGCGTGGGCGACCGTCGAGACGTCCGGGATGGACCTGCGGGTCGAGACCGACCGGCGCGTCGTCTCGGACGACCGGCGGCTCCGGGCGCTGTTCGAGAACCTCTTCCGGAACGCCGCCGAGCACGGTTCGACGGGCAGCGATTCGGAGGCCGACGACGCGGCCGACACCGACGGCGGAACCGTCGTCGTCGGCGAGACCGAGGACGGGTTCTTCGTCGCCGACGACGGGCCGGGCATCCCGCCCGAGGACCGCGAGCGGATCTTCGAGGGCGGCTACTCCACCAGCCCCGACGGCACCGGGTTCGGCCTCCCCATCGTCCGGCGCATCGCGGAGGCCCACGACTGGCGGATCCGCGTCACCGACAGCGCCGAGGGCGGCGCTCGCTTCGAGTTCGCCGGCGTCGACGGCGAGTAGCGCTCCGGCCGCGTTGTCGCGCGGGACCGAATACCGCGAACGTAACGCGTTTACTCCCGGTTCTCCTTTGGACGAACAATGACCGACGCGATTCCGATCGCGGTACCCCGGAAGGGCCGGCCGTTAGAGGCGGTGCTCGACCGCGTGGCCGCCGAGGCCGACGCCGAGGGCGTCGCCGACGAGATCGTCTCGACGCTCCGCTACGAGAAGGCCGTCACCAAGGGCGACCAGACGCCCGACCGCGACGCCTACGAGCGCCTGGCCGACTACAGCGACCTGAGCGACCCGGCCCGCCCCGACTTCACGCTCCTGCGAGACGACCGCGCCGGCAAGCCCCGCCGCATCGTCTTCGACAGCGTGACGGTCCCGGCTGGCGGGGTGGACCTCCGGCTCGTCGGGCGCGAGGAGCCGTTCCGCGCGCTCCGGAAGCACGACTTCGCGCTCGGGTTCGACAGCGCCGACCTGGTGCTGGAGGAGGTCGTCGAGCTCCGCCCCGACCCGCTGACCCGCATCGCCGACGTGAACGCCCGGATCGACCCCCACGACACCGACGTCCGGGTCGTCGCCGGGATGGGCGACACGGTGTACCACACGTTGATGGCGACGCCCGAGACCCTGCCGCAGGGGAGCAGTCCCTCCCGGAAGTTCCTCCGGGACTACGAGGGCGAGCTCTGCATCTCGCCGCGGTACGAGCGCCTCGTGGAGGCGGTGCTCGGGACCCGGAACGCCGAGACCCTGGCGTTCACCTACCCCGACGAGGACGAGGAGGAGGAGGCCGCCATCGCCGCCACCGGCGCGGGCGTCTACCTCACGGTGACCGGATCGACCGCGCGCGAGCACGGCCTCGTCGTCGGCGAGGAGCTGTTCCCGAGCGAGACGGTGCTGATGGAGAACTACGAGGAGAGCGGCCCCACGGCCGAGCGCGTGAAGGAACTGTTCGCGCGCGCCGAGACCGAGACCGAGATGGCGATCTACTGATCGACTCCCGTCGACCGATCTCTCGGTCGCCCTTCTGTGAGCCGGTCGAGAGCAGGAGCGCAAAGGTATATTCCGTCTCGGCGGTTCTCGAACGGCATGGCTCCGACGCTCGGCCGGATGACCTTGCTCGTGGACGACTACGAGGAGGCGCTGGAGTACTACACCGAAACGATGGGGTTCGAGGTGATCGCCGACAGGGAACTCGACGACGGGTTCCGGGCGTTGCACGTCGGATCGCCGGACCAAGAGTCGGTCGGCCTGTGGCTCGTGGAAGCCGAGGGCGACGCGGAGCGCGAGCTGGTCGGCAATCAGACCGGCGATTATCCCAGCTTCGTCTTCTACACCGACGACGTCTATCGGACGTACGAGGAGCTCGGCGACCGCGGCGTCGAGTTCACCGGCGAACCCCAGGCGGGCGAGTCGGGGACGCACGTCCACTTCGAGGACCTCTACGGGAACTGCGGCGTCTTCGTCGAACTGGACGAGTAGCGGGCGTGACGCCCGCTGGCGGCCGGTTCGCCGATCCCAATCGGAACGCGGGGTCGAGCGGCCGACGCAGCTCCCGAGCATATAGCTAGATGCAGTTTATGGATTTGGTGCCGTACTGCGTTCTGCGCTGTTCATCGGCCGGGTCCGCTCTGGTTGCAGTCCAGGACGACGATGGGAGAATCCTGGTCGACACTGCGACTACGCCCAAGTACGGGGCTGCCGCGGTCGCTGTGGACTGCGAGTGCGAGACCGACGTCGGAACCTCTCGTGACGGACGCTCGCAGGCCTCACGAACACGGGGCAGTGGCGGCGAATCGTACGTTTACCGCGGTTCTGCCGACGGAGCAATCACCTTCTCGCAGTGAGAGCGCGCTGAGCGGACGCAGGGCCTTCTGCATAGCGAGGGGTTGGCGTCGTAACAGACTGCCACCACGGTTACTCACATCGCCTCACGAGGTACTGGCCGCCGGAAGCAGACCAACTGGCGGGTGCGTCGGACGACTCGTCGCCCCGGGCGCACCGGCGAGCCCCGACCCGGATCGACTCTCCAATAGCGACCGCCACAGGTCACGGAACCGCGACACCAGCGACCGACCTCGACCGCGACTCGACACTCGACCCGTCCACCGCGACGGCCGCGACGGCTACTAATCTCTCTACGTGGACCCTCAGTGCTATAGATTTATATCTCCCTTTGTGGAACATTACAGGTTAATATCTCTCTCCGTGGCACGATAATCCGGTGGCTGTTTGGCCCCACGTCAGAAGATAAGGTCTCTTATTTGCCCGGATGGGACAACTTGATGTACCGGGGGTGAGACGGGGGAAACGACCGATGAGCGACGACGCCGACACCGACCGGGCGGTCGTGAAGACGTTCGTGCCGACGTATCAGAAAGCGGAGTGGAAGCGCCACGCCGACGAGCTCGACATGAGCCAGAGCGAGTTCGTCAGAACGATGGTACAGGCCGGGAGACGCGGGTTCGCGCTCGAATCGGGGTCGGACTCGACGGCGAACCGCGCGGAAGGGTCTTCCGACGGCTCCGACCCCGGGGGTGACGGCCTCGAGACCCGCCTCCTCGACCTCCTCGAATCGGACGAGTACCTGTCGTGGGACCGACTGGTCGAGGAGCTGGCGGGCGACTTCGAGGACCGGCTCGAGGAGACGCTCCAGCGCCTCCAGAACGACAACCGGGTCCAGTACAGCGGCCGGCGGGGCGGCTACACGGTGGTGACCGATGGCGAGTAGCCGGACCGCGGGCGACGCCGACCCCGACGACCCCGTGGGCTACTTCCTCGAGGACCTCCGGTTCCACGGCAAGAGCGAGCGCACCCGGGAGTACTACGAGCGCGTCCTCCGGGAGTTCGAGTCGTTCGTCGGCGACCCCGACCGCAACCCCGGCGGCGAGTCGCTCGCGGTCGGGGAGGCCACCCAGCGCGAGTGCATGGCGTGGGTCCACAGCCTCCGGGGCGACCTCGCCGAGAGCACCGTCGCCACCTACGCCTCCTACCTCCACCGGTTCTACGAGTACATGACCCAGGTCGGCGCGTTCGACGCCAACCCGATGGCGCTGGTCGTCGAGGAGATGAACGAGACCGTCGACAAGGACCCCACCCGCCGGGAGATCTCGGTCCCGCGGATGCGGGAGTTCGTGGCCGGCATCACTCACCCGCTGGAGCGCGCCGCTGTCGTCACCCTGCTCAAGACCGGGATGCGGGTCGGCGAGCTCTGCAACCTCGACTTGCGGGACTTGCGGCTCTCGGGCGAGCCCGCCGAGGCCTACCGGCTCGGCATGCGGCCCCAGCTCGACGGCCGCGGCGACTCGCTGTTCGTCGCCAGCGACGTGGGCCGGGGCGACCCGGTCAACGGCGAGGTGCGCTCGGCAGCGAACAAGCGCAAGCGGGCGACCGTGATCCCGGTCGACGAGGAGCTCAGGGCGGTCCTGACGCGGTGGCTCGCGGTCCGGCCGGACGCGATCTCGGACGCCGAGCCGCTGTTCGTCAGCACCAGCCGGGAGTGGGGCCGGCGGCTCACGCCTCAGATGGTCCGCAACGCCGTCGAGACCCACGCCCGCGAGGCCGGCTGGTACCGCCGGGGCGGCGGGGCCGAGGAGAACGTGACGCCCCACTACTTCCGGCACTTCTTCACGACCCACCTCCGGGACAGAACGGGCGATAGAGGCATCGTGAAGTACCTGCGCGGGGACGTGGCCGAGGACATCATCGACACCTACACCCACAACTGGGGCGACAGGGTGCGAGAGGTCTACGAGGAGCACATCTACTCGGTGCTGTAGTCGGTCGCTTCTACGGCGCTCCGTCGTCACTCTCGACGATTTCGACTCGCACGTTACGGTCGCTCACGTCGGATGCGGCTCTCGTAAATACTATACCGATATATCCAATGGTGGCTCCGAAGGGGTCTAGTTCGTGAGAGGAAGACCGCAGGAACTAGCACCTCGGACGTTCTCGCGTCGGTTCGGTGTAATTCAGTTTCCGCAGACGAGTTTCTGCCCCTCGTCGGTCCGCTTGTAGGTCGGACTCGGGTCGAGTTCGATGACGGCCACCACGTCGTTGAAGTCGCCGCTGCCGGCGGGTTCGTTGAGTTCGAAGACGGCCACGAACTCGTTGTCGTCGAGCACGAGGTTCCCGCTGCCGTCGACGCGGTGCTGGAGGAGGTCCTGCAACGAGTCCTGGTGGGGGCTCGACGACCCCCACGACGGGACCGCGTCGCCGTCTCGGAGTATCTCGACGTTGTCCTCGTCGGGGTCGCTGCTGTCGATGACGCGCTTCGGGTTGTCGAGCGGGACGTGGGCCTCCTCGTACTGGGTCCCGTCGTACGACCGGTAGCTGCCCTCGCCCCGTATCTTCGAGTCGTCGCCGCCGAAGACGTAGGACTTCATCTCGACGGTCACGCTCGCGTCGGACGGGATGCGGTCGGTCTCGTAGGTCATCGGGAACGAGTAGACCGGGTTGTTGACGTCGTCGGTCATCGTGTCGGTGAGCGCGTCGTCGGGGTCGCCGTCGGGGAACGGGGTCAGCGAGCGCGACGTGCTCGGCCCCGAGACGACGATCCGGGACTCGATGGGCCAGTAGAGGTAGTACCCGCCTTCGAGGGTGGCATACCCGCTGCCGGGTATCGTCACCGTGGCGACGTACGGCGTGTTCGACTTCACGGCGTTGTCGACCACGTCGAACGAGGCGTTGTGCTCGATGGTGACGGTCTGCTCGGCCAGGGGTTTGCCGCTCGGTTCGTGGTAGACGTCGACGGTCGCCTCGTCGGACTCGGCCGCGCAGAGGTTCGCGGCCGTGAGGTTGTAGGCGACGGTGGTGCCGCCCGACAGCGTGCCCCCGTCGACGATGTCGGGGTTGACGACCCGGCGGTCGCCGGCCCGGACGACGACCTTCAGGTTCTCGGGGTCGACGGCGTCGCCGCCCTCGTGGTGGAGGAGCATGCGCTGGGTCGTCTGCCCCGTCGCCTGGTCGAGCGTCGCCTCGAACCCGATGGTCGTCGCCGCCTGCGGCGCCGCGGGCGAGAGCCGGACGCCGCCGACGGCCGCCATGAACACGACCGCGAGCGCCACGACGATGACGACCAGCAGCGCGACCCCGACCACCGGGCTGACCGAACGTTCACTCTGTTCCATCGTCTCTCGTTCCTAGCGAACTCGGCCGCAATAAACGTATCCCGTTCGGGAAACGAAGGGGTTCACCCGCCGAACGCCGACAGCCGGACCTCCTCGACGTCGCGGAGGTAGCGCCGGATGCGGGTCTCGTCCCACCCGAGCGGCGAGAGCACGCTCTCGGCCGCCCGGACCAGTCGGTCGGCGTAGAACTCCGCGTCGTATCCGACGTCCCGACCCCGCTCGCCACCGACCTCGAAGTCGAGTCGCACGCGCTCGCGCTCGCGCGGGGCGCCGTCGTCGACCACCAGGAACTCCAGCGACTGGCCGGGCCGGGGGTCGAGACCGGCGTCCTCGGCGCGGGCCAGCGCGGCGACGGTCCGGGTCCGGCGGTCGTACGCCTCCCGGCGCTTCGACGCCCGGCGGGTTATCAGCAGGTCCTCGGGCGCGACCTCGCCGGCCCGGAGGTCGCGGAGCCGGCGCTTCAGCACGTCGCAGACCGGCGCCGGTTTGCGGTGGCGGTCGAGGGCGTCGAGCAGGTCGCGCTGGACGCGCTCGACGAACGCGGAGGTGCTGCGCTGGCGGGCCTCGATGCCCCGAAGCTTGTACTCGGGGTCGACCCCGTCGGTGCTGGCTTCCCCAGCCCCTTCGTCGGTCCCGCCGTCATCGTCGGGCTCGCCGTCCGGCGCGACCTTCCCGAAGTAGCGGTTGAGCGCGCCGGCCCGCGAGTCACGTCGCGGGACGAAGCAGAGCCACTCGTAGGTCGCCTCGTGTTCGAGCGGGACGTCGACCGCCTCGGAGATGCGGTCGGTCAGCGTCGAGAGCGGGGCCGACTCGCGGTCGTCGGCGGGGACGACCCAGAGGCTGTCGACGATGCCGTGGACGACCTCCCAGCCGCCCGCCTCGAAGGTCTCCTTGGCCCGGAGGAGGACGTCGCGGGCGATCGCGTTGATGGCCTCGTGGCACTCGATGCGGCCGAACTTGGCGTTGCGGTACCCCTGGTAGCCGAAGCACGACACCAGGATCCACTTGATGACGCCGGAGATCCGCCGGGCGCGGGCCACCTCGTCCGGCGTCGGGGCGCCGTCGGCGTCGCCGCCGCGCTCGCCCGCCCGGATCGTCTCCTTCATCGCGGCCCGGTCGTCGAGCAGGGGTTCGAGCACGTCGGCGAGGAACCCCCGGTCGTCGCAGACGTTGTAGCCGAGTTCTGGCACGTCGGCGCGGTCGGCGTGGCAGTCGCACAGCACCGTGTCGGGCGAGACGTTGTACTCGCAGATGATGCGGGGGTACAGCGACGCGAAGTCGACCTCCCGGACGCCCTCGTGGAACCCGACCTCGGGCGCGAAGGTGAACCCGCCGCGGTCGGCGGCGTGGAGCGTGGCCACGTCCTTGAACGCCTCGGGGCGCCACTTGTTCCAGGGGATCAGCACGCCGCGGTCGAGCGCCTCCCGGATCTGGACGGCGGTCAGCACGTTGCCGATGCTGGCCCACCCGACCTCCTGGAGGGGCTTCCACGACCGCCGGGTCAGGTAGCGCAGGCCGGCCAGCCCGCCGTGGCCCCAGAGGAAGCTGTTCGAGGTGTCGACGAGCGCTCGACCGGGCAGGTCGTACCGGGCGGGCGAGTGGCCGACCTGCCCGTAGCTCTCGTAGGTGCTCTCGCCCGCGAGCTTCCGGTAGCCCGACCGGCCTTCCCGGGTCCGGCCGAGCTCGAAGTCCTCGCGGCCGCACTCCGCGGCGGTCTCGTAGAGCAGCGGCACGAGTTCGCCGCGATTGACGACCAGGACGTCGGGGTCGGTCTCGGCCAGTCGCCGCTCGAGCATCTCGAGCAGCACGCCGGGCGTCGCCCGCAGCGACTCGCCGTCGATCTCGAGCTTCGAGAGGTCGCTGTCGGCGAGCCGCTTGCGGTCGATGCGCAGCGACAGCGTCGACAGGTCGACCGACTCCGGGGTCGCGGGGTCGGTGCCGGTCTCGACGCAGTACCGGAACTGCGGCGAGAGGTCGACGTTGTACAGCCGGAACGTGCCGGGCGGGTAGGTGTCCCGCTCGTGGAGCCCCCGGATCTCCCGCGCGAGCGTCGCCACCTCGCTCGGTCGGGCGAGGTCGACGCGGACGACCGGATCGCGTTCCTCTGCATCCAGTCGCGTGTACCAGTCCTCCGACTCGGTGCGGGCGACCTTCGGGTCGTCGTCGAGCGCGGCCCGCAGGTCGGCCAGCGGCCCGTCGGGGCCCGAGACGTAGGTGGTCGGCCGGTAGTCGGTGGTCCGCCGGGTCCGGAGGTCGCCGGCCGGGGTGCGGGACCACTCGACGACCGCCTCGTCGGTCACGTCGATCTTGAACGCCATGCTACCCGTCGAGCCGGTCGCGCAGTTCGCGGAGTTCGGCCTCCTGGGCGAGCAGCACCGACACCACGAACGCCATCTCGGGGTCGGTCGCGTTCATGTACCCCGCGGCGTCGGCGTGCCGGCGGGCGCGCTCGAACAGGCGGTCGAAGTGGGGCTTGTGCCGGCGGCGCAGCCCCCGGCGATACGCCGCCCAGTCGTCCTCGTACCGGTCGAGGAAGTCACGGAAGGTGGGGTTGGTCCGGCCCATCGTCACACCCCGACGCCGTCGGCCAGGCCCATCGCTTCGGCCGCGACCGCGGGGTCGTCCTCGGCGACCGCTCCGAGCAGTTCGACCCAGTACGGGATGGTGGTCTGCCAGAAGCCGTCGTCGAGGTAGACGGTGGTCTCGAAGCCGTCGGCGACGTACTTCAGGCCCGCGTCGGTCCGGGTGCACTCGATCTCGGCGTCGGCGCGGTCGGCCAGCAGGTCGGCGTACGGCCCGCCGGCGTCGCGGTCAGCGGTCGTCAGCACCGGCGCGTCGAGGCTCTCGGCGAGGCCGGACAGGACCGCGAGCGACGACTCGAACAGGTCGGCCGCCTCCCATTCGGGCACGTCGTCGTCGCGGTACAGCGAGGCGACGCAGGGCGCGACCACCAGGCCGGCGTCGCCGGCGGTCCGGGCCACCTCCCGGACCAGTTCGTGGTGCTGGTAGGCGGTGAACGCGCGGGCGACCCGGACGTCGCTCAGGCGCCCCCGACTCGGCGCGAGGTCGTAGAGCGCGTAGGTCGCGGCCTCGTTGCGGGCGTCGAGCCAGTAGGCCGCCCCGTCCCGCTCGGCGAGTTCGGCGAGCGCGAGTCGGTGGAGCGCGGGCGAGCGCCGCGCCGGTCGGTCGAGCACCGTCAGTCCCGTCTCGAGACGGGGCACAGGGGATCCTGCCGTCATAGTACCTCTCCGGTTCCAGATAAATCGGAGACGGGTTTAACGCTCGGCCATACTCGCGGTGAAAGTGAAAGTGGCCGGATTCCGGCGGGCGAGTGGCCGCCCGCTGGCGAATCGAAGGCGATCGAGCCCTCGGGCTCGGGTGAAAGTGGCGAGCGCGGGTTCGACTGGTCGGCCAGACCGCGGTTTTCGCCGGATTTGTCGACACTCTATCTACATGTCCGCTTCGCTTGGATTCGTCCGCTGTCGGATTCCGACCTTTTACACCGTACTTCGCTATACCGAATTGCAGGTCTGGCAGCACCAGAGGCTCGGAAGATAGGTAGCTACAAATCATCATATTCTTCTACCTTAAACAGACAAGTCTCAACTTACATTCGAGCGGTGACGTATCTTCTGTATTCTAGTTCAACTATTTACTACTTTGTTATTTGATAATTATTACTAATATGCAATAAAAGGTGCTCGGGTAATGTCTCAGTAATAGGTGCTGTAGGCAACTAGGTCAAAAATAATCGCTTGGATTGAGGGCACACCTAGAAGGTACCTTGGACAGAGATACTCACTTGAGCACATTTCGGAAGAGCAGAATACACCGGACGTGTGGGGGCGAGCTCGATTTGATCGAGAAAACATGTCGGCTAGTCTCAGTACTTCACAAAGCTAGATCGCTGATTACCGTAACATAACGAAAACCTACTAGTAGATATCTAATATCCGACTTCGGAGCGCGTCAGTTTCAGCGTTAATTTCACAAGTGCAATTTCGATTCAACAATAAGGCGTCTAACTTTCACCTTCTGGTTTTTCTATTTTGATTGTTACCTGCCACGAGACTGGATTGGATCCGTTCTTCCCGAAATGGTAGGTTCCGGCAGGGAAGCATTCGTCTTTCTCTGTATCTTCCCAGACCTCGTAATTCAACTGAACTGATTTACTTGGTGGAATCCTCATCACCTCTTCGTCAAGTTGTCTCACAAACCCGTCTTTACCGGGTCTCCAACATGAGTTTGACCTCCGTGTGATATTGTAACCCCTACGCGGAACAAGGGCGATACCTGTAAATGTCCGACCAGCATCTGTTTCGACGAAACTTGTCAACGGTGCTGGGGAATCTGTTTTTCGGTCAAGTTTCAGTTTAATCGGTTCGGAGGTTGGATTGGAAAATCTGAATTGGATGGTCGCAGTTCGTTCTGTTGTGATAATTGAACGTTGTATGTCCACATCTAAATTAACGCCCTTCGTTTGTTTGTCAACAAGTGATACTTTTCCGAGCCGCTTTTTCTTGTTCGTGCGTTGAACAAGTGGACTAGCACACCCAGAAATTCCCCCGATGCTACTTGCAACGAGTGTCAGGTACGTTCGACGCTTCATACCTTTCCTTACGGGATGAGAGGAAAAGGGCCTTATGGAGAGTAAAAGATACGTTATACAAAATAATTATATAGTATATTTTGTCTGAATACAACCGGTGTTCTCCTGTACTTCGACAATTTCGATATTTACGATACAGAATTAACGGGGAATGGATCTCAGAAAGGTAGGCCTAAATTATATCGATTCGTATAATATATCTTTTACAAGTAAGCGTTAGAAAAGTATTTAATTCATTGCTGTAAATTGAGTATCGATGTCAGACAAACCAACTGACAGCCGAGTTAACAGGCGTACCGTTTTGCAAGGAGTCGGTTCCGCAGTTGGAGCCACGTCCCTCTCGAACGTAGTCGGCGCAGCTGAACGAAAGCGCCGAATCGTAACGGGGCGCGGCGGACTAAAACAGGAGCCTGTCGAGAAAAAGAAAGTGCCTGTTCATTGGCACGAACACGAGAAGGCTCTACGTCAGGTCTACGATCAACTGTTCGGAGCTTTCCAGCACATTCGTAATACCAGTGAGTTCGGCGACCACCTCATCGCGATGTACCAAGGTGGGTCTTCCCGAAGCATCGGGGGATACACCGCAACTCAACCAGTGGTGGAAATTGCGAAAGAGGCTCCTTCTGGGTTGGAAGAACGACTTCCGAGTGTTCTCAAAGACGTTGGTGTTTCAACCTCGAATGACCTCCTGCTCGATGAGATTCGGTACGAACGAATCAACCAGAACCAAACTCTCCTGTGTGGCGGTGCAGAAACTACAATAGAACCATACCCCGGTGGGATCGTCATCTGGGAGAAGAACCAGTCCACCCATCAAGGGACGTCTGGATACCGGATGCACGACGGCAGTCAGGAGTACATGCTGACCGCGAACCACGTGTTCGTCGATAGCTGTACTACCAAAGCGACCGGAGAGGTCGCGGCTGCCGCGAACAATGCCACGATTGGAACCTTCGAAGACGCTCACGCTCTTCACGACTGGTGCTTGGTACCCGCTAATAGTCAGGGAGTCACTGACATTGCCAACGAAATCTACTGGGACGGATACAGCTACACGCTTACCGGGTACAAGACCCGTGATGGAATCGCTTCGATGGTGGGTAAAACCGGCGAAGCATACAAATCTGGAGACGGAACTGGGTACCGAACAGGGACGATTAGAGGATACAATGAGGGCGGATTCACCGGATGTCCCCGATTCGATACTGACGGCGTAAAAACCGAAGTGGACGTTGCACCGGGGGACTCAGGCGGTCCAATCTTCGACCTCACGGGATGTAGATACGGTAGCTGTGAAGCGTTGGCCATCAACAACATGAGCATCGCCAAAGGGAGTTACAACGGAACTGCCTGCGACGGTGACTCTACACAACCGAAGACTGTAGGCTGGCCCGCTTACAAAATCGTTAACAACAACTCCTACACGGTTGGGTAGTAATCTGGTCCTCGTTTTACCTTCGACCTTGGCGTAGTACAACCCTTCGCCGAAAATCAAGGAATCAGTTCCTCAAATTGCTCAGCAACAGCCCTCAACTCTTGCCTGCGTAAATCTGGATAATCCTACGCTGCCTAGATTGTCCTCCACGATCTCTGCCACGTTCAGGAAAAGAGGAACTTTCAGCGATAGTGGCATGAGCCGGAGATGCAAAATTTTGAAAACACCCTCATACCAGTACGCAAGCACATGAGATCATGGGCAGTTGAGAAAAGGACGCCACCGGACCTATGCAGCGCGAGTGCGTCTCATGTGCTGGCTGCAACGGGACGGGTCTCTCCTACGACCAAGATAGTAACGTGCTACACAAGATTGTACATGAGATCTACCTTCTTTGGTTCGCCCATATATAAACACTCCTCCTACAACTTAAGTATCGACGAGTAAGATATGGAAACAATGAGACGGTGCCATTCGCTCATTGCGACGCCGACAGCGGGCAGCCTGCCTTCGCAGAGCGGATGGTCCAGCAGGCCAGCGACCTCTGTGAACACGAAAACCACCTCACACGAGTCATCGCTGATCTCAATCTCCCGCTCACAGATATCGACGACCTGTACAAGCGGACGCCGAGTCACGGCTATGACCTCACGCCGATGCTGCGGCTGTTCCTTTACAAGTACGCGGGCGACTACAGCGATAGCGAACTCGCCGACCGCGTCGACTCGTGGCAGTATCTCCGAATCCGCTTCGACCTCAATGGCACGCCCACGCAACAAACCCTCTCGTATACGTGGCGCAACCGCTTCGATGCAGACCTCCGCAAGCTGATCGTCGCCGCTGGCAAGGCCATCCGACGGGAGGCCATCGAGCACGGCGTTATTCGCGACGACCATGCGGACGGCGAAGACGAGACTGACAGCGAGTTCGAGACGGACGAGGTCCCCGACGACCTTTCAGAAGCGAAAATTCGTGAGACGATGCGGGCAGCCCGCGAGCACATCTTCCCCGCGTTCGACACAGGGCGTGCTGCGAACGCCCGGTATAGCGACGAATGCATCCTCTCGATGCAGTCCTACCTTAGTCTGGCGAACTGTGGGACTGCACAGGGGACGAAGCGATTCGCGCGGATGAGCCGCCGCGAGCAAACCCCACACGGCGACACCCATCTACGGGCGATCAAGAAGCTCGGGAAGCCCACGGGCCGCCAGTCCACGCTCACCGAGTACCACGGAACAGGCCGGAAGCAGCGGACTGAGCCGTGGAAACGCGTCTGCGAGGAGCTACAGGGCGACTTCAGTACGGCAGTCGAGAACACGATTAAGGCGATTCGGGACACGAAGCCGTTCCGCGAGCCGGTTGTCGCGGCCATCGACATTACCGATACGATGTTTTACCCCTCACCGTGGGAAGACTACGAGGACGGGATAGCGAAGGACGATTTCCCCGCGCCCGTGAACGGTCTGAAGGAGAACGGTGAGCGCGGGTATCAGTTTGCGACACTCACCATCGTCGGCGAGAACGCCCCGCTCATCCTCGCCGTCGAACCGATTCGAGATGCATCCTACTGGGAGGACGACGATATCGAGACGCGAAGTCGCGCTGAAGTCGTCGACGCACTGCTGGAAGAAGCGAGCAAGCACGTCGATATGCACCTCGTGATGGCCGACCGCGAGTTCGACGGACATGACGTTCTCCACACGCTCGACAGCCACGACGTGACCTACCTCATTCCGAAGCGGGCGTACGAGGCGGACTTAGAGGGTATTGAGAAAGTCGAAGACCACCCGGTCGCGGACGTGGGTGTGGAACCCGACGTAGAGTTGGGGGCCAACGGCGAAGTGAGCCACGAGGTGAACTTCATGTACGTTCCGTCGACCGAGGAAGACGGCGACTACGCGGTATTTCTGACGAACCGCGACGACGTGGCTCCCGAGGACGTACGAGGACTCTGTAACCGCTACAGTCGGCGATGGGAGATCGAGAACGAGTACAAGCAGATCAAGAAGTTCCTCCCGACGATGGCTTCTACAGATTACCGTGTACGCTGTTTCAACTTCATGTTCGCGTGCCTGCTGTACAACGTGTGGCGGCTCGCGGACTACTTGTTGAAGTTGGAAGTAGGGAAGCCTATTCGTGACGAACCCGTGCTGACGGCGGGTGAGGCCATCGAGTTGCTCGCTTGCTTCCTCGTCCCATACGGATAGTCACGGTCTGATTCTCCCTATGTGTTCGCTCGTTGCGTAGCCATAGCTCTCTCGGCTGCCCTCCATTTTCGCGTCTTCGTGTCCGTTTCTGAATGAGTAGCGGGTCGGATTCGCCATTACCACAATTCGTCGCTACTGAATCACCCGAGAAATCGTTCGGTTTCGTTTGTAGATTCGCTATCCTCCGAAGTTGTGCAGCACAGGAGGCCGCACTCCGTCCAGATATCGAAACGGCTGCCGACGGCGCCATCACCGTCACCAGCGGACTGCGAGTGTCATTGGTTAACGTATTTTGCACAGTAGCCCATAGGTACCCGAGTATGTCAGACAAGACGATCGGTTTCGTCGGACTCGGAATCATGGGGCTACCGATGGCGAAGAACCTCCTCGACGCTGGATACCCCGTCGTCGGACATAATCGGTCCGACGAGCCGGTAGAAGAACTGGTCGATTACGGTGGTACGGACGGTGGGTCTCCCGCGGGCGTCGCCGAGGAGAGCGACGTCGTCCTCCTCTGTCTGCCAGATTCGCCCGATGTCGAGCGGGTCGTTCTCGGTGACGAGAACGAGACCGACCCCGTCATCGACGGTCTGAGCGAGGGCATGACGCTCATCGACCACTCCACGATTTCGCCCACGGTCACCGAGACGATGGCCGCGGACCTCGAGGAGGTCGGCGTGACGATGCTCGACGCGCCCATCTCGGGCGGCGAGCAGGGCGCCATCGACGGTACGCTCTCGATCATGGTCGGCGGTGACGAGGACGCTCTCGACGAGCACAGGGACATCCTCGAAGTCACGGGTGCGACGGTCACCCACTGCGGACCGAGCGGCGCCGGCCAGACGACGAAGGCCGCGAACCAGATCGTCGTCGCTGCACAGATGGTCGGGGTGAGCGAGGCGCTAGTGTTCGCGGACCAGGCCGGCGCCGATCTCGAAGCCGTCGTAGACGCCATCAGTGGCGGTGCAGCAGGGTGCTGGACGCTCGACAACCGCGCTCCGAACATGATTCAGGGCGTCTTCGAGCCGGGATTCTTCGCCGAGTACCAGTACAAGGACCTCAGAATCGCTACCGACGCCGGCGAGGCCTTCGGCGCTCCCATGCCCCAGACAGAGCTCGCCCACGAACTCTACAAGACGATGCTCCAGAACGACATGGGTCGCGACGACAACTCGGGCGTGATGCAGGTTCTCGAGATGATGGCCGGAAAGGAGGTCACCGACGGATAGACGGTCTCGGCTGCGCCCGTTGACCGGCGTCAGTCGGTTGTACGGGCGGTTTTATTGGGTTCGCGGACGAATTATCCGCGTATGTCTGACCAGTACCGTATGGTTCAGGTGGACGACGTCGACCCCGAACCCTCGGCGGGGTCCGGAACGCTACACGTCGACCTCGTCGAGGAACTCGGGTGCACGGAGATGCGTCCGAAGGTGTGGTACCTCTCGCCCGGCGACGCGATGAGCTTCCACCGGCAGACCGAACAGGAGGAGTCCTACTACGTCCTCGACGGACCGGGCCGGCTCAAGATCGGAGCCGACGAAGAGGTCCACGACGTCCCGACCGGCACGGCCGTCCGCATTCCGCCGGAGACGCCCAGACAGGTTCTCAACGATACCGAAGACGACCATGTCTGGCTGGTCGTGGGAGCGCCACCGACGACCGACGACGGTCGGCCTCCGTTCGACGACGCGGAGAAGTAGGTCGGTCCGGCGAAACTGACCCGTTCCCGATAGTGTCCCCCTCAGGGGACTCCGAGATGACAACGACCTGCCAGTAGTTCGTGTTCACGTCAGCTTAGTTGGTGATCGGAACAACTGTCTCGTGATAGAGATGGCAGACGCCCTCACACCGTTGCGGGTCGCCAACCGCTGCTACCGAAGCGGTGCTACGAGTTCTGTCCCTTTAGGTTGCAGCGGTGGCGCCGTCTCCATTGCTGCAACGCGGTCGTCGAAGTCGGTGAAGGCGTTCGATTTGATGACCACGAGTTGGTGTTCTGTTTCGAGTACTCTAAGAGGTCCTTGCTGTAGCATGTGGTTTCGTTTCTCCGCATTCGTCTTTGGTCTCTCAGCTAGTGTCATCGTAACGTAATCGACCACACACCGTCATCACAGAATGCTATCGGCGTCAGCGGATAACTCTGTAAATGACAAATTAGTTCTGCAGAGCCGGTGGAGAAATGCATTCAGAACTGCACAACTACAACGGTAATCGAAATCGTCAGGGTCGTGCTTCGTCGTCGGTGAGACTGCGGTCGAGACGGTCGAGTAGGGTCTACCCCCGACCGTCGGGCCACAAATCCCGTTACTGGCACAACTCGCCGACAGCGTCGGCGGCCTCGTCGAGTTTGCGTCGTTCGGTCGCCGAGAGCTCCCACTCGACGATCTCCTCGACTCCGTCGGCCGAGAGGCGAACCGGGACGGAGAGCGACAGGTTCCGGTAGCCGTACTCGCCGTCGAGGGGGACCGAACAGCAGACCGGGTCCGACGGGCCGCCCTCGAGGACGGACGCGACGAGCGAAGCGACGCCGCGACCGGTCACCCACCGCGACGTCTCCTCGTGTCCGCGGAGCCGGATGACGTCCCAGGGGAGGTCGTTCACCGCTTCGGTGAGCTCCTCGCGTTCGTCGGCGGAGAACGAGACGGGCTCGCCGTCGACGGTCGCCCGGGAGAAGACGGGGACGAGGTGTTCGCCGTGTTCGCCCATCGTCGGACACGAAACCGCAGCCGGCGCGACGTCGGCGCGCTGCGCGATCTGGTCGGCGAGTCGTGCGGTCTCCGAGAGCGCGTAGCCGATGCAGTAGCGCCGGTCCCAGTCGAGCGCGCGGAACAGCCGGTAGTTGATGGGGTCGAGCGGGTTCGTCACCGTCACGACCGGGCGCGGCTCGACCCGACCCAGCCACGAGGCGATCTCCTCGACCAGTACGCCGTTGCGTTCGAGGAAGGCGAGTCGCCCGCCGCGTCCGGCGCTGTCGTCCGGTCGCGGGACGCTCGCCGCCATCACGACGCAGTCGGCCTCGGCGACGGCCTCCGCGCCCGGTTCGGCTGCGCGCACGGTACCGTCGCCGTTCGGGAAGTTCCTGCCGGCGGGATGGGAGGCGTGACCGAGTGCGGTGCGCATGTCGATGGCGTGGCCCGTCGCCGCGTCTTCGGCGACGTCGACGAGCGTCACGTCGACGTCCGGTTTCAGAAGCGAGAGCGTGTAAGCGGTCGTGACGCCGACGGTTCCCGCACCGCCGATGACGGCTACGTCCATGTGGGGTGCTATCCCGCGTCGTTACTAATACTATCGACTACCCGCCGAAACCGCCGGTGCATCGAGTTTTACATGATGTTCGGAATCCGCGCAGAACGGACCCGGCCGTCCGGCGGGGTCGCGGTCCAGAACAGACGAGTATCGTACCGGAACCGCCTCTATTCGAACGCCCCGGTCTCGAAACCCTCGTCGACGCTGAGCATCGCACCGGTCGTGTAGGGTGCGGCGTCGCTGGCGAGGTATATCGCGGCGCCCGCGACGTCCTGGGGATTGCCGATTCGTCCGGCGGCCGCCCGCTCGGTGACTCGTCGGTAGCGATAGCTGTCCTCGTCGTAGGCGTCGACGGTCTGCTCCGTCTCGATGAATCCCGGCCGAATGGCGTTCACGCGTACGTCCGGAGCGAGTTCGCGGGCTGCGGTCCGGGTGAACGACTCCACGCCGCCCTTCGCGGCGGAGTAGGCGACCAGGTCGCGCATCGAGGTGTGCGAAGCGAGCGACGCGATGTTGACGACGCTCCCGTCCGTCATTCGCTCGGCGAACAGCTGCGTGGCCCGGAAGACGCCGGTGAGCTGCGTCTCGAGGACGTCGCTCCACTCCTCCTCGGTCAGTTCGCGCAGTCCCTTCCGAGCGATCGCGCTCGGGGAGTTAACGAGCACGTCTACGTCCCCGAGTTCGTCGAAAGCGGCGTCACGGAGTGCGACGAGCGATTCCCGGTCGGTAACGTCGCAGGTGACCTCGAGCGTCTCGCTCCCCAGGTCGCGGAGTTCTCCGGCGGTCTCCGCGACGCGTTCGGGCGTCCGGCTCGCGGCGATCACGTCCGCGCCGTCCGCGGCGAACGCTCGTGCGATCGCTCGGCCGATGCCGCTCGTCCCGCCGATTACGACCGCGGTCTTCCCGGCGACGGAGACCGGTGCGTGTTCGAAGTCGTCCATCGGTTCTGGAGATTGTCCGCGTCGCCTTAGGTCTTCATGCGGGCACCGTCGCCAAACCGTGGAATTCTCGGACTCCCGTGGGAAGTTCCGTTCGCTCGGGCGAGACGGTCACCGACGAAACTGCTGGGTCGGTAACCTTCTTGTCCTCGGTCAGCATGGTATGGGTCGTGCCACCGACCATCACGCGCATCGAGAGCACCGAGTTCAGCTATCCGGTCGAAGACGTGGGCTACAGCGACGGCGGGTTCAGCCTCGTCTACGAACCCGGGGGAGAGATCGAACGGAAGCTGTTCGGACTGAAGATCCACACCGACGAGGGAATCGCCGGCGAGTACGTCGGCGGCAACTCGCCGGCGTTCGCCCAGATCAACATGTTCGCCGACTACCTAATCGGGAAGAACCCACTGAAACGCGAGAAACACTGGAGCGAGATCAAGCGCGCACTTCGGAAGTACGACCGGATGGGGATGGGACCGATCGACATCGCGCTGTGGGACTTCGCCGGGAAGTACTACGACGCCCCTATCCACGAACTCCTGGGTACCTACCGCGAGCGCCTACCGACGTACGCCTCGACGTACCAGGGCGACCGGAGCGGCGGGCTCGACTCGCCGGAGGCCTACGCGGACTTCGCCGAGGAGTGCCTCGAGCTGGGCTACCCCGGATACAAGATCCACGATTGGGGCGGCGACTGGATGGACACGGAGAAGTCGGTCGCGACCGTCCGCGCGGTCGGCGAGCGCGTGGGCGACGAGATGGACCTCATGATAGACCCGGCCTGCGAACTCGAGACGTGGGCCGACGCGCTGAAGGTCGGGAAGGCGTGCGACGAGCAGGAGTTCTTCTGGTACGAGGACCCGTTCCGCGACGCGGGCATCAGCCAGCACGCCCACCGGAAACTCTCACAGAAACTCGACACCCCCATCCTCCAGACCGAACACATTCGGGGGTTGGAGTCGCACACCGACTTCGTCGCGAACGACGCGACCGACTTCGTGCGGGCCGACCCAGAGTACGACGCCGGCATCACCGGCGCGATGAAGATCGCACGCGCCGCCGAGAGCTTCGGCCTCGACGTCGAGTTCCACGCGCCCGGGCCGGCCCAGCGCCACTGCATCGCCGCCACTCGTAACGCCAACTACTACGAGATGGCGCTGGTCGGGCCGAAGTGCGAGAACACGCAGCCGCCGGTCTATCTCGGCGACTACGCCGACCAGCTCGAGACCGTCGACTCGGACGGTACCGTCCCGGTACCGGACGGCCCGGGCCTGGGCGTCGAGTACAACTGGGACTTCATCGAGGAGAACCGCCTCGGCGGCCGCGTCTACGAGTAGTCGACGGCCTCGACCGCATCGCCGTCGAGCGCGCGGTCGACGGCGGTCGCGATCTCGGCTCCGGCCTCCTCGTCCAGTTCGACGAGCGGCGGCCGGACCGCCGCGGTCTCCAGCCAGCCGCGGGACTCGAGCGCGGCCTTCGTCGCCGGCGCGAAACCGTGAGCGGCGCACTGCTGGAAGAGCGGTGCGATTCGCTCGGCGCCGATCTGCCGGGCCCGCTCGACGTCGCCCGCGGCCACCGCGTCGCGGGCCGCGACGAACGCCTCCGGGATCACGTTCGAGAGGGCGTTGATACCGCCCGCGGCGCCCATGAGCAGCCCCGGAACGAGGTAACTGTCGAACCCCTGGAGGAGTCGGAAATCGTCGGGCGTCCGATCCGCCACGTCGAGGAAGTAGTTGAAGTCGCCGCTCGAATCCTTCAGGCCGCGGACGTTCTCGTGGCGGCCGACGGTCTCGACGGTCGCGGGCGCGATCTCCTGCCCGGTGCAGGAGGGGATGTTGTAGAGGTAGACCGGGAGCGCCGCGTCGTCGGCGACGGCCGCGAGGAACGCCTCGTTGCCCGCCGGGTCGTTCGCGCCGTGGAAGTACGGGAGCGTGACGAGCGCGGCGTCGGCGCCCGCGTGCGCCGCCGTCTCGATGCGTTCGAGCGCCCCCGGGACCGTGGTGTGAGCGGTGCCGGCCAGCACCGGCGTGCCGTCGGCTGCGTCGACGGTCGTCTCCACCACGGTCCGGTACTCCTCGTCGGTCAGGCTGGCGAACTCGCCGGTCGTCCCCGCCGGAACGAGACCGTCCATGCCGGCCTCGGCCAGCCGCTCGACCAGTTCCGCGAGCGCAGCCTCGTCGACGTCACCGTCCACGAATGGCGTGACGAGCGGGCACATGACACCCTCGAGCGTCGCCGTGTCAGCTGTAGACATGGTTCGGTAGAGCAGTGCCAGGGAGTTAATTCTTGCCGGCGTCCGACGGACCGTCGGACCGCGTTCGCCGTGGTCCGTCGCCGGCCGCGGGAACGGGACGGTCACGCCGCCCTCCGTTCGCGGTGGTCGGTCCTCGCCCGGCCTCGACGGCCCGACGCGCCGATTCCCACTCAGTCCTCGACCATCGGCGGGTTGGAGACGCTGAGCACGTCGCCGTCGGCCACGGCGTCGGTTCTCTCGACGTGTGCGGAGTCGCGCATCACGACCAGTTCGGCCTGGCGACAGCGCTCGAAGTCGGGATGCGCTCGCGCGAGCGCGGCGAGCGCGTCTCCGACCGTCGCATCGTCAGCGACTTCGACCTCGACGGCCTTCCGCCCGGTCGCCGCCCGCGCGGCACCGTAGCACTTGATGGTCACCTGCACGCGTCTCCGTTTCGGCCGGCGCGAGAAGGCGCTTTCGGCGAGGGATTCGGGGGAGGTCCTTCGGCGGGAGTTACAAGGCGAACGCGGGCCAAGCGAGGCCATGGAAGTCGAAGTGCACCTCTTCGGTCCGTACCGGGAGGCCGTGGGCGAGAAGACCGTCCGGCGCGAACTGCAGGAGGGGGCGACGGTCTCGGACCTCTTTCGCGACCTCGCTTCGGACAATCCGGACCTGTCGGGCCGCATCCTCGCCGACGACGGCGCGGTCTCGGACTCGGTGACGGTGACGAGGAACGGGAAGCACGTGTCGCTGTTCGACGGCGCGAAGACGGTGTTGTCGGACGGTGACGTGGTACGGGCGGCCCCGCCGGTTCACGGGGGTTGATGGACCTAGTGGTGTACAGTGCGAGGCGGGCCGACGTCCACTCGCCGGCTCAGTCCGCCTGCGCGTACTCGCCGACGGTCTCGTCCGGGACGGTGCCGTCGTCGTTCCAGCCCCGTAGCTCGTAGTACTCGTCCAGCGCGTCCTCGATGCCGGGCAGGTCGTAGGGGAGCGCGTCGTCCTCGCGGTTCATCCCGCGCTTGTTGTTGAAGTGGCGCTCCAGTTCGACCACGCGACCGCCCACTTCGAGCAGGTCCTCGTAGTCACAGCCGAACAGCAGCTCGTGCTGGTCCTCCGTGATCAGGCCCGTTCCCCCGGCGAACGCGCAGACGATGCCGCTGTCGCGGAAGGCGGCGTGGTCCTCGCGCCGCCGGACGATCGCGGGCTTGCCCTCCAGCCCCTCGGGGTCGACCTCGCCGGAGTACTCGACGCGCAGCGTCGTCGAGTACATGTGGTCGCCGCCGCGGTTGGCCACCGCGTACGAGAGCCCCTGGCCGTGGAGGACGCGGCCGTCGTGGGCGGCGAACTCCATGTTCTTGACCGTGTAGTCGCGCACGCCCAGTTCGTCGGCGAACCGGCCGATGCCCTCCGCCAGCGTGTCGCCGATCCCCTCGCGGCGGGCTATCTTCTCGACCGTCTCGTGGACCAGCTCCGCGTTGCCGAACTCGTCCTCCGCGGCGAGGTAGGCGGCGACGGCGTTGCCCGCGCTGATGGTGTCGAGGCCGTAGCGGTCGCACAGCTCGTTGGACTTCATCACGTCGACCACGTCGTCGACCTCGCAGTTCGAGCCAAACGAGAACACCGTCTCGAACTCCGGCCCCTCGGTCTCGACGCCGCGCTCCTCGTCTCTGGTCGGCAGCTTGCAGGCGAACGCGCAGACCGAGCAGGCGGCCTTCTTGTACTTCTTCTCCTCGACGGCGTCTCCGCCGATCTCGTCCGCGTGCTCGAAGTGGTACTTCTCGAAGTACCGCGTCGGCAGCGAGAAGTTGTCGTTGATGAACTCGGTGCCCTGGGTCGTGCCCTGCCGGCGCATCATGTCGTCGGAGGTGGCGGCGTCGCGGTGGACAGCCGACTGGACGTCCTCGTCCATCTCGATGTCGGGGGACGAGTCGCCCTCGAAGGTGACGCACTTGACGTTCTTCGACCCGAGGACCGCGCCGAGACCGCCGCGGCCGAACGCGCGGCTGTCGTAGGTCATCACGCAGGCGTAGCGGACGAGGTTCTCGCCCGCCGGCCCGACGGTGACGAGGTTCTCGGCGTCGAGGTCGCGACGTTCGTTCATGTAGTCCGTGACGTCGGGCACCGCCGCGCCCTCGAGGTCGGGCACCGCCTCGAACTCGATTCCCTCGTCGGTGACGTGGATCGCGAGCAGTTCGTCGCTCGCGCCCGTTATCTCGACGACGCTGTAGCCCGTGTCGGCGAAGTTCCGCGAGAGGTACCCCCCGGCGTTCGTCGAGACGAGGCCGTCGGTCAGCGGCGAGAGGCCGGTCATGCTCATCCGACCGGTGAAGCTCATCTCCGACATCTGGAGCGGGCCCGTCGCCAGGTAGGCGCGGTTCTCCGGGCCGAACGGGTCGGCGTCGAACGGGATGCGGTCGTGGGCGAGCTTGGTCGCGACGCCGCGGCCGCCGATGAACGTCTCCAGTTCGTCGTCGATGTCGGTCTCGGTCGTCTCCCTCGCACTCACGTCTATCGTGAGGAGCGGGCCTTCGGCGTGTAGCATGTGCATGAGAGTGTCTACCGATAGCAATAAAGATGCGGGTCGGGCGCTCTGCCGTTCGAACTGCGTCGGGTCCCGGGCCCGGTCGAACGCGCTTCAGGACGCGTCGAACGCATCTCGGAGCGCGGTCGCGGCCTCCGCGCGGGCCTCCTCCGCCCGGTCGAGTTCGGGGAACGAGACGAACGCGTGGAAGACGTCGTCGTACTCCGCGTAGGAAACGGGGACGCCGTGGTCGGCCAGTCGGTCGGCGTAGGCCCGCCCGTCGTCGCGGAGCGGGTCGACGCCCGCGGTGATCACCGTCGTCGGCGGCATCCCGGAGAGGTCGCGCGCGGCCAGCGGAGCGGCGTAGGGGTGTCGACCGTCGAGCGCCCGGTCGAGGTACTGGCTCCAGTACCACTCCATCGCCGCGCGAGAGAGCACCGGGTCGTCGGCGTGTTCCCGGTAGGACTCGGTGTCGAACGCGTGGTCGGTGGCGGGATAGAACAGCACCTGTCCGACGGGGGTCGGACCGCCGCGGTCGCGGGCCATCAGCGCGGCGACCGTCGCGAGGTTGCCGCCCGCGCTGTCGCCCGCCACCGCGATGCGCTCGGGGTCTCCGCCGAGGCTCCCGACGTGGTCGGCCGCCCACTCGACCGCGCCGTGAGCGTCGACGGCCGCCGCCGGAAAGGGGTGCTCGGGCGCGCGTCGATAACCGACCGAGACGGTCATGCAGCCGACCCGCCGCGTCAGATCGCGACAGAGCTCGTCGTGGGTGTCGAGGTCACCGCGGACCCACCCGCCCCCGTGGAAGTACACCAGCACGGGGTGGGGACCGTCACCGCCGGGCTCGTAGATCCGGACGGGGAGTTCGCTTTCGGGACCGGCTATCTCGAGGTCGCGGACGCGGCCGCCGACGTCCGGCGATTCGGACCGGACGAATCGGTCGCGGCTCGCCGCGCGAACGGCCGCCGGCGAGAGCGCGTCGACCGGCGGGGCGAGCTCGGCGGCGAAGTCCTCCAGCAGCGATTCGGCCTGCGGGTGGAGCGTCGGAGTCATTCGTTCGTACGTACGGCCCAGCCACCATGAACGCTTGGCAATCTCACTCATTCTCCGCGACAGGTCCGTCTTCTGACGGACGGAACGTGGAAATCGACACCGTCGGCCTGCCCGTCGACGAGTTCGCGACAGACCGATCTCCGGGCTAACATATATGTGCGCCGTGATGGTTGTACTTTGTAATGCAATCACGTACCGTAGTCATGGACGAATCCGGCGGTATCGACGTTCGAACGGTCGACGTGCCCGACATCGGTCCCGGCGAACTCCTCGTGCGCGTCGAGCTCACGGGCATCTGCGGTTCGGACGTTCACATGCGGACGGGCGGACTGGACCTCGATTTCCCGGTCGTTCCCGGTCACGAACTGGCCGGCGTCGTCGAGTCGGTCGGCGAGGACGTCGCGACGGACTCGGCCGGCAATCGCATCGAACCGGGCGACGGCGTCACGGTGGTTCCCGGCATCAACGTCGTCGACGACTGGTACACAGACCACGTCCCCGCCCACCCACTCGCGTGTACTGAGCGGAAGGTGTACGGCTTCCGCGGCGTCGAGGACGAACCGCACGTCCACGGCGGGATGAGCGAGTACTTCGTCGTCGAGGAGGACGCGCACTTCTTCCGCCTGCCCGACGACCTCGACGTGGAACTCGGCGCGCTGGTCGAGCCCCTGTCGGTGGCCACCCACGCCTTCGACCTCTCCTACCAGCCGGGGGTTCCCTGGATCCGGGAGGGCTTCGGCATCGGCCAGTCCGTCGTCGTCCAGGGCGCCGGCCCCATCGGGATGCTCGCCGCCGCGGCCGCGAGCCACGCTGGCGCCGGCCAGGTCATCTCCGTCGACCTCGTCGACGAGCGCCTGGAGCTCGCCGAGCGGTTCGGCGCGACGCACACCGTCAACGCCGGCGATTACGAGGACGACGACTTCGTCGACGCCGTCGACGACCTGACGCCGAGCGGGGACGGCCCGGACGTCGTCATCGAGGCCGTCGGCCATCCGAGCGCGTTCGAACAGGCGCTCGACATCTCGCGGAAGGCCGGCACCGTCGTCGAGGTGGGTCACTACGCCTACAACGGCGAGGCGGAGGTGGACCCCTCCCAGATCATCCACAAGGAGCTGTCGATCCGCGGGAGCCTGGCCTACCCGCCCAACCAGTTCGAGACGGCGATCTCGCTGCTCGAACAGACGGCCGACGAGTTCCCGTACGGCGAACTGTTCAACCACCGCGTCGGCCTCGACGAGGCCGAGTCGGCCTACGAGGCCCAGGCCGCCGGCGAAGCGTACCGGGCGACCGTCCACCCGAACGAGTGACCGGTTCCCCGTCTTTGTGCCTCGACCGAGTGACCGGCTCCCCCGTCTTTAAGCCCCAACCGAGCGACGTACACGTATGTCACCCGAGATCACCCGGATAGAGAGCACCGAGTTCAGCTACGACCTGGAGGACGTCGGAACCGACCGGCACGGCTTCAATCTCGTCTACGACCCGGGCGAGACGACCGAGCGGAAACTGTTCGGACTGAAGATCCACACCGACGAGGGGATCACGGGCGAGTACGTCGGCGGCAACTCGCCGGCGGCCGCACAGTACAACATCATCGCGGACTATCTCGTCGGCAAGAACCCGCTCGATCGCGAGAAGCACTGGAGCGAGGTGAAGCGCGCGCTCCGGAAGTACGACCGGATGGGCATGGGTCCTATCGACATCGCGCTGTGGGACTTCGCCGGGAAGTACTACGACGCGCCCATCCACGAGCTCCTCGGCACCTACCGCACGGAACTCCCCGCCTACGCCTCGACCTACCACGGCGACGAGAACGGCGGGCTCGACTCGCCGGCGGCGTTCGCCGACTTCGCCGAGGAGTGTCGCGACATGGGCTACCGGGGCTTCAAGATCCACGGCTGGGGCGGCGGCGACGACCAGCGCGACCTGCGGCGGGAGATCGACGCGGTCCACGCCGTCGGTGAACGCGTGGGCGACGAGATGGACCTGATGCACGATCCGGCCTGCGAGCTCGAGACGTTCGCCGACGCGCTCCAGCTCGGGAGGGCGCTCGACGAGCAGGAGTTCTTCTGGTACGAGGACCCGTTCCGCGACGGCGGGATCTCGATGCACGCCCACCGGAAGCTCTCCCGGAAACTCGACACGCCCGTCCTCCAGACCGAGCACGTCCGCGGCCTCGAACTCAAGTCCGACTTCGCGGCCACCGAGTCCACCGATTTCCTGCGGGCCGACCCAGAGTACGACGCCGGCATCACCGGCGCGATGAAGGTCGCCCGCGCCGCCGAGAGCTTCGGCCTCGACGTCGAGTTCCACGCGCCCGGGCCGGCCCAGCGCCACTGCATCGCCGCGACGCGCAACACCAACTACTACGAACTCGCGCTCGTCCACCCGAACTGCCAGAACACGCAGCCGCCGGTCTACCGGGGCGGGTACTCGGATATGCTCGACGCGGTCGACGACGACGGGACGGTCAAGGTACCCGACGGTCCCGGTCTCGGAGTCGAGTACGACTGGGACTACATCGAGACCAACGCGACCGGCAGCGTTCACGTCTACGAGTAATCAGCGGCCGTAGCGATGCCGGAGAGCGGGGTCAGTCACTGACGGCGCGTTCCTGTTCGCCCTTCGCGGGATTCGGCATCTCCATCGACTCGTGCGTGACGGTCCCGTGGACGAGCGCCTCGCTCGTCTTGGCGTCGAAGAGGTGAATCGCTTCGTCGTCGAAGGTGATCGTGACCTCCTCACCCTCCTCCGGTTCCACGTAGGAGGGACTGCGGACGCGGAACTCCTTCCCGTCCAGGTCGAGATAGATGAAGTTGTCGGACCCGATGACCTCCACGACCTCGACGGTCGTCTTCACGGCTCGCGAGTCGGAGACGTCCTCGTCCACGCGGACGTTCTCCGGCCGGACGCCGAACGTGAACTCCGAGCCGTCGGAGACGCTCCGGAGGGTGTCGACGAACTCGTCGGTCACCTCGAAGTCGAAGCTCCTGTCGTTGGTGAGGCGGTTGCCCTCCAGTTCGACGTCGAGGAAGTTCATCGACGGACTCCCGATGAAGTCCGCGACGAACAGGTTCGCCGGCTGGTAGTACACCTCCTTGGGTTCCCCGACCTGCTGGAGCCGACCGTCGTTCAGGATGACGATGCGGTCGGACATGGTCATCGCCTCCTCCTGGTCGTGGGTGACGTAGATGGTCGTGATGTCGAGTTCGGAGTGGATGCGCGAGAGCTCCGTGCGCATGTGCTTGCGGAGCTTCGCGTCGAGGTTCGACAGCGGCTCGTCGAAGAGGAACACCTCGGGTTCGCGGACGATGGCGCGGCCCGTCGCGACGCGCTGTTGCTGGCCGCCCGAGAGGGAGGCCGGTTTCTTGTCGAGGAGATCCTCGATACCCATCATCTCGGCCGCCTCCTCGACGCGGCTGTTGATCTCCGCTTCGGTCAGGTCGGTACTGAGTTCGAGGCCGTAGGCCATGTTCCCCCGGACGGTTTTGTGGGGGTAGAGCGCGTACGACTGGAACACCATCGCGATGTCCCGATCCTTTGGCGAGACGTTGTTGACGACTTGACCGCCGATGCGGAGTTGGCCGTCGGTGATCGTCTCCAAGCCGGCCGCCATCCGGAGCGTCGTCGACTTCCCGCAGCCGGAGGGGCCGACGAAGACGATGAACTCGCCGTCCTGAATTTCGAGGTCCAGTTCCTCTACCGCAACGATGGTGTTCGCGGAGTCGTCGAACACCTTGGTGACGTTGTCGAATTCTACGGTAGCCATGCTATGTGTTCACCTGGTTCGTACTGGTAGTATTGTCTCTATCTGTCATTATTGTTTCGACGACGGAAGACGCGAGAGCCCGCATCGGTATCACCCGGCGAGCCCCTCCCCGACGTAGCGCTGCGAGAGCGCGTAGAAGAGGACCGGCGGCAACACCAGAAGCACCGCGGCCGCCATCAGCAGGTTCCACTGTCGGAACGCGTCGCTGCCGAGGATGTAGTGGATGGCGACGGTCGCCGTCCGCACGTCCTTGTCGCTGGTCAGCACGAACACCCACAGGAAGTTGTTCCACGCGGTGAGGAACGAGAACAGGGCCGCGGCGCCGACGGCCGGCAGCGATAGGGGCAGAACGATGCGCAGGAACGCACCGATCTCCGAGTGGCCGTCGATGAGCGCGGCCTCTTCGATGTTCGGCGGGATGCCCTGCCGGAAGAACCCCTGGAGGAGCCAGATGGTCTGGGGCAGGACGAAGATGGACAGCGCGATGATGACTCCCTCCAGGGAGTTGATGAGCCCCAGGCCGTAGAAGATATCGTACACGGGGATCGTGATGACGATCCACGGGAACATAATCGTGAACACCGCGGTGTAGAACAGGAACTTCCGTCCCGGGAAGTCGAGCCGAGCGAACGCGTACGCGCCCGGAATTGAGAAGAACAGCGAGATCACCGTCGCCGAGATCGCCACGATGATGCTGTTCCTGAAGTACGTGGTCATCGCGAACGAGTTCCAGATCTGGAAGTACGGTTCGAGCGTGAGTTCGGAGAGGGGGAAGTACCCCGTCGACGGGTCGATCGCGGCGAAGTTGTTCAGGACGGACGTCCGGATGATCCAGTAGTACGGCATGAGCGACCAGACGGCCATGATGACCAGTCCGGCGTACAACAGGAATCGCGAGCGTTTGTTCGCGTTCAGCATGGTTACAGGTAGAGGTCCTCCTCCTCGTTCAGGACGGTCACGTAGAAGATGGCCGCGGCCATCGCGAGCACGATCATCACCATTCCGATAGTGTAGGCGCGTGCGAAGTTGAGGTTGACGTAGGCCACCTCGTACGTGAGGATGCTGAGGAGCATGGTTCGGGTCCCAGGTCCGCCGCCGGTCAGTTCGAACGGCTGGGCGAACTCGGCGATGTTCCACGCGGTGCGGAGCGCGAGGACGATGATCGTCGGGGTGATGAGGTGGGGGAGCGTGACGTCGCGGAACCGGCGCAGACGTCCCGCGCCGGCGAGCGCAGCGGCCTCGTACTGCTCGCTCGGAATGTTGACGACGGCCGCCGCGTAGATGATGCCGGCGTAGCCGAAGTCGTGCCAGGCCTGGGCGACGATCATGGAGACGTACGGCCAGAGTCCCTCGGCGAGGAACGACGGTTGGTTCTGAACTCCGAGGTCGCTGAGGAGCATGTTGATGAACCCGAAGTCGGGGCTCAGGAACCACATCCACACGACACCGCCCGCGAGCGGAGCGGAGAAGTACGGGGACATGATGATCGCGCTCAACCAGTCCCGCACCCCCTCCCGAATCTCGCTCAGGAGGATGGCCGCGAGCATGCCGAGCCCGAGCTGGAGGAGGGTCGTCGAAAAGACGAACACCATCGACCATCCGAGCGCGAACACGAACAGGTCGTTCGTGACCATCCAGACGTAGTTGTCGAGCCCGATGAAGGTCGAGGAGCCCGCTCCGCCGAGGCTGGCGTTCGTGAACGTCAGCCACACTCCCCGTGCCATGGGGATGTAGAAGAGCAACGTGAACATCACGAACGTCGGGAGGATGAAGAGGTACCCCGTCCAGTTCCGCTTCAACCGGTCCACGAGGGTCTCCTCTGTCAGCCCGTATTTGCTCCGAATCTCTTCGGCCGTCTCTGCTGCTTGAGCCATGCTACCCATACCCTTGACTCGATTGGTCAAAAAGATTGGGATGGTTTACGGCCCTTCTGAAAATATTCCGACGGTTAGCCGGCAGCTGTGCGAGCCGAACCGATCGGGAACTTACTGGTTCTGTTCCTGCAGCGTCTTCTTGATCTTCTGGTTGATCTGCTGGGGTACCTTGTCGGGCGAGACCTGACCGGCGATGCCCGACGAGATGGTCTTGTTGATGTTGTTCCAGCGGATGTCGCTGGTCCCCTTCACGTCCCAGGCCGCCCCGGTCGTGGCGTACTGCGGCCCGTACTGGTTCACCTGGTCGATCGCGTTGGTCGTCCACGACGGGAGCTTGTCGCTGTACTGGTTGAGGAGCTTCTTCCCCATCGACTTGGTGCCGGGGATGGCCTCGTAGTACTGCCCCCACGCGGGCAGGGCGAAGTCCTCGTCCGTGAGGAGGTAGACGTTGAGGTCCCAGGCGGCCTGCTGTTTCTTGTCGCTGACGTCGAAGACGGACGTCTGCTGTTCGAGCGACCAGACGTGTCCGCCGTGCTCGCCGGAGACGCCCTCGAGCTCGGAGATGCCGACCTTCGAACCGTAGTCGGGGTCGAGCTTGGGGTTGGGCAGCAGCATGACGTCGCCGTCGCCGCCCTGCCAGCCGAACTTGACGTCCGACTTAACCTGCCGCCAGCGGTTGGCCGTCGGCGTCGCGTACGTGAAGGACGCGACCCGGTTCGTGAGCATGAGCGAGGGGATCTCCTCGTCACCCCGCGAAGCGGACTTCTCGCTCGAGAACTCCCGGGCGAGTTTGATGGTGTTCTTTATCATACCGTCGGTCTTCGGCGCGTCCTCGTGATCGCTGCCGACGACGACGGTCGGGTCGGTCCCTTTCCCGCGGATCCACGGATCGGTTCCGCCGGTGTAGGCGGTCCGCGCTTCGCCCCAGTAGGACTCGAGGTCGTTGTAGACGCCCGTCTGCTCGAAGGCGATGATGTCCTGATTTTGGTCGATCTTCTTGAGGTAGTCGTAGAACTGACTCCACGTCGCCAGATCTTTCTTGGGATTGCTGACGCCCGCCTTCTTGAACGCCTGGACGTTGATGCCCAGGTTGCTGCTCGTGTGGCGCTGGGCGCCGCCGGACCAGAACTCCCCGCGGAACTTCGCGGAATCCACGTTCGCGGCGGTGAGGTCGTCCGGGAAGCCTTCGGTCGAGTCGTAGAAGGGTTTGTGGTTCGGCACCTGCCCCTGATTGTAGAACTGGAGTCCGAGCGCGCCGCCCTCGGCGAGCGCCGGCGGGTTGCCCGCGTTGACGGTCGAGGACAGTTTCGTCTTGATGTCCCCGTAGGAGACCGCCTGCAGGTTGACTTTGACGCTACCGTTCTTCTTCTCGAAGTCCTTCATCGACTTCTGGTAGTGGCTGCGGATGTCGGAGTTCTCCGCGGCCATCCCGGAGATGAAGCTGATGGTCGTCGACGATTGCCCGCCGCCGTCACCCTTGTCTGCGGACGCGTCCCCGCCGTCGTCTTTGTCGGCGTTCGTTTGGTCCTTGCTGTCCTTCTGGTCACTGCCAGTACAACCGGCAAGGCCACCGAGTGCGCCCGTGGCCGCGGCCGCACCTGCTCCTTTCACGAATGTGCGTCTACTGGTCGATTCGTCGACACCGTCTGCCCCGGTCTTGCTACCTCTTACCATACCATAGTATGTATGAAAAGACAATTTAATAAGTGTTACCCCGCCTAATGACCCCGATATCAGTAATTGCATTAATCGAGGATAAAAAATTCAAGCCGAGTTCAACATGATGGATTTTCCCTGCAATAGACATAAGGGCAATGGTAAACAGTATCAACCATGACCGACGCGGACGAAGTGTCGACCGAACGCGACGTTCGTGCGATCTGTGAGCTCGTCGACTCGTCGCTCGGTCCCTTCGGGGCGAACAAGATGATCGTCGACTCCAGCGGGACGGTCACGACGACGTCGTCGGGCTCCGAGATAGTCGAACGCCTGGACGTGTCGAACCCCGTCGTCTCCCTCCTCGAAACGGCCGTCTCCGACTTCGCCGCGGAACACGGGGACGGGGCAGCGACCGTCGTCACCGTCTTCGGCGGCCTCCTCCGAGAGGCGAACCGACTGATCGCGGAGGGATGTCACCCGACCGTCATCGAACGCGGCTACCGCGAGGCGATGGACGTCGTCGGCGACCACCTCGACCGGTACGCCAGACCCATCGAGGAGTTCGGCACGGTTGCCGTCGCACGGACCGCGCTGACGGGGACGCGAGACCCGAGTACGCGCGCGATGGTCGCCGAGTACATCGCGGAGGCGGTCGACGAGCTCGCCGAGACCGACTACGAGTCGGTCGCCCGTTCGGTCAAGGTCACCTCCCGCATCGGCGGTGCGCAGGCGGAGACGCAGCTCGTTCCCGGAGTGGTCCTCGACCTCGACCCGGCCGTCGAGACGATGCCGCGGACGGTCGACGGGGCGGGCGTGGCCGTCCTCACGGACACGGTCGACGTGCCCAACATCGGCGGGACCAACAGGCCGGGCGAGACCCGGGTGCGCGCCGACTCCTTCGAGACCAGGGAGGCCGTCGGCGAGTACGAGCGGACGCGGTTCGCCGAAACGCTCGACGCGGCCGTTCGAGCCGGTTGCCGGGTCGTCTTCACCGGGATGGCGGTGAACGAACGAGTGGAGAACCTCCTGGCGAACCGGGGCGTCCTCGCCGTGCCGCAGGTCGACGAGGACGACCTCGGTCGAATCGCGCGGGCGACCGGCGCGACGGTAGTCCCGTCGCTCGCGGACGTGTCCGCCGAGACGCTCGGCAGAGGGGACGTCAACGTTCGCCGGCACGCGGGAACCGACATGGTTCACGTCGAGGGGGAAGCGAAGCCGATCTACACGCTCTTCTGTCGGGCGCCGGACCCCCGCGCGGCCGACGAGTTCGAGGCGTCCGTCGAGCGCGCGCTGTACGCGGCGGCGACCGCCCGCGACGGCGGAACCGTCGTCCCCGGCGGTGGCGCGATCGAAGTCGGGGCCGCCCGGGCAGTCAGGGAGCACGCCCGGTCGGTCGCCGGCCGAGAGCAGCTGGCCGTCGAGGCGTTCGCCGACGCCCTCTTCGCCGTTCCGCGAGCGCTCGCCCGGAACGGCGGCATGGACGGGTGGGAGGCGATCGTCCAGCTCACCGTCGCGCACACCGAGGGACGGGACGCCTACGGCGTCGACTCCGTCCTCGGGGAGACGCGGGACGTCCTCGCCGACGACCCGCTCGTCGATTCGACCGAACAGACCCGGGCGGCGTTCGACGCCGCGACGGACCTCGCGATCCGACTCGTGCGCATCGACGATCAGGTGGCGGCCTCCGACCTGAGCGACGAGGAGACGACCGACGCCGGCGTCCCCGGGGCCGGTCCGGGACCCGGCGGCGCGTCCTAGTCGTGCTCGACCTCGGGTGAGAAGGAGTCGAGGTCCACGTTCGGATGCAGGACCGCGTCGACGGTGAGGAGCTGTTCGGTGCCCGACCGGGCGGTCTCGACCGCCTGGGAGAACACTCGCCTGGGTTCGACGACGTGGGCCTCCCAGGCGTCGACCGTCTCGCCGGAGGACAGATCGAGACCGAACGGGGCAGCGGAGCCGTCGGCGTGCGCTCGCCGGAGCGCCGTCACCGCGTCGACCGGGTCGAGCCCCGCGTTCTCGGCGAGCACCCCGAGGAAGTCCTCCAGCGCGTCGGCGAACGCCTCGACCGCCAGCTGTTCCCGGCCGGCGACCGTCGGGGCGTACCGGCGCAGGTCGCTCGCGACGGCGGCGGCGGGGGCGCCGGCACCCGGAATCACCTGCCGATCGATCGCCGCCATCGCGGCGACCTCGATAGCGTTCGAGACGATGCGCTCGCGCTCGGTCACCGCCGAGGCCGTGTCGGCCGACACGACGAGCGAGAAGACGGCGCCCTCGCACTCGTCGAAGACGGCCCACTTCTCGTCGTGCCGGACCAGTTCGCGCACCCGACCGGCGGTGCCGAGGACGCCCGCCGCGAAGTCGTCGACGTGAGAGACGACCGAGGCGCCGGTCGCCCGCGCCAGGCGGGCGACGTCGGACTTCGGATACTGAACGCGGTCGACGACCGCGATTCCCTCGCGCTCGAGCGCGCCCCGGACGTCGTCCTCGAGTTCCTCCTGGGAGACGAACACGTCCACGCCGAGCGCATCGAGACGGTCGGCGAACGCGGCCTGCCGGTCGGCGAGGGCAGTTCGCTGCTTCTCGAGGGCGTCCGGCGAGGAGAGCTGCGTCTCCCCGAACGAGGTCGCCGTCTTCCCGAACGACACGTCGCTGTCCATGACGGCGACCGTCGCGTCCTCCAGCGTGCCCTCGACGACCGGCGTCCAGTCGAACTCGGCGGTCGAGTTCTCCTCCCGCTGGACGGGCGAGGGGTGGCGCTGGACGATGACGCCGCGGTGGAGCCGTGCGTCGACGCCGGTGCCGGCGATGACGTCCACGTCGTCGGTGTTCAGCCACTGGCCGTCGGTCGCCGCCGCGAGCCCGACGACCGCGTCGGCCACCTGTTCCGCGTACCGGGACCGCGTCCCGTCGTCGACGTCGCCGGTCATCGCCGTGCTCGCGACCTGCCGGAGCAGGTCGCGGTCCTCGGGCGAGCACTCCCGGGCCAGGTCGTCGAGCACCTCGCCGGCACGGCCGGCGGCCATCGAATAGCCGACGACGACCGCGCTCGGGTGGACGCCGTCCTCGACGAGGTCGAGTCCTCGGTCGACGAGCGCGTCCGTGAGGACGAGCGCCGTCGCGGTGCCGTCACCGAGGACCCGCTGCATCGAGTCGACCGCGTCGACGAACAGCGCGGCGACCGGATCGTTGAAGCCGTCGCCGCGTTCGACCGCGGCGAGTATCTGGTCGGCGTCCGCCGAGAGCACGACCTCCGGCTGGTCCTGATAGTCGTAGGTCTCGACGAGTTTCTCCGACCCGTACGGGCCTATCGTGGAGCGGACGAGCGACGCGACCTGGTCTGTCGTCCGTCGGACGTACTCGCGGGCCTCCTCGTCCTGTATCGCCCAGTCGCTCTTGGCGACGTCCTCGATATCAAGTTCCATGTTACCGACGTCCATTGTCGGTTTGTTGGTGGGTAAGTCGTATAAAATTGACCCAGCGGCGACGGCTCTCGGGACCTACGGAGACGCATCCTGGACGGTCTCTTCCGACAGAGACGCCTCGCTGACGGTCTTGTAGTACTCCTCGGCGCGCCGGCGGTCCGCCTCGGAGAGCGGGACCAGCGGTTCGCGGACGGGACCGCCGTATCGACCCGCCAGTTCGAGACCGTACTTGACCGCCGGGACGTTGTTCGCGGACCCGAAGCGGTTGTTCGGACCGGTCTCCTCGCGCAGGTCCTCGTAGGGGCGGAGCAGGTCGCGGATCTCCTTCGCGCGCGCCAGGTCGCCGTCGTCGAGCGCCTCTTGGAGCGCGAGGACCTCCCGCGGGACGAAGTTGCCGATGCCGGTCGTGAAGCCCTCGGCGCCCTCGACGTGGAACGAGGGGGCGAACCGCTCGGCGATGCCGTTGATCCAGACGATGTCTCCGGGAGTCGTCCGGACGCCCCTGGAGAACGCCGAGATGTCGTTGACCGCGTACTTGACCGCGACGACGTTCTCGCGTTCGGAGAGTTCGCGGACGTGGTCGTGGGTGAGCTCGGGGCCGCGCTTGTAGAGGACGACGCCGAGGTCGGTGTGGTCGGCGAGCGCCCGGTAGTAGTCGAGGACGCCGTCCTCGTGCACGTAAGTGTGGACCGGATGCATCACCATGATGGCGTCGGCTCCCGCGTCGGCGTAGCGTTCGGCGAGCATCTTCGCGTTCTTCGTGCTCCCGCCGACGCCGCCGACGACGGACCCCGCGCCGTCGAAGGCGTCGACCGTCGTCTCGACGGCGGCGACTCGTTCGTCGTTCGAGAGCGAGTAGTACTCGCCGGTGTTGCCGCAGGGAACGATGAGTCGGGCGCCGGCGTCGCGCACGTACTCGACGTTCGCCGCGAGTTCGTCGTGGCGGATCGTCTCGCCGTCCTCGTCGAACGGCGTCGGGTTCGTGAAGGCGACGTCTCGGAGGTCGGCCTTCAGAGATTCGTAGGACATTGCTACCGATTAACGTGGCTCCTGGAGACCACAAAAATGTTCCTCCGGGCGAGGCCGAACGCGAGGAACGGCTTCGAGGCGAGGATTAATGGTGGGCCGCGTCAACGAGCCACTCATGCGCATCACTGACCTGGAGGTCATCCCGGTCGCTCACCGGGAACCCCGCCTCCGGAACTCGTGGGGGGGCCACAGCGACGTCGCGGCGCGGACGATCGTTCGTCTCACCACGGCCGACGGCGAGGTCGGCATCGGCGAGACCTACGGGGACCAGGCTGACGCCCTCGAGCGCGTCCGTCCCCTCGTGGAGGGGATGAACCCCTTCGAGCGCAGACCCCTCGAGTTCAGACTCCAGGACCCGATGGTCTACGGAGCCGTCGACACGGCCCTCCACGACCTCATCGGCCGCGCGATGGACGAGCCGGTGTACAACCTCCTCGGCGGGAAGGTCCGCGACGAGGTGGAGTTCTCGGGCTACCTCTTCTACAAGCAGGAGGACGCCGACCCCGAGTCGGCCGCCGTCGCGGGGTACGAGGTGATGTCGGCCGAGGACGTGGTGCGAGAGGCGCGCGAGTTCGTCGACGTCGGCGGCTTCGAGACGCTGAAGCTGAAGGGCGGCGTGCTCCCGCCCGACGAGGAGCTCCGGACCCTCGAGCTGCTGGCCGAGGAGTTCGGCCGCGACACGCCGCTCCGCATCGACCCGAACGGCACGTGGAGCGTCGAGACGACAGTCGACATCGCTCGGCGGCTGCGGGACTCCGAGCTCAACGTCCAGTTCCTCGAGGACCCGGTCCCCACGCTGAACGCCCACCGGCGCCTGAAGGAGCGCATCGACTACCCCATCGCGACGAACATGTACGTGGTGGACTTCGACGAGATCGCGCCCGCAGTCCGGCAGGAGGCCGTCGACATCATCCTCTCGGACCACCACTACTGGGGCGGGCTCTCGGGGAACGTCGACCTGGACAGGGTCGCGCGCACGTTCGACCTCGGCGTCGGGATGCACTCGAACTCCCACCTCGGCGTCAGCATGGCGGCGATGGCCCACGTCGCGGTGGCGATGCCCACGGTCCGGTACGCCTGCGACACCCACTACCCGTGGATGGCAGAGGACGTCGTCGAGGACCCGCTCGAATTCGAGGACGGCTGCATCGCGCCCGAGGGACCGGGTCTCGGCGTCGAACTCGACGAGGACAGACTGGCGCGCGCCAGGCGGAAGTACGAGGAGTCGGACCCGCTCGCGTACTCCTCGGTCGAGTCGATGGCGGCGGAGTACGCCGACGCGATGGACGACATCGGCCGGTCCGACTGGCTGCCGAACAAACCGCGGTGGTAAGTCCGTGGAGGCCAGTTCGACGCGGCGGACGAGCGGACAGGACGTCGCGATAGCGGTCGCGGCCGCCGCCAACAAGGGCGCCACCATCCTGATGGGCACCGTCATGGCCATCTACGTCGGCCGCGTCGGGACGCCGGTGGCCGTCAGCCTCGTGACGGCCACGTTCTTCTTCGGCCTGATGGTGTTCTCCCCGGTGTGGGGCGCGATCGCGGACGTGACCGGTCGTCGGCGGGCGGTGCTGGTCCTCTCGGCGGCGCTCGCGGCCGTCTCCGTCCTCCCGCTGACGTTCGTCGACGGGGTGCTGGGACCGCTCGGCTTCCGGACGCTGTTCGCCATCTTCGCGGCGGGCTTCCTGCCGGTGATGCTGACGGTCGTGAGCGAGCGGGGCGGCGACTCGGGACGCGGCCGAGCGATCGGCCTGTTCTCGAGCGCCGCCGCGGTCGGCTTCATGTTCGGTCAGTTCGCCTCGGGCGCGCTCATCGAACTGTTCGCCCGCTCGACCGTCTATCTCCTCCTCGCGGGCTTCGCGGCCGTCGTCGCCGTCGCCTGTCTGGTCGTCGAGGACCCGACCCCCGACCACGACCGCGAGGTCACCCTGGCACTCATCGCGCAGGAGACGGTCAGCCGACTGCTTCCGACCACCGGCATCGACCACCTGCGGACGAACGGCCTCCAGTGGCTGTACGTCGCCTCCTTCCTCCGGAGCCTGACCGTCCTCGGGATGACGAGCCTGCTTCCGGTCTACCTCGTCTCGAACGTCGGCGTCTCGCCGCTCCTGATGGGCGTCCTCCTCGGAATCAATCCGGCCGTCCAGATCGCCGGGATGTACCTGATGGGACGACTCGCCGACGACATCGGCCGGAAGCTGCTCATCGTCGTCGGACTCGTCGGAAGCGGGTTCTACTCGTTCCTCCTGGGACTCGCGACGCTTCCGGACTCGCTGTTCCTGCGCGCGCTCGTCGCCGGAGCGGGCCTGTTCGCGCTGGGCGCCGCGTTCTCGGCGCTCCAGACGGGCATCATCGCCTTCATCGGCGACGTCTCGCCGGTCGAGCGCGAGTCCGAACTCATCGGCCTCCGGTCGACCGCCCGGGGGCTCGGCGGGATGGTAGGGCCCCCGCTGTTCGGCGTCGCCGCGATGGTCGTCGGCTTCGAGGTCACGTTCGTCGCCGCGAGTTCTCTCGCGTGGGCGGGCGCGGCCCTCGTCGGGGTCCGGGTCACCGAGAGCCACGGCCCGCACGCCGTCCCCGCGGACGACTGACCTGCGGAGTCGACCGAGGGCCGGGAATCGACCGGGAGCCGGACCGAAGTTGGCAGAGGGCGGGAGGGGAGTCGACCGAGAGACGGTCAGAGGTCGAGCGGTTCCTCCCCCGGTGCGAGCCGGTCGTTGAGCTCGTCGAGGTCGAGTTCGAGACCGAGTCCCGGTTGCTCGGGTACTCGGATGCGGCCGTCCTCGACGAGCGGGTCGCCCGCGTGGAGGTCGTCCCACCAGTCGACGTCGCGGGCGTGGTACTCCAGGACGAAGGCGTCGGGCACCGTCGCGCAGGCGTGGACGCTGGCCATCGTCCCGATGGGGCTCGCGACGTTGTGCGGGGTCACCGGCACGTCGAAGGCGTCGGCGAGCGCCGCGATGCGCCGGAACTCGGCGAGACCGCCGCACTTCTGGATGTCCGGCGCGGCCACGTCGATGGCGCCCGCGGTGAGAAATGGGACGAACCCCTCGACCCGGGTCAGGTTCTCACCGGCCAGGATGGGCGTACTCGTGCCCTCGGTGACGCGGCGGTGCGTGTCGGGGTTCTCGGGCGGCACGGGGTCCTCGAGCCACGCGAGGTCGTACGGTTCGAGCTCGCGGGCGACGCGGAGCGCCGTCTCCACCGAGAAGTTCCAGTGCAGGTCGAACGCGAGCAGCGGGTCGTTCCCGATGCGCTCGCGAACGGCCTCGACGACGTCGACCTTGTGTTCGACGGCGGCGTTCGAGAGACGTCGCGTCGCGGTGTCGGTCTCGCCCGCGGCCACGTCGAGGTCGAACTTCAGGGCGTCGAACCCCTCCTCGACCACCGCTTCCGCGGCGTCGGCGTACGCCTCGGGGTCGTAGGCCTCGAAGGACTTGCGGTCGCCGACGTCCAGGTGCTCGCCGGCGTGGCAGTCGCAGTAGATCCGGACCTCGTCGCGGTACTTCCCGCCGAGCAGCTGATAGACCGGGAGGCCGGTGAGCTTCCCGACGAGGTCCCAGAGCGCGGCTTCGACGCCCGACACCGCGGCCTGCGAGTAGCCGACCCCGCCGGCGAGCCCCGACAGCAGCTGGGTCATGTGCTCGGTGAGACGCTCCACGTCGTACGGGTTCTCTCCGACCAGGCCGGGTTCCAGGTACTCGATGTGCTCGCCGACGGGGCCGTTGAACGCCTCGCCGACGCCGGTGACGCCGGCGTCCGTCTCGACCGAGACCACGTTCCAGGGGAAGTTCCCCGCGACCACGCGGCAGTCGACCGCCGTTATCTCCACGTCGCGTTCGGGGTCGCGGGACATCCCGTCGTCCCGGAGGTCGCGCCACTCGATACCGCCCTTCATTTCCGCGACCAGCTTGTGGTACTTCGAGTCCGACATCGTCGTAGTACTCACCCAACTGAGACAAATAGCTACCCGTCCGAGCGGAATAGTTATCTCTCTCTCAGCGGACACAACGGTATGGCCCGACGAACGATACTGGTTCTCGGACCGGGGTCGCACGGAATACCGATCGAGCGGTACCTCGACGCCATCCGGGAGCGAGTCTCGACCTTCGACGTCGAACGCGCCCGAACGCGAGCCGAGACGCTCGAGAAGATACCCGACGCGACCGTCGTCGCGGGCAAGGCCATCGACGACGAGGCCCTGGACCGCGCGGAGAACATGGAACTGTTCGCGTGCACCTCGGCCGGCTACGACCACCTCCCACTGGCGGAGCTCGAGGCGCGCGGCGTCGCGGTCACGAACGGGTCGGGCATCCACGGGCCGAACATGGCCGAGCAGGTCGTCGGGAACATCCTCGTGTTCACCCGTCGCCTCGACGAGGGGTGGCGCCGCCAGCGGGACCGGCGGTGGCAGCGCTACCAGGCCCACGAGCTCATGGGGTCGACGGTCACCGTAGTCGGCCTCGGCGCCATCGGCGAGGCCGTCGTCGAACGCCTCGAACCCTTCGGCGTCGACACCATCGGGGTGCGCTACACCCCCGAGAAGGGCGGCCCGACCGACGAGGTCATCGGATTCGGCGGCGATGACTTCGACGAGGCGCTGGCCCGGACCGACTACCTCGTGCTCGCCTGTCCGCTGACCGAGACCACTCGCGGACTCGTCGGGAGCGAGGAGCTCAAGACGCTCTCGCCCGATGCCGTCCTGGTCAACGTCGCCCGCGGACCGGTGGTCGACACCGACGCGCTGGTCGCCGCCGTCCGGAGCAACGAACTCCGGGGCGCGGCGCTCGACGTGACCGACCCCGAGCCGCTGCCCGAGGACCACCCGCTCTGGAACTTCGAGAACGTCCACGTCACCCCCCATATGGCGGGCCACACCCCCGAGTACTACGACCGCGCCGCGGACATCCTCGCGCGGAACCTCGAGCGCGTCGCGGAGACGGGCGAGTTCGCCGACCTGGAGAACCAGGTCGCGGGTCCGGAGGGGACGCCGTGAGCTCGAACGAGGTCGTGACCGATATCGACCGCCCCGCCGCCGAGCGCGTCGAGGCGTTGGCGGACGTCCCGACGGCGGTCGTCTCCGACGTGACGTCGGCCGAGACTGTGCTGGACCACGAGATCGGTCACGCGGCCGGCCGGCCGGCGCTGCTCGGGACTGCGGTGACGGTCCGCTCGCCGCCGGGCGACAACCTGATGGTCCACCGGGCGCTGCAGCTCGCGGAGGCGGGCGACGTCCTCGTCGTCGACGCCGGCGGTCACACCGACAGCGGCATCTGGGGGGAGCTCACGTCGACCTCCGCACGGGCCCACGGGCTCCGGGGGACAGTCGTCGACGGCGCCGTCCGCGATATCCGAGAGATCGACGAACTCGGGTACCCGGTCTACGCCCGTGCGGTCAGCCCGAAGGGGTCGCACAAGACCGTCCCCGGGTCAATCAACGTCCCCGTCGCCTGCGGAGGCGTGACGGTGAATCCCGGCGACGTGATCGTCGGCGACGCGGAGGGCGTCGCCGTCGTTCCGAAGGACGACGCCGAGACGGTCGCCGAGGCCGCCGAGGAGAAGCTCGAGACCGAGACCGAGCTGCGTGAGCGAGTCGCCGACGGCGAGTACCTCTTCGACTTACTGGACCTCGACGACCAGTACCGGGACCTCGAAATCGCAGAGCACTGAACGATTCCGTACCGTTCGGACTACCGCCATTCAGACGTCCGGGCGTACGGAGAAGCTGCTCCGACCGCCGCTACCGTGACGGGGCGATCAGCTCGATGGGGTGGGTAACCTCCCGGCCGAACAGCGCCGCCATCTGCTCGGTGCACGACGTCCCGCTCGCCACGAGCGTCCGGTCGCGCTCGTCGGCGAACTGTGCTTCGAGGTCCGACCCCACGTCCATGCTCAGCTCGTAGTACTCACTCTTGTACCCAAAGCTCCCGGCCATGCCGCAGCACTCCACGTCGGAGGTGAGAACGTCGAATCCGAGGTCCGAGAGGACGGCCTCCGTGTACGCCTCGAGACCGAGCGTCCGCTGCTGGCAGTGACTGTGGTACGCGACGGGACCGTCGGGGTCGGCGAGCGCGTGCGGGTCGGCACCGTTGTGGAGCAGGCCGTAGACGTACTCCAGAACCTCGTAGCTGTTCTCGCTGAGGCGAGCGTGGACCTCGTCGTCGAGTAGCTTCCCGTACTCGCGCTCGAACATCGCGATGTCGCTCGGTTCGATGACGACGACGTCGAAGCCCGCCGCGACGTACGGGTCGAGGTCGTCGGCGACCGCCGTCGCGCGCTCGGTCGCCGTCGAGAGCATCCCCTGGGACAGCGGGGCCCGTCCGCTCTCCGCGGGCGTCGCCAGTTCGACGCGGACGCCGAGCGCCTCCAGCGTTCGGACCGCGGCCTTCCCCCGGTCGACCTGTACGTAGTTCGTGTAGGCGTCCGGGTAGAGCACGGCCTTTCGGTCGGCGGTGGCGTCGGGGCCGCGCGGACGCCGACTCTCGAACCAGTCGGCGAGCGTCTCGCGCTCGAAGGCCGGAAGGTCGCGTTCCGGGTGGATGCCCAGATACCGGTCCATCGCGGTGCGCACCGGGCCGAGGTCGGCGAGCCAGTTCGACAGGGGCGCCGTCGCGCTCCCCAGTTTCGCGAGCGTCTCGAAGTTGCCGAACGCGCGCTTCCGGACGTCGAGACCGCCCGACTCGTCGTCCGGCGTCAGTCCCTCGACGAGGAAGTCGAACGTCTCGGGGTCGTCCGCGCGGTTGAGCCGGTCGCGGACGACCGTGTTTATCCACGGGATGTCTATCTTCACCGGGCAGGCGTTGACGCACCGAGAACAGCCGGTACAGAGGTCGTTGAAGTCGGACGCGGCGTCCTGACCGTGGACGCCGGCCTCCCAGCCGGTCGCGATGCCGCCGGTGTAGGTCTCACCACCGAACGCGTGGCCGCCGACGTGCTGGAAGTTACCGCAGGAGTTCGCGCAGGCGCCGCACCGGATGCAGTACAGCGTCTCCCGGAGGTGGTCGTCATCGCGCATCGCCATCCGGCCGTTGTCGACGAGGACGAGGTGGAACTCCCGGTCGCGCTCGCCGGACCCGATGGGCTCGTCGGGGCGGTCGAAGTCGACGGTGGGCGAGTCGACCGGCGGCGTGAGCATCGTCACGTACTGCGAGACGTCCTGGCCGGTCGCCGTCTTCGAGATGAGCTCCACGAACGGCTGCAGTCGCTCGGCGTCCGGAATGATTTTCTCGACGCCCGCGACTGCGACGTGCGTGTCGGGGGTCACGGCGCATTTCCGGGCGTTGCCCTCGTTCGTGACGAGGGTGATGGTGCCCGACTCGGCGAGGACGAAGTTCGCTCCGGTCATCCCGACGTCGGCCGCCCGGATCCTCTCTCCGAGGTAGTCCCGGGCGAACTCGGTGAGCTCTTCGGCCGTCTCGAAGGGTTCGTCGGGGTCGAAGTGCTCGTTGAACAGGGCCGCGACGTCGTCCCTGGACTTGTGGAGCGACGGGCCGACGAGGTGCGAGGGGCCCTCGTCGGCGACCTGCAGGACGAACTCGCCGAGGTCGGTCTCGAAGACCTCGACGCCGAGTTCCGCGAGGCGTTCGTTGACCTCCAGTTCCTCGGTGGTCATCGACTTGCTCTTCACGATCGCCTCCGCGTCTTCGGACTCGACGACCTCCTCTATGTAGCGGTTGGCGTCCGCCGCGTCGTCGGCGAGGTAGAGGTTCCCGCCGTTGGCCTCGACGCTTTCGCGAAGTTGCTCGACGAGCGCGGGGAGAGTTTCGATGGCCTCCTCCTTGATGGCGCGGGCCTCGGTCCGGAGTGCCTCGAACTCCTCGAAGCGCTCGATGGCGTCGTACCGCTCCTCGTTGAACACCGACGTGTTCGCGTGGACGGCGTCGCCCTCCGTCTCCAGGAGGTGACGGATCTCCTCCGCCTTCCGGCGGCGAGCCCTGCTCTCGCTCATTGGTCCGCGAGGAGGACGACGTGGACGGTCTTGGGGCCGTGGACGCCCTCGACGAGGGCGCCCATATCGCCCGTGGAGCTGACGCCGGTCGCGAAGACGGCGGACTTCCCCGCGGCGAACCGCTCCGAGAGGTAGCCCGTCGCCGACTCGACGTCCGGGAGGACGTCGCTCTCCCTGACGACGCCGACGTGCGTCGGCGGATAGAGGCTGATCGGTTCGTTACCTGCGGCGTTCGATTCGACGACGAGCGATCCGTATTCGGCGATCGCTCGTCCGATGGGAGTGACGCCCGTATCGGCGTTCTGGAGCTGTCTGGGCGTCGGGTCGAGGGTGATCGGTGTCCCTTCGAGCGAGACGTCGTATCCGTCGAGCGGCGCACCGACGGCTGGTCCCTCGACGACGTCCCGAAGCGCGTCGGGGAATCCGGCGGCGTCGGTCCGCGTACAGCCGACGTCGAGTTCGGAGAGCGACGATTCGAATGCCGACGAGGCGTCGGTAGACATAGCCGTCTGTTGACCAACGAACCGGATAAGTGTTGTCCACGTGAGGCTACGCGCTTCGACCGCCGTGTCACGAACCGCAAGCGCTTCGGGGGAGTTCCGGGTTCCGGCGAAGCCGACGCCTGATCGGCTTTCAGAACACCCCTGAGTAACCGATTACTCTCGCGTCCGTCGGTGCCGAACGGCCGTCGCCGCCACCTCGACCGCGTCGACCATGCTCCGGGGCGAGGCGACTCCCCGTCCGGCGATGTCGAACGCCGTCCCGTGGTCGACGCTCGTCCGCACTATCGGGAGACCCACGGTCATGTTCACGCCGCTGACCTCGCCACCCTCGCTGAATCCGAGGAGCTTGATCGGGATGTGACCCTCGTCGTGGTACATCGAGACGACGCAGTCGTAGTCCCCGCGAGCCGCCTGGACGTAGACGGTGTCCGGCGACTCGGGTCCCTCGGCGTCGATGCCCTCGTCCCTGGCGCGCTCGACGGCGGGCGCGATCTCCTCGAGGTCCTCGTCGCCGAGCAGGCCGCCGTCGCTCGCGTGGGGGTTCAGACCGGCGACGGCGATGGCGGGGTCCTCGAGACCGAGGTCGCGGAGGCCCTCTCGGGTGACCCGGATCGTGTCGAGGACGTTCTCCGTGGTGACGAGGTCGCAGGCCTCGCGAAGCGGGACGTGGGTGCTGACGTGGGTGACCCGGAGTTCGTCCTCGACGAGCATCATCGAGTAGTCGGTCACGCCCGTGCGGGCGGCGAGCAGCCCGGTGTGCCCGGCGTGTTCGCTCCCGGCCAGCCGCGTCGCCTGCTTGTTGATGGGCGCGGTGACCACGCCGTCGATGTCGCCGGCCAGCGCGAGGTCGATTGCGCGCTCGACGTACTCGAGACTCGCTCGCCCGTACTCCTCGCGAAGCTCGCCCCAGGCGTGGGTCGCGGAGTCGACGTTGTCGAGGTCGAGGACGTCGAGGCTGCCCGACTCGAACCGGGCCTCGGAGACGCCGTCGATCGCGTTGACCTCGATATCGGCGTCGCAGGCCCGGATGGCCTCGCGCACGACGTCCGCGTCGCCGACGACGAGCACGTCGGCGATTTCGCGTGCCTCCGCGTACGCTTCGACGGAGACCTCGGCGCCGATTCCCGACGGGTCACCCATCGTGATTCCGAGGCGGCGACGGCGGTCGCTCACGCGGCTCCCCCCTCGGCTCCGGGAAGCGTTCTGCGTCGGGGCGCGAACGCTCCACTACCGATTACGACAGCGTCGAGAACCTCGGCCGTGTCGGTCGCGTCGCAGGAATCTACGTCCATACCGCCATGTCTGTCGAAATGCCCTTATCACTTGCTCCTCCGCGGGACTCGCCGGAGGTAGTCGAGCGCGTCGACGACGGTGGCATCGTCTCCGAACGCGCCCGCCTTCGTCACGACGGGCGCGCGGTGCGCCCGACCGCCGCGGACCTCGCCCGCGGGGACGCCGACCGCGACCTCCTCGCCGCGGAGCGCGACCCCGCCCGCGTCGAGTCGGCCGAGGACGGCCTTCGCGACCGACCCGCCGGTGAGGAACAGCCCGCCGGGTTCCCGCGCCTCCCAGACGCGTTCGGCGGCCGTTCCGAGCGCCGCGGCGACCCGCTCGCGAGCCTCGCGCTGCGGGACGGTCGCTGATTTCGCCGCGTCGAGCGTCGCGTCCACGTCGTCGCGGTCGCGCGCCGACGCGAGAACGACGGCCGGTTCCGTTTCGAGACGGTCGAGGCACTCGTCGGCTGCGGCTGCCGCGGCGACTGCGGGGTCGTCCACTGCGGCCGCCGCGTCGAGGTCGACGACCCGGTTCTCGGGAAGCGCGTCCAGCTGCGTCAGCGTCCGGGGGTTCGCGCTCCCCGCGACGCCGAACGCGACGCCGGTCGGGTCGGCGGCGACGCCGGGTCGCTCGAGCGTCGGCTCGCCGGGGAGACGGACGTGCTCGGCGAGGCCCGCGCTGCCGACCAGCAGCACGTCGCCGTCCCGTTCCTGGGCGGCCGCGGCCACGACGTCGAGGTGCGAGTCGTGGACGACGTCGAACACGACGACGAGGCGCTCGTCCGCCGGCCTCTCGGCGGGACCGGAGAGCGCCTCGACCGCCGACCGGGAGGCGACGCGTTCGACGTCCGCATGCGCGACGGTGCCGTCGACCTGTGCGCCCAGGAGACGCGGGACGTGAGACGTCTCGACCGGACTGTCCGGGTCGTTGCCGGCCTCGGTGTTCGCGACCAGTTCGCCGGCGACGAGGTGGTACCCGCCCGCGGTGAGGCGGTCGTTCGAGGGGAACGCCGGCGCGACGGCGGCCGCGTCCGCGTCCGACACGTCGTAGGCGGCGGCGATCTCGGCGCCGAGGTTCCCGCGGAGCGTCGAGTCGATCTTCTTGTAGACGACGGCGGCGTCGGTCGACGTGACGACGTCCCGGACGCGCGCGGCCGCCTCGTCGCGGTCGGCGTAGCGCGAGTCGGTGTCGACGACGAGAACCGCCGCCTCGGGCGCGTCGAACTCCGGGTCGACGCGGACGACCGTCTCGTACCCCCGTGCTGCGAAGGAGTGACCCGTGTCGGTCGCGCCCGTCAGGTCGTCGGCGACGACGAGGGTGCGGTCACTGGTCATCGAAGTGGAAGTCGAAATCGCCCGACTCGTCGAAGGACAGCGGCTCGGGCTCGGCCACGGTCACGTCCTCCCGCGCCTCGAGTTCGTCTGCGACGGGCTCGGAGACGTAGAGGTCGTCGGGCCGCAGGGTGTTCGCGATGTACCCGACGCGGAGGTCAGACGGGTCTCGGACCCCGGTCATGGAGGCGGCCAGGACGAGCAGCGTCCGGTCGCACGGGGCGATGATCGGGATGCGCGCCCGGGAGGGCTCGCCGCTCGCGACGATGTTCTTGTAGGTGTCCTCGAGGTTCAGGTCGGCGACGAGGTCCTCGTGGACGAAGTCGGCGAGCCCCATGCCGAGACCGTTACCGTGGGAGGCCTCCGTTAGGCCGCGGACCGCGATTCGCGTGACGTCCGGAACGCTCGGCTCCGGTTCGTCGCCGAACATGTACCGGCCGACGACGTTCGTGTCCATGCCGGTGCCCGAGACGTCCTTTCCGATCTTGTCGAGGATGAGAAGGTCGAGGCGGTCGACCGGAAGCTCCGCGAAGAGTTCGCGGGACCGGTCGAGGAGTTCGGGCTCCCGATCGGGGATGTCTTCCACCGGCACCCCTTCGACGACGGCCGCGCGGTCGTTCGCGTTCTCGACGAGAGCGACGCCGCCCGCGACCGGGGCGTTCTCGAAGACGAGCGTGGCCCGTTCGGGGACGACCGTCCCCAGCCCGCGGTTCAGCCCTGCGTTGTGCATGATCTCGGCCCCGCGCTGTTTCCCGAGTCCGACGACGGCCATCTTGCAGAGGCCGCTCTCGATATCACCGCGGAAGTCGGTGTGGAGCTTAACCCGGTTCGCGAGCAGGACGGCGTCGGCGTCGAGCGCGACCGTCGAGACCGGGACCGGCCATCCCTCGTCGTCTTCCGCGACCGTCTCGGTGGCCATGGACGCGCGGATCTCGCAGCCGAGCCGTTCCTCGGTGATGCCGTAGGAGGCGAGCATCTCGCGCTGGCCCTCGGCCGTGGCGCCCCCGTGGCTCCCCATCGCGGGCATCACGAACGGCTCGAACCCCCGACTCCGGAGTTCGTCGACCGCGGCGTCCAGCAGCTCCGGCATGTCGTGGATGCCGCGGCTCCCGGCGGTGATCGCGACCTCCGCGCCGGCCCGCAGGTCGTCGAACGCCGGGATGTCGTCGATGGCCGCTCGGGTCTCCGCCGACACGTCGGCTATCCGCGGGGGGTCCCGGTGTCGTCGAGCCCGTGCGAACCGCGGAAACTGCTCGATCGACACGTCGTTGACGGCCTCGAGCCGTTCCGCGTCGGGGACGTCGAGATGAATCATGGTTCTCCCTCGCGTCCCGGGTGCCTTAGTTCTGTCTCCGACTGACGCCTCTCGTTCGTCGAATTCGCCAGTATCCAGCCCTGACGGAGGATGATCACCACGGACAACTACGCCCGTTCGACCGTCTCTCGGGGAACGACGGGTCGAATCGCACTGGCCGGACCTGCGTCCCGAGGAGTTCGTCCTCGCGACGCGGCTCCACCCCCTTGCCACTAGTTGGCATAAGTGATATATAATCCGTCCGCTGTGGTTTGTTATGTGCGTTACTACCAGCTAACCCTCGATTCAGGGGACCACCTCGTAGCGGAGGCGGGCGGGGAGTACTACGACCTCAGTTCCGTGAAACCCGAGCTTCTCGAGTTCAGGGACCTGCTGCGAACGGCGGCCGTCGTCGAGGCGACCGCCGACGATGTCGCTACCCAGCTCCTCGACTCCGCACCGACTATCGACCCCGACGAGGTGGCCGCGGACCGAGGCCGCCCGCTCGTTCCGGACGAGGTCTGGGCCGCCGGCGTCACCTACGAGATCAGCGAGCAGGCGCGACGGGAGGAGAGCGGGATGCCCGACATGTACCTCGACGTCTATCGGGCGGAGCGGCCCGAGATCTTCTTCAAGGCGACGCCATCGCGGACGGTCGGTCCGGACGAGGCCGTCGGCGTGCGCGCGGATTCCCAGTGGAACGTCCCCGAACCCGAACTCGGAATCGTGCTCTACCGGGGCGACATCGTCGGGTACACCGTCGGCAACGACGTCTCCAGCCGGGACATAGAGGGCGAGAACCCGCTGTACCTCCCGCAGGCGAAGATATACGACCGCTGCGCGGCCGTGGGGCCGGCGGTGGCGAGCCCGAACACGGTCGGGGACCCCCACGACCTCTCGATATCGATGAGCATCGAGCGCGACGGGGAGACCCGCTTCTCGGGCGAGACGTCCACCGGCGAGATGGTCCGGACCTGCGAGGAACTCGTCGACTGCTTTACGAAGCACAACGCTGTCCCCGAACTCGCCGTTCTGCTGACCGGGACGTCCATCGTCCCGCCGGACGACTTCGATCTGCAGGAGGGCGACGCGGTCACGATAGACATCGAGTCCATCGGGACGCTGTCGAACCCCGTCGTTCGGGTATAGCGTGCTGGTCGTCGCGGTCCGTTGCGCGCGATTGCAGTAGGTATCGTGGACGGTCGGTCGATGATGTGGGAATCCGGACCCGAACTCGCTCCGTTCGAGACTGGACTCGATTGATCCGTTCGCTCGTCGTCTTCCTCCCGGTCGAGCCAGAAGTCGAAGGAGCGGCCCGGCGCGAACACCTGGATGCAGACGGCTCGCTCGTCGCCGGTGTTCTCGGTGCGGTGGGCCTCCCGCGAGGACCGATGTAAGATTTATACCCGTGCGCCGAGGTATCACAGAGTATGACTCACGGACCTAGGAAGGTCGCGGAACTCATCGAGGAGAACGGGTGGTCCTACCCGGTCTCCGTGGCGCGGCTCGAACGCGAGCACGCGCTGGCCAACATCCTGATCGACGAGGACGGCGACTCGATGATGCTCGGCGAACTCCTGGCGCAGGGGGACATCGAGCGGTTCGAGGACGAGGACGACCTCTACGAGAAGCTCGAACCGCTGTTCGAAGCCGAGCGGGAGCGCAGAAGCGTCGGTCTCGTCGGGAAGCTCAAGCAGTGGGTTCTCGGCACGTACGTCCGGTGAACCGATGAACAAGCTTCGCGCGACCGCCGTCGCGGGCGGTGCGGTCCTGCTCGCGGCCGCGACGTGGGGCGCCCTCGAGTACGGTGCGGAGGCCGGCCTCGGACCGTTCGCGTGGGTGGCCCTCCTCGGCGTCCTCGTGTCCGTCGCACCCGACGGTATCGCCGTCGCGAAGAACGCGTTCTACCGGCGGCGCCGCGAATTCAAGGGGGAGGATGCGCGCGCGGGAACGAGGGACCAGTACTTCGCGTCGACGGACACGTTCCCGAAACGCGAGGAAGCCCTCGACGCCGTCCGGGACGCCGTCAGGAACACCGACGGGTACGAGCGCGTCGTCCCCGACGACTTCCCGGAGGGGACCGGCCTCTCGGTGACTCACGCGGGGTTTCACAACTCCTTCGTGCGCGTGAACGATTCGGGTCGGCTCGTTCTCGCGGGCGCCTCCGGGCGGACCGCCGACCTCGCCGCCGACCTCACCGACGCGCTCGGCACCTCTTTCGATCGGTCGTGGGCGAATCCGATGCGCCAGCGCAAACCCGTCACGGGCGGACTTCGGGTCGTTCTGGCCGTCGCGATCCTGACGGCGGCCGGCCTCGGCGCGGGTTCGGTCGCCGCCGCCGGCTACCCCTCGGACGCGTACAACCCGCTCGAGAAGGTCGCGCTCGCGTCCTACGACGTTCGGGCGACGGTCGACCCCGGTATCAGCGAGACGGAGGCCGCCATCGCGAAAGCCCGGTTCCGGGTCACCATCCTTCAGGAGTCATCTGTCGAGGTCGAGTGGACCGATAACAGCTCCGCCCGCCTGGTGGGGACGGGCCGGGTCGCCCTCGTCGTCGCGGGCGACGCCCGCTCGACGCTCGACGACCTCCGGAAGCGGGACTTGACCGCCGCACAGCGGACCCGCGTCGACCGCATCGCCACCGACCTGCGCGACGCCGAAGTCGCTGTCGCCACCGCCCTGGAGGACCGGGCCGACGACGAGGGGATCGGCGCGGGGTCGGACGACATCCGCGAGGTCGCGAGTGCGCTGCGCAGTCACCGGTCGGGTACCGGCGACCTCTCGCTGTCCATCGACCTCCCGAAGTCCGAGTTCGAACTCTCGCTCCGGCGGATCGATACCGATCGCGTCGCGGGGAACAACTCGACGGCGAACGGTTCGGCCGCCTAGTCGTCGTAGACGAACTCGGTCCAGGCCCCCTCGATGTAGGGGTACTCCTCGACGACGTTCTCGTTCACTTCGACGCCGAGTCCGGGCCCGTCCGGCACTTCGAAGGTGCCGTTCTCGACGGTCAGTTCGTCGCGGAGGACGTCCTCGGCCAGCGGGAAGGGGTACATCCCTCCGCGGTCCTCCCCGAACACCGGGTACTCGAGCATCGGCGACTCGGGCGAGGCAGCGACGAGGTGCGCGTTCGTGACCAGACCGAGCTGCGTCCCGAAGTTGTGCGGAACGAACGTGACGTCCTCGCGGTCGGCGCAGGCCTCGACGGCCCGCCAGCACCCGGTGAAGCCGGCGTGATGACGGGTGTCTCCCTGCAGGTACGAGACGCCGGTCTCGGCGAGTCGAAGCAGTCCCTCGACGGACTCCTCGCTCTCACCGCCCGCGAGCGGGAGCCCGGTCCGCTCGGCGAGTCGCTCGTAGGCGTCGTAGTCGGCCGGCTCGACCGGCTCCTCGATCCAGTACGGGTCGTGAGCCCCGGAGGCGTCGAGGAGTTCGACCACCTGCTCGAAGCCGTAGGAGCGGTCGCCGAGCTTCCACCAGGTGTGGGCGTCGACCATCACGTCCATGTCGTCGCCGACCGCCTCGCGGACGAGGCGGAGAGTGCGCTCGTCGGCCTCGACGCCGAGGCCGGGACGGTACTTGTAGGCGCCGAAGCCCCGGTCCCGGAGCACGCGGGCCTGCTCGGCGTAGCCTTCCGGCTCCATGTACATCCCGGCGCTGGCGTACAGCTCCAGCGGGTCGGGGTCGACCTCGCGGTCGGCGAGCAATGCGTACACCGGCGCCCCGAGTCGCTTGCCGAGGATGTCGTAGTAGGCGACGTCGATGACGCCGATGGCCTCCGACTCGAGCTTCGTGGGGAGACCGAGGTCGCGGACAGTCTCGGCGACGTCCTCGGGCGCCTCGATATCGACGCCCGCGAGGGCGTCGCGAACCCGACCCTCGACGAGTTCGGCGAAGTCGTCGTGGGCGGTGCCGTCGAAGTATTCGCGCATGGCCGAACTCGTCGCCGCGCCCGGTGCGTACCCGACCTCCCCGTCCGCCGTCTCGACGCGGACGAGGACGAAATCCCGCTTGTGGAGGCGTCGGACGCCGCCGTGGAATCGACGCTCCTGCGACGGTTCGATGGGCGACGAGAGCGTGTGTACCGTTACCTCGGAGAGGCGCATGCTTGTTCCTCAGGCGGACGGGGATTAATTCTTCCCCCGCGTCCCATCTTCAACCTCCTGATATCGTCCGCGTTCACCCGGGGATACCTCTTTGTTGACGGGTACGCTAACCGGATGTCATGGCAGATAGAACAGGCGGCGACCTCGTGTACGAGGCACTGGTCGGTGCAGGCGTCGAACTGCTCGTCGGCCTGCCGGGTACGCAGACGCTTCCCCTCGACCGCGTCGTGGTTCAGCGCGACGAGATGGCGTATCTGATGGCCCGTCACGAGACCGCCGTCCCGCACGTCGCCTGGGGGTACTACGAGACGACCGGTCGGCCCGCGGCGACGCTCACGGTTCCCGGCCCCGGCGACACGAACGCGATGCACGGCCTGAAGAACGCCTACGAGGACTGCGTGCCGATCCTCCACGTGTCCGCCGATGCGAACCCGGAGGACCGCGGAAAGAGCCCCATTCACGAGATCGAACCCGGCACCTTCGACAACGTCGTCAAGCGAAACGTCACCGTCGAGGACGAACTCGACCTGCCCGGCCGAGTCGAAGGGGGTATCGAGACCGCACTCACCCCGCCGTACGGCCCGGTCCGACTCGGCGTCCCCTCCGGCGTACTCGCGGAGGAGGTCGAGGCGCCCGCCGCGAGCGTGACGCCGGAACGGGTCTCGTACGACAACGACACCTACGCTGAGGTCGCGGACCTGCTCGCCGAGGCGGACCGCCCGGTCATCTACGCCGGTGGCGGAGCGCGCCGGTCGCAGGACGGTCCCCGCGTCGTCCGCGAACTCGCGGCGGCTCTCGATGCGCCGGTCGTCACGTCCTACAAGGGAAAAGGCGTCTTCCCCGAGGACGACGACCGCTGGCTCGGCGTCACCGGGAGTCATACGCCCGCCGGGGCGCGCGAGGCGCTCGCGGCCGCCGACGTCGCGCTCGCGCTCGGGACCGATTTCGACGGCGTCACCACGGCCCACTGGGACGTCCCCATGGGCGAGACGCTCGTCCACGTCAACCTCGTACCCGAGGACGTGAACGCCAGCTACGAGGCCGACGTCGCCATCGTCGACGACGTCACTCGTGCGGGTGACCGCCTCCTCGAAGAACTCGACGGTCGCGGTGGGGGCGGTTGGAGCGGCGCGGACGTCGCCCGACGGGTGCGGTCGGAGTACGACGACCACCTCCGCGACCTCGGGCTCTTCGACGGCGACAGTCCCGCCAACACGCCGGAGCTCCTCGCGGCGGTCCGCGAGGCCACGCCCCGCGAATCGCCGGTGGCGACCGACGTCGGCGGGTTCCGGCTCTGGGCGATGCAGCGGTTCGAGGCCCACGACCCGGACCGGTTCGTCACCGCCGGGTCGTGGGCCGGAATGGGGGTCGGTCTCCCGGCGGCGATCGGCGCGGCGGCCGGTCGCGACGACGACCGGCCCGTCGTCTGTCTCACCGGCGACGGCGGCCTGATGATGTGCGTCCACGAGCTCCACACCGCCGCCGAGTACGGCCTCAACGTCGTCGTCGTCGTTTCGGACAACGCCGATTACGGTATCATCTCGAAATCGCCGAAGATCATGCAGTACACCGACCAGCACGAGTTCACCTGGGACCGCCCCGACTTCGCCGAGGTCGCCGAAGGGTTCGGGGTCCGGGGCACCAGCGTCGACACGGCGGCGGCCGCCGGAGAGGCCGTCGCGGCCGCTATCGAGCGCCGGTCGGGGCCGGAACTCGTCGACGTGACGGTCGAGACCGAAGAGCCGTCCGCGGCGGAGGCCGCGGAGTACGAGACCTCTCTCTCGTTCGACTGAAACCCCGACCTCGTTCAGCTGCGGCCGGACTCGCCCCCGAAGTCGACTGAGGCCCGGCCCGTCCTCGAGGTCAGCTGAAGCCGGCTTCGCCGTCGAGGAGGTGCTCCTCCACGACGTCCTCGTCGAGTTCGATGCCGAGCCCCGGCTTCTCGGGAACTTCGATGTACCCGTCCTCGATGAGGGGGTCGCTCGTGTGGAGGTCGTCCCACCAGTCGACCTCGAGCGCGTGGTACTCCAGCACGTCGAAGTTCGGGATGCAGGCGCCCAGGTGGACGCAGGCCATCGTTCCGACGGGGCTGCAGACGTTGTGCGGCGAGAAGGCGATGTAGTTCTCCTCGGCCCGGTTCGCGATGGCCTTCGACTCGGCGAGGCCGCCGCAAGTCGACGGGTCGGGCGTGATGACGTCGACGCCGAAGTCGTAGAGGAGGTCCTTGAACTCGTGGACGCGGAAGCGGTTCTCGCCGGTGGCGAGCGGGACCTCGCTCGCCCGGGCCACCTCCCGCTGGGCGTCCATGTTCTCCGGGGGGACGACGTCCTCGAGCCACATCAGGTCGTAGGGCTCGAGCTTCCGCGCGACCCGCTTGGCGCTGTCCAGCGAGTAGTCCCAGTGGACGTCGAACGCGAGGTCGATGTCGTATCCGATAGCCTCGCGGACCGCCTCGACGATCTCGACCTTGCGCCGCATCGCGCGGTTCGACACCCGACCGTTGTACGGGTCGGGGTCGTTGTCCATCTCCATGTCGAGGTCGAACTTCAGCGCGGTGAAGCCCATGTCGGCCACGCGGGCTGCCTCCTCCGCGTACGCTTCGGGTCGGTACGCCTCCTCGTCGTGGTGGGCGACGTAGCCGGCCTCGGTCTCGAAGGCTTCGCCCGCGTGGCAGTCGCAGTAGATGCGGACCTCGTCGCGGTACTTCCCGCCGAGCAGTTGGTAGACGGGGACGTCGAGGACCTTCCCCATGATGTCCCAGCAGGCGATCTCGATGCCCGACGCCGCGGTCACCACCTTCCCGGTCGTGCCGCCGTGGCCCGACATGTCCTGGACGATGCGGCGGAAGATGCGCTCGGGGTCGAGGGGGTTCTCCCCGACGAGGAAGCGCTCGGTGTACTCCATGAGGTCGGTTACCGTGCCGCCGCGGTAGGACTCGCCGATGCCGGTGACCCCGGCGTCGGTGTGGACTCTCACCAGGTTCCACTCGAAGTTACCTTCGACGACGGCGGTCTCGATGTCGGTGATCTCGACGTCCCGTTCCGGGGAACGGTTGGTCGCGTGGTTCGAGAAGTCCCGCATCAGGCGGACCTCCCGTGGCTGTTCGTCTTGCCGTCAGCTACCGTTGCGTCTAATTCCATGGACTGTCGTACGGACGACCGGTCCGAATCGTAATAACCGTTGTCACTGGGTATCGAGTAGCACCATCAGTTAAGTGACCGCCTGTCCGAGCAAGCGTATGCAGTTCCCGGACGAACACGACATCGACCCCGTCGTCTCCGACGTGCCGCCGCCCCGGTTCGCGCGAGTGCGCTACGAACCGACGACGCCGGAACTCGACGCGCCCGAATCGGTCGCGCGCGAGGAACTCGACGCGCTCCCGCTCGAGACGTTCGAGGACGGCGCCACCGTCGCGGTCGGCGTGGGAAGCCGCGGAATCGACCGCATCGACGGCGTGACCGCCGCCGTCGTGAGCGAACTCGACGAGCGCGGGTTCGACCCCGTCGTGGTCCCTGCGATGGGCAGTCACGGCGGCGCCACTGCCGAGGGCCAGCGCGAGGTGCTCGCCTCCTACGACATCACCGAGGAGCGCCTCGGCTGCCCCATCGACCCGCGCGTGGAGACTACCGTTCTCGGCGAGTCCGACCAGGGCTTCCCCGTCCACTGGTCGACCGCCGCCGTCGAGGCGGACGCGACGCTGGTGATAAACCGGGTGAAGGCCCACACGAACTTCCGGGGGACCTTCGAGAGCGGTCTCACGAAGATGGCGGTCATCGGTCTCGGGAAGCAGCCGGGCGCCCAGCGAACGCACGAGCACGCCATCGTCGAGGGGTACGAGACCGTACTGCGCGACGCGCTCGATGTCGTCCGCGCCGAATCGAACCTGATCGGCGGTATCGCGCTCGTCGAGAACTTCCACGACAGGCTCGCCGAGGTGGCGGGGGTTCCGGTCGGCGAGCTGCCCGACGGCGAGGCCCCGCTCCTCGAGCGCGCCTACGAGTACATGCCGACGCTGCCGTACGACGAGCTCGACGTCCTCGTCGTCGACAGGATGGGCAAGGACGTCTCCGGGGCGGGCATGGACACGAACGTCATCGGGCGCTACAACGTGTTGAACACCGACGACCCCGAGTTCCCCGACGTCAAGCGCATCTACGTCCGCGGGCTGACCGAGGCGACTCACGGGAACGGGGCCGGTATCGGGCTCGCGGACCTGACCCGCCGGTCGCTGGTCGAGGAGCTCGACCTATCGCAGGTCTACACGAACATCATCACCAGCAACTCCCTCTCGAAGGCGGCCATCCCGCTCGTCCTTCCGACCGACGAGCACGCCGTGAACACCGCGCTCGGCTCGGTCGGCCCCTACGACCCCGAACGGATTCGCGTCGCCTGGATTCGGGACACCGGCCACCTCTCCGAGTTCCGCATCTCCGAGGCGCTCGTCGGCGAGGCCGAAGACGTCTCGGTCGACGCGTGGGAACGGCTCGTATTCGAGGACGAGGAGGCGACGTTCGAGGAGACGGAGTGAGCGAGGAGCCGGCGTCAGGCTTATATCGCCTATTGTTAACTATAGGCATATGGGGGGAAGTAGCGCGGTCGGGCCCGAGGGTCGCCAGGAAGCCGTCGACTGCGAGAGTCGCCCCGCGATGGCGGGAACTTCCGTGCGGCGAGCGACTGGCGACGGTCGACCCCGAGGCCGCCTACCAGGAGGAGATCGTCACGTCGCGTAACGGGCGGTCGAGGGGCACGTCGACGTGCGCGCCGGTGTAATGGGAGATGTAGAACGCGACGATGATCTCGAGCGACCGGGCGGCCTCGACGCCGGGCGAGCGGTTTCGCTCGGCCCCGCCCTCGAGCAGGTCGACGACGTGTCGAGCGGCGTTGGGGAACGCGTTCCGGTAGTCCTCCTCCCACGACCACGCGCCCTCGATACCGGGCAGGTCCGCCTCGACGTGCGTGCCGTCCTCGAGACGCCAGTATCGCCATTCGCCGTCGTCGTTGTTGATATAGAGTTTCCCCTCGGTCCCGACGAACGTGAGCGCCATCGACGAGACCTCGCGAGCGACGGTGCAGTCGACGGTGGCGAACGTACCGTCGTCCAGGACGACGTGACCGCCACCGCCGGAGTCGTCGACGGAGGTACCGTCGAGTGCCTCCACGGCGTCGTTCTCGCCGTTTATGTGCCCGCTAACCCGCTCGGCGCGCGCGTCGAGCAGGTAGACGAGCATGTCGAGGAGGTGCGTGGAGTTCCGCATGAGTTCGCGGCGGAACTGCGCGTTGACCGAGCGGACGTCGCCCAGGATACCCTCCTCCCGGACGAGGTCGCGAAGCGTTCGGAGCTTGTCGGTGAACCGAAACGAGTGGTTGACGACGAGTTCGACGTCCTCCTCGTCGCAGACGTCGATCATCTCCCGGACCTCGGCGACGCTCGCCGCGACGGGTTTCTCGCACCAGATGACGTCCGGCGACGCGGCGGACCGAGCCGCGTCGACGGCGGGACCGTGGTGGAGATACGAGGGCGTACAGACGGAGACGGCGTCGAGGGCCTCTTCGGCGAGCATCGCCTCGTGCCCGACGTAGCGACGCTCCGGAGGGACGTCCCACGCCTCGCCGAAGCGCGCGAGTTTCTCCTCGTCGACGTCGGCAACGGCTACCAGTTCGATGTCGTCCGCCTCGCGGTAGCCGCCGGCGTGACTGGCGCGGAACTTCTTCTCGCCGATCTCGTCCTGGTCGTGCATCCCGAGAATTCCCATCCCGGCGATGCCACCCGTACCGATGATGCCGGCCTTGTACGTCGCCATACACCGTCTGCGACCTGCTGCCTACTGTACTTTGGCGTCGTCGAGAGAGACTTCCGGATTCCGGCCGGTCGACACCACTCCGAATTCCGTCGTAGCTGGCGGGGGCTGGCATCTCCGACGGACTCGCTCGGGGTCGGGAAGCGACGACTGGGTTGCCCGACGAGGTGGTCCCGTCGGGAGAACCGTTATGGCCCTCCGACCGGATTAGCTGTCCATGAGCGAGAACTCGCTCGAAGACCACGTCACACTCGTAACGGGCGCCAGTTCCGGCATCGGCCGCGCGACGGCTCACGCTCTCGCCGAGCGCGGAGCGGACGTCGCGGTCTCGGCGCGCCGCGAGGAACGACTCCGCGAGTTGGCCGACGCGGTCGCGGCCGAGCACGACGCGGAGACGCTCGTTGCGCCGGCCGACGTCTCCGAGGAAGACGAGGTAGAGGACCTGGTCGCCTCCGCCGTGGACACCTTCGGCCGCCTCGACGTGGTCGTGAGTAACGCGGGGCTCGGCCGCGAGGAGACGGTCATCGAGGAACTCGAAACGGAGGCGTACCGACAGATGATGGACGTCAACTGCGACGGTATGTTCTTCCTCGCCCGAGCGGCGATGCCGCATCTCAAGCAGACGGAGGGGAACCTCATCTTCATGGCCAGCATGTCGGGACAGTACCCGCGTCCCGCGAGTCCGGTGTACGCGGCGACGAAGTGGTGGACCCGCGGGCTGGCGCTCAGTCTCTCCGGGAGCGCCGGACCAGAGGGGGTCGGTGTCACCGCCATCAACCCGACCGAGGTGCTCACGGAGTTCGGTTCCGAGGACGGCGAGGCGCTCGGCGAGCAACTCACGCCCGAGGAGGCCGCGACCCCCGAGGACGTCGCGGAGGCCGTCGCGTTCGCCGCCGAACAGGACGCCCCGAACGTCGTTCAGGAGCTCGACTTCTACCGTCGAGACAAGTTCTCGGACTGGTAGGTCCGTTCGGAAATACTCTTCAGACGCAGGTCGGACAAACGCGGGGTCACCGCTCGGCGTATCCTCGCTGTCATCAATCGACCGTCCGTAAATGGAGCGACGGGCGGTGTACTTCCGCATCCGCTTCTTCCGGCGTGGTAGCGTCTCACGAGGGTACGAGTCGGTACCGCATAGGTCGAATCCCCGACGGAACAGTCGTAGGTGCCTTCGACGTTTCCGTGTCCGCCGGGACGAGGACGTCCGGACGCTACAATCAGGCAATCTGCGAGAGAGTTCCCCCGCGGTGAGCGTCATCGATTCCGACGGCATGTACCCGCCTCGTTTTGTATAGCTAAACACACCGATTTCGCCTCCAATTCCGCCATTCGATCGTTCGTCCTGTCATCGTGATCGAGGAACCGTCTCGTAGTATCCAGCGTTCCTACAGCGATAAGAAATGTCACGCCTCGATCACCATTCAGGCCGCCCGGAGTCGGGCAATTCGCCATCCGGGACAGGGGCAGTGCTTCTACCCCATCGATTCGGACCACCGTAACAGAGTTACGTTTGTTACGGCTAAAACGAATTGCTCGTTTACAAAGATTCCTTTCCGATGTGCCCGGTGGACACGGACGATCCCCGTGTTAGGCAGTTGTGACACCACGACTCTCTCCGCAGTACGGAACGCTCCATCTTCCGAATCACGCCGTTCTCTTCGGGAATCGGTCGGCTACGCAGGGAGCCGTTTCGCTCTCGTTCCGCCGCTTGACGTGATCCGAAATCGACTCTCGAGATATGTTCGAGATATTTTTCGATTCTTCTTCCTATCGAAAGTAGGGAGAGATCCAGTTGTTTTACATTGCAAAACATGATGGAGCGGGGACGGAGGGAAGACGGCCGTCAACCGAGACCTACGGCGGCAATCAGGCGTACGAGAGATTGATGCTGATTACGTTGGCAGTCAGTTTGACCAATTCCGGCACCTCCGTCTCGAGGTAATCTCCGCGGAGCCTGCTCACCGGACCGGCGACGCTGACGGCGCCTCGGACGACACCGTCGTTCGTGATGACCGGGGCCGCGACGCACCGAACCCCGACCGCCCGTTCTTCCATGTCCAGGGCGTACCCCCGATCGCGAATCTGTTCGAGGTCCTCGAACAGGGCGTCACGCGTCGTCAGCGTGTTCTTCGTGCTCGGTTCGAGGCCGTGTTCGTCGATGATCTCGTCGACCCGTTCCTCGGGGAGGTGGGCGAGGATTGCTTTCCCCAGGCCGGCCTGATGGAGGTTGATGCGAGAGCCGATTCCCGTGTCGAGCGAGAGGGCGTTTTCACCGCGGGCCCGGTAGAGGTAGATGCCCTGTCCGTGCTCCTCGACGAGAATGTTACCGAGTTCTCCCGTCTGTTCGGCGAGTTTGTCGACCTCCGGCACTCCCACGTCGTAAATTTTGTGCTGGTTCTTGATCTGTTCGCCGAATTCGAAGAGCCGAAGCCCCAGCCGGAACTGGTCGCCGTCTCTGACGACGAGTCCGTTCTCCTCGAGCGTCGTGAGGTGGTTGTGCACAGTCCCCTTCGTGATATCCAGGTCGCTCGCGATGTCGGTCACCCCGGCCCGGTTCAGCTCCGCCAGCTTCTCGAGGATGGTAACCGTGTTCTCCACGGCCAGCACCGGATTCTTTGCGCCTTCCATACCACGACATGTGATATCTATACACAAAAGGTTTGTTTAGCCCCCCTAAACATCGGTTGCGACCGTCCGCGCGGTTCACCCGCCGGGCACAACCGGGTACGACGTCGGAGGTCGCAGTACGCCTCCATCAGGTCGGCGCGACTTCGCAATGAGCAGGGAATCGGGTTTAGAACCGCTAAAACCGGTTAATCTCGCCGCTCAACGAAAGGCTTTACAGGAGATTCCCGCACGTTCGTCTGTCGAACATGGATTACGGAATCGACGGCAACACAGCCCTCGTTACTGCATCGAGTAGCGGACTCGGAAACGCATCCGCGAAAGCATTGGCGCGTGAAGGGGCCGACGTCGTTATCAACGGCCGAAGCGACGACCGTCTCGACGAAGCGGTAGCGGACGTTCGAACACTCGCCGATGGTGACGTTCTCGGAGTCCGGGGGGACTTGACGGACGCCGGCGACATCGAGGAACTCGTCGACGAGACCGTCGCGGAGTTCGGCGGAATCGACCACCTCGTGACGAACGCCGGCGGTCCGCCCAGCGGATCGTTCATGGAGACGGACGACGAGGACTGGTACGACGCGTTCGACCTCCTCGTGATGAGCGTCGTCCGACTCGTCCGCGAAGCCGCGCCGTATCTCCGCGAAGACGGTGGCGGCACCATAGTCACCATCGCCTCGAGGAGCGTCAAGGAGGCAATCCCCTCGCTCGTCCTCTCGAACTCGGTCCGGATGGGAGTCATCGGCCTCGAGAAAACGCTCTCGAAGGAACTGGCACCGGAGGTCCGCTCGAACGCCGTCCTCCCGGCACCGCACGAGACGTCCCGCCAGCGTGAACTCATCGAGGCGGCCGTCGAGCGTGGCGAGTACGACAGCTACGAGCAAGGCCTCGACGAGAAGGGCGAGATCAACCCGCTCGGGCGAATCGGCGACCCGATGGAGCTCGGGGACACAGTCGCCTTCCTCTCGTCGGAGAACTCGAGTTTCCTCAACGGTATCGCCGTGCCCGTCGACGGGGGGCAAGGGGCGTCAAACCTCTGACGAAATCATGCTACGACTCGCACGGACCGTCGACGGTCGGCACATGCTCGGCGACGACAGGGGGTTCGTTCCGCTCTCGTCCGCCGACTCGTCGCTCACTACACTCCGAGACGCGCTCCCGGTAGCGGCTGCGGGTGACCTCCCGACGCCGGAGGGGGCGTCGGTCACCCGCGTCCCAGAAGAACACCTTTCGTTCGCCGCGCCCCTCGAGCGGCCCGGAAAGCTCTGGGGGATCGGGCTGAACTACGCCGATCACGCTTCGGATCTGAACGAGGACAGACCGACGGAACCGGCCAGTTTCATGAAACCAGCCACGGCGGCCACTGGCCCGGGAGGACCGATTCGACTCCCGCCGACCGACATCACGGACCGCGTGACTGCGGAGGCCGAACTCGCGCTCATCATCGGACAGACGTGCTCGGACGTCGACGAAGCCGACGTGGACGAGGTCGTCGCAGGGTACGTCCCGGTCATCGACATGACGGCGGAAGACATCCTGGAGCGGAACCCGCGCTTCCTGACCCGTGCGAAAAGTTTCGACTCGTTTCTCGTGTTCGGCCACTCGATCGTGACGACCGAGCAGGTCGACAGCCTCGACAGACTCTCGGTCAGGACCGTCGTCAACGGGGAGGTGGCGGCCGAGAACGAGATCCGCAATATGATGGCGTCACCGCGGGAACTCGTGGCGTTCCATTCGACTGTCATGACGCTCGAGCCGGGCGACGTCATCTCGACTGGAACGCCGGGCGCCAAACGCATCACCCCCGGCGACACCGTATCGGCCGAGATCGAGCGCATCGGTTCGGTCAGCTCGGACGTGGTCGGATGACGTCTCGACCGGCCCGGTCCGCTTGAAAGCTGCGGCGACTGAACGAACGCACCTAATCCACACCAATGAAAATCGCAGAAGTAGAGAGTTTCGCCGTATCGATTCCGCTGGACGAACCGGTCGCCTTCGCGACCCGCGTGGTCGAGGAGCGCGATCACGCCATCGTGTACGTCCGTACCGAGGACGGCACCGAAGGTCTGGGGTACACCCTCGGCTACGGCGGCGCCGACGTCGTGGCGCAGGCGGTCGAAAGCGTCCTCGCACCCATGGTCGAGGGCGAAGATCCTCGCGATACGTCGCGTCTCTGGCGCGAGATGTTCGACGGGACGGTACAAATCGGACGGAAGGGCGTGATGGTCCGGGCGATCTCCTGCATCGACACCGCGCTCTGGGACATCAAGGCGAAAGCGGCCGGAATGCCGCTCTACAAGTTACTCGGTGGACACGCCGAGGAGGTCCCGGCGTACGCGAGCGGGGGCTACTACCGGGAGGACAAGGGACTCGAGGGGCTTCGCGAGGAGATGGAGACGTACGTCAACCGCGGCCACGACGTCGTGAAGATGAAGGTCGGTCGGAAGTCCCTCGAAGAGGAGGCCGAGCGGGTCCGCGTCGCCCGGGAGGCCATCGGTCCGAATCGGACACTGCTGATGGACGCGAACGGGAAGTGGCGGAACAAGCAGGAGGCCGTCCGCGCGTGTCGGAAGTTCGGGGAGTACGACCCGTACTTCATCGAGGAACCGGTGATGCCGGACAGTCTGGACCTCTACCGTGAGGTCAACGAGGCGCTCGACTACGCCGTCGCCGGCGGCGAGCTCGAGTTCAGCCGCTACGGCTTCGCCGACCTCCTCCGGGAGGACGCCGTCGAGGTCGTTCAGCCGGACGTGACGGTAGTCGGCGGAGTCACCGAGTGGATGCGCGTCGCCGACATGGCCGCGTGCCACGATATCCCGGTCGCGCCCCACTACAACTGGGACCTCCACGTTCACCTGCTCGCAGCTATCGAGAACGGACTCTGGATAGAGTACTTCTACCGCGACTCGGACGTGAAGGCGTTCGACGACGTACTGCAACACCCGATCGAACCCGAGGGCGGGACGATCGAACTTCCCGACCGCCCCGGCCACGGCGTCGAACTCGACCGCGACGCCCTCGAGGAGTTCCGCGTCTGAACTCCACTCCTCGCTCACCGGGTATCTGGTTCGCTTCGGTTCCCATCGCGGCTTGACCTCGACGTCGGTCGCACCGCAGATGCGAACAACCCTTATGGATGTATTGGATCTAGCAGTAGCTGAACTCGACGTGGGAATGACGTCCCTCCTGTGGAGTCTAGGTCGCTATCGACGATAACACACTCTCTGTCTTACGCTTAAATTACAACCTGTTTGACGATGATATTCCGCCACAACTACTCGCCCGTCCCTATGATCCCGCAGTGAATCTCTCGCCAATCACGCTTTTCCCGTGTGGGAACGGCGCGGTGCAGTCATAATTATTTGTAGGCTAGTGGCTGAGGACTATTTTGGGCATATGGAGGAGCAACCCAGAAGAAACGATTACAGGTTTGTATTCTCCGCCCCTCGTCTAGGATCTGCCCACCTGTCCGGCGAAAAGAGTTGAATTAAGAAGTCATTACTATTCCCCGGCATATTCTAACGGAGAGTTTGATAATGGAGGCTTGTATTTTGTACGTTCGGGGAAAACAAATCGATAGGCTACTATTCCGCAGAATTCTCCATACCAGCTCATTATTCCAACTATTTATGTCTAATGTGGGTATGCGAATCAACGGTGATGGAAGGCGTAACTGGGTAGTTGCCGTTGGTGGCCGAAAGGAGGACAGGGTGGTGTACTCCTTCCTTCCCTGGCCCGGTCGACGAGGACACTCGGGCGAGACGTGAGATGACTCGTTTTCGGAGCGAAGACAGGAGTACGAGATTCTCTCCGTCGACTCACCCCACGCTACGGGATGGAGTCACGAGTCGTCGCCGTCAGACTGGACCGTCGCTACGCGATGAGTCCGACAACCATCACGGCGAGGAACGCCGCGACGACGAGCCCGAGCGCCCACTGGGTCCACCCCGCGCCCCCGCCGGCGTCGCCCGACTCGTCCCGGCCGGTCGCGTAGAAGACGAACCCGATGCCGCCGACCGCGACCAGCAGTATCACCGCGCTGTAGACGGTGTCGAGCAGTGCTGACATACCACACGGAGTTCGGCCGCCTCGGTAGTAAGGATTTCGCTGCTCCGGCCGGACACCGTCGGTCTCGCGTCCGTTCGGGGTCGGACGCCGACCCCAGGCGCAACCGTCATTAGCGACGGCGTCGCATGTGACGTATGCGCATGGAGTTGCGGGTGTGCAAGCACTGCTACGAGGGGACCCACGGCAATCCCGAGAAGACGGCCATCACGAAGGACATGGTCGCGCTGGCCGAGCGGATCCGGGAGTACAAGGACCTCATCGGGCTCGACTCGCTGTACGTCACCCGCGTCGCGGAGGGCGACCCCGGCGGCGAGGAGGTCCTGCCGGCGGTCGTCGCCAGCATCGAGAACGACCGCATCACCCTCACGGACACCCAGCTCGTGATGGAGGACGACCGGCAGAACATGCTCGTCTACCCCGAGCCCGCCGACATCCTGGAGGTGCTGACCCGCAACCTCGACCAGATCAGCCAGCAGACCAGACAGGACGTGGCGGTCGAGCTCTCCGAGGAGAGCGCGGAACTGATCGGGTGACGCCGTTCCGGCGGTGCGACGTGCCCGCATCGGGCTGCGGCGTTCGGCGGTCGCCGGTCGGCGCGCCCCGCAAAGGGGAGCGGCGTCGCGCCGGCCGGGGGCAAGACACTCCTTCCCGTCGCGACTAGGCGAACCGTGTCCGAGATCCACCTCGTCGACCACGACCCCGCGTGGCGCGAGCGGTTCGCCGGCGAGCGCGACCGCCTCCGGACCGCCTCCGACGAGCGACTGCTGGGCGTGTTCCACATCGGCAGCACCGCGGTCGAGGACCTCGCGGCCAAGCCCGTCGTGGACGTGCTCGCGGTGTACGAGGACTACGTGGCGGCGAGCGAGGCCGCCGACGCGCTGGTCGAGTGGGGGTACGACCGCCGGCGCGACGACCCCGACTGGCTGGTCCTCACCCGCACCGAGGTCGAGCCGGTCGTGGTCCACCTCCGGCCCCGGTCGGCCGACGCGTGGCGCGACCACCTGGTGTTCCGGGAGTTCCTCCGGGAGAACCCCGGCGCGCGGGCCGAGTACGAGCGGGCCAAGCGCGAGGCCGCGGCCGCCCACCCCGACGACGTGGCCGCGTACACCGACGCCAAGAACGAGAAGATCCGATCGCTCGAGGCCCGGGCCTACGAGGAGGGGTACGGCGAGCGCGTGCCGACGTTCGACGAGACGGACTGAACCGCGCTAGTCGTCGCTCGCCTTCCCGCTCCCGTCGGTCACCGCGCGCTCGCGGCGCTCCTCGCGGACCTGCGCCTCGTAGCGCTTCCGGAGCACGTTGCCGTACATCGAGAGCACCAGGCCGACGAACAGCACCAGGATCCCGACGTTGATGCCGACCGTCAGCAGCGCGTTGGTCGGCCCGCCGCCGACCGCGAGCTCGCGAGGCACCGGGTAGCCCTCGTCGAAGATGCTGCCGATGAGGACGCTCACGATGCCGACGACGACGAGCGCACCCATCAGGTTCGCGGCCCAGTTCCAGTTGTCCGAGAGGGTCAGCAGCTCGATGCCCGTTCCGTCGTGGTCCTCGCCCTCGCCGTGCCCGCCGGGCGCGAGCTCGTTCGGGACGAACGCCTTGAGCTCCACCGGGTAGAACGCCGGGTGGAAGCCGTGCTCGAAGATGTGGAACATCACGCCCATCAGCATGATGACCCCGAGCAGCCCGTGGAAGGTGACGAACGCCATCGCGGCGGTCTTGGTCGCGAGGTACTGCATCAGCCCGACCTTGTTCCAGACGAGCAGGCCCGAGATTGTCAGCAGCACGAGCTCGATCGAGAAGATCCAGACCACGCCCTTCCCCACGTAGCTCAGCAGGGGCACCTCGTCGGCGGAGTAGCCCGCGAACTGCCGGGCGTTGGGGTGGCGCTCGTCGGCCCGGCCCAGCGCGAACTGCACGTCCTGGATAGCTGCGTCGACGTCCTCCTTCGAGGGCATGGCCGCCCGGACGCCCCGCCGACCGCCGGGTGTGATGACGGTCAGGACGATCCAGAACACCACGAGCGCGATGAGCCCCAGCCCCGCGAGCCGGTGGACCGCCAGCACGCCCTGGTTGCCGCCCATCAGCGTGACCAGCCACCACAGCTCGTCGTTGAACATCACCGAGTAGCCCGTGAAGAACAGCGCGAACACGTCCAGCGCCAGCAGCGAGTGGAATACCGTGGTCGTCCGCCCGAACTTGGTGTGGTCGAGGTTGGTCACCGGTCGTCACCTCCCCGCTCGCCACCGTCGGCTCGGGGCTCGTCGCGCGCCCCGCCGTCGGTCGCCACGGCGTCGCCGGTCTGCCGGCCCGCCGGCGGTCGCATCCGCCGGGCGAGCCGCCGGAAGATCGCCCAGTGGACGAACACCATCACGAGGATGAACACCCCCATGATGACGTCGGCGGCGTGGACGACCGCGATGGCCGCGTCGAGCACCGGTACGGTGTTGCCGAACACCCAGTCGCTGCCGACCCCGCCGCCCGAGACCGTGGGCGCGACCCGGAACAGCTGCTCGTAGAAGACCTCTCCGCCGAAGAAGCCGTCGACCCAGAGGTACGCCAGCGCGGTGACGCCCAGCCCGACGACCGCCGCGACGATCACCGCCGCCGCCCCCGTGAGCCCCGCGCCGTCGTCGCCGTCGTCGCCCTCGGCAGGATCGCGGCCGGCCGGGTCGTCGGGCGAGGTCCGGGCGGTCTCGGCGTCGGTTCCGCGCGGCTCGTCGCCGACCTCCTCGTCGTCGGCCTCGCGACGGCGGGCCGCCGTCCCGGCGTCGCGGTCGCTCATCCGCCGAACACCTCCGCGTCGTCGCCGAAGATGATCTCCATCGCCACGTCGTTGAAGAACGGGGCCGACCCGCGCCGCTCGAGCTCGTCGGCGATCTGGTCGGCGCTCCCGACCAGGATGGCGTCGGTCGAGCACTCCTCGGCGCAGGCCGGGCCCTTGCCGGTCTCGGACTGGCGCTCCTCGCACATGGTGCACTTGTCCATCACGTTGCCGTTGCCGACGAACTGCGCGCTCCCGTCGTCGGCCTCCGGGAACTGGGGCGCGCCGAACGGACACGCCGACAGGCAGTACTGGCAGCCGACGCAGAGGCTGTCGCGCACGTCGACGAAGCCGTCGTCCTTCTTGATCAGCGAGTCGGTCGGGCAGACCGACACGCACGGCGCGTTCTCGCAGTGGTAGCACTGCATCGGGATCGACGTCTCGCCCGGTTTCTGGCCCTGCTGGAGCGCCTGCCCGCTGTTGGCGTTGAGCCCCTGGGCGGCCTCCTGGCCCTCCATCATCGTGGCGACGCTGATGCGCTGTTCGTCCCGGGGCACGTCCCACGTCCGCTTGCACGCCACGACGCAGCCGCCGCAGTCGATGCAGGCCTCGACGTCCGGGAAGATGCGCGCCCCCTCGCCGGTCGACTTCACGCCGGCGCGCATGACCTCCTCGCTCGACCCCTGCTGGTTCTGAGATTGGTTTTTGGACATTGTCTGTCACCTCACTGGACGGTCCGGTTGTCCCGCACGTCGAAGTCCTTCTGCGTGCCGATCCCCTCGCGGTCCTGCGGGAACTCGGCGTCGAAGCCGGCCATCACGCCGTCCTCCCACATGTTGAGTCGCTTGAGCTCGCTCTCGGTGGCCTTCAGCACCTTGACCATCGCGGGCTTGGTCTCCTGCATCTGGGTCTCGGCGTCGTACCCCCGCGAGGTGACGATGTTCGCGCTGTCGCCGATGGCGAACGGCGCCATCCCGTCGGGGTACTTCTCCTCCAGGCTCTTGCCGTGGAAGACGCCGCCCCAGTGGAACGGCAGGAAGATCTCCCGGGGATTGGGCCGGTGGGTCACCCGCGCCTTCACCAGCACCGACCCCCGGTCGGTCGTCTGGACGATGACGAGGTCGCCCCCCTCGATCCCGGCCGAGACGCCCTGCTGGTTCTGACCGATGGTCTCGGCCTTCTTCGGGTGGATCTCGGCGTACATGTGGGGCTGGAGGTCGGCGAGGAAGACGTTCGAGCGCGACTCCGAGCCGCCGCCCTGGTGCTCGACCTGCCGACCGGTCGTCATGATGGTGTCCATCCCCTGCTGGTTGGCGTTCTTGGTCGCGGTCTGCTGGAGCGCGGCGTTGTTCTGGTCGAGCCGGTAGAAGTTGCGCTGCTGGCCGTTGGCCGGCCACTGCTCGACCAGGTCCGGCCGCGGGCTCTCGATGGGTTCGCGGTGGACCGGCACCGTGTCGAGGAAGTTCCACGCCACCGCCCGCGCCCGACCGCGACCGGTCGGCGCGTCGGGTTGCTTGTAGTCGTACTGCCGGTAGTCCGACGGATTGATTCCCGACGCCGCTCCGGGGGGCATCACGGTGCCGTTCTGGCGCACCTGCTTGAGCTTCCGGGCGGTGTCGAGCACCGACTTGTCCTCGCGGAGCGCGTACTCGTACGGCACCGAGAGCTTGGTCGGGTTCTTGATGTCCCGGGGCCACACCGTCGAGAACCCGGGGTACTGCGGGACGCCCCGGATGGGGTTCTGGCCGTTCCACCAGTCGGGGTCGTACGGCGCCCGCAGCATGTTCAGTCCCTGCTGGCCCTGCTGCTGGACCGTGTTCTCGAACGGGTACTGCTTCTCGTCGGGCACGTCACCCGTGCTGACCATCTGGTTCCACTCCTGGCGGGTCGGCGCTTTCGTGCCCCACCGCGCGCGGAAGTCCTGCCCGCCCTCCCGCGGGTCGAGGTCGTCGCGCCAGATGATGGGCGTGCCCGGGTGGCCCTCGCCCCAGCACGGCCACGGCAGCTGCCAGTACTCGCCCTCGACCGGACCGGACTTGCCCTCCAGGTCCTCGGTGCTGAACGCGTAGTCGTACTCGTACTGGCGCTGGAGCCGCTGGGGGTCCTGCTGGTAGCCGATGGTCCGGACCCCGAGGTTGATCTCCTTCAGGCACTGCTCGTAGGTGGCCTTCCCGCTGAACAGCTCGGGCCCGCCGCCCCAGTCGAAGTGCTCGCCGTGTCCGAGCTCGGCCGCCAGCTCCTGGATGATCTGCATGTCCGGCTTGGAGTTGTGGCTCGGCGGCCGGACCGGGTTGCGCCACTGGACCGACCGGTGGGAGTTGGTCACGGTGCCGTGGTGCTCGTACTGGCTGGCGGCCGGCAGGATGATGACGCCGTCGTCGCGCTCGGCCATCACCGACGCCAGCGACGGGAACATGTCGATGACGACCAGCAGGTCGAGGTTCTCCATCGCCTTCTTCTGCTTGCCCATCTCGCTGATGGAGTTGGCAGAGTGGCCGTCGAACACCGCGGCCCGCAGCCGGTTGGGCTGGTAGAGCACCGACTGGCCCAGCCGCTCGCTCTTGGGGAGCGCGCCCTCGAACCACCGGGCGACCGTCAGCCCCTTCTGGAACATCATCGACCGGCTCTCGACCTCGTTGCCCAGGAACTGGAACGTCGCGGTCGCCTCGCCGGCCTGGTCGCGCCACTTCTGTTTGGGCATCAGGTCGTAGCGGTCGTACAGGTCCTTGAACGAGGTGCTCCCGCTGGTCCAGGGGCTCTTGTCCCAGACCTGGGACCAGTAGCCCCACGAGGCCGGCGAACTCACCGAGTAGTAGCCCGGCAGGATGTGGCTGTTGGGCCCGAGGTCGGTCGCCCCCTGGACGTTCGAGTGGCCCCGCATCACCTGGAGGCCGCCGCCCGACCGGGCGGCCGACCCGGACGCCAGGCTCAGCATCGCGTACGACCGGATGTGCTGGGTGCCGTTGTTGTGCTGGGTGCCGCCCATCGCCCACTCGATCTGGACGTTCGGCTTGTTCTCGATCACCAGGTCGCCGATCTCCCGGATGTCGGACTTGCTGATCCAGGTGACGTCCGAGACGGTGTCGAGGTCGTACCGGTCGAGTTTCGCCTCGACGTCGGGCCAACCGTTGACCCGCTGGCTCAGCATCTGCTGGTCGAGCTCGCCCTGGTCGCGGAGGTACCGCAGCAGCCCCATCATCAGGGCGGTGTCGGTGCCGGGTCGGAGCCGGTAGAAGTGGTCGGCGTGGGCCGCGGTCTTGGTGAACCGGGGCTCGATGACCACGATCTTCCCCCCGCGCTTCTGCCCCTCGAGGATGTGCTGCATCGCGATCGGGTGGGCCTCGGCGGGGTTCTGCCCGATGATGATGTCGAGGTCGAAGTTCCGGTAGTCGTTGATGGTGTTGGTCATCGCGCCGTACCCCCACGTGTTCGCCAGCCCCGCGACCGTCGTCGAGTGACAGATCCGGGCCTGGTGGTCGACGTTGGTCGTCCCGAAGAAGGCGGCCAGCTTCCGGAAGGCGTAGGCCTCCTCGTTGCTGTGGTGGGCGCTGCCGAGCCACATCACGCTGTCCGGGCCCGACTCCTCGCGGTAGGTGTTGAGCTTCTCGCCGACCTCCTTCATCGCGGCGTCCCACGAGACCTTCCGCCACTCGCCGTTCACCAGCTTCAGCGGGTGCTTCAGGCGCTTGGGCGAGTGCTCGCTGCCGTAGATGCCGGCGCCCTTCGAGCAGAGCGACCCGTTGTTGATGGGGTGCTCGTGCCACGGCTCCTGTCCGACGAACGCGTCGCCCTTGCGCTCGCCCTTGAAGCCGCAGCCCACCGCGCAGAAGTTGCAGATGGTCTTGACCGTCTCGGTCTGGCCGAGCGACCCCTCGGGATCGTCCTCACCTCCCTCGTCCTGCGCGAGTACCTGTCCCGCCGCGCTACCACCGAGTGCGACTGCCCCCGCCAGCGCGCTCGCCTTCACGAACGAGCGCCGGTCGAGGTCGAGTGAAACTGGCTCCGTTGGTTCGGTGCTCATGGTGCCCCCGTGGCGTGTGCCTTGTCAGCACTCGCCAATCCCTAGCACGCATTCAATTCAAACAATCATTAAAGTTCGGGTGGTACGGACAGTTTTCGGACACGTCTCCGACGGAGGGGCCGCAGTGGTGCGTGTTGACGCTGCGCAAGACCTTTGGCAGAGAGTCGTGTATCAGTACGGGCATGAAGACGGGGGCGTTCGTCTGCTCGTGCGGGGAGACGTGCGACGTAGACCTCGAAGGGGTCCGGGAGGGCGTCGACGGGGTCGACGTGGTGGCGAGTTCGGAACTGCTCTGCGAGGACGGCCTCGCGGCCATGGCGGAGGTCGTCGACGAGTACGACCTCGACCAGTTCGTCGCGACCGCCGCGGCGGACCGGTGCGAGCGCCGGCTGCGCGACCTCGCGGTCGAGAAGGGGCTCCACCCGGAGGCGGCCGCGTTCGTCGACCACCGGGCGGGCGCGGGCTGGGTCCACGACGAACCCGCCGCGACCGAGAAGACCGCGCGGCTGCTCAACGCCCGGTTCGCCGGGTTGCGCGAGGAGGCGGTCTCGCGGTCGGTCTCCCGGGAGGCCGGCGAGTCGGTCGCGGTGGTCGGCGACCCGGAGACCGCGGCCGCGCTGGCCGACACCGCCGACGTGACCCTGGTCGCCCAGGGCCGGGACCTCGCCGACGTCGACGCCGACCTCGACGACGTGTCCGTCGAGCGCGGCCGCGTCGTCGGCGTCGACGGCCGGTACGGTGACTTCGAGCTCGTCCTGGAGAGCCGCGTCACCGACGACTGCATCGGCTGCATGGACTGCGTCCGGCGCGGCCCCGACGAGGGCCTGACTCGCGATCCCGTCGACGTCACCCGCGAGGCGGCCGAGAGCGCCGCGGGCGACGAGGACTGGATCGAGTGCTGCCCGACCGACGCCATCGAGCTGGCCGGCGTCGAGCGCGCGATAGCGGCGGACCAGGTGGTGTACCCCGGCGCCGACCCCGAGACCCGGGGCGGCCGGCTGGGCTTCTTCACCGGGCCGGTCGACGCCGGGACGATCGCAGCGGTCGAGAACCTGCTCGGCGGCGTCGAGAAGCCGAAGTTCCTCGACCTCGACATGGACGTCTGCGCGTCGGGCGAGTCGAGCCAGACGGGGTGCAACGAGTGCGTCGAGGCCTGCCCCCACGGCGCGGTCGAGCGCCCCCGGATAGACGACGTGGCGTTCGACGAGGTGGCGTGTCAGGACTGCGGGGCCTGCACCAGTGCATGCCCGACCGGCGCCACGCAGCTCAGGGAGCCGTCGAACCGCCGCCTCGCACGTGAGGTCGAGGCGCTGCTGGAGCCGCCCGACTCGGGCGGCTGGCTGTTCGGCGGCAGCGACCCCATCGGCGAGCAGGTCGCGGCGTTCGTCTGCTCGGAGCGGGCCGCCCGCTCGCTCCGGCGGTACGGTCGCGAGGCGACTGCCGACGGCGAAGCGTTCGAGTATCACCCGATTCTGCCGGTCTCGGTCCCCTGCGCCGACACCGTGGGCGAGGCCCACGTCCTGCACGCGCTGGCGGCCGGGGCCGACGGCGTGGCGGTGGTCGGGTGCGGCGGCGACTGTCAGCACTCGGGTCCGGACCCGAAGGCCGCGCTCGTCGAGCGGGTGAACCGCGCGACCGCCGACCTCGGGCTGGGCGAGCGCGCGACGTTCCTCGCGCCCGACCCCGACGACCCCGAGGGGTTCGCCGACGCGCTCGACGCGTTCGTCGACTCCCTCGACGAGTCGCCGGTCCCGGCGGGCGACCACGAGGCGACCGGCGAACTTCCCGGCGAGGACCGGGCCAACCCCGCGTTCGACAACCACGCCTGGGCGCTGGAGAGCGTCCGGGCGATTTTAGAGCACGTCGACCCCGAGCGCGAGGTGATCCGGGGCCTGTCGGACTTCGGCCGGATGGCGGTGAGCGACGACTGTGCGCTGACGCCGACCTGCACCAACCTCTGCCCGACCGACGCCGTCCGTCGGCGGGAGGGGAACCTGGAGTTCAACCACCAGCGGTGCGTCGACTGCGGGCTCTGCGAGGAGGGGTGTCCCGAGACCGCCATCACGATGCGGGACGGCCTCGACCTGTCGCTGCTGCCCGAGAACCGCGGGGACGTCGCGGGCGAGGACGGCGAGCCCGACGACCCGGCGTGGACCACGGTGATGGAGGGCGAGATGCGCGAGTGCGTCCGCTGTGGCGACCCGTTCACCAGCGAGGCGTCGGCCGCCAAGATCGAGGGCGAGGTCGGCGAGATGGTGGCGGGCCTCGCCCCGGACTCCGAGCACAGCGTCTTCGAGTACTGCGGCGACTGCCGCGCCGGGCTCCTGTTCGAGGGAGGGCGGTGAGGATGGACGAGACGGCGCTCTACGACGCGCGCATCGAACTCGTCGACTACGCCATCGACACGTTCTGGGACGCGCCCCGCGAGACGTTCGTGTCGAACCTGCTGTCCGGAGAGGTTCGGACGCCGGGCGAGGCGGTCAGCCCCGACCTCGACGAGGGGTTCGCCGGGCTGGAGCGGTTCGTCGAGGCAAACCAGGGCCGGGACGCCGAGGCGGTCCGTGACGAACTCGCGACCGAGTACACCCGGGTCTTCGTCGGCCCGCGCCCGCCCGTCCTGGCCCACGAGACGTACTACCGGGAGGACAGGGACTTCCTGGGCGAGGGGCTCGCGGAGGTGTCGGCGAGCTACGCCGCCGCGGGGTGGTCGCCGCCCGAGGCGTACCCCGAGGAGGACGACCACCTCGCGGTCGAACTGGCGTTCCTGCGCCACCTCGTCGACCGCCAGCGAAGGGGCGACGAGGAGACGTTCGGCTACGAGCGGGTGTTCTTAGACGAGCACCTCCTCCACTGGATCGACGCCTTCGCCGACGACGTGCTGGCGGAGACCGACGAGCCGTTCTACCGGGCCGGCGCGAAGGTGGTCGCCGGCCTGGTCGAGTTCGAGGACGAACTGGTCGCCCAGATGGTGTGACCGACGAGCGCAAGCGCGTCCGCTACTCGGTGCCGGTCAGCAGCACCGCGCCGAACAGCGCCAGGACGGAGGCTCCCGAGAGGGCGAGCGCGAGTGGCGTCGCGGTCGCGATCGCCTGCTCCATCCGGAAGTACCACCGCCAGGTCTGCTGGGTCTCGGCGACCGCCGCGACCAGGCCGACGCCGGCGACCACGACAAGCAGCGCGCCGACGAGGACGAGGGGCGCGACCTGCATCAGGCGCCTGAGGCTCGGCCGCCGGACCGGGAGGTCCCGCGGGTCAGGCATCCGACCACCGCCTCCGGGCCGCGACGAACAGGCCGAACAGCGGGACGAGCGCCGCGAGCAGGTACTGGACGAACAGGCCGACGAAGCTCAGGGTCGATTCGAGGTGGATGGCCCAGTGCCACGTCCCCTTCACCTCGGCGATGATGGCGATGGTCCCGATGACGAGCAGCGACAGGCCGAGCAGCGCGGTCAGCGCGTACACCGACCCCCGGAGCAGGCCGAGGGCGCGGCGGCGGTACGGCCGGTCGGTGTCGGAGCGGTCGGTCGCGGCCCGGTCGGGCCGCGGGTCGCGCGTGCGGTGGTCTCCCTGCATGTGCTACCCCCAGTAGGTCCGGTAGGCGTCGTAGACGACGAGGCCGAAGACGGCCGCGCCGACCGCGAGCACCGCGCTCGCGGTGTCGGCGGCCAGCGGGAGGCTCATCCCGGCCCCGCCGTGGAGCGGGCCGATTGCGAGCACTACTGGTGCTATGGGGGTGCGTCACAATAAACGCTTGCGGCTCCATTGAACACCGTCGCGTCCCGTAGGCGGTCGGACGCGTCGGGAGCAATGCTTTTGCCCGTCGCCGCGCTAGCCACGTCGATTACCACGATGGGGCTACGACGCCGCCTGCTCGGGAAGCTCGCGGGCGCGGCGGTCGCCGGGGGGCTCGCGGGGTGTTCGCAGTTCCGGCCCGGGGACGACGGGTCGGCGAACCTCGACCTGCCCTCGAACCCGAACGACGTGCCGGCCAGACAGCACGCGTGGAACGACGTCTCGCGGCGCGACGCGCACGGTAACCCCCTGCTGCCCCGTCATCACCGCGTGCTGCTGCTCGACCTCGCGGAGTCGCCCTCGGTCGAGGCCGCCGAGCGCGTCGAGCGCGCGATGCGGGGCCTAGAGTCGGCCTACGACTGGTCGTCGGACGGGCTGCTCCACTCGCTGGCCTGGGGCACGAGCTACTTCGAGCGCGTCGGCGAGCTCGACGCCTCGCCGATTCGGAAGCCGAAGGTCCTCTCGCGGACCGACGACCCCGACCTGCTCGACTTCGACGCCGCGCTGGTGCTGGCCGGCGACGCCGCCTCGCACCTGCAGGCGGCCGAGGCCGCGATGTTCGGGAGTCGGGGGTCGCTCGCCGGCACCTCGGTCGACGCGCGCCTCGGCGACGTCTTCGACGTGTCGGCGCGCCGGACCGGGTTCCGCGGGGCCGGCCTCCCGGTCGCACACACCGACGCCGAGGGCATCCCCGAGAACCCGCCGCTCTCGGAGGGCGACCGGATGTTCATGGGCTTCCGGTCGGGGTTCCGCGGGACACAGGCGAGCGAGGACCGGGCGACCATCGGCTCGGGCGCGTACGCCGGCGGGACGACGATGCACCTCAGCCACCTCCGGCAGTCGCTGGGCGAGTGGTTCGAGGCGTTCGACGCGGACGAGCGCGTCGCCCGGATGTTCTCCCCGGAGTTCTCGCCCGCCGACGTGGAGGGATTCACCGACGACGTCCCCTTCAGCGACGAGGTGACCCGTCACGCCCGCGAGTTCGACGTCGTCGGCCACCAGGAGAAGGTGGCCCAGACCCGGAAGGACGGCGAACCGCTGCTGCTCCGCCGGGACTTCAACACCGTCGACGGGGGCCACGCAGGAGTCCACTTCCTCTCGCTCCAGAAGTCGCTGTCGGCGTTCGAGCGCACCCGGAAGGCGATGAACGGCTGGTACGTCCGCGACGACAGCCCGGAGATCACCGACCGGGAGAACAACGGCATCCTCAACTTCGTGAGCGTCCGGTCGCGGGCCAACTTCTACGTGCCCCCGCGCGAGGAGCGGGCGTTCCCGCAGCTGTGATCCTCTGAGAGGCGGGGTCGGTACACGGTCCGGACCGCGTCTGAAAAGGTGGAAGAACGGGGCCTCCGAAAGTCGCAGTCCGGCTACTCGACCCTCGCGTCCGTGATCTCCAGGTGGAAGATCCGGTCGACGTCCCACAGGTCGTTCTCCCCGAACCCCGTTCTCCCGTACACGATGTCCCCCTGTGGGTCCTCGACGATGCGGTCGTTCCCGCGGACCTCCGCGCCGGTGTCGCCCTCACCGGGAATCGGGGCGGCGTTCGGGGCGGTGAACTTGTAATCGATCTCGAGGTGGTCCGCGCCCCATATCGCGAACTCCCCCCAGTTCTGGGCGTTCCGATCGGGGTCGACCGGAGTCCGCCGACTGCGCTCCGACGACGTCCGAGCGGTGGCCACGCCCACGACCGGCAGCACTGCGGTTACGCTACCGAGACTCTTCAGGACCTCGCGTCGATTGGAGCTCTCCCCGCCGTTTCTTGCCATGTGTTATCACTCCGCAATGGAAGGGCGACGGCGTCCGGCATAAGTGCCCTTCATCGTTCGCTTACGTATTCACTTCCGACAAGTGTCTTCACCGTCGAAGCGGTCGCTACGTCGCTGACGGCCCCACCGTGCGACGGCTCCGATTACGCGTCGTCCAGCGTCGAGAGGCCCTCTTTCAGCTCCGCGGGGAACTGGATCTCGCCGTCGACTTCGGCGGCGTTCACCTCGTGGGGTCCGATGCCGTGGTCCCAGAGCTCGTGACCGCCGTACTCCTCGAGGCCGAGGTCCGGTCGCCATCCGACGTCCCTGTGCGCCATGCGTTAGCTCACGACGAGGAGGGACTTAGGCGTTCCCCCGGGGCGAACAGTTATGGTGGCGGAGATGACACTATCGCCCGTGCTCTCTCGCCTGGTCGCGTGGCTACGCTCCTGCGGGGAGTCGGCGGGCGGCGAGGACGACGCCGACCCGGACGAGGCCGACGGCACCGTCTGGGACGCCATCCCCTCGTGGCAGTACGGGGGCCTCCACGTCGAGTCCGGCGGCGCCACCCGCGACGAGCAGGAGCGGGCGCTCGGCGACGTCCGGCGGCAGGCCGAGGCGATGGACGCGGTCGACGACGACCGGCGGTGAGCCCTCGTCACTCCGACCGCGAGCCGCGGTCCGTCAGCCGCGCCCGGCGGTCACTCCGGCGGCGCGTTCGGCGGCCGGACCGCGTCGTCCTCGCGGAACGCGCCCGAGAACAGGTCGACGTGGAGCGCGAGGACGTCGGCCTCGTCGAGCCCGGTCTCGGCGGCCTGCGCGGCCAGCAGCTCGTCGAGCTCCTCGCTCGGCTCGTGGCGGACGGTCCGGCCCTCGACCGCGAACTCAACCTCGGTCGCGCCCGACGCGAGGTGTTCGATCTCCAGCAGCGCCTGCTCGACCTTGGTCTCGACCGCGTCCTCGCGGTCCATCAGCCGGTCGTCGCCCCACTCCTCGGCCGCCTCGACGAAGCGGTCGCCCACCGCGAACTCCAGGGTCAGAACGACACCCCCGTTCCCTCGTCGGTGAAGGCGGTCTCCCAGGTGGTCTCGGCCTCGCAGACCGGGCACCGCCGGCGCAGCGCCCGGCCGTGGGCGTCGGCGAAGTCGGCCAGCTGGCCGCACGCCGCGCACTCGTAGTAGGTCATCGCTCGGTCCGTGCGCCGCCCTCCCGCGGCGGGAACGTGTCGGGCGTCGGCGACGACTCCGTGAGCGCGCTGTACAGCGTGACCAGCAGGCCGACCAGGATCAGCATGACCAGCAGACCGACCAGTCCGCCGAGCCACGTGTACCCGACGTCGCCCCCGCCGGTCCAGAACGACGGTATCGCGTCGAACACCCGGAACAGGTTTAGTCCGATCCACGCGCCGAAGAGCAGGACGCCGGCCAGCAGTACCGGCGACTGACGTCCCGCGGTTCGTAAGCTCATGTGACTCCCCCGTGGGCAGCGTTACCACGCCACGGACCAAAAAACTACTCCGCGACGTCGCCGGTTCCGTCCCGGTCCGCAACGCCGTCGGTCCCGTTCGCGGCGTCGTCGGTCCCGTCTGCCGGGTCGCCCGCCTCGCGCGCGGAATCGCCGGTCTCGCCCGCAGCGCCGTCGACCCGCTCCGGCCCGTCCCCGTCAAGTTCCCACCCGGCCTTCTCGGCGGCCTCCGCGAGCGGGACGAACTCCCAGTCGGCCCGCCCGGCGATGTCCTCGTCCTCACCTTCGATCCCGACCACGACCATGCGCTCGGCGTAGAACATCGAGTGGCGGTCGACGGCCGCGAGGCGCTCGCCCGGGCCGCGCGCGCTCCCGTTGAAGAAGTCGAGGTCGACGTTGCGGTCGCGCTGGAACTTGTTGAGGACGTGGGCCGGCACCCGGCCGACCACGCCGACCCAGTCGGCCCACCCCGCTGCGTCGGCCGCGGCCGCCCCGAAGTCCCCGAGGCGGGTCGCGGCCCGGTAGGTGAACGCCAGGGTCATGTCGTCCGCGCCGCCGCCGTGGGGGCCCGCCGCCTCGGGTTCGGTGGCGTCGGACCCGGCAGCGGCGTCGCCCGCGTCACTGGCCGCGCCTTCATCGGCGGTCGCGCCGCTCCCGCCGTCGACGCCCGCGCCCGTGCCGGCGCCGCCGGACTCCACCGGGATGCCCGCCGGCCGGTCCTCGTTCTCGCGGGGGACGCGGGGGACGGGACCGGACGCGGGGTCCGTCGGGTCCAGTCGCGCGCCCGACGAGTCGGCCGTCGCGGTCGCCGATTCCGCCGACCCGTCGGTGGCGTCGTCGGTCGCTTCCGAGTCGCTTCGCGCGTCGGTCGAGGCTGTCCGTTGCCGGTCGGGGTCGCCCTCCCCGCGCCAGAACCAGTCGCCGGGGTTGGGGCCGTCCGCCTCGTCGTCGTCCGCGCCGCATTCGTCGAGGTCGATTCGGTCTGTCATGGTGGGTGCGTCGTGCGGGACGCTATCGCGTGACAGTATCGACGCTGACCGGGTTAAGGCTATCCCCGTCTAGAAATCACGCTCGGAGCACACCGGAACGCACCGGATCGCGACGACGGATTACTGCCCGGACTGCGGTAATACTTGATAGTTTTGGCTCTGGAGTGCGACAATATCTATTTCCGACGGTTCATAGTACGGTGGTCCGCCATATGACTAATGATAACGAGGGACACGAAACGGGATGGTATCGTCGGAGCTTCATGAAAGGAGCACTGGCCGCGGGCGCAGTCGCGGGCGTCCCTGCTGCAGCTGCGCGCGACGAGCGAGTGTCGACCGGCGACGGCCCCGGCCAGGAACTGCCCGACCCGGAGGCCCGTATCACGGGTTCCGAACGCGTCTCGACGCGCGACTTCCACGAGGAGAACTACGAGATCGTCCACGTCCACCGCCGCAAGGAGGCGATCAGGACCCTCCTGAACGACCCGGCGGTCAACGAGGTCGCACGGGGGTGGATCGCCCACTTCATCGGGTACGAACCGCTGTCGAACCACCTCGACTCCATCAGCGTCCAGGGGCCGACGGACTACACCGTCGAGGGCGGTCACGACACCGGGCGGTTCGAGATCACGGCGAAGAACCGACAGACGATATACGGACTCGTGGACCGCCGCCGCAACGAACTGGTCGCGCTCCAGATCAACGACCCCATCGACGTCTCGTGGGTCGAGGAGTACGACGAGCAGGCGAGCCGCCGGACCCAGACCATGCTCGACGATCCGGACGTCGCGGACTTCCTGGCGGGGAAGGACTGGTGGCCGATGGAGAAGGTCGCCGAGAGCATCACCGCGTGGAAGGACACGCCCCACGGATCGGTCTCCATCGTCATCCTCTACGCGGTCGACGGGGACAGCGTCGAGGTAGCGTCCGGCTACGTCGACGTCACCGACCCGGGGAATCCGGAACTGGTGGACGTCCACTTCGTCGAGGACTTCACGCGGTACCCAGTCCAGCAGATGGCCCGCCAGATCTCGCCCGACAGCGGGACGCTGCTGGGAATCCTGCCGCGGGTCCCCCGGGAGAAGCGGCCGCTCAAGACGGCCAACGACGGGTTCCACCGGTTCGAGCTCGTGCCGGAGCGGACGTTCGAGCAGGACGGCTGGGGCATCGAGTGGGAGCCGCCCGTGACGATGGGCGTGACCTTCACGGGCCGGTACCGGGGCAAGCCGGTCTTCCAGAGCATGAACGCCATGGCGACGCCCACCGGCTACGGCCTCCCGCCTCGGGAGGGCCGGAGCTCGCTCGACTGGTTCTTCCCGGACCACGAGCCCGTCTTCAACGGACACCACCTGTTCTGGGACATCCACAGCGTTCCGTTCGGGGGGCCGGGTCACCTCGGGAAGATAGACTACCCCGGGCGCAGGGGCCATCCGTCGGGGTTCCAGTTCCGGACCCACTACCACACCGGGGCGCAGGGTCGCGGGAGCACCGACTTCCACTCGGGCGCGCAGTTCGGCCCCTACAACTACAACATCTCCTACGAGTTCTTCGCGGACGGTCGGCTCGTCCCGATCTGGCGGCGCCACGGCCCCGGATACGTGGTCGAATCCCTCCGCAACTACGGCGTCCCCGACGACTGGGAGGGCGAGGAGCCCGTCGTCCAGCAGTACCTCCACCTGACGGCGCTCGACGTCACGCCGGGGACGACCGATGGGGTCCGGACCCGGCTCTTCGACGGCGACGAGTGGCGCACGCCCGAGACCGAGTTCTACCACCAGGGCGAACCGGGCCAGAAGGTCCGCTTCTCGAACCCCGGCGGGACCGAGGCGATAGACGTCCCGCTGGACCGCGACCTCGAGATCGTCGTGGTCAGGCGCCGGCCCGGGGACATCGGCCCGGCGAAGTCCCAGAAGACGCGGGTGGAGGACATCGAGGCGGAACTCGCGTTCTACCACCCGGCGCAGTACGCCGACGGCGACGCGATACAGGACCAGCGCGTCATCGCCTGGCTCGTCATGGAGGCCTCGATGGACGAGGTGCCCCACCCCGCCGGCGTGTCGGGCTACGTCGCGCAGGCTGAGCTGCAGCTCAAGGGATACGGGGACTGAATCCGGTCGGGTCGGACCGCGCCCCTGTCGCTCTCCGGGATGTCGGGCCCGGATGTCGCGGAACCTGCCCGGATGTCGCGGCACCCGTCGTCACCGCGCGCGAGGGGTCAGCGTTTTTACCCGTGCCCACGTGTCTCGAACCGAGATGGCGCTCGACGACGAGAACCCGACCAGGCAGGTCCTCGGCGCGATAGCGGGAGGCGTCGCCGGGATGGCCGCGATGTCGATCGCGTTCGCGCTGCTGGAGGTCGAGACCCGGTACGAGGTGGGCATCTTCGCCGGTATCGCCCGGTTCGTCATGATGCCGGGCAACCTCACGCTGGGCTTCCTCGTGTTCGTCCTGTTCGGAGCGGTCGTCTGGCCCGTGCTGTTCGTGCTCGCCGAGGAGTACGTCCCGGGCGGCCCCGACCCGGGCCGGCGCGGGCTGGCGTTCGCGACCCTGCTCTGGGTGCTGTTCATGCTCACCGGCGTCGGCGACGTGACCGGCGCGACCCTGCTGATCTACGCCAGCCTGACCCTGGTCGGCCACCTCGCCTACGGGTTCATCCTCGGCGCGGTGTACGGTCACGTCAGGCCCGACTTCTCGCTGGCCGAGGTCCGGGAGGCCCGGAACCCCCGGTGACGGGCCCGGAGTCGGTCGGCCCGTCGGTCGGGTAGCGTAGCCCGTGGCGCGTCCTCGGGAGCGGCGATCGGCGGTAGCCCGTAGAGATACAAAGGTCGGAGTTGAATCTTGCCGCGACTCGTCATGTGGACGTATCTCCTGGGACTTCTCGGTGCCGCGCTCGTGCTCGTCGCCGCCGGACTCGCGCTCCGCAGAGCCGGCGGCTACCGGGTCGTGACCGACGGCGGCCTGCTCACCGACCGGGGGTCGAGCTACGGCAAGGCGTTCGGGCTCTCCCGGTGGCTCACGACCGTCGACCACAAGGACATCGGCCTCCTGTACATCGCGCTCGGCGTCGTGGCGGGGCTGTGGGGCGGCGTCGACGCGATGATGATACGGACCGAACTGGTGACGCCGCCGACCGACGTGTGGGACGTCGAGACGTACAACGAGCTGTTCACGACCCACGGCATCACGATGCTGTTCCTGTTCGTCACGCCCGTGTTCACGGGCATCGCCAACTACTTCGTCCCGCTGCTGATCGACGCCGACGACATGGCGTTCCCCCGGATCAACGCCATCGCGTTCTGGCTGCTGCCCCCGTCGCTCGTGTTCATCCGGGCCGGTCTCGTGACCGAGGTGCTGGCGAAGGTCCTCGAGGCCTTCGGCGTGGTGGTGGAGGCGCTGTTCGCGCTCGAACCGCCCGGCATCGGGTGGACGATGTACACCCCGATGTCGATCGAGGTGACGAACCCCCAGGTCGACGTGTTCCTGCTGGGACTGCACCTCTCGGGCATCGCCACGACGATGGGGGCGATCAACATCATCGCGACCATCTTCACCGAGCGCGGCGACGACGTCGGCTGGGAGAACCTCGACATCCTCTCGTGGGCGCTGCTGACCATGTCGGGGCTCATCCTGTTCTCGTTCCCGGTCCTGGGCAGCGTCCTGGTCATGATGCTGCTGGACCGCAACTTCGCCACCACGTTCTTCGCGACCCCCGGCGGCGGGCCGATCCTGTACCAGCACCTGTTCTGGTTCTTCGGCCACCCCGAGGTGTACATCATCGTGCTCCCGGCGTTCGGGCTGATAAGCTTCATGCTGCCCCGACTCGTCGGCCGCCGGCTGTTCGGGTTCAAGTTCCTGGTCTACTCGACGCTGGCCATCGGTGTCCTGAGCTTCGGCGTCTGGGCCCACCACATGTTCGCGCTGGGGATCGACCCCCGCGTCCGGGGGAGCTTCATGGCGGTGTCCATCGCCATCGCGGTGCCGAGCGCGGTCAAGGTGTTCAACTGGATCGCGACCCTCTGGTACAGCCGCATCCGGTTCTCGGCGCCCGCCATCTTCCTGCTCGGGGGGATCGGCATCTTCGTCGTCGGCGGCGTGACGGGCGTCTTCCTCGCGTCGGTCCCGGTCGACCTGCTCGTCCACGGGACCTACTACGTGGTCGGCCACTTCCACCTCATCCTGATGGGCATCATCCCGTTCACCATGTTCGCGGCCAGCTACTACTGGTACCCGCTGCTCACCGGCCGGATGTACGACCGGCGGCTGGCCCGGGCCCAGGCGGTCCTCACCGTCGTCGGCGGGTTCGTCGCGTTCGTCCCGATGCTGGTCGTCGGCGCCGAGGGGCTGCCCCGGCGCTACGCCCAGTACCCGCCGGAGTTCGCGCTGCTCAACCAGGTCTCGACGCTCGGCGCGTACGCCATCGGCGCGGGGGTCGTCATCTGGGTGTACAACGTCTTCCAGTCGCTCCGGGTCGGGCCGACGGTCGAGGACGCCGACGTGTGGAACCTCAAGGAGACCGGGCAGTTCAGCCGCGAGTGGCAGTGGTTCGAGCGCCGACTCGAGCGGCGCCGGGGCGGGTCGAGCGACGACGACTGAGACGGCCCGGGGTCGACCGACCCCCTTTTTGGCGAACCTAAAAGTTCAAATACGCCCCGACACAACTGCCGAGCAGCATGAACACGGACGTCGCACGCGTCGGTTCCGACGCTCCGCCGGACGCCGACGGGTACACCTTCGACGACGTGAGCGTCGTGATGGGCACCTACAACGAGGAGGCCGCGGTGGGGACGGTGCTCGACGACATCGAGCGCGTCACCGACGGCCGGGCCGAGGTGGTCTGCGTCGACGGGTCCTCGGACCGGACGCCCGAGATCGCCCGCGAGCGGGGCGCCCGAGTGATCGAGCAGGAGCCCCGGGGGTACGGCGTTGCGGTCCGGGAGGCGGTGCTGACCCCCGACCGGCCGGTGGTCGTGACGACCGACTGCGACGACACCTACCCGATGGAGCAGCTCCCCGAGTTCCTCGACTGGATAAACCGGGGCTACGACGTGGTGAGCGGCGACCGGCTCTACTGGGGCGCCGAGGCGATGCCGGACCTCAACCGCCGGGGGAACCGCGCGTTCGCCGCGCTCGCGAGCCTGCTGACCGGTCGACGCGTCCGGGACACCACCACCGGGATGCGGGCGTACCGCCGCGGGGTGGTCGAGGACATCGCGTGGACCGAGAACACCGGACTGTCGGCGGAGCTGCTGATCCGCCCGCTGATGCGGGGCTACGACGTCCGCGAGATTCCCATCGAGTACGACGAGCGCGCCGGCGAGACCAAGCTCGACCCGTTCGCCGGCGGCGCGGCCATCGCCAAGTCCATCGTGAAGGTCGCGCTGGAGGAACGACGGCGGCGGTGACTGCCCCTCTGGATGGCGAGCGGCGCGTCCCGCCGCGGGACGCTCGCCCGGAGCGGCGCCCCCAGAGTTAATCCGGCCAGCGCCGTATCCCGGGGTATGCCAGCCGACATTCCCGGCATCCACCACGTCACGGCCATCGCCAGCGACCCCGGCGAGAACCTCTCGTTCTACACCCGGACGCTCGGCCTCCGGCTCGTCAAGCGGAGCGTGAACCAGGACGACGTGTCGGTCTACCACCTGTTCTACGGCGACTACTCCGGCTCGCCGGGGACCAGCATGACGTTCTTCCCGTACGAGGGCGCCCGGCAGGGTCGGATCGGTACCGGGCAGGTCGCCACGACCGCGTTCCTGATTCCGGCCGACGCGGTCGACTACTGGGTCGACCGCCTGGCCGAGGAGGGCGTCGACGCCGACGACCCCCGCGAGCGGTTCGGCGACACCGTGATCCCGTTCCGGGACCCCGACGGCCTCCAGCTCGAACTGGTGGCGCTCGAGGACGCCCCCGAGGGCAACATGCCGACGGGACCGGTGCCCGAGGAGCACGCCATCCGCGGGTTCTTCGGGGTGACGCTCTCGCTGGCGTCCGCGGAACCGACCGCCGACCTCCTGGAGGCGATGGGGTTCGACGAGACCGAGCGCGAGCGCACCCGCCGCCGGTTCGAGGCGTCGGGCGACCTGGGGTACGTCGTCGACGTCCTGGAGGACCCGCAGGCCGCGCGCGGCCAGCCCGGGGCGGGCACCGTCCACCACGTCGCGTTCCAGGTCACCGACGAGGACCAGGCGGCGTGGCGCGACGTGCTGATGGACCACGGGCTCCGGCCGACCGAGATCATCGACCGGAAGTGGTTCAAGTCGGTGTACGCCCGGACGCAGGGCGGCGTCCTCTTCGAACTGGCCACCAAGTCGCCGGGGTACACGGTCGACGAGGACCTCGACGAGCTCGGCGAGCGCCTCGTCCTCCCGGAGTGGCTGGAGGACCGCCGCGACGAGATCGAGGCGGGGCTGGCGGACCTGCCGACGCCGGAATCGGCGGAGTAGCGACTCGTCCGAACCTTCAAGTGCGAAGCCGGGACGAACACCGGCCGGACGCCCCGCGCGGTCGCCCGAGAACCGTCGAGAGCGCGACCGCCAGTCCGAGTAGCCCGCCGGGGCCGAGCCTCGAATCGACGACCACCAGCCGAAACGGGAGACCAACCCCGCAGTCAGAGGTGTCGCGCCACCAGGTCGCCGTGCTCGCACTCCTCGGGCACCGACTCGAACCACGTCGCGGCCTCGATCTCGTCGTCGTCTGCGCCGAGGTCGCCAGGATCGGCGAGCCGGTCGAGTTCCGTCATCCGCGCGGGAGTTCTCCGGAGTCTCACTTCCCGGTTTCGACGCGCGCGACGCCGCGGCGCTGCGAACCGGTCGAAGCGGTCGCGTTCCCGTCCGCCGGCTCCGCCGCGGCCGGCGACGGCGTCGCGCGGAGCGACGTCTCCATCCCCAACTCCGCTGGCACCGCGCCGGCCACGTAGGCGGCCGCGCCGTTGCAGTTGGCCGGGACGACGCAGACCTCCCGGACGGGCGAGAGCGCGGCGACCGACCCGTTCGCCCGCCGGACCGGCAGTTCGAGCCGGTAGGAGAACCCGCCCGCGGTCCGGCCCACGAACACCTGGACGACGACGGTGTCCTCGCGGGCGACCGGGACCGACGCGTTCTCGCCGACTAGAGTGACGTTCGACCCGGCGAGTCGGGCCGTGCCGTTCGCCACGCGGAGCGACACCGAGAGGTTCGACGGCGTGCCCTCGAACGCGTAGTAGGCCGCCTCGTCGCCGGTCGAGAGCCGGGCCGACACGTCGGTTGCGTAGTCGGGAATCGCGAGCGTCGCGTTCGCAGTCACGCGCTCGCCCCGCACGACGTGAACGCGGTGGAGCGCCGGCTCGACAGGGTCGCCGGAGGCGGGCGCCCACTCGCCGCGGTAGACGTACCGGTAGTACGTCCGGTTGGGGTACGCCGCGACAACGCCGAGGTCGTCCGGTCCGTCCGAGACGGCGTACACCGTCTCGCCGTCGAAGCCGGGGTCGTTCCGGAGGTGCTGGAACGGGTGGTTGAGCCAGTCGCCGTACGGCGTCGGCAGGAACACCACCGCGTCCGAGAGCTGGCGGTCCTCGAACGGCTGGTACGCCTGCCGGTACTCGGCGGTGATGTCGGCGTTCTCCGCGACGGTCGGGCCGAGCACGCCCGCGGTCGCCGCCGCGAGCAGGAGCGCGCCGACCAGCGCGACGGCGACAGTCACGCGGTCAGCGCGATTGGGATTCCCGGCGGAGTCGTCGCCGAGCCCCCGGGCCGAGATCGAGCGCACGCGTTCGAGCGTCAGGAGCGCACCGCGGGCCGCGAACGCGGCGGTCGGCACGAGCAGGTCGAAGTGGTAGTACGGGCCGAGCGTGGCGACCAGCCCGTCGTCGGACGCCGACAGGTCGCCGAGCACGTTGAGGTTCCCCCAGAAGTAGACGTTGCCCGCGACCACCGTCACGAACAGCCCGGCCAGCACCGCCCGGGCCTGGGCGTCGGTGAAGTCGGGCGTCCGGTCCGGGTCGACGCGTCGGAGGAAGGCCCCGACCCCGACCGCCGCGAGCAGCGTCCCGACCGGGCCGCCGACCACCCACTCGGTGAACAGCAGCCGGACCACCTCCGCGTTCGCCCGGAGCGCCAGCGCCGGGGTGTAGGTCCGCTCGTAGCCGAGCAGCTGGCGGTGGCCGAAGCCCAGGCCGTCCTCGGGCGCGAACGCCTGGTAGGGGAACGTCAGGGCCGACCCCGTCATCGCGGCGTTGTAGGCCAACGCGGCCGCCACGCCGGCCAGGCCGCCGAGCGCGGTCAGCGAGAGCCGGGTCAGGCGGTCCGCGGACGGGGCGGTCCACAGCGCGTACAGCGCGTGGACGACGAACGGAGTCGCGAACAGGACCGCGGTGTAGGGCCGGGCGAAGAACGCCGCGCCGACGGCGAGGCCGGCCAGCAGCGCGTAGCCGCGGGTCCTGCGTCTACTCGTCCCCTCGGCCTCGGCGCGCGCCGACCTGAAGTACGCGAACGCGAACAGCAGGTTCCAGAACGTCGTCGGCGCGTACGGGAGGAACACCGACGAGTCGATCAGGAACAGCGGGGAGGCCAGCAGCAGCGCGCCCGCCAGCAGGCCGGTCCGGCGGTCGAACGCCTCGCTGGCGACGGCCGCGGTCAGCGCCACGTTCCCGGCGGCGATCAGCGCCAGCGAGAGCCGGAACCCCCCGAGTAGCTTCCCGACCGCGAACATCGCTGCCGGCACCGGGGCGTACTTCGGGTAGAGCCGCCCGCCGTCCCGGACGAAGAACCACGGTCGCAGCGACTCCGGGACCGGCGGGTACAGCGAGAGCTGGCCGTCCAGCAGCATCGCGGCCTGCTGGAGGTAGACCCCCTCGTCGTGGTTGACGGTGTGGTACGGGAACAGTTCGGCGGCGACGAGGAAGACGACGGCGCCGGCGAGCACCGCGAGCGCGCCGGCGAGCAGTCGGAAGCGGCGGCGGTCCATCGCGGTCAGACCGACGACCCCGAGACCCGGTCGGCCAGCGATTCGGCGTCGCCGTCCGCCTCGGGCGGGTACCACGCCAGCGTGTGGTCGGCGTCGAGCTCCACCCGGACCGGTTCGCCGACGTCGAGCTCCTCGGCGTGGTTGTGCTGGCAGTGGACCACGTCGCCGTTGTCGAGCTCGACCCGGTAGACGAACGACGGGCCGGTGTACTGGCGCTGGCGGATGTAGCCGTCGGCCTCCGACTCGTCGACGACGGTCGCCCGGAGGTCGTCGGGCCGGACCAGCACGTCGAGGTCGGTGCCCGCGTAGTCGTCGGTCAGCCCGTCGAGACGCTGGGGCGCGAAGGTGCCGATGGGCGTGACGACAGAGCCCTCCTCGTGCCACGCCGAGAGGAACCCGGCCTGGCCGAGGAACGAGGCGACGAACCGCGACTCGGGGTGCTCGAACACGCGCTCGGGCCGGCCGATCTGCTCGACCCGGCCGTCGTTCATCACGGCCACGCGGTCGGAGATCGAGAGGGCCTCCTCCTGGTCGTGGGTGACCGAGACCGCGGTGACGCCGGCCTCCTTGAGGATGCGTCGGACCTCCTCGCGCATCTCGACGCGGAGCCGCACGTCGAGGTTCGAGAACGGCTCGTCGAGCAGCAGGATGTCGGGCTCGGGCGCGAGGGACCGCGCCAGCGCGACCCGCTGCTGCTGGCCGCCCGACAGCTCATCGGGCGTGGCGTCGCGGTGGCCCGCGAGGTCCACCAGGTCGAGCAGCTCGGACACCCGCCGGTCGGTTTCCTCGTCGTCGACGTCGGCGAGCCCGAACGCGACGTTCTCGGCCACGGTCAGGTGGGGGAACAGCGCGAAGTCCTGGAAGACCAGCCCGACGTCGCGGTGCTCCGGGGCGACGTGGCGGTCTTCGCCCGAGACGACCTCGCCGCCGAGCCGGACCTCGCCGGCGTCGGGGCGTTCGAGCCCGGCCATCATCCGCAGGGTGGTGGTCTTGCCGCACCCCGACGGGCCGAGCAGGGTGAGCAGTTCGCCCGACCGGACCGACAGCGACAGCGAGTCGACCGCGGTCTCGGCGGCGTACTCCCTGACCACGCCGTCGAGTTCCAGCACCGTCCCGCGGTCGCCGGACTCGCCGCTGTCGCGGCGCGACGCGGTCGCCGTCGCGGTGTCGAAATCGGTACTCCCCATCGATTCGGTGTCGTCGTGTACGGGTTCGCTAGTCATCCGTCCCTCCTTCGCGCCGGACGAGGCCGCCGTCCTGCCTGAGCAGCACCAGCATCGAGAGCGCGGAGACGCCCACGAGCGCGAGCGCCGGCACGGCGGCCTGTCCGTAGTAGCCGGCCTCCTGGACGCGCCAGATGTAGGTGACCAGGGTTTCAAAGCCTGTCGGACGCAGCAGCAGGGTCGCGGGCAGTTCCTTCATCGTGGTGAGGAACACCAGCGCCGCGCCCGCGACCACCCCGGGCGCGATGAGCGGCAGGGTGACCCGGCGGAACGCCTCGCCGGGCGGGCGGCCGAGCGTCCGGGCCGCCTCGACGAGCTCGGCGTCGACCTGCAGCACCGACGAGCGGGTGGTCCCGACCGCCTGCGGGAGGAACCGGACGACGTAGGCGAACACCAGCAGCGGGATGGTCTGGTAGAGCGCCGGGACGTACGACGAGCCGAAGTACACCAGCGAGATGCCCAGCACGATGCCGGGGGTGGCGTAGCCGACGTACGTCGCCCGGTCGAACAGCGACGTCAGCGACGACCGGTAGCGGCCCGCGAGGTACGCGACCGGGACCGCCGCGAGCGTGGCGACCGCCGCGGCCAGCGCCGAGACGTACGCCGAGTTGAGTCCGTAGGTCCACTCGAACGCGAAGCCGCCGCCGGCGTACCCGGGGCCGCTGCGCACCAGCCACATCGCCAGCACGCCGAGGGGGACGACCAGCGCGAGCGCCGCGACGAGCGCGCAGAACAGGAGCGCGGGGACCTTCCACGCGCCGAGGGGCGTCGGCGCCGCGCTCCGGCCCCCGCCGGCGTAGCTCCCGCTGTCCCGACCGCCGACGCGGGACTCCAGCGCCACGATGACGGCCGTGACGGCCAGCAGTTCGAGCGACAGCAGCGCGGCGGTGTCCCGGCCGAAGGTGTTGAACTCGACGTAGATGGCCCGGGTGAACACGCCGAAGTGCATGATGGACGGGGTCCCGAAGTCCGAGAGGGTGTAGAGCGCGACCAGCAGCGCGCCCGCCGCGACGCCGGGGGCGATCTGGGGGAGCGTGACGCGCCGGAACGCCGCCCGGCGCGAGTGGTTGAGGGTGCGGGCCGCCTCGACGAGCGTCCCATCGAACGACAGCAGCGCGGCCCGGGTCGTCAGGAAGACGTACGGGTAGACGTACAGCGTGAGGACCAGCGCGGTGCCGCCGAACCCGTATATCTGCGGGATCGACTCGACGCCCAGCGGCGCGAGCGCGTCGGCCAGCGCGCCCCGGGGGCCGAACGCCGAGACGAACGCGAACGCGCCGATGTAGCTCGGCACGACGAGCGGGAGCGCGAGCACGACGGTCCAGAACCGCCGGAACGGGAGGTCGGTCTGGACGGTCAGCACCGCGAGCGGGACGCCGAGCAGCACGCACGCGACCGTCACGGTCGCCACGAGCGCGACGCTGTTGAGCAGGATGTCGACCATCGCCGGCCGGGCGAGCAGCGCGACCGCGGAGTCGACGCCCACGTCGGCGGCCCGGAGCAGTATCCACAGCACCGGCGAGACCACCGCGACCGCGACGGCGGCGCTCGCGAGGGTCGCGCTCACCGGGGGCGAGTCGCCGCGGTCGGCGGTGCCGAGGCCCGCGCGGCGCCCGGCCCGCCGGAGGCGGTCGGCGGCCGACATCTCAGAGCACGCCCACCTCGCGCATCAGCCGCAGCGTGGGTTCGAGGTTCGAGAGCTTCTGGAGGTCGAGCTCGGGCGGGTTGAGCTCGTCGATGGACGGCAGGCCGCCGACCGGCGGGACGCCCGGGATCATGGGGTAGGCGAACGTCGTCGTCGCGAAGAACTCCTGTGCCTCGACGGTGAGCAGGTGGTCGATGAAGTTTGCCGCCAGCTCCTGCTTCTTAGAGCCCTTCAGAATCTCGGCGCCGCTGACGTTGATGAGCGAGGCGGCGTCGTTGCTGGTGAACGCGAGGTCGATGGGCGCGTTCGGGCGGGCGGCCTTCACCCGCAGGGCGTAGTAGTGGTTGGCGAACCCGGCGCCGATTTCGCCGTCGGCGACCGCATTCGAGACCAGGAACTCGTTGGGGTACTCGGTGACGTTCTGCTTGAGCATCCCCCGGAGCCACTGCTTGGTGGGCTTCTCGCCCCGGAGGAGCCGCATCGCGGTGACGAACGACTGGAACGCGCCGTAGGTCGGCGCCCAGCCCATCGACCCCTTCAGGCCGGCGTTCTGGGTGAACTTCGCCACCTTGTTCGGGATGTCCTCGGCCGAGAACTGTTCGGTGTTGTACGGGACGCTGCGAGCGCGACCGGCGACCCCGACCCACTGGTCGTTCGGGTGGAAGTTGTCCGGGACCGGCTCGGTCACCTTCGACGGCAGCTTGGCGGTCAGCCCCTTCTGGGCGACGTAGGCCAGCGAGCCGGCGTCGACCGCCCAGAAGACGTCGGCCGGGCTCGACCCGCCCCGCGACTCCTCGACGATGGTGTTGGCGAGCTGGGCGGTCGGCGCCGACCGGACCTTGGGCTTGAAATCGGGGTAGACCCGTCGGAGCCGGTCGAGCAGGTTGCGGTAGAGCCCGCCCTCGCCGCCGCCGAGGTAGACGTTGAGCGTGCCCGAGAGCGCGGGCAGGTCCTCGATCCGCGTCCCCGAGAGCTCGGGGCGGTCCTCCGCGAGGGTCCCCGACCCCTGGAACAGCTCGACGCCGGTCTCGTTGCCCGAGCCGGTCGTCGTCGCGTTCGTCGTCGTGGTCTGGGTCTGCTGGCTCGACCCGCCGGTACAGCCCGCGAGTCCCGTCGCGGCGGCCGCACTCAGCGCCAGGAACCGGCGCCGAGAGGATGTGTCTCTGGACGTCATCGCTTATTAGATTAGGCCAGCCTAAAACTCTTATAGCTACTGGTTTGTTCCCTCAGTCGTCGGCCGGAGCGAGGTCGGCCTCCAGCGACCGGAGCTCGTCGAGCGCCGCCAGCCAGTCGAGCATGTACTCGCCGACGTAGTTGAGGAAGGCGCCGTTCTCGTACCGCTCGAAGTCGCCCTCGGCGAGCCGGCGGCCCATCGCCTCGAAGACGCCGGCGTAGGAGTCGGCGTCGCCGCCCGCGTCGTCGACGAGCTCCCAGAGGTGCTCGTTGAGTTCGAGGCCGTGCACCTCGTTGGTGAGGTCGCCGAACGTCGAGCGGGGCGCCTTGTTGTGCTCGCACAGCGGCGCGCCGTTGTAGATGGTCTTGCCGAGGACGTCGCAGGCTCGCTTGAGGAACACGCCCGACCAGATGTCGTCGAACCGGCCGACGTCCCACCGGTTGTCGTCCATCGGGAGCTGGTAGAACGCCGGGACCACCTCGCGACGGAACGCCAGGTTCATCGAGCAGACGGTGAGGTAGTTGCCGGGCGCGGCCACGAAGTCGCCGTCGTAGTCGGCCGCTGTCGTGCGGGTCTGGGCCTGGCCCCGCAGGTCGCCGTCCATCAGGATGCGGACCGCGTCGAGGTCCGGGACGTTGGTCCAGAGCCCCTGGGAGGCCACCACGTCCGAGACCTCGACGGTCTCGGTCTCGACGGTCTCGTCCATCGCCGAGTAGGGGTAGCCGCGGGGGTAGAGGCCGTGCTCCTCGAAGTTCTGGTAGAGGACGTTCACCCAGTTCTCGTCGGAGGAGACCGCCTCGATCTCGCCCTCGTAGTCGAGGTTCGCGAGGTGGCGGCCGAAGAAGTCGACGTCGTCGTGGGGCAGCGTGTCGTCGTCGATGAAGACGCCGTAGTCGAAGTCCTCGGCCCAGATGTACAGCAGCCCGAAGCTGGTCTGGGCGTGGCTCGCCGCGGGCACGAGGTGGGCGTACTCTTCGATGCCGCGGTCGTCGTACCACCGCTCCCGGCGGCTCCCGTCGAACACCGCGCCGGAGACGCCCTCGTCGTCGAGCATCGCTCGCATCTCGTCGGTGTCGCAGAAGTCCTCGGTGACCAGCAGGACGTGGAGTCGGTCGACGTCGAAGCCGTGGTCGCGGGCGTTCCGGAGGTAGGCCCGCACGCACTCGTACTCCCGTATCGTCGGGACGACGACGCAGATGTCCTCGCTCGTGGTCATTCGTTGTCCACCCATGATTTAGGCAAACCTAAAAAGTTGTCTATCCGCCGCCGGCAGACGGCAGGGTCGCTCCGGAACCGAGGGCAGACAGTTCACACGGCCCTTTCACCGGATATCGGTCCGTCGCCGAACATCTCCGGAATCGAACTCACGGGGTGCGACGGCGTACAGCCGGTACAGTCATGACCGACAGACAGACCGCGGTCGGCGTCGCACTGCTCGTCCTGGCCGGCGTCCTGCTGACCGGGACGGTCGCGCTCGGCCTGTCCTTCGCCCACGAGGCGGGCGCGATATCGGTCCTCGGACTCGCGGCCGGGGCGGTGCTCGTCGGCACCGCCGAGGACGGACGACCGGTGTGAGCGAGACAGCCGCGACCCGCAGAGCCCTTCCAAGTGCCGGGCCGGCAACCGGAGCTAAGTTCCTCCGCGGTGAGACGCGGGACATGGACGACGACACGCAGCTCTGGGGCGGAGCCGGGCTCATCGTCCTCGGGGCGCTCGTCCTGTTCGCGCCGCTGGTGCTGGACCTGGCGTACACCACGGTGTTGCTGTCGGCGGCGGTGCTCGTGCTGGCGGCGGGGGCGCTGCTCGTCGGCCTCTCGCGGCGGGGCCGAGCGGTCTGAGTCCCAGTAGGGCCGGGCAGCCTGAGTCGCGCCACGGGTCCACACTGCCGAGGCCGGGCGGTTCGAGTCGCGCCGGGTGTCCACATCGGGCGTCGGCCGACCCGCCCGCGGTTCCGGGAGCGGCGGTACAATCAAGTCTCCGCCTAATGATGGTTAAGGTATGTCCGTCGACTACGAGCGCGAGCGCGAGAGCTTCGAGTGGGCGATCCCCGACGACTACAACCTCCCCGCAGTCATCGAGGACCACGCCGACGCGTTCGGCGACCGGCTCGCGATTCGGTTCCGCGACGACGAGGGCGCCGAGGCCGAGCGGACCTACGCCGACCTCCGAGACGACAAGAACCGGTTCGCGAACGCCCTGTCCGACCTCGGCGTCGGCCAGGGCGACCGCGTGATGCACCTGTTCCCCCGCCACCCCGACGCCTTCGCGGTCCAGTTGGGCGCGCTCGCTCGCGGCGCGCTGCTGGTCCCCTGCTCGGCCATGCTCAAGCCCAAGGACCTCTCGTTCCGGGCCAACGACTGCGAGGCCGAGACGATCGTCGTCCACGAGAGCCTGACCGACATGGTCGAGCCGATACTCGACGAGACGCCCCTGGAGCGGGTCGTCGTGATGGACGCGGCGGGCGAGCCCGACGGCGACGGCTGGCACGCCTTCGGCGACCTGATGGACGGGCGGTCGACCGACCACGACGGGCCCGACCTCTCGGCCGAGGACCCCATGTCCATCAACTACACCAGCGGGACGACCGGCCAGCCCAAGCCGGTGCTCCACCGCCACCGGTGGCTCCGGTGCTTCGAGCTCATCAACGCGCCCTACTGGTGGGGCGTCACGAGGGACACCGACTTCTCCGACGAACTGCTGTGGGCGACCACCGGCACCGGCTGGGCCAAGTGGTTCTGGAGCCCGGTCGGCGTGGCGCTGACGACCGGCGCGCCCCAGTTCATCTACGACGGTGAGTTCGAGGCCGAGACGTTCCTCGACCTGATGGCCGAGGAGGGCGTGACGCGGCTCTGCGCCGTCCCGACCCAGTACCGGATGTTCACGCAGGTCGACGACCTCGCGGACTACGACCTCGCGCTGACCGAGGCGGTCTCGGCGGGCGAACCGCTCAACCGCGAGCCCATCCAGGAGTTCGACGAGGCGTTCGGCGTCACGCCTCGGGACGGCTACGGCCAGACCGAGACGGTCGCGCTGGTGACCAACTACCCCGGCATCGACGTCAAGCCCGGCAGCATGGGCAAGCCCGTGCCGGGCATCGACGTCACGCTGCTCGACACCCAGGACGAGGCGGCGGTCGGCCCGGGCGAGACCGGCGAGATCGGCGTCCCGGTCGACAGCCCCGCCATCTTCGACGGCTACTACGAGAAGCCCGACCTCGACGAGGAGACGTTCCACGGCGACTACTACCGGACCGGCGACCTCGCCCGGAAGGACGAGGACGGCTACTTCTTCTTCGAGGGCCGGGCCGACGACATCATCATCTCGTCGGGCTACCGCATCGGCCCGTTCGAGGTCGAGGACGCGCTGGTCGGCCACGACGCGGTCGCGGAGGCCGCGGCGGTCGCCAGCCCACACGAGGAGCGGGGCAACGTCGTGAAGGCGTACATTGTGCTCGCCGACGGCTACGAGGGCGGCGCGGAGCTGACCGAGGAGCTCCAGGCGTACATGAAGGAGGAGACGGCCCCGTACAAGTACCCGCGCCGCATCGAGTACGTCGACGAGCTCCCGACCACGTCCAGCGGGAAGATCCGCCGGATCGAGCTGCGCGAGCAGGAGCAGGCGAAGTTCGGCGAGTGACGGTCGGTCCCGGCGCGGCGCTCCGGCGGACCCCGAACCGGACGGACACATCACGTTGGACTCGGCGGCCCTGATATCGCAAGGATGCACGGTTCTCATCGCCGAGAACCAGGGGCGGTAATTATAACGGACGAGTCTGAGTTCGTGTCTATGGCCTGGGACTCGAACCGACCGCTGCGCCTCGGCGAGGAACGCGGCCCGACGCTGCTCTCGGGACTCGGCGTCGTGTTCGCCGGGCTCTACGTCGCCGAGCAGGTCGTGCTCTACCGGGGACAGACGGTGCTCTCGACGGGGTTCCTCGTCGGACTGGTCGTCTCGGTCGTCTTCATCGTCCCCCTGCTCTGCGGGCGATACCTGCTTGACGGGAGCGACCTCTCCCGGGACCGGTACCCCCGTATCGTCAAGTGGGCCGCCGGCGGGCTGGTCTTCTTCCTGGCGATCAACCTGCTGATCATCTGGGCATGGCCGCCGGGGAAGCTCTCGTTCGTGGTCTCGTGGGCGCGCTGGGCCGCCAACGTCGGAGCGACGACCGGGTTCCTGATCGGGTTCGTCGAGGCCCGGGCGATCCAGCGCGAGCTCGCCGCCCAGCGGGCCGCGATACGGGCCGAGGCCGCCGAGAACCAGCAGCGGTGGCTCGACTACCTCAACGGGCTGCTCCGCCACGAGGTGCTGAACAGCGCCAACGTCATCACCGGGTACGCGGAGCTCCTGCTCGAAGACGGCGACGTCGACGACGAGGCCGGCGACCACCTCGAACGCATCCGTCGCCAGGGCGAGGACATGACCCAGGTCATTCGGGACGTCCAGGTGCTGATCGAGTCGGCGAACGAGGCCGACCGGCTGGAGCCCCGGGACCTGACCGCCGTGCTCGGAGACGAGCTCGAACGGCTCGACGACGTGGCCGACTCGGTGACCGTCGACGCCACGATGCCGGACGACGTGTTCGTGCGAGCGGACGACCTGCTCCCCCGGGTGTTCTCGAACCTGCTCCGGAACGCGGTCGAGCACAACGACGGCGACCGGCCCCGCGTCGAGGTGACCGTCGAGCGCGGCGCCGAGACGGTGACCGTCCACGTCGACGACAACGGGCCGGGTGTGCCCGAGGACGAGCGCGGGACGCTCTTCGACCGCAGCGACAACACCGGCGGTTCCCACGGCCTCGGACTCTACCTCGTCCGGACCCTGGTCGAGCGCTACGGCGGCGCGGTCGACCTGGCCGAGACCGGCCCCGACGGGAGCCGGTTCACCGTCGAACTGCCGGCGGCCGAGCCGCCGTCCGACGGCACGGACTCCGCCGAACGTGTAAGTGTTAGAAATTGAGTGATAACTCGGCGGTGCCGGGTGCGGCACCGAAGTCAAATCTGCCCCGAGATTTATATTTCAATCCGTGGTAGCTGTCGTGTGGTCGGTATCTTCCCGGCGGAGGCGGAGCCAGACGGGGCGGTGTTCGCGCCCCACCACTTCTATCTGGGGGTGGTGCTGATACTGCTAGTCTGTTGGATGGCCCGCGACCCCGAGGCCGAGGCGGCGCCGTGGGGCGTGGCGGGGCTCACGCTGCTGTCGGTGTTCTCGTTCGCGCTGACCTGGCCCTACTACCCGGCGGTGGGCGCCGCCGGCGTACTGGTTCTGCTCGCGGTCGCGACGGTGGTAGCGCTGCTGCGGCCGTTCTGGTGGCGGTACGGACTCGGCTCACGGGGCGTGTTGCTCGCCGGCCTGTTCCTGGCGTGGGACGACGCGCTCAGCCACGCGTTCGGCTGGTGGACGCCGATGGACGCGCTCTGGGCCCAGTACCTCCACCCGTACGTCTCGGACCCCTACATCCCGGAGGGCGTGCGGTTCCCGAAGGAGATTCCCCAGGACGTCGAGCTACCGCGAGTTGTCCCTTCGGGCGTGCAACTGCCCGGGGAGGAGCGACTGCTGCCGGACGTCCGGCTCCCCGTGACCGGTCGAGCATTGCCCGAACTACGACTCCCGGCGGTCCGGCTCCCCGTCGACGCGCCGCTCGCGTCGGGCGTCCGACCGCCGGGCGACCCGGGGCTACTCCTCCACCTGGAACCCCTCGTCGCGAAGAATCTCGGCGACGCGCTCGCGGTGGTCCCCCTGTAGCTCGATGCGCCCCTCGTCGACGGTGCCGCCGGTCGCGAGCCGGCTCTTGAGCGTCGAGGCGAGGTCGCCCACGTCGACCGACGACTCGTCGAACCCCTCGACGACGGTCATGGCCTTGCCGTAGGTGCGCTCGTCGACCCGGATCGAGAGCCGCTGCTCGGCCCGGCCGAGGTCCTCGTCGATGCCGAGTTCGTCCGGGAGCCCGGACACGTCGCTGATGTCTTTGCCATCCCCCATGGGTCCGGTTAGGGGCTGGGCACTCTTGAGGTTTCGGCGGGACGGTGCCCGTCGTCGCTCGCGGGTGGTCGCAACGAGCACCGACGCGGACCGGAGGACACGGTGATCGCCGGTCGAGGCGTGCCGCGCCGGTCGACAGCCGGCGTCACGCCCACAACGTTGAACGGCGGAGAGGCGTTGTGATACGGACGCGACTATGTCGGCCCTGTACCGCTGGCTGTTCGTCGCGGGCGTGCTCGTCCTGCTGCTCGGTCTGTTCCAGAAGTGGTTCCAGGAGAAGTGGTATCTCACGGAACCGCTGACGGCGCTCGCGCTCGGCATCGCGGCCGGACCGGCGGGGCTGCAGCTGCTGAACCTCCCACCAGCGGCGGACTCGCCCCGCGTGCTCACCCAGGTCTCGCGGGTGACGCTCGCCGTCGCGGACATGGGCGTGGCCCTGCGACTGCCGCGGGGGTACCCGGTCGAGCACTGGCGGTCGCTCGCCGTCATCCTCGGTGCCGGCATGGTGCTGATGGGACTGGTCAGCGGCCTGCTCGTCTGGAGCCTGCTGGGCGTCTCGTTCTGGGTGGCGATGCTCGTCGGCGCGACCGTCACGTCGACCGACCCCATCGTCGCCACGACCATCGTCACCGGACCGGTCGCCAAGCGGAACATCCCGGGACGGCTCCGGCACTTCATCTCGGCGGAGTCGGGTGCCAACGACGGCGCGGTGTACCCGCTGGTCCTCCTCCCGATACTGGTGCTCGCTCGGCCGACGAGCGAGGCGCTCTCGCGCTGGATCACCTACGTCGTCGGGTGGCAGGTCGGCGGTGCGATCGTCCTCGGGGCGACGCTCGGATACGCGGCCGCGGGGCTGTTCCAGTGGGCCGACCTGGGCAACGTCGTCGAACGGCAGGGGTTCGTCGCCTACACGCTCGCGCTCACCTTCGCGGTACTGGGCGGGGCCCGACTGCTGACTGTGGACGCCATATTGGCGTCGTTCGTGGCGGGGATCGCCTACCGGATGGCCCCCGGCAGGCAGCAGCCGTCGACGGAGCGGAACGTCCAGAAGGCGATGACGAAGTTCTTCGTCCTCCCGACGTTCGTGCTGGTCGGCGTCGCGATCCCCTGGGCCGGGTGGGCGGCCCTCGGCTGGCGCGGCCTCCTGCTGGCGGTCCTCGTGCTGGTCGTCCGCCGACCGCCGGTCGTGGTGGCGCTCGCGCGGTGGCTCCACCCGCTGCAGACGCGGAAGGACGTCGGCTTCGCGGCCTGGTTCGGCCCGATCGGGGTCTCGACCCTGTTCTACGCGATGCTCGCCGTGCAGCGGACGGGGTCGCGCCGGATCTGGTCGATCGCGTCGCTGCTGATCGTCGCCTCGCTGGTCGCTCACGGCCTGACGGCGACGCCGCTGAGCAAACGGCTGCCACCCGATCCGGCGGAGCGACGGTAGCGGCCGACCGAACCGCCATCCCCGAACTATAAACCCCTTCTCCGCCATCTGACGGGTATGGACCGCGTAGCCATCATCGGGGCGTCGATGACCCGGTTCGGCGAGCGCGACGCGTGGCTCCGGGACCTGCTCGCGCAGGCCGGCCGCGAGTGCCTCGCCGACGCCGGGGTCGCGCCCGACGACCTCGACCACCTGTACGTCTCGAACATGGCCAGCGGCGAGTTCGAGGGCCAGACCGGCGCGCCGAACGCCCTGGCCCACGACCTCGGCGCCATGCCGGCCTACACCCAGCGCGTCGACCAGACCTCCGCCTCCGGCGGGGCGGGCATCTACGCCGCGTGGCAGTCGGTCGCCTCCGGGGCGTCGGAGCTGACCCTGCTCGTCGGCGGCGAGAAGATGACCCACAAGACGACCGCCGAGGCGACCGACGTCATCGCCTCGCTCACCCACCCGGTCGAGTACAAGCACGGCGTGACGCTGCCGAGCTTCGCGGGGCTCACCGCGCGCAAGTACCTCCACGAGTACGACGCGCCCCGCGAGAGCCTGGCGAAGGTCGCGGTGAAGAACCACAGGAACGGGCTGGACAACCCCCACGCCCAGTTCCGGAAGGAGGTCGATCTGGAGACCGTGATGGAGTCGCCCATCGTGGCCGACCCCCTCCGGCTTTACGACTTCTGTCCCATCACCGACGGGAGCGCGGGCCTGCTGTTCTGCCCGGAGTCGGTGGCCGAGGAGTACGTCCCCGAGGACGAGTACACCGTCGTCTCGGGCATCGGCGGCGCGACCGACACCCACGTCGTCCACGAGCGCGACGACCCGACGGTGATGGGCGGCGCGGTCGAGAGCTCCGAGACGGCCTACGAGATGGCCGGCCTGGGCCCCGAGGACGTCGACGTGGCGGAGCTCCACGACATGTTCACCATCCTGGAGTTCCTCCAGAGCGAGGCGGTCGGCTTCTTCGAGCAGGGCGAGGGCTGGAAGGCCGTCGAGGAGGGCGTCACCGACCGCGACGGCGAGCTGCCCATCAACACCTCGGGCGGCCTGAAGTCGAAGGGCCACCCCCTCGGCGCGAGCGGCGTGGCACAGGCATACGAGATACACAAGCAGTTGCTCGGCGAGGCCGGCGACCGCCAGGTCGAGGCCGAGGTCGGCCTGGCCTGCAACGTCGGCGGGTTCGGCAACTGCGTGACCACCACCATCCTGGAGGAACCCTGAGATGACCCTGGACGCACACCGCTGTCCGAACGGCCACCTGACCTACCCGGGCCACGAGCTCTGCCCGGAGTGCGGCGAGGAACAGACCGAGACCGTCGACCTGAGCGACGAGACCGCCGAGGTCGTGACCTGGACGACCAGCACCGCGACCCCGCCGGGCGTCCGCCAGCCAAACTCGCTGGCCATCGTGGAGTTCACGGTAGCGGGTGAGTCGGTCCGCGCTATCGGCCAGCTGACCGAGGACACCGAGGTCGAGATCGGCGACGAGGTCCGGCCGGTGTACGCCGAGGAACTGCGCGACCCCGACGCCGGCATCCGGGAGGCCGAGAGCCAGGAGTGGGACGGGTATCGGTTCGAATCGGCCTAAGGGAACGTCTAGACGAGCGACCCAGCAGTCCGAAGTTCCGGAATCGGACCTTCTTTTGCGGACAGTCACGTCGTGATGACACGATGACGCCACCCGAAGAGGGCGACACCCGCACCGTCGAGCGCACGTTCACCTCCGAGGACGTCCGGCAGTTCGCCGATCTCTCGGGCGACGAGCAGCCCCGCCACCTCGAACCCGACGAGGAGGGCCGCCTGCTGGTCCACGGGCTGCTCACCGCCACGCTGCCGACCGAGATCGGCGCCGACCTCCAGGTGCTCGGTCGCTCGATGGCGTTCGACTTCCACGCCCCGGTCTACACCGGCGAGACCGTCACCTGCGAGATGACCGTCGAGTCCGTCGACGAGCGCGAGGACCGCTACGACGTCGCGGCGTCGGTGACCTGCCGGAACGGCGACGACGAGACGGTGCTGACCGGCGAGGTCGACGGCCTGGTCTGGAAGTAGTCGGACGGGGCGACCGAGTGGTCCGAGTCGAGGCGATACGCCGACAGAGGTCGGGCGGAAGCCAGCGATGCGGCGTCGCGCCGCCGGAGTTCCGCCGGCGCCCGACGGCCGACCGCGTACTCGGTGTGTTCGTCGCCCAACACCTTAAAAACCGATAGATTAACATTGAATACGTGACCGCGTCACGGTATGTTCCCGCCGGGCCACTACGGGATGGCGCTCGCGCTCTACGCGGTGGTCGGGTACGCGCTGCTGCGCCGGGGGTACGTCAGGGACGCGCTGTCGGGCGGCGGTATCGTCCTCGCGTACGCGATGTTCCCGGACCTCGACGGTCGGGTCGACTTCCTGGTCCACCGGGGCGTGACCCACACGCTCTGGTTCGCCGCGGGCGTCGGGCTCTTCTGCGTGCTGGTCGTGTCGACGACGCTGCAGGACCGCCCGCGCCGCGAGGCGATCCGCGGGGCGCTGTGGGCGTTCTTCCTCGGGTCGTTCGCGGTCGTCGCCCACCTGCTCGCGGACGTCATCAACCCCTGGGGCGTGATGCCCGTCTACCCGGTCTCGCCCGTGCTCTACTCGCTGGACCTCGTGCGGGCGACCAACGACGCCGCCAACTACGCGATGCTGGCGGGCGGCGTCGCGGTCGCGATCGCGGCGTGGCTCGCGGGCCGACCCGGTCGCCCCCGCCGGTCGCTGGCCCGCCGGCTCTACCGGCGGCTCCGCGACCGGGCGACGGTGGCCGAGTGATTACCGATTAGAAATCGGTGACCGAGTGACTACGCGCCGGTCGAATCGCCGACGTCGCCGGCATCGCCGGAATCAGCATCGTCGCCGTCGTCGCCGGAGTCGGCGTCGCTGCCGTCAGATTCGGTGTTCTCGTCGCCGGCCAGGTCGTCCGACTCGCCGGCGTCGCTTCGGTCGGCGTCGTCAGCCGCGGAGCGCTCCTCGCGCCGCCTGTTCTCCATCTCGTCCTTGATGGACTCGAGTTCGGCCTCGACGTCGACCTCGGCGCGGTCGTCGCCGTCGGCCTCCTCGTCGTCCTCGGCTCCGTCCTCGCGGTCGCTCTCGTCGGTGAGTTCGATGGTCGTCCCGCCGTCGAGACCGGTCGAGTCGTCCCGGTCGGGGTCGGTCCGGCCTCGCTCGCGGTCGATGTCGCGCTCGCGCCGGCGCTGCTCGTCGACCTCCCGGCGCTCGCGGTCGCTGCGGTCGCGGATCTCGCGGTTGATGCGCCGGGCGTCGTCGAGGATGCTCCGGGCCTCGTCGTCGCGGGGCAGGTCGCTCTCCTGGATGGTGGTCTCGACGTCCTCCAGGGCCGACTCCAGACGCTTGAGGGTGACCCGGCTCGCGTCGGCCGCCCGCGACTGGAGGCGGTCGCGCTCCTCGTCGACGACGCTGCGCTCGGGGTCGACCAGCCTGATGACCTGCTGGAGCGCCTTCAGCGCCCGGACGTTGGCCTCCAGCATCGCGATGGCGGTCGGGATGGCGTACTCGCCGGTGAACGACAGCACCTCGCGGGGGGTCGGCGGCCGGGGCAGGCCCAGCGGTCCCTCCGGCGGGCGGCCGAGTTCGGTCCGGAGTTCGCGCACCCGGGCCTCGAGCTCCTCGACGCGCTCGTCCAGCCGCTCGGGGTCGCGGGGGTCGTCCCCGTCGCGACGGTCGTCGGGGTCGTCTCTCATGGGCGGCCGTACGTGTCGCGGCGTAAAGAAGTTGGCCCGGGTCCTAGAGCGCGAGCACCGCACCCCCGGCGCGCCGCGAGACGACGGGTCGGCGCTCAGAAGCCCTCGCGCAGGAAGACCTCGCGCTCGGGGAACATCGCCGACAGCGCCTCGCGCGCCGCGGGCGTCCGGACCTCGAGGCCGGCGAGTCGTTCGGCGTCCGCGACAGAGTGGTAGCCGACGTACAGCTGCGAGAGCGCGCCGACGCCGGTAGTCGCGTCGGTGTCGACAGCCCCGGCGTCCGCGACTTGCTCGCAGGTCGCGCGGCCGTCTTCGACCGCGACCTGGAACGTCGCGTCGTTCCAGTCGGCGAGGGGGTCCGAGACCGCGAGGGTGAACTTCCCGTCCGGAGCGTCGGGGTACTCCAGCGCCTCGACGGCGGTCGGAACGTCGACGAACCGGACCATCGGCCCGGTCTCGACCTCGGTGTCGATCGCGGCCGGGTCGGGCGACAGGTCGAGCAGGTCGGTGTCGGGCGGCCCCCTGAGGACCACGCGCTCGACCTGGGAGTCGTGGTTCGCCAGGAAGCGCAGGCAGTTGACCCGCGCGGCGTGGTCCGCGGCCGCGAGCTCCGTGACCAGGAGGCGCTTGCCGTCGTCCCCCTCCTCGACGCGGTAGACCACGTACCCCCGGAGGTCGCCGTCCGGCGACTCCCAGCCGTAGGCGTAGGGCTCGCCCCGCCAGCTGTCGAAGATGCGCTTGCGCCACCACTTCTCGGTGCGCTCGATGTCGAGTTCGTACCCCTCGTCGGCGGCCCGGAGGACCCGGGCGAGTCGCTCGTGGTCGTCGGCGTCGACCGGCCGGAACTCGCCGCCAGCGCGGGGGTCGTCCCGGGCCCACGCCAGCGCGTCCGAGTCGCACTCGTGGCGGATCCACTTGTTCGCGGTGGCCCAGCCCTGTCGCTCGTAGAAGGCGTCCTCGAACGCCCAGAGCGCGGTCAGGACGTCGCCGCGCTCGCGGTACTCCGCCAGCGACTCGGCGAGCAGCCGGGCGACGTGGCCCCTCCGGCGGTGTTCGGGCGGCGAGGCCACCGCCGAGAGGCCCGGCATCTCGAAGCGCCGACCCCGGAGGCGGGTGCGGAACCAGTAATGCCGGCAGACGCAGACCATCCGGTCGCCGTCGAATAGCGCCCGCGGCTCGCCCGGCTGGTCGGCGACCTCCCAGTCGAACTCCGCCTGCGGGCCGTCTTCGAGGCTGAAGGCGTAGTGGAGGTACTCCTGGAACTGCTCGGTCCGGTCCGCGGGGAGCGGTCGGTAGTCCATGAGTTAGGGCGCGGCCGTCCCGGCCAAATAGGTTGCTCCGGTGTGGCGCGGGTTCGCATAGCCGACCGGACCCGGCGTGCGAAGCACTTACCTCGCCCGGATGGCACGCCGAAGGTATGTCCTCCGTCTCCGCACGCGACGCCCTCGACTACGCGACCGGCGACGAACTGCTGAAGCTCTACGGCGTGCTCGCCGGCGGGTGGGTCCTCGCACTGGCCGGTCAGTTCGTCGCCGTGACCGCGGGGAACCCGGCGGTCTCGGCAGTCGGCGTCCTCCTCGGGCTCGCGGGGGTGCTCGGGTTGCTGGCCGGCGTCGTCGCCGTCCTCCGCAAGGTGATCGCCGAGAGCTGAGTCGCGTGCCCGCGGAAGCCGACCTCGGCTGACCGGCGCTACGGCGCCGCGCGCCGGTACTGGACCGGCCACTCGACCTCGTCCTCCATCCCGAGTTCCGCGGCGGCGTGGAGCGCGAAGTACGGGTCCCGGAGGTGCTCACGGCCGACGATGGCGAGGTCGGCGCGGTCGTTCCGGACGAGGGCGTCGGCCTGCGCCGGTTCGGTGATGCCGCCGACCGCGCCGACCAGCGCGTCGGTCGCCTCGCCCACGCGCTCGGCGTAGCGGACCTGGTAGTTCGGCCCCGTCTGCGGGATCTGCTGGGCCGGGTGGATGCCGCCCGAGCTCACGTCGATCAGGTCGGCGCCGGCCTCCGCGAGCAGCGGCGCGAGGCGGGCGGTGTCCTCGACGGTCCAGGACTCGCGGTCGGGCAGCCAGTCGCTGGCCGAGACCCGCACGAAGACGGGTTGGTCGCCCGGCCAGACCTCTCGGACCGCTTCCACGACCTCTCGGACCAGCCGGGTCCGGCCCTCGAAGTCGCCGCCGTACTCGTCGTCGCGGCTGTTCGTGACCGGCGACAGGAACTCGTGGAGCAGGTAGCCGTGGGCGGCGTGGACCTCCGCGATCTCGAAGCCGGCGTCGAGCGCGCGCTCGGCCGCGGCCACGAAACTCTCCGTGACGGCCTCGATGTCGTCGCGGTCCATCTTGCGGGTAGCAGCTGGTTCGACATCGTCGGCGTCGCTCGCCTCGCCGTAGGGGTAGGGGTCCGCGCTCGGGGCGATCGTCTCCCAGCCGCCGTCGTCGGGCCGAATCGGGCGGCTGCCCTCCCACGGCCGGGTCTTGCTGGCCTTCCGGCCCGCGTGGGCGAGCTGGATGCCCGGGGTCGCGCCGCGCTCGGCGACGAACTCCGCGATCGGCGCGAGCGCGTCGGCGTGTTCGTCGCTCCAGATGCCGAGGTCGTGTGGCGTGATGCGACCCCGCGGCTCCACAGCGGTCGCCTCGGTCATCACGACGCCCGCGCCCCCGGTGGCCCGGCTGCCGAGGTGGACCTCGTGCCAGTCGGTGGCCAGCCCGTCCCGGTCGCAGGAGTACTGGCACATCGGCGACACGGCGACGCGATTCCGGACCGTCGTCCCCCGGATCTCCAGGGGACTGAACAGGTGGTCGGTCATCGCCTCCCACTCGGGACCGCGGACCCGAAAGGCCTCGGCTCGCCCACGGTTCTTGCCGAGGCTTCGGACTCGGCCTTTCACATGTTCGAAACACTTATTGTACAGATAGACGTTATTGGTGAATCAATGGTTGGGGAGGAACGAAGGGGGGACCGGTCGGCGGTTCGGTTTCGCAATCGGCTGGCCGACCTGAAGCGCAACGGGAGCAACATCCTGCTCGTCGGCGCCGAGGGACTCGACGCGGCCTGCGTCCGCCTGCTGGGCGAGTCGAGCGCCGGCCGGCGGTATCGGCTGTTCGTGACGACCGACGCCGGTCCCGCGTCGGTCCGGTCCAAACTCGGCAGCGTGGAGTCCGGGGAGGCCGACGAGGGCGCGGTCGTCGTGGACTGGGCGGCCGACGTCCGCGGGAGCGCGGCCGGCGCGGCCCGGAGCGCCGACGACCGGCCGAACGACGAGGACCGGTCGGTCCGGCGACTCAGCGTCGACAGCGGCGACCTCCGGGAGCTCGGCGAGACCGTCCAGGCCGCCATCGAGCGGTTCGACCCCGGCAGCGAGGGGTTCTCGCCGGCGGAGCTCCGGCTCTGCTTCGACTCGATCACGCCGCTGATCGCCGACTACGAGGACCGAGACGTCCGGCGCTTCCTGCTCGGGATGACCGAGACGGTCGAGCGGTTCGACGGCATGGCCCACTACCACCTGCCCGTCGCGTACGACTCGGACGCGGTCGAGTCCGTCGAGGCGCTGTTCGACGCGGTGGTCGAGGTGCGGTACGGCGAGGAGGGGCTCGAACAGCGCTGGCACCTCGCGGACCCCGACATCGCGACGGACTGGCTGCCCCTGTGAACGCGGCGGTTCTCTCGGTATCTGTGACGTCTACCGGAGTGACTACTACGCTCTCCTGGCCTGATACAATCGTGTCCTCTGTCGACGCGGCCGCCGCCCGCGGGGGCGCTACCCCTCGGCTTCGCTGCGGGCGGTGACGGTCCGGTCGCTCTCTCGACCGACGTACCACGAGTACGTGTCGAGCAGGCGCTTCCAGACCCGAGCGTCGGACCCGGGCGACTCCCGGTTTATCCGTCGGATCCGGCGCAGGTCGCGCTTGTCGAGCCGCGAGAAGTGCGGTTTGGCGAGCAGTTCCCGGATGCCCCGGGACTCCTCGGTGCCCTCGATGCGCTGCTTGCGCCGCTCCCTGTCCTCGGCCACCAGTTCGCCGGGGCTGAGGCTGTAGTAGTACGACTCGACGATCGGGAACCACCCATCGCTGACGGCCCGATCGGTGCAGGCCAGCAGCGTCGACTGGACCGCCGAGCGGGCCCGGTCGCGGTCGGACTCGGCCGCCCCTCGGCCGACCGCCTCGACGGCGGCGTCGACCAGCGTGTCGTGGGCCGAGAGCACCGCGCGGAGGTCGTCCACGCAGTCGCTCAGTCGCTCGGCGGTCTTGATCCGGAACCGTCGCTCCGCGCGCTCGTCGTGCTTGAGATACTTCCCCTTGGCGTCGTCCTCGTACTCCCGGGCCGCGAAGTAGTGTTCGTTGACCCGGACGAGCGCCTTCAGATACGCGGCCTTCGCCTCGTCGGCGGCCCGGGCCGCGTCGGACCCTGTTCGACCGTCCGAGGAGAGCTCCTCGGAGCCGAACGGCGCTCGGACGACCTTCTGTCCAGTCGCCGACAGTGCCGCCAGAAACCGCTCTCCGTCGTACCTGACGTACTCGTGTCGCCCGTCGTTCTCTTCGACGAGGTACTTCGAGCCCGTGAAGAACGCTTTCGACACCATCGGCGCTGGTTCGAACCGACTGCCCCCCGCTTAATAAAGCTCTCGCGCGTTATCACCCGCGAAAATCGGGCGACGGTGTACGGGGCGGGTCCGCGGACGGCGAACGACACGGAGCGGCTCACCCCCGCGACGGCGCGTCGGGCGCGAGGAAGCCGTGGATGGCGTGGGCGCGGGCTTCGAGGTCGAGCAGCTGCTCGCGGAGGACGGTCCCGGTGGCGTGGTCGCCGAGGCTCTCGGCGAGTTCGATGTGGCTGCTCACGCTCTCGATGAGGTCGCCGTAGGCCTCGAGGTCGCTCGCGAGCGACGACCGGACGTCGTAGACGTCCTCGCCCTCGAAGGGGACGGGGCTGTGGCGCTCGAACGCCGCCGGGCCGCTCACGGGCACGCCGCCGACGGCGCCGACGCGGCGGGCCAGCGCGTCGGCGTGGCGCTCGGCCTCGGCGGCCGCGTCGTCGAGGAACCGACGGAGGTCGGCGGCGTAGAGCCCGGTGAGGCTCCAGGAGTGCTTGCGGAGCTGGTGGTAGAGCACGTAGGTCGCCGCGAGGTCGGCGTTCAGCGCCTCGACCATCCGGCCGGCCTTCTCGGCGTCGAACCGCACCGCGTTCTCCTCGACGGTGCCCGCCCGCTGGAGTACCTGCCGCTGTTGGCTCACGTTCGTGGTCACCCGGAACCGGGTACCACCGGCGGCCGCTTAAGGCTGTTCGCGGAGGCGGAGTTGTCAAATGGCGCGCGCTGGCGCGGCCTCATGCCGCGCCAAGTGTGCGAGGTCTGCGTGAGCGAAGTGAACGCAGGCTCGTCAGAGCGTGCTCTGACGGTGGAGGCGGCCGGATCTGCGCAAGCGAAGCGAGCACAGACTCGTCGGACGCGGTTCGTCCGACGGCGTTCAGGTGGTTGCCGAGGCTGGGGAGGGGTGAGGACCTCTGTCGCGGTGCTGTGCAGTACATTTGTGACGGCAGTAGCTAGCCCTGATCAGGAAACACCCGACGCAATTGAGCGGGCAGAACCGATATTCTGCTTCACTCGAACACCGGGATGAACTCCCGGCACTCCGCCAGCACCGCGGGGTCGAGGTCGGCCACCAGGTCGCGCTCGCCGCGGTTCAGGCCGGCCTGGACGCTCCCGTCGGGTCGGACGACCCGCGAGCGGCCGGCGTACTCGGTGCGATCACCGATCGCCTTCCGGCCGGTCCGTCCCGCGCCGACGACCCAGCGGACCCCGTCGAGCGCCCGGGCCCGGAGCAGCAGCTTCCAGTTCTGGCTGTGGGCCGCGGGCCACGCGCCGACGACGAAGAGGGCCTCGATTTCGGGCGCTGCAAGGGCCGCGCTCTCGCCGACGAAGTTGAGGTCGTAGCAGGTGAGCAGTCCGGTCGTGCCGACCGGCGTCTCGACCGTGACGCGCTCGCTCCCGGGGGCAAGCACCTCGCGCTCGTCGCCCCAGAGGTGGCGCTTCCGGTAGACCGTCCGGCCGCCGTCAGGGTGAAGGTAGGCGACGGCGTTGTAGTAGGTCGATCCGGTGGCAGCGTCCTGCGAGTCGGTCGAGGGCGGTACATCCCCGTTCTCGTCGTCCGCCTCCTCGACGAACCCGACCAGGAGGCCGCAATCGGCGTCGGCCGAGAGGTCGCTCAGCCGGGCCAGTTCGTCGCCGTCGCACCGGAGGGCGACGTCGCGAACGCGCTGGTCGCCGACGAAGCCGGTCAGCGCGTACTCGGGGAAGAGCGCGACGTCGACGTCCGGCGGGAGGCCGCGGACGCGCTCGCGGACGGCGTCGAGGTTCGCCGTCACGTCGAGATCGGCGACCGCCAGCTGGCAGGCCGCGACGGTCGGCGGATCGGCGGGAGACTCGGCGTCGGTCACGTCCGCAGGCTCGGAGGCCCGGGAGAAAAGCGGTCCGGTCGCGCGACCGGACCGCGGTGCGCGGAGCCGGCCGGAGGACCGGCGGTCGCCGGGCGCTGCAGGGCCGAGACCGCCGCCATCGTTAATCCAATCTTGAGTAAATATTTTACCCGCGGAGTGCAAAGGGTTGCGTATGTCCCAACAACCACTCCAGCGTCGAGAGCGCCTCTACATCGACGGCGAATGGCGCGACGCCGACGACGTGCTCGAAGTCACCGACCTCGCGGACGGCGGGACGTTCGCGCGGGTCGCGGCGGCCAGCCCCGAGCAGGCGGACTCGGCGCTCGCGGCCGCGCAGGCGGCCCAGGCCGAGATGCGCGAGACCACCGTCCCCCAGCGCGCGGCCTGGATGGACGAGATCGCCGACGGCCTGCTCGACCGCAAGGAGGAGCTCGCGGAGGTCATCGTCCGGGAGGCCGGCAAGCCCGTCTCGTCGGCGCGCGGCGAGGTCGAGAGCGCGGCCGAGCGCTTCCGCCGGGCGAAGGAGGAGATCCGCGCGATGAAGGGCGAGTTCCGCGAGGGCACCACCGCGGGCCACGAGGGGTGGAACGCCATCGTCAAGCACGAGCCCATCGGGACCGTGCTGGCGATCACGCCGTACAACTACCCCCTCGCGACGACGGCGCTGGAGGTCGCGCCCGCGCTCGCGGCGGGCAACTCGGTCATCCTCAAGCCCGCCAGCGACACGCCGGTCAGCGCCGCCATCCTGACCGACGTCGTCTCGGAGGTCGATGGGATTCCGAGCGGCGCGTTCAACTTCGTCTCCGGGAGCGCGAGCCAGATTGGCGACGTGCTCGCGGGCGACGACCGCATCAACATGGTGGCGATGACCGGTTCCAGCGCGGCCGGCAAGCACGTCGCCAAGGAGAGCGGGATGGTCGAGCTCCACATGGAACTGGGCGGGAACGCCCCCGCGGTCGTGTTCCCCGACGCCGACCTCGCCGACGTGGCGGGCCAGTGCGCCAAGGGGTCGTTCAAGTACGCCGGCCAGCGGTGCTCGGCGGTCAGCCGGGTGCTCGCCCACGAGTCGGTCCACGACGAGATCGTCGACCTGCTGGAGGCCGAGATGGACGCCTGGCAGCCCGGCGACCTCTTCGACGAGGACACCACGATGGGCCCGCTCATCAACGAGGGCCAGGCCGAGTGGGTCGAGGAACTCGTCGAGGACGCCGTCGAGAAGGGCGCCGACCTCGTCCGGGGCGGCGAGCGCGACGGCGTCCACTTCGAGCCGACCCTGCTCGCGAACGTCCCCCACGACGCCCGGATCGTCCACGAGGAGCAGTTCGGTCCGGTCGCGGCCGTCACGACGTTCGAGACCGAGGACGAGGCTGTCGAGATCGCCAACCGCGGCGAGCTCGCGCTCGACGCCTCGGTGTTCACCAGCGACTACGACCGCGCGATGGACCTGAGCGACCGGCTGGACGCCGGCGCGGTCCGCATCAACGGCGCGCCGAGCCACGGCCTGGGCGACATCCCCTTCGGCGGCAACAAGGCCTCCGGCATCGGCCGGCAGGGCCTCCACATGACCATCGAGGAGATGGTGCGCGAGAAGAGCATCATCCTCTGAGGCGGCAGCTGCCGCCGGTCTCGCTGATTCTGCACTCTCTTCTCGATCCTCGCTGGAGCGGTTTACGTACCGTCGTACTCACGTACTCTCGCCCTTACGTACCGTCGTACCCACGTACCGTCGCACTCACGTACTATCCCACTCACGTGCCGTCGTATGCTACTTTCTGCGAGAGTCCAATCCCAGCATGTCTCGGAGCCGGTCCAGCAGCGACTCGTGCACGTCGCGGACGAACGTCGGACCGTCCGGTATCGACGCGGCGCGGTCGTCGGTCTCAGCGGCGTCGTCGATGTCGGCGTCGTCGATGTCGGCGTCGTCGATGTCGGTATCGTCGACATCAGCGGCGTCGGCGGTCCCGACGTCGCCGCCGGCCCGGAGGCCAGATAGCTCCGCATCGCCTGACGGGACCCCCTCGGACGACCGGATCGGGCCGTCGGCGATCGGTCCCGGATACGGGAACCGGTGGGCGCGCCACGACGCCGGGAGCGCGTGGCGGTCCGCGACGGCCAGCGGTCGTCCCGCCAGTACCTCGGCGTCGGCCCGGGAGTAGGCCGCGCCGTCGGCGTGGAACAGCCCGTTGACCCGGCCCTTCTCCCGGGGCTCGCGCAGGTAGGCCGGCCGGAGCATCAGGCTCCAGAAGTGGTCGCCGTCGATCATCCCCTCGGCACGGGCCTTCCGGATCGTCGGCGCGAGGCTGGCGAGGTTCGGCGCGAACCGCGAGGGCGGTTCCTCCAGAGTGCGCTGCCACTCGGTGCACCAGAGGGGGACGCGCGAGTCCGAGCCCTCGCTGCGTTCTGCCCGGGTCTCCGCGGCGATCTCGTCGGCGAGCGCGCGCTGCTCGGTGACGTACTCGTAGGCCTCGGCCGGCCGCTTCGGCAGGTTCATGTGGAACTGGTAGGCGTCGAGACCGCGCAGGCCGTCGAGCGCCTCGCGGTCGTAGAACCGGGCGTACCGGACGTCCCTGGTCCCCATCGTGAGCGCGGCGTCGGGGGCCGCCTGCCGGACGGTCCGGAGCGCGTCGGTCACGAAGTCCCGCCTGGGCTGGACGTCCCCCGGCTCGTTCATGATCTCGGTCGCGAGCAGGCGGTCGTCGTCCGCGTACTCCTGGGCCCACCGCCGGGCGAAGTGGATCGGCGACCGGTCGTACCCCTTCCAGTCGCGGGGCTGGAGGACGTCGGGCCGCGAAGGCGAGTGGACGCCGAACGCGCGCTTCGGGTCGGTCGCGCGCAGGTTCTCCTCGGTCGGCGGGTCCTTCGGCGGCGCCTCGAACAGGACGATCAGCGGTCGGACGCCGCGCTGCTCGCAGGCGGTGAGGAAGTGCTCGACGTGGGCGAAGAACGAGGGGCCGTCCTCCCGCCAGTACTCGTACGACGCCAGGACCCGGAGGCTGTTCAGCCCGATGCTCGACGCGTACCCCAGGTCGCGTTCGACGACGTCGTTCCGGTACTCGGCCCACAGCTGGTAGGCGTTCCAGTCCTTCTGCGGGAGGTACACCGCGCCCCTGACGTCGCGGAGGTCGTCGTCCACGGGCGGGTAGAACGAGCGATGGTATAAATATATTCGGGCGCATTGAATTGTACGGTCCCCGGCGGTGAGAAGAACAGGTCGGGTCGGCGAAATGGGCTGAGTCGGCGAGACGGACTGGGGAGTCAAGATAGGGCGGGTCGCCGAGGCGGGTCGGTCGTGACGGCCACCCGTGGCACGCGCAACCACCATTTCCGCTGTTTCATCTGTCCGGTTTCCTTTATAAAATCCCCCACCCCACTGTTCCGCTGAATCCGGCACAGGGGGAGTGGGGTGGGCCGGACGCGCCCACTCTCTCTGTGTTCTTTCCCGTCTCGGATAGACGAAATAGACTATTTCGACTAGTTTGCAGATATGGTTTCCGCGACTAGGACAAGAAACTTCCTCTTCTAGAGCGGTCTCGAGGCCACCCCTCCCCGCCTCGGCCGACATTCAGCGGAACGACGGGGTGGGGGTGTTTCATAAACGATTCGCTCAGATGAATCAGCGGAATCAGCGGAACGGGTGGTTTCGACACCTTCATATCTCCGCCTCGTTTCCGGCCCGAACACCATGGGCTCTTTCGACTTCGTCCGGGAGTACTCTCCCTACACCAACCGCGAGGCGTTGCTGGACGACTACACGCCCGACACGCTGGTGGGCCGCGACGACGAACTCGACGAGTATCACGGCGCGCTCCAGCCCGCCATCTACGGCGAGCAGCCCGACAACATCTTCCTCTACGGCAAGGCCGGAGTGGGCAAGACCGCCGCCACGCGGTTCCTCCTGAACAAGCTCGAGGACAACGCCGAGCAGTACGACGACCTCGACGTCCGGACCGAGATCATCAACTGCGACGGGCTCAACTCCTCGTACCGGGTCGCCAGCAACCTGGTCAACACGATGCGGGACCCCTCGAACCACATCAGCGAGACAGGCTACTCCCGCTCGCAGGTGTACGACCTGATGTGGGAGGAGCTCGACGACTACGGCGGCATCATCCTCATCGTGCTCGACGAGATCGACCACCTCAAGGACGACTCCATCCTCTACCAGCTCTCGCGGGCCCGCGAGAACGAGAACCTCACCGAGGCCCGCATCGGCCTCATCGGCATCAGCAACGACCTCACGTTCCGCGACTCGCTGTCGCCCAAAGTTCGCTCCTCACTGTGCGAACGCGCGATTTCGTTCTCGACGTACGACGCCAACGAGCTCCGCGCGGTGCTCGAACAGCGCAAGGAGGTCGCGTTCAAGGACGACGTGCTCACCGACGACGTGGTCCCGCTCTGCGCCGCGTTCGGCGCCCAGGAGTCGGGCGACGCCCGGAAGGCGCTCGACCTGCTGCTGAAGGCCGGCGACCTCGCCCGCGAGGAGAACGACGAGGAGGTCACCGAGCAGCACGTCCGCCGCGGCCGCGAACTGCTGGAGCGCGAGCAGGTCGCCCGGGGCATCGCGGACCTCAACGACCACGAGCGCCTGGTCGTCTACGCGCTCGCCACCCTCGAGGCCGAGGGCGACACCCCGGCCCGCTCCCGGGAGATCTACACCCGCTACAAGTCGCTGGCCGACGCCGCCGGCAAGAGCCCGCTGACGGCCCGGTGGCTCCGCGAGCACCTCGACGACCTCGCGATGCTGGGCATCCTCAACGTCACCGAGATCAACGAGGGGTCGGCCGGCGGCAAGTACCGGGAGTACGACCTCCAGCAGGACCTCGCGGTCGTGCTCGACGCCCTCGAGGAGACCTTCGAGTCGATGGGCGTCCACGCGAGCGTGAAGGACTACCTGTGACGACCTTTTACCGCGGTCGGCGCCTGAACGCGCCTCCCTTGTAAAAGCTCGACCAAAACCACGGCGTCACCCCCTCGGTCGAAGGTCCGGCGGCTGGGCCGCCGGACTTCTCCTTCGAGGGTTCCTTGGGCCGCTCGCTCGGTCGCTCCGCTCCCTCGCTCGCGGTACAACCGCTTGGCCCAACCGCACAACCGTAGTCAGAGTTGGCGCTCCATTTGATGCTCACGGAATCGAAAACCCGCCACCTATTCGGTGCTCGACAGAATACCGACACCAACCGAGGAACCACAGATGGTCGAAGTGGGCGAGCACTACCGGCCGGCAGAGGGCACGCGCGACGCCGAAGGGATGCCCCTCACTCCCGGCGTCTACCGCGTCGTCGGCGCGACCGACGAGGTGGCGCTGCTCCGCGTCACCGACGAGGACGGTCGGCGCCGAAATACCGGGGAACTCCGCCACGTCGCCCCCGAAATGCTCGATGCCGAGTTCGAGCCGGCGGCCGACCCAGACGCGGGCCTCTCGCCGGTCAGGGACGCGCGGAACCTCCTGTCGGGGATGTACTGGAGCGTCCGCTGGTTCCTCTAGACCGACCCGCTCCACCACGGGCGGGTCCCGACCGACCCCACCGTATTTCCTGTTCGGCGTGTTACTCGCGCTACACTCCGTCGCCTTTGATGGCGTCCGAGGCGACCGGGAAAAAAGGGGGGAGAGGGGTCCGACAGTGGCACTCGATTACCAGCGCGTCATCGACTGGCTGGACGACCGCATCGTCGAGCGACCGGGCCGGGTCGTCGCGGCCTTCCTGCTCGTCACCGCCGTCTTCGCCGTCGGTACGGCGCAGGTCTCGACCGAAGCAGGCACCGAGGGGTTCGCCGAGGACCTGCCGGAGCAGGCCGCGCTGGAGGCGGTCGACCGGGAGTTCGAGCCGCCGTTCGGCCCGGCCACGACAGCGACCCAGCTCGTCCACACCGGCGAGAACGTCGTCTCGAAGCGCGGCTTGACCCGGATGCTGACGCTGCTCGACCGACTGGACGACCGGACCGAGCTCCGGATCGCCGGGACGACCAGCCCCGCGAGCGTCGTCGCGCGGACCCTCGACCCGAACGCCACCACGCCCGAGGAGCAACTCCGGGCCGTCGAGCGCGCCTCTCCGGCGCGCATCGACGGCGCGGTCCGGGCCGCCGCCCGGGACAACCCCGCCTTCCGGACCCTGCTGAGCGAGGACTTCAACCCCGTGTCGGCCCGCGCGTCCGCGTCGGTCACCCTCGTCGAGCACGCCGTCCCGGCGCTGGCCGACGAGGAGTCGACCGGGACCGACCCGCTGACGCCGATCCAGCGCGAGATGCAGCGAGTCGCGGCCTCGGTCGGCGGTGACATCCGGGTGTTCGGCGCGGGTATAATCGCCGACGAGTTCGGGAGCGTCATCGGCGACACACTCGTCATCGTGGTGCCGGCCGCCGCGGTCCTCATCGTCGTCTTCCTCGTCGTCGCGTACCGCGACCTCGCGGACCTGCTGCTGGGCGTCGTCGCGCTCGTGATGGCCATCGTCTGGACGTTCGGCTTCATGGGGTTCGCGGGCATCGCGTTCAACCAGCTGCTCATCGCGGTCCCGCCGCTGCTGCTCGCGGTCGGCATCGACTTCGGCATCCACGCGGTCAACCGCTACCGGGAGGACCGCACGGCGCTGGTGGCGGGCGAGACGACCGCCCGGCCCGGCGACGACCTCGTCGGGGCCGCGATGCGGCGCGCGACCGACCAGCTGCTGGTCGCGTTCTTCATCGTCACCGCCACCTCGGTCATCGGGTTCGCCTCGAACCTCACCAGCGCGCTCGGCCCGATCCGGGACTTCGGCGTCGTCGCGAGCGTCGGCATCGTCTTCACGTCGCTCATCTTCGGCGTGTCGGTCCCCGCGGCGAAGGTCCTGCTCGACCGCGCCCGGGAGCGCTACCCCGTCCCGACGTTCAGCCAGCGACCGCTCGGCTCGGCGGACTCGGCGCTGGGCCGGGCGCTGACCGGCGGGGTCGTCGTCGCCCGGCGCGCGCCGCTGGCCTTCCTCGTAGTGACCGCGGCGCTCACGGCCGGCGCGGCGGGCTACGCCACCGGCGTCGACACCTCCTTCAGCGAGGAGCAGTTCCTCCCGCCGGAGGAGACCCCCGGCTACCTCCGGGCGCTGCCCGAACCGTTCAGGCCGAACGAGTACACCGTCACTCGCGATATCAATTTCCTCCGGGACAACTTCGAGACCGGGGAGGACGAGCAGGTCGTCGTCTACGTCGAGGCGCCGATGACCCGCGACACCGCGCTGGAGGCCGTCCACCGGGCGGGGGCGGACCCACCGGACACCTTCGTCGCCGAGGACGGCCGCGCCAGCGAGCGGAGCATCGTCACCGTCATCCGGTCGCTGGCCGCCACCGACCCGGAGTTCGCCCGTCTGGTCGCCCGCAACGACCGGGACGGCAACGGGATACCCGACGACGACCTCGCGACCGTCTACGACGCGCTGTTCGACTCGGAGTACGCGACCCTCGCGAGCCAGTACCTCGCCGAGGACCGCCGGAGCGCCCGCGTGGTCTACGCGGTCGAGGCCGACGCCGACCCCGCCGAGGTCACCGAAGACGCCCGGACGGTCGCCGACCGCTACCGGTACGAGGCCACCGCCACCGGCGACATCGTGGTGTTCCAGGCCATCGCGGACCTCATCTTCGAGTCGGCCATCGTCAGCCTCGCGGTCGCGCTCGCCGGCACCGCGGTGTTCCTGGTGCTGGTCTACTGGGTCCTGGTGGGCCGACCCTCGCTCGGCGTGGCCAATCTCGTCCCCATCGTGGTGACGGTCGCGGCGCTCGCGGCCACGATGCGGGCGGTCGGCATCTCGCTCAACGCCTTCACCGCGACCGTGCTGGCCATCACCATCGGGCTCGGTATCGACTACTCGGTCCACGTGGTCCACCGCTTCACCGACGAACTCGACGAGCGAGTCGAGTCGGCCGCCACGCCCGGGTCCGGCGAGCGGGCGGCCGCCGCCGACCGGCGCCACGCCCTCGCCGCGCTCTCGCGGACGATCACCGGCACGGGCGGCGCGCTGACCGGCAGCGTCCTCACGACCGTCTTCGGCATCGGCGTGCTCGTGCTCGCGGTGTTCCCGGCCATCGGCCAGTTCGGGCTGCTCACCGCGCTGAGCGTGGTCTACTCCTACGTCGCCTCGCTCGCGGTCCTCCCGTCGGTGCTCGCGGTCTGGGCGCGGTACTTCGGTCCGGAGGCGTCGTCGGACGTCGCGGACGGCGCCGCCGCTCCCGGCGAGGTGGAGTGACCAAAAAAGGGTCGCGTCGGTTCGTCGCTCGAAAGCCGGCGGGGTTACGCCGAACTCCCGATCGCCGGAGCGGCCACCGCGGAGTTGTTCGCGGTGGCGTTCGTGAGCTCTCCGGGCGACACCTCCTCGCCGTCGAGGACGAACGTGGCGTTCGAGAGATCGCCCTCGGCGGACACGTCGAGGACCCGCCCGACGAACTCGTAGACGTCTGAGTCGTCACCGGTGATCTGACCGGTCACGGTGCCGTCTTCCCGGACCACGTCGGTCTCCTCGACCTGCTGGTCGACGGCCTGGACGTTCCCGGCGAACGAGATGGTGTAGTTCAGCGGCGCACCCTCGGTCCGGATCTCGAGCGTGTGCCCTGCCTGTGCTGCTCCCTGGGTCTGGTTACCCGCAGCGGCGCCCGTCTCGTTGCCTGCGTCCTCGTCGGCTTCCCCCGCCGCGGTTGTCTCATTTCCCTCTGCGGTCGTCGTCTCGTTACCTTCGGCCTGCTGCTGTTCGTCTTCGGTCTGCTCCACGACCTGGAACTGGACGAGGTCGGTGTTGTCGCCGTCGTCCACTTCCAGCGTGTAGGTGCCGGGCTCGATGCCCTCGGTGCTGAGGTTCACCGTCCAGATGCCGTCCCGGCCCCACTGGTCGACCGTCGCGCCGTCGAACTCGTTGGCGCTCGGCCCCTGGATGACCTCGACCGAGATGGTGTTGTCGTCGGGCTTGCGGTTGGTGACGCCCTCGACCACCATCGTCTGACCGGTCTCGATCGGGACGATGCGCGACTGGAGGCCCGGCTGGCTGCTGACGTTCGCCTCGCTCTCGGGAACGATGGCCGAGACCGAGGTCGACGCGTCGGCGTAGCGGAAGTTCTGCCGGAGCCGCAGGTCGTCGCTGCCGGCCTCGCCGGTCGTCTCGTCGACGATGCGCGCGACGACCTGGTCCTTGGTCAGGCCGGTGCCGAAGCTCTTGATCCAGTTCTCGAGCGCGGCAAGGTCGGCCTGGTCCTGGCCGGGCACGACGCCGTCGCCAACGACGGTGTCGCGGCCGAGAGGGTGACCTGGGCGTTCACCGCGGGCCGGGTCCCGGTGTTCGTCAGGTTCAGCCGGTACGTGGTCGTGTCGCCGGCGGTCACGCTCGTGAGGTTCTGCGCCCGGATCTCGAACCGCGGCTGGTCCTCCACGACGACGGTGACGTACTTCGTGGTCGAGCGCGAGGCGTCGCCGTACTCGGGCGCCCGGCCCGGGCCGTACTCGACGTAGTTGGTGTAGTCGTAGGTGACCTCGACCGGTATCTCGTAGGTGCCGGGCGACAGCGAGTCGGCGATCTCGAGGTTGAACGCGAACGGGCCCGCGACGCCCTCGGGGACGGTGCCGGCGAACACCGTGCCGGTCTCGACCTCGACCTTCCGGGCGAGCCGCTCGTCCATCCGGGACTGGTCGATCTCGAGCCGCACGTTCCGGGCGGTCGTCACGCGCTGCTGGTACTCGGCGGGGCCGCCCCGGTCGAGGTCGCCGCTGTTCGAGACGAACACCTCCAGGGTCGTCTGCTCGCCCGCGCCGAACCGGTTGTCGGTCGCCGACAGCTCCAGGTCGGGCCGGCCGACGACCGTCCCCTCCTCCCGGGCGAGCGCCGGCGCCGCGGGGGCCACTGTCGCCGCGGCGAGGAGGGCCGCCGCGGCGAGCGCGAGCGCGGTAGTTCTCATGTGATCCCGGTGGTTCCCGAGCCCAATAACGCCCCGCGCGGTCGCCGGTCGTTGAATCCCGGAAAGCCGTGATTGACTACGGTCCGGCCGTCGTTTCGGCGCCCGTCTCGCGGTCCCGCGAGAACAGGAAGAGCGCGAACAGCAGCGGCGAGATGAACGCGAGCACGAGGCCGGCCAGCAGCACCAGCGACCGCGTCGGGACGCCGCCGCCGCCCCCGCCGGCCTCGCCGACCACGTTGATGTCGCCGACCATCGTGGTCGGGTGGACGGTGCAGATGTACTGGGTCATCTGGGACGTCGCCGTGAACGTCACCGAGGCGGTGGCGCCCTCGCTCGTGACCAGCTGGCTCTGGACGATGGTGTTGCCCTCCGAGTCCTGGATCGTCATGTTGTGGGGCGCGCCGTCGAGGTTCTCGAACCAGAACTCGTACTCGGTGCCGGCCTGGAGCGTGACGGTCGGGTTGGTCTGGTCGCTGGCGCCCTCCCACCGCGGGTGCCAGGCCGCCACCTCGCCGCCGAACCGGAAGGTCCGGGCCTGGGCCGCCGCCTCGTCGGCCCCGACCGCGGCCGCCGCTCCCGCCGCGGCGGTGCCGCCGGCCGCCCGCACGAACGACCGGCGGGTCATCCCGCCGCCGTCCTCCCCGGCGGGCTGCGAGTCCGCGTCCCGCTGTTCTGTCCGGCCACCGGTCTCTCCCCGCGTCGACTCCGTGCGCTCGGCAGGTGTCGCGTCCCCCGTCATCTTCGTTCCCCCTCGGCGTTCGCCGGGGAGCGGTAAGAGTCCACGGGCCACCTGACCGACCGTTCGGCGCCGCGAGTACGGCGGAGACGGGGCAGTTCCGGACCCGTCGAGCCCGCGCCGACTCCCGCGTCGGCGGGCGGTGCCCGGTATCGTTCCACAACAGTTTTAGATTTTTATTGAGGGTTCGGGGACGATGCAACTTCCGAACGTCGATAGATTCAGCGGAACCGAGCGGTTCGCGATCGGTGCTGTCCTGACGGTGGCCGTCAGCGTGCTGGTCGAGTCAGGAATCGGTCTGTTCCGGTTCGGCGGCATGCTCCAACTGCTCGCGTGGGCGTTCCTCGGGACGGCGCTGCTCCCGCCGTTCGTCAGCTATCTGGACGCGGACGGTTGGGACGACGTATCGACGACGAAGCAGATCGGCATCCTCTGGATCGCGGGCGTCGGCGCGCTGGTGCTCTGGTTCCTCATCAGCCAGACCGCCGGACGGGTCGTGAGCGTCGTCGTCTGAGCCCGTTCCACGTCCGTTCGTCCGACCCGGTCGCGACCGGAGTCAGCGTGCCGCGGCACCAAGTCATTTGGCGGTCCGACGCGACGGTCCGGACGAACGAGTACCGAACCATGTCAGACTCTGACCCCGACGTCCTCGTCGCCGGCGAGGCGCTCGTCGACTTCCTGCCCGACGCTCCCGGCCCGCTCGCGGAGGTCGAGAACTTCTCGCGGCGCGCGGGCGGCGCCCCCGCCAACGTCGCGGTCGGCCTGGCCCGCCTCGACGAGGTCCCGTGGTTCTGGACCCGGGTGGGCGAGGACCCGTTCGGCGACCACCTGGCCGAGACGCTGGCGTCGTTCGGCGTCCCCGACCGGTTCGTCGAGCGCGACCCCGTTGCCAAGACCGCGCTGGCGTTCGTGAGCCACGACGAGGACGCCGACCGGGCGTTCACCTTCTACCGGGACGGCACCGCGGACACCCGGGTCGAGCCCGGCGGCGTCCCCGACGCGACCCTCGACGCGGTCGAGTGGGTCTACGTCGGCGGCGTGATGCTGGCGGCCGACCCCGGCCGGACCGCCACGCTCGACCTGGCCGAGCGCGCGACCGACCGGGGCGCCACCGTCGTCTTCGACCCCAACTACCGGCCCGAGCTCTGGGCGGCGAGCGACAGAGACTACCCGGACCTGGTCGCGGAGATGCTCGACCGCGCCGACGTGGTGAAGGCCACGCCCGAGGACCTGGCGGCCGCCGGGTTCGAGGCCGAGTCGCCCGAGGCGCTGGCCGGGGCCGTCGCCGACGCCGGCCCGCACACCGTGCTGCTGACGCTCGGCGAGTCGGGCGCCTTCGCGTCGGCGACCGACCGGGCGCCGTGGGGCCCCGCCGCGGCCTCCCACGGCGGCTACGACGTCGAGGCGGTCGACACCACGGGCGCGGGAGACGCGTTCACGGCGGGTGCGCTCGCGGCGCTCGCGGACGGCGACGCGGCCGAGGTCTCGCTCTCGGAGGTGCTGGGCTTCGCGAACGCCGTGGCCGCGGTCACGACCACCGCGCCGGGGGCGATGACCGCGCTGCCGTCCCGCGAGGCGGTCCGGGAGTTCCGGGAGTAATCGGGCGACGCCGACCGGACCAACGCCCGGGACGACCCCAAACAAGAAGGGGGAGTGGCCCGTCTTCACACGGACATGAGTCACCGAACCGACAGTCTACCGACCGCGCGAGCGGACTCCGCTCCCCCTCGCGGCGCGACGACGCGGAGCCGAGTCCCCGTGCCGAACGCCCACGACCGCACGCCGCAGGGATGACGAGCGAGCAGACCGACGAGGCGGCGGCCGAGTCCCCGGACGGAGCGACCGACGAGTCGCCGGCCGACGGCGGGTCGGCCCCGACCGAGGGGCTGGTCGTCGTCTCGAACCGCGAGCCGTACAGCCACTCGTACGACGGCGACGAGATCACCGTCGACCGCCCGGTCGGCGGCCTGACCGCCGGCCTCGACCCCGTGATGCAGCGCGCGTCGGGCACCTGGGTCGCCTGGGGCGACGGCGACGCCGACCGCGAGGTCGTCGACGAGCGCGACCGGGTCGGGGTTCCCCCCGAGGACCCCGCCTACACCCTCCGGCGGGTCTGGCTCGACGACGACGAGGTCAAGGAGTACTACTACGGCTACAGCAACCAGGTGCTGTGGCCGCTCTGCCACAGCGACCGGGGTCGCATCACCTACGAGCCGCGGTTCTGGGAGCGCTACGAGGCGGTCAACCGGAAGTTCGCCGACGCGGCCGTCGCGGAGGCCGACCCGGGGTCGCTGGTCTGGTTCCAGGACTACCACTTCGGGCTGGCCCCGGCGATGGTCCGGCGCGAGCTCGGCGACGACGTCACCCTGGCGCACTTCTGGCACATCCCGTGGCCGACGTGGGACGACTTCCGGGTGTGCCCCCAGAGCCGGGAGCTGATGGAGGGGCTGCTGGCCAACGACCTGGTCGGCTTCCACGTCGACCGGTTCTGCGCCCAGTTCCTCGAGGGCGTTGACGCCTGCTTCGACGAGGCCGCCATCGACTGGACCGCCGGCGAGGTCCACCGCGGCGGTTCGACCACGCTGGTCAAGTCGTTCCCGATGGGGGTCGACACCGACCGCATCGAGCGGCTCGCCGGCAGCGACGGGGCCGAGGCGTTCTGGGACCGGTTCCGCGAGGAGCGGGGCATCGCCGACGACGCCGTGGTCGCGGTCGGCGTCGACCGGCTCGACTACACCAAGGGCATCCCCGAGCGCATCCGGGCCATCGAGTACTTCCTCGAGTCGTACCCCGAGTTCCGCGGCGAGTTCGTCTACGTCCAGAAGGCCAGCGAGAGCAGAAGCGAGATCCCGGCCTATCAGGAGATCCAGGCCGAGGTCTCCGAGACCGCCGAGCGGGTCAACGACCGGTTCGGCACCGACGACTGGGAGCCGGTGGTCGGCATCACCGAGATGCTGCCCGCCGAGTCGCTGTACGGGCTCTACCGCCACGCCGACCTCGCGCTGGTGAGCTCGGTCCGGGACGGGATGAACCTGGTCGCCGAGGAGTACGTCGCGGCCCAGCTCGACAACGGGGGCGCGCTGGTGCTGTCGGACTTCGCGGGCGTCGACGAGACGCTCGGCGACTACGCCTACACAATCAACCCGTACGCGACGAGGGAGTTCGCCGAGACCGTCCGCGCGGCGATCACCGACTCCGCCGAGGAGCGACGCGAGCGGATGCGCCACATGCGCCAGCTCGTCACGGCCTACGACCTCGACGCCTGGATGGACGACATCTTCGAGACCGCCGCGGCCCTCGGTGACGCGACCGCGGAATCGGACTGATCCGGGGCCTCCGAGCGGCGACCGGCTCGGCGCGATTCAGGACATTTACGTGTCGGTGCGGCGTCAGTCGCGGCGATGACAGAACGGTGGCTGTACGCGTGGGGACTCGGGTCGGTCGCGCTCGGCGCGGCCTCGCTGCTCGTCCCGCTGTACGTCGTCGCGCTCGGCGGCGGCCCCGCGGCGCTGGGGCTGCTCGCGGGGTGCGTCGCGCTGCTGGGGACGCCGGGCGCGCTGCTCTGGGGCCGGCTGGCCGACCGGACCCGGAACCGCCGGTCGGTCGTCGTCGCCAGCCTGCTCGGGTCGGCCGCCTCGCTCGCCGCGCTGCCGCTCCTCGACTCGGTGACCGCGGTCCTGACGGTCAACGCCGTCCTCTGGTTCGTCTCGGCCGCCGCCGGCCCGGTCCTGACGCTGCTGGTCGTGGCGGACGCGCCGGAGCGCGAGTGGTCCCGCCGGATCGCGGCGCTCAACCGGTACCAGGGGTTCGGCTGGGCCGGCGGCCTGGTGCTCGGGACCGCGTGGCTCGGCGCCCTCGCGCCCCGGTTCGCCTCGCCGCTCGCGGCCCGGCGCTGGCTGTTCGTCGTCGGCGCGGGGCTGACCGCGGTCTCGGCCGCCGCGGCCGCGGCGTGGGTCCCCTCGCCCGACGAGACCGACCTCCGGCGGAGCGACCGCCGGCGGATCGCCCGGTTCCTCTCGCGGACCAACCGCCACGTCAGGACCGCGACGTTCGCCTTCTCCCCGAACCGGCTCTACTGGACCACGCTGGGGCTCCGGCCCCGTCAGGTGGGCCGGCGGTTCACGCCGCGGCTCGCGGGCTACTTCGCGGCGGTCGCGCTGTTCTCGACCGGCTTCGCTGCCTTCTGGGCGCCGCTGCCGGCGTACCTCTCGGCCGCCGGCCACGGCGGCGACGCGACGTTCGGGCTCTACCTCGCGACCAGCCTCGCGTCGGTGGTCTGCTACGGCCCGGTCGGCGAGCTCGCCGACCGGGTCGACGTCCGGCTGTTCCAGAGCGGGGCGCTGGGCGTCCGGGCGGTCGCCTTCCCCGCCGTCGCGGTCGTCGGCGCGCTGGTCGGCCTCCCGGCGCTGACCGGCGCGGTCGGCGTCTTCCTCGTGCTCGGCGCGACGTGGGCCGTCATCGCGGTGACCGGCACCGGGCTGGTGACGCGCCACGCGCCCGCCGCGGTCCGGGGCGAGGCGCTGGGGGTCCACGCCGCGCTGGTGGCCGCGGCCGGCGGTGTCGGCGGGCTGCTCGGCGGCTGGACCGCGGGGTTCGGCTACCTGCCCGCCTTCGGGGTCGCCGGCGGCCTGGTCGCGGCGGGCGCGGTCGTGGTCGCCGGGCTCCGGGGGCTCTCGACGCCCGACGGGAGGGGCGAGGAAGCGACAGGCCAGGAGAGCACCACCGACTGAGCCTCGCGGCGAGCCCCGACGGGTCGCCGGCGAGAGACGACAGTCCCCGGAGGGGTCGCCGAGCACCTATGTCTGTGCGGGTCGAGAGTAGGGGCGGTGGGGGAAGTGACAGCGAAAACGACAGAACAGACCGCAGTGGGTCGGACGCGGCGCCGCCGGTGGGTCGCCGGGGCCGCTGCCGGCCTGGTCGCCGGCGTCGGCATGGGGCTGGTGCTCCACTTCGGCGCGGGCACGATGGCGCTCGTCGGCGCGCTCTACGGGCGACCGACCGTCCTCGCGGGATGGGTCGCCCACCTGATCAACAGCGTGGTGTTCGCGCTGGTCTTCGTCGCCGTGGTATCGCAGCCGCTCCTGGGCGACTACACGTCGAGGCCGGCCGAGCTCGTCGGCCTCGGCGCGGGGTACGGCGCGGCGCTCGGCGTGCTGACCGGCGGGGTCCTGCTCCCGCTGTGGCTCAACGCGGCGGGCGCGACCGAACTGCCGGTGCCGCTCCTGCCGATTCCGGGCCTGGTCGCGGAGTTCACGTTCCCGGTGGTGCTCGCGGTCGCGCACCTCGTCTACGGGGCGCTGCTCGGCGCGGTGTACGCCGCCGTCGCGGGGACCGGGTCAGAGCCGCCGAGCGACGAGACGGTGCGCAGCTGGTGAGGGCGGACTGTCGAGCGTACCGTCGGGCGGTTGCGCCGACCCCGACCTATTTGAGCCGCGCCGACGCTACCCACGGGCATGCACCGGAGAGCGAAGGAGTTCGCCGACCGCGCCGCCCGCGAGTACGACTTCGAGGTCGACATCGAGGAGTTCCCGGAGGGGACCAAGACCGCCGCGGACGCCGCCGACGCGGTCGGCTGCGACGTCGCCCAGATCGCCAGCAGCATCGCCATGCGCGCCGACGACCGGCTCGTCGTGGTCGTGACCAGCGGCGCCAACCGTGTCAGCGAGGCGGAGCTGGCCGACCTGCTCGACCTCGACGAGGCCGACGTGGGGATGGCCGACGCCGGCGAGATCAAGGCCGCGCTCGGCTGGTCGATCGGCGGGGTGCCGCCGTTCTGCCACGACGCCGACGTGCCGGTGTTCCTCGACGAGACGCTCACCGAGTTCGAGACGGTGTGGGCCGCCGCCGGTACCCCGGAGGCGGTGTTCCCCATCGACCCGGACCGGCTCCGGGAGCTCTCGGGCGCCGAGGTCGCCGACGTCGCCGAGTGACCGACACCGTTTTGTCCGCGGTCGTGGCCTTCCAGATGGAGGTCGCCGCGGGTCGCCGCCGAGGGGTGGACGCGGGCCGGAGGGTGTCGTCGGGAACGCGCCGATGACGGGACTGCCGCAAGCGGTCGTTACGGGAGTCACGACCGCCGCCGACCCGACGGCGACCGCCGGGAGTGAACGGTGAAGGCAACGAGACCAGACCTGTATCGAGTGCTCGCGTTCGCAGCGAGCGCCGCGGTCGTGGCGTCGGTCCTGTGGACGGGCGTCGTCCCGAGTCCGGGGGGGTTCGCGAACCCGCTAGGCATCTCGGCCGACGCCCCCGACGAGGCGGACGGAACCGAGTGGGCCGGGCTGCCGGCGCGGAGCCCGCCAGCGTCGAGCGGCCTCCCCGCGGGACCGATCACGGTCCTCACGACGAGCGAGCGCGAGGAGGGCGGCGACCGGGCCAACTTCCTCGCGGCGGTCCGGGCGAACGGCAGCAGGCTCTACTACAACGACAGCCTGCGGGTGTACAACGACGTCGACCCCGTGCCCGGGACGAACGCGACGGTGCTCTACGTCGGCGCGAACCGGCTGAGCCCGAGCGAATGCGACGCGGAGACGGCGTGCTGGCTGAACGTGGTCGAGGAGGTCAACCTCACCACCGGCGGGGTCCGGCGGCTCTACGCGCAGAAGACCTCGGTCCGGCACGGCCAGTGGCACGACGTCGACCGCGTCGGCGAGGGCCGCCTGCTGGTCGCGGACATCGCCCGGGACAAGGCGTTCGTCGTGAACACGACGACCGGCATCCACGAGTGGACCTGGAGCGCGCGCGAGGACCTCCCGCTGTCGAGCGGCGGGCCGTTCCCGCGGGACTGGACCCACGTCAACGACGTCGAACTGCTGGGCGACGGCCGGGTGATGGTCAGCCTCCGCAACCAGGACCGGGTGGCGTTCGTCCACCGGCAGCGGGGGTTGCAGGAGAACTGGACGCTCGGCGCCGAGGACGAGTACGGCATCTTGCACGAGCAGCACAACCCCGACTTCATCCCGGCCGAGCGGGGCGGGCCGGCGGTCGTGGTCGCCGACTCGGAGAACGACCGCGTGGTGGAGTATCGGCGGACCGACGAGGGGGCCTGGCGCGAGGCCTGGAGCTGGTCCGACGACCGCCTCGACTGGCCGCGGGACGCCGACCGGCTCCCGAACGGCCACACCCTCGTCACCGACACGAAGGGGGGTCGCGTGCTGGAGATCGCCGATAACGGCACGGTGGTCTGGCGCGTCGAGGTCGAGGGGGCTTACGACGCCGAACGGCTCGGGACCGGCGACGAGAGCGCCGGCGGGCCGGCCGCGGGTTCCGGCGGACCTGCGACGACCGCCGGCGGACCGGTCGCGAACGGATCGGCCGAATCCCGTCTCTCGGCCGTCGCGGCGTAGATTTATCTCCCCGGGGTGCGAGTTGTTCCCACGGAGGCCTCGGAGAACCCATGTTCGACCGCATCCTCGTTCCCACGGACGGCACGCCCGCCTCGGAGTGCGCGGTCCGGAACGGCCTGGAACTCGCCGCCGAGCACGACGCGGAGGTCCACGCGCTCTACGTCGTCGAGACCGACTCCGGGATGGGACACGTCGACTTCAACGTCGAGCGCATGGAGGCGGAGGGCGAGGAGGCCGTCGAAGCCGTCGAGCGCCGGGCGGCCGAGCGCGGCGTGCCGGTCGTCAAGGCGTTCCGGTACGGCGACCCGACCGAGGAGATCCTCGACTACGTCGCCGACCACGACGTCGACTTGGTGATGATGGGCACGGCCGGCCGGACCGGCCTCGACCGGTTCGTCCACGCCGGCAGCGTCGCCGAGCGCGTCGTCCGGACCGCGACGGTCCCCGTGATGGTCGCCGGCCCGGAAGCGTGTCGGCTGCCGGACCGGGAGTGAGCGGCTTCCGAGATCGAGCCGGCGGACTCGCGGGGCGCGACTCCGGTGTGGCTGTCCGCGCATCCGAACCATTGATTTCGCGAGGGTTCCAACCGTCGGACATGAGCCTCGTCCAGACCGGCGCCGCGGTCGTCCTCGACGCCGCGCTCGGCGTCTGGCTCGGGAGCATCGTCTTCTTCTCGTTCGTCGGGGCGCCCACGACGTTCGACGTGCTGGGCGGCGAGGCGGGCCGGGTGGTCAACGCCATCTTCCCGAAGTACTACGCGTTCGGCGCGGGCCTCGGGTGGGTGGCGTTCGGCGCCGCGTTCGTCGCCGAGCCCGGCGGCCCGCTCGGCGGGACCCTGCTGACGGCGGTCGTGCTCGTCGGGATCGCGCTCGACCTCTACGCCCGCCAGGTCCTCATCCCGAAGATGGAGCGGGCCGGCGACGACGCCTTCGCGAAGTACCACAAGCAGTCGGTCGCGCTGAACGGCGTGACGATGGTCGCGGTCGCCGCGGCACTGGTGCTGTCGCATCTGTAATCAGGTCACGCGACGCAGCCCGAACTCCGACCATGCCCGAGGGAACCTACACGCTGCTCGCGGAACTCGCGGAGGACGCGACCGTCGCGTTCGGCGCGGCGGGCGAGCGCGCCCTCTCGGCGGGGTGGTACGCCTACACCGGGAGCGCGTTCGGGCCCGGCGGGTTCGCCCGGGTCGAGCGCCACCGGGAGCTCGCGGCCGGCGAGCGCGACGCCCGCCACTGGCACGTCGACTACCTGCTGGGCCGTCCCGCGAGCCGCGTCGCGGAGGTCGTGAAGACCCGAGACGAAGACGTCGAGTGCGCCGTGAACCGGGCCATCGAGGCCGACGACCGGGCGGCGACCGAGGCGGTCGCGGGCCTCGGAGCGTCGGACTGCGACTGCGACTCCCACCTCCAGTTCGCGCCGGAGCGTGAGTCGCTGGCCCGGGCGGTCCGGCGGGCCCACACCGCCGGGACAGACGGGGCGGAGAACTAACTGTCCGGAGGCCCGAACTCCAAGGCATGGCGCTCGAACCGAACGTCGGCGGCCGGGACAGAATCGCTCGCGCGGTCCTCGGCGCCGCGCTGGTCGCGGCGGCGGCCGGAGCGCTGGTCGGCGGTCGCCCCGGGGTCGCCCTCGCGACGGGCGTCCTGGGCGCGGGGCTCCTGTTCAACGCCGCGACGCGGTTCTGCGGCGTGAACGCGCTGCTGGGCGTCGACACCTGCTCCAGAAAGTAGAAACGAAAGTCGGTCCGCCCGACCTCAGTACACCGCGTCGCGGATCTCGTCGTCGAGGTCCTCGAAGGTGTCGAGGTGGGTCCGGCGCTCGGTCCGGAGCCTGGCCAGCTTCTCGTCGAGGTTCTCGACGTTCTCCGCGACGTCGTACGCCGAGACGTCCATGCCCGGGACCTCGCTCGGGACCGTCAGCCCAGTCGCGTGGTCGTCGGTCCACTCGACGGTGCCGCGGGCGATCTCCCGGAGGACGGTTACCGACTCCTCGACGCCGATGTCCCGACCGCCGAGGTGGCCGGTGTTGAGCACGAAGCAGTCGACGTCGAGGTCGGCGACCAGGTCGCGGAAGCGGTTGCCCTCCTCGCCCTTCGAGCCGATGATGAACGGGTTGGTGCCGACCACGCGGATGGACTCGCCGGCCTTCGAGGGGTCGCCCGCGCTGGTCTGGATCGACTCGCCGAGCATGAACGCCGCGGCGGCCTCCTCGGCGGTGAGCTTCGCGACCGGCGGCATCACTGGGTTGCGGGTGATGAAGAACACCTGGTCGACCCCGTCGAGGTCGATGTCCTCGCCCGCCGACGAGAGCTGGTTGCGCTCGATGACCGCGCGGCCGTTGGTGGTGTAGCGGTCGGAGTCGAAGTCGACCGTCCCGTCGTCGGCCACGTCGACGTTGTCCAGCACCGCCGACTCGTGGGTCACCGCGTCGTAGAGCGCGGGCTGCTCGTCGGGGTCGAGCCCGATGGTCTTGACGAACAGGCCGTTGCCCTCGCTGCCGGCGACGGTGCCGTCGGGCAACAGCGCGCAGACGTCGTCCTGGAGCATCGTCGCCTCCTCGGGGTCGTCGAGCCGGAGGCCGTGGGCGGTCAGCGTGGACTTCCCGGTGGCCGAGAGGCCGAGGAACGCCTGGCCGACCGTCTCCAGGTCGCCCTCGCCGTCCGCGTCGTCGCCCTCTCCGCCGCGCTTCAGGCGGACGCGCTTGCTCCCGGCGTGGAGACCCAGCCCGCCCTCCCGCTTGGCGTAGTACATGAACAGCCGGAGGAACGACTTCTTGGCCTCGCCGGTGTAGTCGCTGCCCAGCACGGCCGTGATCCCCTCGTCGGGCAGGATGCGGATGGCGATCTCGTCCGCGTCCGGAACCTGGACGGTGACGAAATCGGGGTCGGGGTCGTCGTCGGTCACCGGCTCGAAGAGCTTGGCCCACGCCAGCGCGATGCGGCCGTACTCCTTCGGGACGTAGAGCCGGCAGACGTACGAGTGGTCGTCGTGGCGACCCATCCGGCGGTCGACACAGACCATCTCGCGCTCGCGGGCCGCCGCGAACGCCGCCTCGACGTACGCGTAGTCGTCCGCGTCGAAGTCGGCGTCGACCGCGTTCTCCGTCAGGTCGGCGTTTCGCGACCGCTCGTCGCTGACGTACGACGGCGCGCCGAACTCGGTCGTGGTCTCGAGGTGCTCGGAGAACTCGCGGAGTCGCTCCATCGACGGGTCGTAGACGACGTTGTCTGCCTCCGTCGGGGCTGGGAGCGCCGTCTCCAGCGAGCGGACCGTCTTCCCGGATTCTGACATCGTGTAGTCCGAGAGTACCCGGACGTATAATTATGCACCATTTACTCGGGCGTCCGGGGCTCTACCCTCGATTTTTGATTTCACGTCCGAGTAAATACTTCGGAATTCGCGTCGGATGGCGCGGATTGTGTCCGAGTAGGACCGGTTTGTACCGCCAGCGCCGCGGCGAGTCGGCCGAGTCGACTCGGCCTCCCGGACGCGAGGCCCCCGCAGGACCCGCTTCCCGCGTTGCGAAAACGGGACACCACTTTTAAGCGCGACTCGGGCGAACCCCGAACGTGGCCGAGAACACAGGCGGTCCGGAGAGCGACGCGAGCCGATCCTCGTCGGAGCAGAGCTCCGAGGGTGGCGAGCCCGAACCGGGCGACCCTCGTCGGGGAGCGAAGCCGACCGACGGCGGGCTGTCGGGGCTGTTCGCGCCCGAGCGGGTCGCGGTCGTCGGCGCGACCGAGAGCGAGGGCTCGGTGGGTCGCGCGATCACGGCGAACCTGCGGGCCGACTTCGCGGGCGAGACCGTCCCGGTGAACCCGAACTACGACGAGGTGCTGGGGCTGGACTGCTACCCCGACGTCGGCGCCGTGCCGGGCGAACTGGACCTCGCGGTGGTCGTCGTGCCGCCGAAGATTGCGGTCGAGACGGTCCGGCAGTGCGGCGAGGCCGGCGTCCGGAACGTGGTGGTCATCACCGCCGGCTTCGGCGAGACCGGCAGCGAGGGCGCGAGCCGCGAACGGGAACTCACCGCGGTCGCCGAGGAGTACGACCTCTACCTGGTCGGGCCGAACAGCCTCGGCGTGATGAGCACGCCGACCGGGCTCAACGCCACGTTCGGCCCGGAGAACGCGCTACCGGGCTCGATCTCGTTCATGAGCCAGTCGGGCGCGTTCATCACCGCGGTGCTCGACTGGGCCAACGACCAGGGCATCGGCTTCAAGGACGTGGTGTCGCTGGGCAACAAGGCCGTCCTCGACGAGACCGACTTCGTCGAGGCGTGGGGCGACGACCCCGACACCGACGTCATCCTGGGCTACCTGGAGGGCGTCGAGGACGGCGGGGAGTTCATCGACTCCGCGCGCGAGGCGACCGACGACACCCCCATCGTGATGGTCAAGTCGGGCCGGACCGAGGCCGGCGCGCAGGCGGTCTCCTCGCACACCGGCACCCTCGCGGGCAGCGAGCAGGCCTACGAGGCCGGCCTGGAGCAGGCCGGCGTCCTCCGGGTCGAGAACGTCCAGGAGCTGTTCGACTTCGCCCAGATCCTGTCTGGCCAGCCGCTGCCCGAGACCGACGACGTGGCCATCGTGACCAACGCCGGCGGCCCGGGCGTGATGACCACCGACGCGGTCGGCGACTCGCGGCTCTCGCTGGCCTCGTTCTCCGAGGGGACCCTGTCGGAGCTGTCGGAGGCGATGCCCGAAGAGGCCAACATCTACAACCCCATCGACGCCATCGGCGACGCCGACATCGAGCGGTTCCGGACCGCCATCGACCTCGCGCTGGCCGACGAGAACGTGGGCTGTGCGGTGGTGCTGTCGGCGCCCACGGCAGTGCTGGACTACGGCGAACTCGCCGACGCCGTCACCGACCTCCAGGCCGAGCACGGCAAGCCGGTCGCGGCGGCGCTGATGGGCGGCGAGCGCACCGAACCGGCCGCCGAGCGCCTGCGGGAGGGCGGCATCCCGAACTACTTCGACCCGGCCCGCGCGGTCCGGAGCCTCGACGCCCTCTCGCGCTACCGCGAGATCAGCGAGCGCGAGTACGAGGCGCCCCGCACCTTCGACGTCGACCGCGAGCGCGCCCGCGAGATCCTGGCGACCGCCGAGGAGCGCGGCGACAACCGGCTCGGCGTGGAGGCGATGGGCCTGCTCGACGCCTACGGGATTCCGACGCCCCAGGGCACCGTCGCCGCCGACCCCGAGGAGGCGGTTGCCGCGGCCCAGGACATCGACGGCGAGGTGGTGATGAAGATCGTCTCGCCCGACATCCTCCACAAGTCCGACATCGGCGGCGTGAAGGTCGGCGTCGCGCCCGAGGCGGTGTACGACGCCTTCGAGGACCTGGTGACCCGGGCCCGGAACTACCAGCCCGACGCCGACATCCTGGGCGTCCAGGTCCAGGAGATGGTCGACCTCGACGCGGGCACCGAGACCATCATCGGGATGAACCGCGACCCGCAGTTCGGCCCGCTGCTGCTGTTCGGCCTCGGCGGCATCTTCGTCGAGGTGCTGGAGGACACCGAGACCCGGGTCGCGCCGGTCAGCGAGCGCGAGGCGACCGAGATGGTCGAGGGCATCCGGTCGGCCCCGCTCCTCCGGGGCGCCCGGGGTCGCGAGCCCGCCGACCGGGAAGCCGTCGTCGAGAGCCTCCAGCGGCTCTCGCAGCTGGTGACCGACTTCCCGGCCATCCTCGAACTCGACGTCAACCCGCTCGTCGCCGGCCCGGACGGCGTCCGGGCCGTGGACGTGCGACTCACCGTGGACACCGACGAACTATGAGTACTGATACCCCATGAGAACGCTACTCGTCACCGCGACCGAAGCGAGCACAGGCAAGACCGCGGTCGCGCTCGCGCTGGCCGAACTGGCCGCCGAGCGCGGCCTGTCGGTCGGCTACATGAAACCCAAGGGCACCCGGCTCCAGAGCAACGTCGGGAAGACCCTCGACGAGGACCCGATGCTGGCCCGCGAGGTGCTCGGCCTCGACGCCGAGATGCACGACCTCGAACCGATCGTCTACTCGCCGACGTTCATCGAGCAGGCCATCCGCGGCCGGGAGGACCCCGGCGAGCTCCGCGAGCAGGTCCGCGAGAGCTTCGACAGCCTCGCCGAGGGCAAGGACCTGATGGTGATCGAGGGCGGCGGGAAGCACACCACCGGCGGCATCGTCGACCTCACCGACCCGGAGGTGGCCGACCTGCTCGACGCCGAGGTGCTGCTGCTCTCGAAGTACCGTCGCGGCGGCGACGTCGACGACGTGCTGGCCGCGGTCGACGACGTGGGCGACCGGCTGCTCGGCGTGCTGTTCAACGCGGTCCGGGAGGGCGACTTCGACGGCCTCGACACCGAGGTCGTCCCGTTCCTGGAGGGCCGGGACGTCCCCGTGCTGGGCGTGATCCCCCGCGAACAGCAGCTGGCGGGCGTGACCGTCGAGGACCTCGCCGCGGAGCTGTCGGCCGAGCAGCTGAACGACGCGCCCGGCGACGCCTTCGTCGAGCGGTTCCTGGTCGGCGCGATGTCGGGCGACTCGGCGCTCCGGCACCTCCGCCGGACCAAGGACGCCGCGCTGGTCACCGGCGGCGACCGGCCCGACCTCCAGCGGGTGGCGCTGGAGGCCCCGGGCGTGAAGGTCCTCATCCTCACCGGCGGGTTCCGCCCGCCGGGCGCCGTCGTCGGCGCGGCCGAGGAGAAGGGCGTGCCCGTGCTGCTGGTCCAGTCGGACACCCTGACGACCATCGAGCGCGCCGAGGACGTGGTCCGGAGCGGGCGCACCCGAGACGCCGAGACGGTCGCGGCGATGCGGGACCTGCTCCACGACCACGCCGACGTCGAAGCGATCCTCGGGGACGGGGAGGGCGGCCAGCTCGGCGACGGGGAGACGGAGACACGCACCGACGACGACACCGACACCGACGGCGCCGACGAGTAGCCCTATCTCGACCCGCCGACCCTGACCATCCCCTTCACCGTCTCGGGGTCCGCGGCGCGCCGGAAGGCGTCGTCCACGTCCGCCAGGTCCGCCGCGAAGTCCACGATGCCCGCGAGGTCGACCGCGCCGTCGGCGACGAGGTCGATGGCCGCCGGGTACGCGTTCCGGTAGCGGAACGACCCGCGGACGTCGAGTTCGCTGTCCACGATGTCGCCCACGTCCAGCGGAATCGCCGCCTCGGTCGGGAGCCCCACGAAGACCACGGTGCCCCCGCGCCGGACCGCGTCGAGCGAGCCCCTGATCGCCGACTCGGCGCCCGACGCCTCGATGACGACGTCGACGCCCTCGCCGTCTGTTTCGGCCCGGACAGCCTCGGCCAGGTCCTCCTCGCCCGGGTCGACGACGGCGTCCGCGCCGCGCTCGGTCGCCCGCCGGCGTTTGGCCTCGACCACGTCCGCGACGACGACGGTCGTCGCGCCGGCGGCCCGGGCCGCGGCCATCGCCAGCAGGCCGATTGGACCCGCGCCGGTGACCAGCACCGAGTCGCCCGCGCCGACCTCGCCGCGTCGGGCGGCGTGGAGGCCCACGCTGAGGGGCTCGCAGAGCGCGCCCTCCCGGATCGACACCTCGTCGGGCAGTCGGTGGGCGAAGTCGGTCGGCCAGGCGACGTACTCGGCGAACGCGCCGTCGTCGGGCGGCGTGGCCATGAACGTCACGTCCGGGCAGAGGTTGTACTCGCCGCGCTTGCAGCGCTCGCACCGCCGGCAGGGGACGCCGGGTTCGAGCGCGACCCTGTCACCGGCTTCGAGGTCCGACACCGCGTCGCCGACCCCGACCACCTCGCCCGCGCTCTCGTGGCCCAGTACCAGGGATTCCTCGACCACGTAGTCGCCGATGCGGCCGCGCTCGTAGTAGTGGAGGTCCGACCCGCAGATGCCGACCTCGCCGACCGCGACCACCACCTCGTCGGGTCCGGGGTCGGGGCGCGGCCGGTCCTCGATCTCGAAGCGGCCGGGTTCGGTCAGGACTGCCGTGCGCATGGGCAGGCGTTGGTCGCCGAGACGTAAATCGGCTCTGCGGCGGGTCGACCCGATGTCGGTTTCCCCGAAGTCGGGCGACCCGAACGGGACGCCGTCCCACCCCACTCGATCGCCTACGTCAGCTCTCGGAGTACGTCCGCGCAGGCCGGGGCCGGTGTTCCTCCGGGGCGACGAGGTGTCGCTCCGGACGAACGAGGAGGACCTCGCGTTCCTGCGCGACGCCCTGGCCGGCCTCGCGCTCGTCGACGCTCGACGAGCGCGTCCACCGGGGGGTTATTTAAGCCGGAAGCGAAAACCCCCTGTCGGATGTTACTCGAACGCATGCTCGCGCTGTCGACCGCGCTCGTTCTCGCGGGGACGTTCCCGGTCGCCGTCATCGCGTCCCGGGGCTTCCGGGGCGCGCCGTTCGGGGCGGTGCTCCGGCCGCTCCCGGTCGTCGTGCTCGCGTTCGCCGCGCTGAACGCGCCGGAGGCGCTGGGCGTCGACGTCCCGACGACGCTGTATCTGGTGCTCTCGACGGTGGCCGTCGCGGGGGCGCTCGTCGCGGCGGCCCACGCGCTCGTCCTGCTCACCGAACGGAGGAAGCTGTGACCGACCTCCTCTCGTTCGTCTTCGTCGCCCAGACCGCGACGCTCGTCGTCACGAGCCTCCTGCTGGCGTACCCCGTCGTCGCCTACGCCCGGAACGTCGCGTACACGCGGGGCCTGTTGCTGTTGGCGAGCGCGTTCTTCGTCGTGACCGCCGCGTACACGGCGGCGGTTCTGTTCCACAACTCGCTCGTCTCGGAGGCGCTCGACCTGGCGGCCGCGCTGCTGGCCGCGGCCGGGACCTGGCAGTTCGCCCGCCCCTACGTCCGTCTCGACGACGAAGGGGTCGAGACGCCGACCGTCCCCGACCCGACCGGAGGGTTCGAGAGTGCCGGAGACGACTGACGACGCCGGGTTCGACCTCTCGCCCGGCGAGCAGGCGCTGGTGTCGGTGCCCTCGATGGGGTCGCCGCTGGCGCTGCTGCCCGACCGCGCGTTCGAGAACCTGCTGGTGGTGTCGGCGACCGCCGCGCCCGGGCGGATCGAGTCGCTGGTCGAGCGCCGCGGGGGCGACCCCCGGACGGTGGGAGTCGTCCCGGTCACGGGGTCGCCCGACGAGTACGACGGCCCGCTCTGGACGACCGACCCGGTCGACCCCAGCGACCTGACCGGCATCAGCATCCGGGTCTCGAAGGCGCTGGAGTACGTCTCCCGCGGCGGGTGGGTCGTCGTCGACAACGTGAACGTGCTGCTGATGTACGGCCGCGAGGACCAGGTGTTCCGGCTGCTCGACTCGGTCGCGTCGAGCACCCGCGAGCGGGCCGCCTGCGGGGCCCACTGCACGGTCCGGGACGCGGTCACCGACGAGACGTACGCCCGACTCCTGGAGCGCTACGACCGGGCGATCGCGGTCGAGTAGCCCGCGCCCGCCCTTAATTTCCGCCGGATTCGCGAGTAATATCGGAGAGCAACATTCTTACGCGACGATTCGCTACCAACGGGCAGAGATGAAACGCCGAACGTTCCTGGCGACCGGTGCGGCGTCGCTCGCCGCGGTCGCCGGGTGTCTGGGGCAGGGCGGGGGCGGCGAGACCGCGGCCGAGGGGACCACCACGCCGTGGTCGGGGTACTCGCAGTACACGCCGACCGACGGCGACACCGACGGCTACCCGCCGGAGTTCGACCAGCAGCCCTCGGAGCGCGACATCGACACCGACTCGTTCGAGACGGTCGAGGAGGGCGGCGTCCAGGTGCCGCTGGCACCGATCGACGCGACCCACTACTGGTACCGCCGGGGCGAGGCCCGGTTCGCCGACGCCCGCGGCCCGCGCTCCTACGAGGCGGCCCACGTCTACGGCGCGGTGCTGAGCCCGGCGCCGGAGAAGTATCGGGCGCCGAACGATCCGCTCCGGGACTGGCCCAAGGACGACCGCATCGTCTGCTACTGCGGGTGTCCCCACCACCTCTCGTCCATCCGGGCCTCTCAGCTCATCCAGAACGGCTACGAGAACGTCTACGTCATCGACGAGGGGTTCGGCGAGTGGCGGGCCCGCGGCTACGCGATGGCCGGCACCGACGTCGAGAACCCGCCGAAGAAGTGGACGATCCAGGGCGACACCGCCGCCGATCTGGCCGGGGAGAACGCGTGGGCGCGCCACCGACCAACCGGGCAGGTCGAGTCGACCGACATCGCGGCCGACGGCAGCTACGAGCTCCACCTCAAGTTCCACGACGTCGGCCCGGACTCGACCGTCGAGGTCGAGACGCCGAGCTACACCGTCGAGGGCACGCTGCGGGAGCTGACCGCCGGCACGGTCCAGGGCTGAGTCCGCGTCCCGGCCGTCCCCGCGCCTCTCGGCGCGGCCGGGTCGGTCCGGCGTTCGCCCGCGTTCCCGCTCACGCCGGGGCGTCGGCCGGCTCCTCGTCGTAGGGGTCCTCGAGCTCGCCCATCATCGACTCGAACGCGTCGGTCGCGGTGACCATCCCGACGACCGCCCCGTCGTCGGTGACGAGCGCCAGTTCGTGGCGCCGCTCCTGGAACCGGTCGACGAGCTCGCTCACCGCGAGGTCGGCCTCGACCGTCAGCGGTTCGGTCGCGACGTCCTCCCAGGTCAGCGACCCGTCGCGCAGCTCCCGCTCGCGGCCGACCAGCGGCGGGGTGTAGACGATGCCGACGAACTCCGCCAGCGTCTCGCCGACCAGCGGGAACCGGGTGTGGGGCTCCTCGCGCATCCGCCGAAGGTTCTCCTCGGGGGCGTTCTCCGTCGAGAGGGCGACGATCGCCTCGCGGGGGACCATGATGTCCCGCACGGGGATCGTGTCGATGTCGAGCGCCGCGATGACCTCCTCCTCGCGCTCGTCCGCCAGGCCGGCCTGGCTCAGGATGTCGCCCATCTCGCGGCGGGCGTCGCCCCGCGTCGACACCTCGCGGCCGCCCTCCTCGGTCTCGGCCTCGGTCCACGACCGGGTGATCTCGACGCCGAACAGCGAGAGCAGCCACTTGGCGGCCTTGTCCGCGAGCACGATGACCGGCGATAGGAGCTTGGTCCAGTAGTACAGCGGCGCCGACCCGTACGCGGCGACGGCCCTCGTCCGCTCGATGCCGAGGTAGGTCGGCGCCTGCTCGCCGACGACGACGTGCAGCAGATTGATGATCGCCAGCGCGAGGACGGCCGACAGCGCGTGGGAGCCGACGCCCGTCAGTTCGACGACCGGTGTCAACAGGGTCGCCAGCGCGGGCTCGGCCACCACGCCGAGCCCGACGCTGCAGACGGTGATGCCGAGCTGGCACCCCGACAGGAAGATCTCCAGCCGGTCGGTCATCTCCCAGGCGCGTTCGAGGCCGGCCGACCCCCGGAACTCCCCCTCGGTGAACTGCCGGACCCGGGTCATCGCGAACTCGATGGTCACGAAGTAGGCGTTGCCGAACAGGAGCACCAGGCCGCCGACTACCCGCGCGAGCGTCGCGAGCTCCACCATCCACTAGACGTGGCCGCGAAACTCCGAAAAAGGTGTCGGCACTGCAACGCGAGCGTCGGAGTACGAGTCCGCCCCGATCGCCCCGGACCGTCCCTCGTCGACGCAGTCAGGTGCGTCGGTCCGGACCGGACGGGTCGCGCTCTTGATCCCGGTCCGAGCGCGACCCGGTCAGAGCCGATTCGTCGGCCGGCCGGACGACGACGTCGTCGGGGCCGCCGACGCGAACGTCATAGCCGTAGTAGGTGAAGGAGACGCGCGTCTCGCCCTCGGCCCGGTGTCGGTCGCCCCCGAACAGGCGGTCCAGCGCCTCGGGGTCGACAGCGTCGTGGAGCGGCGGCGCGAGGTCGGTCGGCGAGAGCCCCTCGGCCTCCGCCACCGCGGTCACGATTGCGGTACTGACGCGTCGGCCGATGCCCGGAGCGGTCCGCGGCGTTCGCATGCCTCCCCTCTGGTTCTCGAACCGTCTAAAAGCTATCGTCGCTGGCAGATTTCGGCGCGCGGTCCCGGGCGAGGACGTCGCGGTTCGACCCGCGTCGGGGAGCACGTCGTGCCACTGCACCGCGGTGGGGCAGGGGCGCCGTCCGCGCCGCAGTCACGCGGTCGTGCCCCGGTCTTGCGGTCGTTCTCCCAGGTCACGTGACGGTGCCCGGGTGCGTCCCGGTCGCGCGAACTTCGAATCACCGCCTTTATGCCAGTTCTGTTAGTACCATTCTAACAACAGCGGTGAACGTATGTTCAGGAACACACCGACGCGGAGGGTCGCGGCGTGAACGCCGGCGACCTCTTCGCCGCCGTCACGGAGCACAGCCGCAAGGTCATCGTCGCACTGCTGGTCCTGACCGTGCTGGTCGGGGCGGGCGCGCCGATGGTCGAGCAGTCATCGTCGCTCGACCAGTTCCAGAGCGACAGCACCGCCGCCCAGAAGCTCGACTACATCGAGTCCAACTTCGAGACCGGCCAGCAGAACGCGACCACGGTCCAGTTGATCGTCCGCGACCGGAACGGTAACGTCCTGTCGAAGGACGCACTGATCCGGACCCTCGAACTCCAGCGGGCGCTGCGGGCCAACGAGACGATAAACCGGAGCCTGGCGAACGACACGCCCACTGCGGGCGTGGCGAACATCGTCGCGACGGTCGCCATCCGCCAGGAGCAGGCGGCCCAGCTCCGGCAGTCCGCCGCCGAGCTCCAGCAGCGCCGCCAGTCGCTCAACGAGTCGCGGGCCGAGCTCCAGCGCCGCAGCCGGGAGCTCAACCTGACCGCGGCCCGGCTCAGCGACGCGCTGAACCAGACGCGCGAGCTCCAGGCCCGGTACGACCGGCTGAACGCCTCGTACCGGCAGGGCCAGGTCAACGACTCGACCTACCAGCAGCGGTCCCGGCAGATAGAGACCGAGCTCCGGCAGGTCCGGGTCGCGGCGACCGCGAACCTGAGCGCCAACCAGTCGGCGACGTTCGTCCGGGCGTTCGAGCGGGTCCGCGACCTCCAGATTCGGCTCGACCGGCTGAACGCCTCGTACCAGCAGGGCGAGATCAACCGGTCGACGTACCGCCAGCGCGCGGCCGAGATCCGGTCGCAGTTCGACCAGGTGTACCGGCTCGGGACCCGCGGGGTGCTGGCGAGCGAGTACCAGCAGCTCCAGCGGCGCGCCGAGAAACTGCGCGAACGCGGCCAGCAGCTGAAGCGGGACGCCGAGGCGCTGCAGGCCCAGCGCCAGCAGCTCCGGAACGCCTCCTCGCCGTCGCTCGCCGCCCAGATCGAGCAGCTCCGCTCGATGAACCGGTCGCAGGTCGAGTCGACCGTCGAGTCGGTACTCAGCGAGGGCGGCGACGGTCCCGCGAGCCGGGCGTTCGCGTTCATGCCGACCTCCTACGAGCCGGGCAGCACCCGGGCCAACGCCACGATGCTCGTCGTGTTCCAGGACCTGGGGAGCGGCGGCGTGGGCGGCATGTCCTCGTCGGAGCGGCTGGTCGAGACCCAGACCGCCATCCAGGAGGTCGCCCGCCAGACCATGGACCGGGAGGTCATGGTGTTCGGCTCGGGCATCATCAGCCAGGAGACCCAGCAGTCGATGACCGACAGCATCGCCATCGTCGGCCCGATGGCGCTGCTGTTCGTCGTGCTGACACTGCTGATCGCCTACCGCGACCTGCTCGACATTCTGCTCGGGGTGTTCGGCATCGGCGCGGTGCTCGTCTGGACGTTCGGCTTCATGGGCTGGGCCGGCATCACGTTCAACCAGATCTTCATCGCCGTCCCGGTGCTGCTCATCGGCCTGTCGATCGACTACGCCATCCACGTGTTCATGCGCCACCGCGAGGAGCGCGAGGAGCGCGAGGCGCAAGGCGCCTCGAACGCGAGCGAGCAAGGCCCGCGAGCAAAGAGCGTCCGCGAGGGGATGTCGGTCGCGCTGGCCAGCGTCGGCGTGGCGCTGGTCTGGGTGACCGCGACGACGGTCATCGGCTTCCTCTCGAACCTGGTCAGCCCGCTGCCGCCCATCCGGGACTTCGGCGTCGTGAGCTCGGTCGGCATCGTCGCCGCGCTCGTGGTCTTCGGCGGCCTGATCCCGGCGCTGAAGGTCGAGATAGACGGCTTCCTCGAGTCCCGGGGCTGGGACCGGAAGAAGCGCGCGTTCGGCACCGGCGGCGGCGCGCTCGGCTCGGTGCTGTCGGTCGGCGCGGTCGCCGCCCGGAAGGCCCCCTACGTCGTGCTCGCGGTGACGCTGGTGCTGTCGGCCGGCGGCGCCTACGGCGCGACGAAGGTCGACACCACGTTCGACCAGACCGACTTCCTGGCCGAGGACCCGCCGGACTGGATGGAGAGCCTGCCCGAGCCGTTCGCCCCCGGCGAGTACTCCGCGAAGGCGAACCTCGAGTTCGTGAACCAGCACTTCCTGCGCCAGGACTCGCAGGCCCAGATCCTGGTCGAAGGGGACGTCGCGACGCCGCAGGCGCTCCAGAAGCTCGAGAAGGCGACCGACCTGGCGAGCCAGAAGGAGGACGTGGTGGTCGTCCTCTCGAACGGCGAACCCCAGATTCGGAGCCCGCTGTCGGTGATGGAGCAGGTCGCCGCGACCAACGAGTCGTTCAATCAGACGCTCGCCGCGGCCGACACCGACGGCGACGGCGTGCCCGACCGCAACGTCGAGCGGGTGTACGACGAACTGTTCGAGGTCGCGCCCCAGGAAGCGAAGGGCGTCATCAACCGCGAGGACGGCGAGTACACCGCGGCCCGGATGGTCGTCTCCGTCCGGGGCGGCGCCTCCTCGTCGACGGTGACCGAGGCGATGCGGAACATCGCCGACCGCATCGAGGGCGACGGCCTGACCGCCACCGCGACCGGCCAGCCCATCGTCTTCGAGATCGTCCAGAACCAGCTGCTGGACACCGTCATCGAGAGCCTGCTCATCACGCTGGCGGCGACGTTCGCGTTCCTGATGTTCGCCTACCGGCTGGCCCACGGCAGCGCGACGCTCGGGGCCATCACCCTGCTCCCGGTGGCGTTCAGCGTCTCGTGGATCCTCGGGACGATGTACCTGCTCGGGATGCCGTTCAACGTCCTGACCGGGATGATCACCAGCCTGACCGTCGGGCTGGGCGTCGCGTACAGCATCCACCTCAGCGAGCGCTACACCATGGAGCTGGGCCGCCGTGACACCATCTGGGCCGCGATGCGCGAGAGCGTCACCGGCACCGGGGGCGCGCTGCTGGGCAGCGCGGCCACCACGGTCGGCGGGTTCGGCGTGCTCGCCTTCGCCATCCTGCCCGCGCTCCAGCAGTTCGGCATCATCACCGGACTGACGATCGTCTACGCGTTCCTCGCGAGCGTGCTGGTGCTGCCGAGCATGCTGGTGCTGTGGACGCGCTACCTCGGGCCGGGCGAGACCGGCGAGGCCGCGACGAAAGAGACGAGTACCGCGGTGGCCAACGGGGGTCCCAGAGAGAACTAATGGACGAGGACGACGCCATCGAGGCCCTCGAGAATCTGGGGCTGTCGAACTACGAGGCGAAGGTGTTCGCGGCGCTCCAGCGGCTCGGCGTCGCGACCGCCAGGGAGGTCCACCGCACGACCGACGTGCCGCGGTCGCAGGTGTACGGCGCGGCCGAGTCGCTCCAGGACCGCGGACTAGTCGAGGTCCAGCAGTCCAAGCCCATCCAGTACCGGGCGGTCAGCCTGGAGGCGGCCCGGTCGCACCTCCGTGGCGAGTTCGAGCGCACCCAGGAGAAGGCGTTCGACTACCTGGAGGCCGCCCGCCGGCAGGGCGGCGACGGCGACGAGCGGCGCGAGGACATCTGGACGGTCCGCGGCCGGACCGCCATCGACGACCGGGTCGCACAGCTCGTCGAGGAGGCCGGGCACAGCGTGTTCCTCGCGATCGGTCGCGACGCCGGCGACCTGCCCGACGACGTCGCGGTCCGCCTCGTCGAGCGCGCCGAGGCGGGGGTCGCGGTGACCGTCGCCGGCGACGGCGCCGCCGAGCTGTTCGCCGACACCCCCGTCGAGGTCCCCGAGTTCCCGACCGACCACCCCCACGAGGGCGCCCCCGTGGGGAAGGTCCTCGTGGTCGACCGCGAGACGGTGCTGCTGAGCGTCCGGGACCGGCGCGGCGACTCCGAGCTGGCCGAGGAGACCGCCATCTGGTCGTCCGGTACGGGCATCGCGGCGGTGCTCATCCAGCTCGTCGACGGCGGCCTCGGCGACACGGTGTCGATCTGAGGCGACTGGCAGCCGCAACCCCGACGTTCTGCGGTCGCAACCCCGACGTTCGGCGGCCGCACCCACGACCGACCGGGACTCGCCGGTCGCCTCCGCCCGAGTCCGTTTCGATCCGATTCGGCTTTCGGTCCGGCTCCGTTGCGATACGTTCCCGCGGCGTCGACTGGGTCCGGCTCATAGTCAGTGTTAACACGAGTCACGTCGCAGTCCGGCCGGGGGAGAACACAGTGCGACACAGACCGTCCAGCGCGAGCATCGCGACCGTCGTAACCCTGCTGCTGGTCGTCGCCGGCGTCGGAGCGGGAGCGTCGGTCGACGCGAAAGGACCGTCGACGGCGGGGGACGCTCTGCCCGGAAGCGGGGAGCGACCCGGCGCGGCCACAGTCGGCGACCCGGTCGAGAACAACACTACCGTCACGATACTCTCGTACAACGACATCCAGACCGCGGCCGCCGAGGACCGCAACCTCTCGCGGCTGGCGACGCTGATCGAGCGCCGCCGGGCCGCCCACGAGAACCCGACCGTCCTCGTGGGCGCGGGCGACGAGGTGGGTCCGCACGCGCTCTCGCCGGTGAGTCAGTGGCGCGCGCCGGTCGCGGTCCTGAACGAACTCGACCCGGCCGCCGAGGTCATCGGCAACCACGAGTTCGACTACGGCCTCGACGAGGTCGAGAACTTCACCGCGGCCTCCGAGTTCCCGTGGCTGGCGACCAACCTGGTGAACGCCTCGACCGGCGAGTCGTTCGACGGCACCGAGCCCTACGAGATCGTCGAGCGGAACGGCACCCGCATCGGTATCATCGGGCTCGTCGACAGGGAGGCGACCTACGGGAAGACCAACATCAACTTCTCGGCGGAGGGGCTGGCGGTCCGGAACTTCACCCGGGTCGGCGCGCGGACCGCCGAGATGCTGAAGAACGAGCGCGACGTCGACGTCGTGGTCGCGCTCGCCCACACCGGCGTCCCGCAGGCCAAGCGGCTCGCCAACGCGACCGACGCCGTCGACGTCATCGCGGTCGGCGACGACGAGATCAAGTACCCGCCCCGGGAGACGTCGGGCGCGATAATCACCGAGGGCGTCGCCCGGGCGCAGTACCTGAGCGAGATCAACCTCACCGTCAGCGGCGGCGAGGTCGTCGCCTGGAACGGGCGACTCCTCGAGGTGACCGACGAGATACCCAAGAACGAGACCGTCTCGCGCATCATCCGGGAGTACCGTTCGGAGGCGCAGCTCGACACCGTCGTCGCCCGGAGCGAGGTGGCGCTGAACGCCACCTTCGGCGCGAACTACCACCGCGAGACCAACTACGGCAACTTCGTCACCGACGCGATGCGCAACGCCACCGGCGCCGACGTCGCCATCACCAACGCCGGCGGTATCCGGTCGGACAGCGTCTACGGGCCCGGCAACATCACCGGCGGCGACGTGTTCAACACCCTGCCGTTCGGCAACACGGTGGTCAGCGTGAACCTGACCGGCGCGGAGCTGAAGGAGACGCTGGCGAGCCAGGTCGTCACGCTGGAGAGCGAGGCCGGCCGGCAGTACGGCGCCGAGATCAGCCAGCAGGTCAGCGGCGTGCGCTTCGAGTGGGTGCCCCACAACGGGACCCGCCAGATCCGCGACGTGTACGTCAACGCGGCCGGTCCAGACGAGCCCGCCGAGTGGGTCCGCCTGCGGGAGAACGAGACCTACGAGGTGGCGGTCAACTCCTTCATGAAGGGCGGCGGCGACGGCTACCCGCTGGAGGACGCGCCGGTCGTCCAGGAGACCGACAGGATCCTCGCCGAGATCGTCATCGACTACATGCAGGCGAAGGGCACCATCTCGCCCGCAGTCGAGGGCCGGATGCAGCGCGTTGACGTCCACGTCGGGCACGCCGACGTCCGCCTCGACGGCAACGGCAAGCTCGTCCTGAAGGTGCCGGCGCCCGAGGACTACGACGGCTTCGTGCCCGACACCTTCCGGATGTCGGCGCCCGGAACGCGGTCGGTCGCGGCCGAGAACGTCCGGTACGTCCCGGGCACCAATTCACTGCTGGTCCGGTTCGACGACGCCGAACTCGCGGCGCTCGCCGAGGGCCGGGACAGCGTAGCGCTCGACCTCTACGGCGGGTACGAGTCGGCCGCGTACGACCGGACGTACTTCGAGTACTCGGTGCTGAACGCCGACATCGACGCCGCGGTCACCGCGAGTGGCAACGCGTCGGCGGCCGTCGGGCCGCGAGCGTCTGCGCTCGGTGAGAGCAGGGGTTCACCGGCGGTACCCGGAGTATAGCCACCCGGTTCTCACCGATTTCGTTCGGAAACTGTTTCGCCGAGCGCGCCGCCCGGACCGGTCCGTCGTCGCGTCAGTCCTGCGTGATGTCGACGACCGACGGGTCCTCCTGGGTCGACGTCGTGAACGGCGTCACCGCGACGGTCCGCTCGGCCACCACCGACAGCCGCAGGATGAACGACACCAGGACCGCCAGCGGAGCGACGCTGAGCGCCACGTAGGCCGGGACGAGCCACGCGAGTTGCGCGGCGTCGAGGACCCGCGTGTCGCCGACGATCACGAGTGCCAGCACCGACACCATCGCGAATATCGTCGGACCGCCGACGTACAGGAGTCGCCGGGACAGTCGCGCGAGCTCCTCCTGCATGTACAGCGTCTTCAGGTACTGGCGGGCCACGTCGATCTGCTTGAGCCGCGTGACGAGCGTGTCGAGTTCGTCCTCCACCTCCGGCGGAACACCGCCGGCCTCCCGGAGGTCGACCTTCAGGCGCGCGATCTCGGTGATCTCCTCGGAGTAGTTCGTGTTCAGCGTGAGGACGAGCGCGCTGAACACGGTCTGGTTCGACCGTCGCAGCTTCGCGCTCATGGTGTCGACGTGCGAGCCGAGCGCGGTCACCGCGTCGTCGATGTCGTCCGCGGCGCCGGAATCGGTGCTCGCGTCCCCGTAGTCGGCCAGCGCTTTCAGCGAGTGGTTGACGCCGTTGAACAGCACTTCGAGGAACGCCGCGGGCGTCGCCGGCGCGGTATCCCGGTCGAGGATGCCGGTGACGGTGTCCCGGTACTCGGAGCTCGCCTTGATCTCGGCCTCGAGTTCGCCGGGCGCGCTCAGTTGCTGGGAGATGACGAGCTGGTTGATCGAGAGGACGATGGTGATCAGGGTGAAGTTCCCGCCGATGACCGCCGCCGTCAGGTAGAGGAACGCCGTCACGTCGTACCTGTCGAACGCGAACCAGAGCTCGAGGACGCCGAAGGCGAGCAGCGCAGCGAGCGCGAGGCCGCCGGCCAGCAGCATCCGGTTCCCGGTGAGGAAGACCCACTCGTGGACGAACCGCCGCCGGCTCGGGTTCTCGGGCCGGGTCACCGTCCTCCCCGCCGTGTCCCAGTCCGAGCTCATACCCGCGTCGCCTCCGGAGGCGACTCCGCGCCGGCGAGGTCCCCGGCTCCGGGGAGATGGCCCGAGAACCCGCCGTGATCGACCGATCGTCTCTCACCCGAGTCGGCGGTCTCACTCATCGGCGGAACCCGCGCCGGGTCCGGGAACGGGTCGTCGGAACGCGGGATACCGGGTCCGCTGCCGGAGTCGTCGCCGGGCTCGCGCCGTTCCAAACCGTCGCGGGCGACCCCGTTCGGCGCGGTCGTCGGGTCGCGCTTCCCCGGTCGAAGGGTCGCGCGGCGGCTGGACGCCCCGGCAGTCCCGGCTCGTACGCGTGTCAGACTGCATGTCCGAGCAGCTACCGGGGCGGAATCGCTAAAAGTAGTGGCCGCTCCGTGCGAGTCGGTCGCCCGAGTGCGCTCCGGGGAGGGCGGAGCGAGGGCGGCAGGACGGAGCGGCCGCCTCTCACCGCGCCTCGGCGCTCGTGGCCCGGGCCATGTAGTAGACCGCGACGCCGCCCAGCGCCAGGTCGAGGGCGCCGAGCACGGCGAAGGCCGGCACCAGCGTGTTCCAGACGCCGCCGAAGGCGGTCACGTCGATGACAGTCATCACGTCCTGGCCGAACATCAGCGCGCGGGCGGCGTCGACGCCGTACGTGATGGGATTGAGCGCGGCGACCGTCTGGACCCAGCCCGGCAGGATCTCCAGCGGGAGGAACGCGCTCGACAGGAACAGCAGCGGGAACTGGAGGATGTTGACCGAGATCATCGTCGACTCCTGGTCGCGGGTGACCAGCGCCATGATGTTTGAGAACGCCGTGAACCAGACCGAGAAGAAGATGCCCACGAGCACGATGCCGGCGCCGCCGAGCAGCCCGGTCGCGACGTACTCGCCGGGGTTCCCGCCGGTGTCGAACCACAGCAGGAGGTACCCGAACGTCAGGATGATGCAGACCTGGACCACGATGCGCAGCACCTCCGACAGCGACTTGCCGAGGAACACCGCCCCGCGGTGCATCGGCGACACCAGCGCCTTCTCGAACATCCCCGACTCGATGTCCTCGACCAGCCCGATGCCGGAGGTGGTCGCCGCGATGAGCGACACCTGGATCGCGATGGCCGGTACCAGGTAGGTGACGTAGCTCGCGTCGCTCCCGACGCTCTGACCGATGGCCCCGCCGGTGATCTGACCGAACACCTCGGTGAACAGCACCAAGAACATGACGGGGTTCAGCAGCGAGAACGTCATCACGAACGGGTTGCGGACCGTCTTGAGAAGCCAGCGCCGGAGGTTGACCCAGGTGTCGGTCAGGAAGCCGTTGCCGGTCGCCTTCCGGCCGCGCTCGGCGCCGCCGGTCGCGCCGCCCGCGTCGGTGTCGGTGCTCATCGGGACACCCCCTGAGACCGCACACTCTGCTCGGTCCCGGCGTCACCGTCCTCCGCGTCGGCCTCGGGGTCGTACTCCTCGCCGGTGATCGCGAGGAACACGTCGTCGAGCGTCGGGCTCCGGACGTTGAACCCGACGATGGTGAGGCCGGCGTCCCGGAGCGCGACCAGCAGATCGGTGCCGTGCCGGTGGGCCTCCGATGACGTGACGAGGACACCGTCGTCGGTGGTCTCGACCGCGTCCGCGTCGTCGACGAGCCGGGATTCGACGGCGATGTCGCGGGCGCGCTCGACATCGTCCTCCGCGGGGTCGTCGAGTTCGATCTCGAGGACGTCGCCGCCGACACGCGACTTGAGCTCGCTCGGCGAGCCCGTGATGGCGATCTCGCCGTCCTCGATGACGCTGATGCGCTCGCAGAGCTGGTCGGCCTCCTCGAGGTACTGGGTGGTGAGGAAGATGGTCGTCCCGCGGTCGTTGATGCGCTCGAAGTAGTCCCAGAGCCGGTTGCGCGCCTTCGGGTCGAGCCCGGTCGTGGGCTCGTCGAGGAACACGACCGGCGGCTCGTGGACCAGCGCGGTGGCGACGTCCAGCCGCTTCTTCATCCCGCCGGAGAAGTCCTTGGCCAGCTTGTCGGCGACGTCCGCGAGGTCCACGAGGTCGAGCAGCCGGTCGATGCGGTCGGCCCGCTCGCTCCGGGCGACGCCGTAGGCGCCGCAGGCGAACTCGATGTTCTCCCGGGCGGTGAGCTCCGGGTCGACGCTCGTCTCCTGGGCCATGTAGCCGATCGACTCCCGGACCGCGCGGGGCTCGTCCTCGACGTCGTAGCCGTTGACGGTCACGCTCCCCTCGGTCGGGCGCAGCAGCGTCGCGAGCATCTTTATCGTCGTGGTCTTGCCCGCGCCGTTCGCGCCGAGGAACCCGAAGAACTCCCCCTCGGGGACGGCCAAGGAGACGTCCTCGACGGCCTCCGTCCCGTCGGCGTACGTCAGCGCGAGGTGGTTGGCGTCGATGGCGTTCACGTGTTCGTAGAGCGGGCTGACTCCCAAATACCTTTTGAATGAACATTCAATCACGGAGATGGGAGTCCGCGGGTGGCGTCCCGTCTTTCGATTTGACTCGGATGCGAACCCCTAAATGGGCTAATTGAATAGTTTGTCATATGCCCCCGTCTCGTCTCTTCGAGGACGCCCCCGACGACACGCGGACCGCCATCATGGAGGCGACCTACCTCGCGCTCTGCGAGCACGGCTACGCCAACCTGACCATCCAGCGCATCGGCGACCAGTTCGAGAAGAGCAAGTCGCTGCTCTACCACCACTACGACAGCAAGGACGAACTCCTCGTGGACTTCCTGGAGTACCTGCTGGAGGACTTCCAGGCCAACGTCCCCGAGCGAGAGTTCGACGACGCCGAGCAGCACCTCCGGACGATGCTGGACCACGCCCTCGACCCCGCCATCGACGACGAGGACTGCGAGTTCACCGGCGCGATGGTGGAGCTCCGCGCCCAGGCGGTCCACGACGAGGCCTACCGGGACCACTTCTCGCGGAACGACCGGTTCCTCCGCGAGGAGATCGCCGACGTCGTCCGGGACGGCATCGACCAGGGCGTCTTCCGCGAGGTCGATCCGGACCAGGTCGCGGCGCTGCTGGTGACGACCATCAGCGGGTCGATGCTCGACCGGGTCACGACCGACGACGCCGAGGAGACGCTCCGGGCGACCCGGCGCGAACTCGACGAGTACGTCGACGCGCACCTGCTGGCGGACGAAGCTCGATAGGTCGCGCGCCGTCGCCACGCGAACGGGACCGAGCGGGGTCGACCGCCGCGCCGCGGGTCCGGGGCGGCTATCCGGATTTGCCAACCCGTTCCACGATTTTTCAGATTTACCTCGCTGGACGCCCTACCCCCGCCCAGACGATGACGACGCTCCAGGTGCGCGGACTCGACGACGAGGGACCGGGCGACATCGTCGGCGCGTTCGTCGGCGAGACCGAGGCGTCGCCGGACGACGTCGGGAGGATCGACCTCGACGGCGGGGCGGCCACGGTCGAAGTCGCCGACGACGTGGCCGACGCGGTGGCCCGCGAGATGGACGGCGGCCGGGTCGGTCGCTCGGAGGTGACGGTCCGGCGGCTCGACGGCGACGCCGAGGCGGTCGCCGAGTACGTCGACGAGTTCGCCGACCTCGTCGAACTGGAGCGCGAGGCCGAGATGGAGCGCCACGAGCGCGAGATCCGCGAGCTATCGGGCCGCGAGCGCGAGGAGAAGGGCCGGGCGCTCCTCGGAATGGAGGGCCGCGACGAGGGCGAGGGGATCGCGGGCCACCGCGTGAAGTTCCTCAGGCAGAATCGGGACCCGCTGCCCGACACCGAGATCGGCGTCGGCGACCTCGTGATGCTCTCGAAGCGCGACCCGACCCGCGACGACAACCCCACGGGCACGGTCACGCAGGTGACCAACCACTCGGTCACGGTCGCGTTCGACGACGAGCCGCCGGGGTTCGTCTACGGCAACGGCCTCCGGGTCGACAAGTACGTCAACGACGTGACCTACCAGCGGATGCTGGACGCGCTCGACCGCCTCCCCGGGGCCGAGGGCGCGCTGGCTGACCTCCGGGACGTCATCGTCGGCACGGCCGAGCCGGCCGAGTCCGAGCCCGCCCGAATCGAGGAGTGGCACGACTCGAAGCTCAACGACTCCCAGCGCGAGGCGGTCCGCCGGGCGGTGGGCAGCGACGACGTCCACCTGATCCACGGCCCGCCCGGCACCGGCAAGACCACCACCGCGGTCGAGGTGATCCGCCAGTGCGTCGACCGCGGCGAGTCGGTCCTGGCGACCGCGGCCTCCAACACCGCGGTCGACAACCTGGTCGAGCGGCTCGCCGACACCGGGGTCGACGTGGTCCGGGTCGGTCACCCCGCCCGGGTCACCTCCGCGCTGCGCGAGCACACCCTCGACAGCCGACTCGAGGACAGCGAGACGTACCGTCGCTCGCGGGAGCTCCGCGAGGAGGCGTTCGACCTGCTCGACCAGCAGGACGACCTCACGCACCCGTCCGGCAGGTGGCGCCGGGGCATGAGCGACGACCGCATCCGCGAGCTCGCCGAGCGGGGCCGGGGGTCGCGCGGCGTCCCGGCCGAGAAGATCGAGGAGATGGCCGAGTGGCTCGACATTCGGGCGGAGGCCGACGAGCTGTTCGAGCGCGCGGACGAGCTCGAGGACGAGGCGGTCGCCGAGCTCGTCGAGTCGGCCGACGTGGTCTGCACCACCAACTCGACCGCCGGCAGCGACGCGCTCGACGGCCACCGGTTCGACCGGCTGGTCGTAGACGAGGCGACGCAGGCGACCGAACCCTCCTGCCTGATCCCGATCGTCCGGGCCGGCGCGGTCGTGCTGGCTGGCGACCACCGCCAGCTCCCGCCGACCGTCCAGAGCCGCGAGGCCGCCGACGCCGGGCTCTCCCGGACCCTCTTCGAGAGGCTCGCGGAGCGACACGGGGACTCTGTTCGCGACATGCTCACGGTCCAGTACCGGATGCACGAGGACATCGCCGGCTTCGCCAGCGAGCGGTTCTACGACGGCGAGCTCGCGGCCGACGAGAGCGTCCGGGACCACACGCTCGCCGACCTCGTCGACCCGGCGGGCCTCGACCCCGCGCCCGCCGACCCCGGCGGACCGGGGGAGCTCCCGCCCGCGCTCGATCCCGACGAACCGGTCGCGTTCGTCGACACCGCGAGCGCCGACGCCCCCGAGGTCTCCCGCGAGGGGTCGACCTCCCGGGAGAACCCCCGCGAGGCCGAGGTGATGGCGGCCTACGCCCGGGCGCTGCTCGACGCCGGGCTCGCGCCCGAGGACGTCGCGGTCATCTCGCCCTACGACGACCAGACCGACCGCGTCCGCGACCTGCTCGACGTCGACGGGCTGGAGGTCGACACCGTCGACGGGTTCCAGGGCCGCGAGAAGGAGGTCGTGCTGGTCTCGCTGGTGCGGTCGAACCCCGACGGCAGCGTCGGCTTCCTCGACGAGACCCGGCGGTTCAACGTCGCGGCCACCCGCGCCAGGCGCAAGCTGGTCGTCGTCGGCGACGCCGACACGGTCTCGGCCGAGCCGACGTACGCCGCGTTCGCAGACTACGCCCGGGAGAACGGGCGGAAGCTCGACCTCTGACCCCGCTCTCGGACCGTCCGCCGGTCGCCCGGTCGGCTTCCCGTCGGTACCCCGATAGTTTTCTCGGTCGGCCGCGTACCGTGTTCCATGTCGTGGTACGCAGTGGCGGCGCTGGACGACGCGCTCGACGCGACGCGGGACCTGCTGCTACCCGTCGACGTCCGCCAGTGGCTCACGCTCGCGGTCATCGTCTTCTTCCTCGGCAACGCCGCCGGCGGCGGGACGTCGGCCTCCGGCGGGAGTTCGACCAGCGCGTCGACCGCGAGCCCCGGCGACCTGCCGGCGCCGCCCGGCGTCGAGTCGGACCTGCCGTTCACCTTCCAGGAGGTGCTCCCGGTGCTCGCGGTCGCCGTCGCGCTCGCGGTCGCCGCGGGTCTGGTGTACGCGCTGATCGGGTCGGTGATGGAGTTCGCGTTCGTCGAGTCGCTCCGGCGCCAGCGCGTCGGCGTCCGCCGGTACGCCCGCCAGCACTTCGGCCGGGCCGTGCGGCTGTTCGTCTTCCGGGCCGTGCTGGGGCTGCTCGTCGCGGTGCCCGCGCTCGGACTGGTGCTGGGCGCGGTGTCGCTCGCGACCGCCGGGCGGGAAGTCGGCGTCGGGCTGGTCCTGTTGCTGGTCCCCGTGGTGGTCGTCGCGGGCGTCGCGGTCGCCGTCGTCGACGGCTTCACCACCAACTTCGTCGTCCCCGTGATGGTGCTGCGGAACGTCGGCGTGCTCGACGGGTGGCGGCTGTTCTGGCCCGCGCTGAGCGACAACTGGGACGAGTTCGGCGTCTACCTCCTCGTCCGGATCGCCCTGGCGTTCCTGGTCGGCGCGCTGGCGTCGGTGATCGGCGTCGTCGTCGGGGTGCTGCTGGCGGTGCCGCTCGCGGTCCTGGGCGTCCTGTCGGTCCCGCTGCTCGGCGGCCCGGAGGCGGTCCTCGCGAACCCGGTCGCGCTCGGCGTCGGGGTCCTCGCCCTCCTCGTCTACGTCGCGCTCGTGACGGCGGCCGTCGCCGTGGCGTTCGTGCCAATCCAGACGTTCCTCCGGTACCACTCGCTGTTCGTCCTCGGCGACGCGGACGCGGACCTCGACCTGATCCCGGAGCTCCGCCGCGACGTCCGCGAGGGCGGCAGTTCGGGGACCGGTCGGTTCCGGTGAATCGGCTCCCGGCCGCTACCGGAGCCTTCGGCGCGTCAGCTTCGAGCGGAGCTGCCGGGCGACCGCGTCGTCGTCGAGCAGTTCGCCGTTCCGGCGGACGTGGACGACCGGCGCGTCGTCCATCCGGAGCCACTCGCCGTCGCCGTCGCCGGAGACGGTGACCGACCCGGAGGGCCGGCCGAGAGAGTCGGACGCGTCGTCGAGCGCGAGCGGGTCGGCGCCAGTTTCGGACGCGACGACGGGGATGGACTCCAGGTGGGGGTCGACCTCGCGCAGGAGGTCGCGGTACTCCAGGACGAGTTCGACCGCGGCCTCGGCGGCGTCGGCGGAGGGGAACGAGGCGCCCCGGACCGGCACGGGGCGCTTGCCCGACAGCGGGCAGACGACGGCGAAGCCGCCGTCGGGGTCGGTCAGTTCGTCGATCCGGCTGCTGAGGGCTTCGAGGCGGTCCGGCATGGCGGTTCGGGAACGACACGACGGACCAGCAGCTAAGAGGTTTCGGAATCGCCATCGGCCGCGACGCTGATAGGAACGACCGGGCCGGCGCGCTCCCGGCTCAGACCCGCGAGCAGAGGTGGTCCCGGACCACGCGCTGGCAGTCGGCGAGGACCGCGTCGAGCCGCGCGAGGTCGGCCAGCCCGGGGTGGGCGGCGCGCAGGTCGCCGTAGAGGTGGTCGAGCAGCTCCGACTGCCGGACGCCGGTCAGCCCGTCGCGGCGGGCGCCGCGGATCGCGGCCTGGCGGTCGGCCGCGAGCCGGTCGCACCTCTCCCGGAGCTCGGCCAGGCGGTCGTGGCGCTCGCGCAGCTCCTCGAAGCCGAGCTGCAGCAGCGGCGTCTCGTCGGCGTCGGCGACCTCGTCGACTATCCGTCCCAGTTCCTCGCCCAGTTCGTCGAGCCGCTCGCGCTCGGTCTCGATGGCGTCGGCGAGCAGCCGGCACTCCCGGCGTCGCCGCTCGACTCGCGACAACAGCTGGTCCTTCAGCCCCGGCGTGAGCCCGGCGGCGGCCGGCGAGAGCGCCGTCGTCAGCTCCGGCGACAGCTCGTCGGCCATCGCCTGCTGCGGCGACTCCGGTTCGGCGTACGGCAGCACCGTCTCGCGGAACGCCTCGCGGACGTTCGCGGTGGTCTCGACCGACTGCGTCGACGCCCCGCCGGCGACGACCGCGCTCTGGGCCGACCGCGCGGCCGCCGGCTTCGCCGCGCCGGCCCGCCGGCCAGCGTCCGCGGACAGCTCCGCCACGCGGTCGCCGAACGCGGCGAAGGCCTCGACCTTCTCCTCGATCCGGTCGCGCTCGGCAGCCGCGCGCTCGACGGCCTCGGGGGTCCGGAGCTCGACGACCTCCCCGGCGTCCCCGGGAGGGTCGGCGGTCATAGCTTCGAGTCGAGCTGGCGCTCGACGGCGTCGTCCGGGAGCGGTTCGCCGTTCCGACGCACGTGGACCAGCGGGGCGTTGTCCATCCGGAGCCACTCGCGCTCGCCGGCGCCCGAGAGGGTCACCGACCGAGAGGTCCGGGGCAGTCCGTTGGGCCGCTGGCCCGCGGCGCGCTCGCGGGTCGAGACCAGCGTGAGCGGGTCGCCCGTCCGCTCGTAGACGGCCAGGCGGTACTGGGGGAGGTCGGGGTCGGACTCCCGGAGCGTCTCGCGGTACGTGCGGGCGAGGGCGGCGGCCTCGCGCGCGGCGTCCTCGGTCGGGAACTGTCTGCCGGTCAGCGGGGCTGGGCACTCGTCGGTCTCGGCGCACGCGACGTAGAAGTCGCCGTCCTCGGTGGCGAGCTCACCGATGTTCCGGCGGATGGTTTCGAGGGCGTCGGCCATGGTTTAGGCTGGCCTAATCTATGTTAGGTCCGCCTAAAAGATGTTTCGGTCGGGGAGGTTCGGGTCGGACTCGGCGGCCGCTATCGGGAGAGTCACGACGGTAGAATCGAAGCACGGAGCCGGTCAGAACGGCGCGTACTCGTCCAGCAGCGTCACCAGCTCCGGTTTCTCGACAGCGCCCTCGACGCGCTCGACGCGCTCGCCGTCGGCGTACACGTCGAACGTCGGCGTGCCCTCGACGCCCTGCTCGAGCGCCAGCTTCTGGTGGTGGACGACGTTCACCTTCGCGACCGCGGCGAGCGTCTCGCGGGCGACTGACTCCACGACCGGGTGGAGCCGCTGTCCGGCGCCGCCGTCGGCGTAGTAGTGGACCAGCACGACCTCGTGGGCCGCCACGGTCTGCTCGAAGTTCCGCGAGCCGTCGACGTAGACCGGCGCCGGGGGCGCGCCGAGGCCCTGTTCGCGCATGAGCTCGCGCTTCTTCCGCTCCCGAACCGTCTCGAGCTCCTCGTCCATCGGTATCCGGGGGTTGTGAAGGGGGTGACTTAATTTTGCGGTCCGCTTCTCAGCCCCGATAATTCGGCGCCCGGTCGGGCGGTGCGGGTCAGTTACCCGGTGGTGGAACTGACCGACGGTCAGTCCCGTCGCGACGTCGCTCGGTCCTCGCGCCCGTCCGCTTCGCCGGCACCTTCGGTGAGTCGCTCCAGCAGGAACTCCGCCTGTCCCTTGTCGAGCGGGTCGTTGGCGTTCCCGCAGTGGGGCGACTGGACGCAGGCCGGACAGCCGCCGGTCGAGTCGCAGTCGCAGGCCCCGATCATCTCGGCGGTGGTGGCCATCAGCTCCTCGACGGTCTCGTAGCCCTCCCGGACCAGGCCGACGCCGCCGGGGTACCCGTCGTAGATGAAGATGGTGCTCTGCCCGGTGTGGGGGTGGAGCGGCGTCGACAGCCCGCCGATGTCGCTGCGGTCGCAGAGCAGTTCGAGCGGGAACAGCGAGATCATCCCGTGCTCGGCGGCGTGGATGCCGCCGTCGAAGTCGCCCGCCTCCCGCATCTCGCGCTCGACGTCGGCTGGCACCGTGAAGTACAGCGCCTTCGTCCGGAGCGACAGCTCCGGCAGGTCCAGCGACTCGCGGGCCAGCGTCTCGCCGGACCGGTCGCGACGCTCGAAGCCGGTGATCTGCTTGCGCATCGTCACGTCGGCGAACCGGACCGGCACGTCGTCGCGGGTCGAGAGCCGCTTCTCCCGGAGGTCCGCCTCGACCGTGATCTGCTTCTCGTGGAGCACCCTGGTGTGGTAGTCGGCCCACGTCGGCGAGAGCTCCGCGACCTCCCTGCCGAGGTCGAGGTCGACCACCTCGTAGGACTGGCCCTGGTGGTGGTAGACGGCGCCCGGGTGGGCGTCGGTCAGCGCGTCCTCGAAGGGGAGGGTGGCGATCGTCTCGCCGCTTCGGCGGTCGAGCAGGTTCACCTCCCGGTCGTCGATGGACCGCAGGCTCATCTCGTGCTGGGGGCTCCCGTCGCCGCCGTAGGTCCAGCGGACCCCGCCGGAGGTGGTCCGGCGCTCCAGGAGACCCCGCTCTTCGAGATCCGCCACGAGGTCCGGGAACGACTCGCCGAAGTACGCCTCGTCGTCGGGCGCGAGCCAGGTCTCGCGGGCCGCCGACAGCACGTGGTCGGGCAGCAACTGGTCGTTGGCCGGGTTGACGACCGCGCGCTCGGGGTCGCCTTCGAAGAGGTCCTCGGGGTTGGCCATCAGGTACTGGTCGAGCTGGTCCTCGCCGGCCACCAGCGCGACGAGGCTCGGATCGTCGCCCCGGCCCGCGCGGCCGGCCTGCTGGAACGCCGCCATCCGCGTGCCCGGGTAGCCGTCGAGCAGCACCGCGTCGAGGCCGCCGATGTCGACCCCGAGTTCGAGCGCGTTGGTGCTCCAGACGCCCCTTACCTCGCCGTCGTTCAGCCCCTCCTCGATCTCCTTGCGCCGGTCGTCCCCGAGCGCGGCCTGGTAGGCGGTCACGTCGGGCGCCAGATCGCCGCGGCCGCGCTCGCGCAGCGCGTCGGCGCTCTCCATCGCCCACTGCTCGGCGGCCTGGCGGGCGCGGGTGAACGTCAGCGTCTGGTGGCCCTTCGAGACGAGATCTGCGAACAGGCGCTTGGTCTCGGCGTGGTTGGACTTCCGCCGGCCCGACGCGCCGGCCTGCGGGTTCTCGTACTCCGGCGGGTTCCAGAGCAGCCAGTGGGTCGGTCCGGTGTCGCTGACGTCCTCGTCGACCAGTTCGTAGCTCGATTCGGGCGTCCCGGTCACGGTCGCGGCGTGCTCGACGGGGTTGCCGATGGTCGCCGAGCAACAGACGAACTGGGGGTCGGCGTCGAACCGGTCGCAGACCCGGCGGAGCCGCCGGAGCACCAGCGCGACGTGGCTGCCGAACACCCCGCGGTACTCGTGGACTTCGTCGAGCACGACCGTCTCGAGTCCCCCGAAGAACCAGTCCCAGAGCCGGTGGGCGTGGGGCAGCAGCGCGTAGTGGAGCATGTCCGGGTTCGTCAGCAGCACCGTCGGCTGGCGGTCCCGCACCTCGCGCTTCTCGGTCTTGCCGAGCCGGCCGGTGTACTGGGCGACCGAGACCCGGCTCCCGAAGCCGAGGTCGCGTTCGAGCACCGAGAGGGTCTCTTCCTGGTCGTTGATGAGCGCGTTCTGCGGCGCGACGTAGAGGGTCCGGCCGCCGTGGTCCATCGCGCGCTCGAACGCCGGCACCGTGTACGCGAGGCTCTTCCCGCTGGCGGTCGGCGTGGCGAGGACGACGTTGCGACCCTCCCGCACCGCCGCGACGGCCTCGGCCTGGTGGCGGTAGAGCGCGTCGATCCCCCGCGATTCGAGCGCGCTCTCCAGTCGCGGTTCGAGGTCCACCTCGCGGAAGTCGCCGTCCCGGCCGGGCAGCGTCCGGTGGGCCTCGACCTGTCCGGCGTAGTACGGCCGGCCCCGGAGCCAGTCGATAGTCTCGTCCACGACTCCGCGATAGGGTCGGGGTGCCTAACCGCTTTCGCCGCGGAGCGGAAGTGAACGCGGCGGTCGGGTGGCTGGGGGCGGGCGGCCTAGTCTGTGTTACACTGATTGGCGAACAGGCGGCACCCGCTGTCGGCCCGCGCGGGGAGACGTGCCGCGCTCCCGCTGCCCTCCCCGCGGCGGCTGTCAGGTCACGTTCCGGGTTGGGCCCGTCTTCGTATTTGAACCTCCGTGCCGATCCAGGATGTCACAAAACTTATCTTGGCCATCCTCAAAGTCGGGAACAGATGACACGACGTCGGAGTCGGCGTGCCCTCCTCCGTGCCGGCGCACTCGCGGCGACCGGCCTCGCCGGCTGCGTCGGCGAACTCGACGACTGGCCGGACGGGACCGAGACCGAGCGCCGGCGGTCCGACGAGACGATCGGGAGCCCCGAGACGCGGTCGACGACCCCCGAACCGACCACGGAAGCCCCGGCCGTCGAACTCGAACCGGTCGCCGTCCGCTCGTCGTTCTTCTACCTCGACGGCCCGCAGACCGTCGGCGTCGAGGCCGAGGAGGGGACGCAGTTCGCGTTCGTCCGGGTCCGGCCGCGGACCGACTCGCCCCGACCCAGCGACGTCGCGCTGGTCGCCGACGACCGCCACTTCTGGGGGACCGTCGCGCCGGGCGACGTCGGGGGTCCCCGGCGACTCACCGGCCTGGGGTCGGTCTACCGCGCCGGCGAGGACCGGCCCGGGTGGGTCGCCTTCGAGGTGCCGAACCCGCTCGACGCCGAGGAGGTCGCGCTGACCTACGACGGTCGGGACCGGTCGCTCGGCGACGCCGCGGTGTCGGCCCTGCGCGCGCCGCCGGCCGACTTCGAACTGGCCGCGTTCGACGCGCCGGATCGGGTCGCCCCGGGCGCGTCGTTCGACGTGTCGGCAGAGGTCGAGAACGTCGGCGAGGGCGACGGCGTCTTCCGGGCCAGCCTGAACGAACTCGGGCCGGTGTACGGCCCCAACCGGGCGTCGGTGGCGGTCCCCGCGGACGAGAGCCGCGAACGGACGTGGACGGTCGACGCGTCGGACTCGCCCGACGCCGAGCGCGTGCGCCTCGAACTCGACTCGGTCGCCGGCGTCCGGAAGGCGACCGTCGCGGTGGTCGGGGACACCGGTCCGGGGACCACCGCCGACGGGGACGACTCGGACGTCGTCCGGCCGCAGGTGCGGGGTGGCTGACCGGCAGTACCGTCCGGCTCGGCGGGCGGTCGGACGCGGGCGGCGGAACGCAGGCAGGGTCGCGGCCACCAACCCGCCCGGATTTCCGCGACCCCCAATTGAATTTCCGGATTCGGAACCGGTGTTCGTTATCTGGGAAGAATTATTAAGGGAATGAGAGTCGTGCCCACGTTCGGGGGAGAAACCAATGGCAGACGACGAACGGCGACACGGCTCAGGCAGCGTCGAACCGGGCGACACCAGCAAGCGAGTGGGGATGCAGGCGCTCGAGGAGCGCGGGCTCGACCCGGAGGAGCTCCGAGAGCGACTCATCGACGCCATCGGCGCGGAGTTCAGCACGTACTACTACTACACCAACCTCCGGATGCACCTCGCCGGCCACGAGGACTACAAGGAGATCACCGAGGACGCGCGGCTGGAGGACCGCGCGCACTTCGAGCTCGTCGCGCCGCGGGTGTACGAGCTCGGCGGCTCGCTCCCCGGCGACATCAACGACTTCATGGGCCGGGCGTCGTGCCCGCACGCCGAGCTGCCGACGCCCTACGAGGGCGAGACGCCCGACGACATCAACGAGGACGCCGGCGCCACCGAGATCCTCGAGGTCCTCCTCGAGGCCGAGCGGTGCGCCATCCGGACCTGGTCGGAGATCTGCGACATGACCCAGGGCAAGGACCCGCGGACCTACGACATGGCCAGTCGCATCCTCCAGGAGGAGATCGAGCACGAGGCGTGGTTCGTCGAGCTGCTCTCCATGGAGCGCGACGGCGAGGCCAACCCCGCCGGCCACTTCGTCCGGGGCGAGCCCGGCGACGCGCCCTACTCGACCAACCGCCGCATCAACGACTCGGCGTAACCGTCGGCCCGCGTTCCGCGTCGCGTGCGAGGCGCGACACCGAGAACCGACCGCCGCTATTTTCCACCGACGCCAACACGTTCATCCCTCGGAGGCCACTAAACCACGGCGTGAGCAGCCACACCGTCGCGATAGAGGTGCCGGAGGACGCCGAGATAGAGCAGGCCGGCCAGACCGTCGAGATCGAGGTGCCCGAGACCGAGTACGTGCTCTCGGCCGCCCGCAGCGAGGGGGTCTGGCTCCCCGCCGACTGCCAGCAGGGCTGGTGCACCACCTGCGCCGCCGAACTGCTGGAGGGCGAGGTCGACCAGTCGGACGCCCAGCGCTACTACGAGGCGGACGAGGCGGCCGGCATGATCCTCCCCTGCACCGCCAAGCCCGAGTCGGACCTCCGCATCCGGGCCTGCCAGTACGAGGAGATGCTCGACCACCGGGCGGCCCACGACAGGCCGCCGGGCCGGTCGAAGCGCTGATCGACCCGCAACCTCGCCGTCCTGCCGGAGCTCTCCCCGACGCGTTACTCCCGAACACCCCACCGCAGTTTTACGATTCGCCGCCGTACCGCCGGGCATGACCGACTACCACGGCGTGCTCGTGTACGACGGGGAGTGCCCGTTCTGCTCGGCGGCCGCCACCGCGCTCCGGCGCGTCGAGGGCGTCGGCGCCGTCGAGTGGGCGGACGACCCGGCCCAGGCGTTCCTCGCGGCCCAGTTCGGCGAGGCGCCGTTCGCGCTGGTGTTCGCCGACGAGCGCGAGTGCCGGGTGTACGTCGGCCGCGAGGCGGCCCGCGAGCTCTGCGACCGCGCCGGGATGCCAGTGCTGGTGCAGGACATCGTCGGGGACAACTACGAGTCGATGGCCGACGCCGTCCGGACGGTGACCGGCGTCGAGGGCGACCCGGACCCGTACCACGGCGAGTACCCCATGGCCGACGGCGCCGCCGAGGCGTTCGACGAACTGGCCGCGAACGCCTGGCACACCGCGAAGGTCGGCCGGTAGCCCTCGCCTCCGGGCCCCGACGGGAACGCGGTCCGCGTCCCTCGTCCGCTCGACCCGCGGACACGGTTAAGTCGGTCAGCGTCCTTCCGTAGGTCACCATGGCGGGAGAGACCGAGTCACGCGACCGACAGGCGCAGGACCGAGTCCGCGAGGTCAACAGGCGGTTCCTGAACCCGGCGGCGATGCGACTCGCCGGGCGGCGGGGCGTCCCGTACGGCATCGTCCGCCACGTGGGCCGGCGGTCGGGCCGGCGCTACGACACGCCCGTGCTGGTGGGGACTCACGGCGACCGGTTCGTCGTCCCCCTGCCCTACGGGACCGACGCCGACTGGTACCGGAACGTCCGGGCGGCCGACGAGTGCGTCGTCGTCTACGGCGGCCGGGCCTACCGCGCCGAGTCGCCCCGGCTGGTGACCCCGGCCGCGGCGTCGGGGGCGTTCCCGGCGTGGCAGCGCCGGCTCATCGAGGGGGCCGGCGCCGACCGGTACCTCCGGATGGACCGCGCCGAGGAGCTCCCCGCGGAGTACCGCGACGCGACCGAGGAGCATCCCACCGGCCCCGCGCTGGCCGGCCTCGCGGGCGCGGCGCTGGCGGCGTGGGCGCTGTGGCGGGCCGCCCGGCGGATGGACTGAGCCGACAGCCGGACGAACGGGTCACCCGCGGACCGCACCGGAACGGTTCGCGCGTCACTCGTCGTCCGCGCGGGGCAGGTCGACGACGAACGCCGCGCCGCCCGCGTCGCCGTCCTCGACCCGGACGTCGCCGCCGTAGCTCTCGACGAGCGTCCGCACCAGGTGGAGCCCGCCGCCGTGGCTGCGGTCGGGATCGGGCGCGAAGAGGTCGGCCTTCCGCGAATCTGGGACGCCCGGCCCGTCGTCGGCGACCCGGAGCCGGACCGACTCGTCCCGCACCGCGACCGAGAGTTCGATCCGGGGGCCAGCGTCGGATTCCCCGTCGCCGTCGGTCGCGGCCCGCCGGCCGCCCGCCCCGTGCTCGGCGGCGTTCTCCGCGAGGTTGGCGACGACCGACTCGACCGCGCGGTTGGCGGCCACCGGCGCGCGGTCCGGCAGGTCGGTCGCGACCGTCACCCCGAACCGGTCGGCGACCTGCTCGGCCGCGTCGGCGACGACCGCGGCGAGGTCGACCCGGCCGACGTCGCCGTCCTCGGAGAGCGCCTCGGCGACCGCGCCCGCGTTCTCGACGACCGCCGTGATCTCGTCGGCCTGCTCGCGGATGACGGTCGCGGAGTCGGCCACCGCGTCGCTGTCGCTCTCGCCCCGGACGACGTCGGCGTGGACCACGATGGCGCTCACGTGGTTCTTCACGTCGTGTCGGAGGAGGTCGTTGACGAACCGCAGCGTCGTCCGCGCCCGGTCGGCCCGCCGGGCGTGCGTCCGGGTCCGGCCCTCGTAGTAGCCGGCGACCAGGCCGGCGACGGCGCCCGCGCCGGCGGCGAGCAGCAGTTGGAACGCGGGCTCGGACACCGCCCGGCCTTCGAGCCGGCGGACCAGGATGCCGGCGCCGGTGGTCCCGACGAGGACGCCGACGCCGAGCAGGCAGCCCCCGACGACGCGCCACCGGTGCTCGGGACGCAGGTCGGTGTCGTCCAGCCGAAAGCCGGCGTACACGACGGCCAGCGCCAGGGTCCCGTCGAGCGCGAACGCCAGCGTGGGGCCGCTCAACCGGTCGATGCGACCGACCTCCGTCGCGTGGTGGGCCATCGACGCGGCGAACAGCGCCGCGCCGACCGCCAGGAGGACGGCCGAGGCTCTCCCTTCGAGAGACCGACCCCGCATACGGTAGCGTTCCAGCGACCGGGCCATCAGTGTTGGGCCGAACGCACCCGCGTCCCGACGGGGATGAACAGAACGCGACTCGATCAGGAGGCGTCGTCGGCCCCGGGCGGAGTGTCGTCGCCGGGGACGTCGAGTCGCACCCGGCCGCCCTCGGTTGTCTCGGGGAACATCTTGCCAGGATTGAGGGTGTCGCGGGGGTCGAACGCCCGCTTGAGCCGGCGCATCGCCTCGACCGACTCGGCGCCGTGCTCGGTCTCCAGGAACTTCCGCTTGCCCAGGCCGATGCCGTGCTCGCCGGTGGCGGTGCCGCCGAGGTCGATGGCCTTCTCGACGGCGGCCTCGTACATCTCGGTGCCGGCTTCGACCTGCTCCTCGTCGTCCTCGTCGACCAGCACCGTGTAGTGGAGGTTGCCGTCGCCCGCGTGGCCGAAGCACGCCACTACCAGGTCGCGCTCGTCGGCCAGCTCCTTGACGTACGACACCATCTCGGGGTACGCGCTGATGGGGACGGTGACGTCGCCGGGGTGGAGCGGCGACAGGTCGGGGTCCCAGAGCTGGAGGGCGTAGGCCATCTCCTTGCGGGCCCGCCAGAGGTCGTCCATCTCGTCCTCGTCGGCCACGTCGAAGCGCTCGACGTCGTGGTCGCAGAACACGCCCCGACAGAACTCGATCTCGCGCTCGACGCCGTGGTTGGCGTGGAACTCGAGGTAGACCGCCGGCACGTCGGGCAGGTCGGTCCCGGTGTAGGCGTTGGCCATCCGGGCGGAGGTGGCGTCCATGAGCTCGATCTTCGCCACGTCGACGCCCGAGCGCACCGCGTCGAAGACCGCCGCGGCCGCGTCGTCGAGCGTCGGGAACAGCGCTCGGGCGCCCCGGATCTGCTCGGGGCGGCCGGCGAGTTCGAGCGTCGCCCGCGTGACGACCCCGAGGGTGCCCTCGCTCCCGACCAGCACGTCCTTGAGGTTGTAGCCGCTGGAGGTCTTGGCGGCCCTGCTCCCCGCAGTGATAACCGACCCGTCGGCCAGCACCGCCTCGACCGCCAGCACCCAGTCGCTCACCTCGCCGTACTTGACGGTCTTCATGCCCGATGCGTCGTTGGCGATCATCCCGCCGATGGTCGAGATGTCGCCCGACGATGGCAGCGGCGGGAAGAACAGTCCGTCCGAGGCCACCGCCTCGTCGACCGCCGCGCCGAGGATACCGGGTTCGACGTCGACCTGGAAGTCGTCGGGGCGGACCTCCAGCACCGCGTCCATCCGGGAGAGGTCGAGGCTGATGCCCCTGTGGGCGGGCACGGCGTTGCCCTCCAGACCCGTCCCCGCCGCGTAGGGCGTGACGGGGACCCGCCGGTCGTTCGCGGCCGCGAGGACGGCCGACACGTCGGCGGTCGATTCGGGCCAGACCACGGCGTCGGGGGTGACGCCCCGGCCGCGCTCCTCGGCGCCGAAGTCGGTCGCGTGGTTCTCGCGGGCCGAGTCGCCGAACGACGCCTCGCCGTCGAGGTCGAGGTCCGCGAGGAACGAGCAGTCGTGTGCCATACGCTATCGTTGACCGGTGACGGCTTAAACGTTGGACCGGTGTGCGAGTGACGGGTCCGTGACGATTTATAATCAGTCCGACCAAACGACGCGACATGTCCGACTCCGACGACGGGCGCGAACCCTCTGCCACCGGCGACGCCGGTCGTGACTCCGACGAGGTCGTCGTAGAGCGACTCCCGCCGGACGAGGCCTTCGGGCTCCTGGCCCACGAGACCCGGTTCCGCATCCTCGAAACGCTGAACGACGCTGACGACCCGCTCGCGTTCTCCGAACTCCGCGAGCGCGTCGGCGTCGACGACCCCGGCCAGTTCAACTACCACCTCGGAAAGCTCTCCGGACGGTTCGTCCGGAACGGCGACGAGGGCTACGGGCTCGCGGCGCCCGGGCGCCGAATCGTGGGTGCGGTGCTGTCGGGCGGATACACGAAGGCGTTGGAGGCCGACCCCGTGGAGATGGACTCGGCGTGCCTCGTCTGCGGGAACGAGATGGCGACCGAGTTCCGCGACGACGGCGTCGACATCGGCTGCACCGAGTGCGAGTTCACGTACACCAACACTCCCATCCCGCCGGGAGTGCTGGAGGGCGTCGCTCCGGACGACGTCCCCCGGGTCGTCGACCGGTGGCTCAAACGCAACCAGTCGGGCGTGAACTTCGGGTTCTGTTACAACTGCGACGGGCGACTGGACGCGACCGTCGTCGTACAAGAACCCGACGACGTCCGAGAGTCGCTCGCCGAGTGGGCGCCCTTCGTCTCGGTGGAGTACGACTGCGACCGGTGCGGGTACCACGTGAAGAGTTCGTTCTCCTCCGCGACCGTCCTCCACCCCGCGATAGTCGACTTCCATTACGACCGCGGCGTCGACGTGCGCGACACGCCCCTGTGGGACCTCGACTGGATCGGTCCCGAGGCGGCGACGGTCGCGAGCCGGGACCCCCTCCGCGTCGACGTGTCGGTGACGCTCGGCGAGGAGACGCGGGTCTTCGCGTTCGACGAGGACGTGAACCTGGTCGAAACGCGGGAGAAATGACAGACTGAAAATAGAATCGCGTTTCTGCAATCCGCGTCACAGAAATGTTGTTCTACAAACACTTATCGGCGGCGCGGCGCTGTCCACGTCCATGGGAACCCTCCGCTCGAACCCCGCGTTCGTCCGCCTGTTCGTCGGCCGGGTCGTCACCAACGCCGGCGACAGCCTCTACGCCATCGCCGCGATGTGGCTCGTCTTCGACCTGACCGGATCGTCGTTCTACACGGGCGTCGCCAGCTTCCTGACGCTCGGCCCCCAGGCGCTCCGGTTCCTCGCCGGTCCGCTGGTCGACCGGTGGTCGCTCCGGCGCGTCCTCGTCGGCACGCAGGCCGCACAGGCCGTCGGCGTGCTCGCGGTTCCGGTCGCGGCCGCGACCGGGCACCTCTCGGTCTGGGTGGTCCTGGCGGTCGTGCCGGTGCTGTCGCTGGTCTCGCAGTTCGACTCGCCCGCGATGACCGCCGCGCTCCCACGGATCGTCGACGACGACGATCTGGTCCGGGCCAACTCGCTGTTCTCGGCCGCCGGCCAGAGCCTCGATATGGTGTGCAACGCCGCCAGCGGGGTGCTCGTCGCGGTCGTCGGCGCGGTCGCCATCTACGTCGTGGACGCGGCGACGTTCGTCGCGGCGCTCGCCCTGTTCCGCGGGCTCGCAGTCGACGCCAGGGAGCCGGCCGGCCCGTCGGAGCCGGCCAGACGGTCGGAGTCGGACGAGGCGTCGAGCGAGGACCCCGCCGACGAGGCGGATCTGACCGACGACCCTGGCTCCGCCCGCGATTCGGACCCCGCCGACGGCGTCTTCGCCGACTACGTCGACCGACTCCGCGAGGGGTTCGACTACCTCCGCGGGTCGGCCGTCGCGTCGATGGTCCTCGGCGCGGTCGTCGTCAACTTCAGCTTCGGCGCGATGCTGGCGGTGCTCCCGGCGTTCGCCGACTCGCTCGGCGGTCCGGGAACCTACGGCCTCCTGATGGCGGCGGTCGCCGCGGGCAGCCTCGTCGGGTCGGCCGGGTCGTCGGCGGTCGAGGGGTACCCGTTCGGCCGGCTCTCGGTCGTCGGGTTCGGCGTCTCGACGGCCTGCCTGTTCGGGGCGGTCCGGGTCGACGGGACGCCGGCGACCGCGGCGCTGTTCTTCGCGGCGTTCGTCCCGACGGGCGCGTTCAACGTGGTCTTCTTCTCGATGCTCCAGTCGGCGGTCGACGATGACATGCTGGCCCGGGTCTCGTCGGTCGCGTCGAGCGGGAGCGCGGCGATGGCGCCGGTCGGCTCGCTAGTCGGCGGGTCGCTGGCCGGCGCGTTCGGCGTCGAGTCGGGACTCTACGGGGTGGCGGCGGCGACCGGCTTCCTGACCGTCTACTTCCTCGGCCGGCCCCGAATCCGGACGCTCCCGCCGGTCGCGGAGGCAGACGAGGCGGTGCTCGGTCTGGGGTGAGTTCCGAGCGGGGAGTGGAGACCGCCTCAGTCCGCCGAGACCTCGGTGTCCCCCTCGGCCGGCGAGTAGTCCCACCGGCTGCCCGCCCGCTCGTGGATCTTCATCTCCACCGGGTTCCGCGGCCGGGCGGTGATGCTCGGCCGGAGGTCGAGCGCGGGCGAGGAGACGAGTTCGAGGTGGTACTCCTGCAGAATGGTCGCCAGCACCGTCCGGGCCTCCAGCAGCGCGAACCGGTCGCCGACGCACCGGCGCGGTCCGGCCGCGAACGGGAAGTACGCCAGCCGGGGCAGCGACTCGCGGAACCCGTCGGTCCAGCGCTCGGGCCGGAACGCCATCGGGTCGTCGTACCACCGCGGGTCGCGGTGGACGACGTGCTGGCTCATGCTCACGGTCGCGCCCGCCGGGATCCGGTAGTCGCCCACGCGGTCGTCCGCGACCGGTTCGCGGACGATGCCCGGCACCGGCGGGTAGAGCCGCATCGACTCGGTGACGACCCGCTCGAGGTACGGCAGGTCGTCGAGGTCGGCGACCGTCGGGGGCTCGCCGCCCAGTTCCTCGTCGAGGTCGGCGACCAGCTTCCGCTCGACGTCGCCGTGCTGGGCCAGCAGGAAGAAGGTGAAGGTGAGCGCGAGCGCGGTGGTCTCGTGACCCGCCAGCAGCAGGGTCATCACCTCGTCGCGGACCTGGCGGTCGGACATCGCGTCGCCGCGCTCGTCGCGTGCCGCCAGCAGCTTCGACACCACGTCCTCGTCGGTCGGGTTCCGGCGGCGCTCGGCGACGATGCGGTCGACCACCCGGTCGAGCGTCCCGACCGCCCGTTCGAACCGACGGCGCTCGGGCGTCGGCACCCGGTCGGGCAGGAGGTCGGTCAGCGAGAACTCCGAGGCGGCCATCACGACCTCCAGGGCCTCGCCGACGCGCTCGGACTCGTCGCGGAGGTCGACGCCGAACAGGGTCCGCCCGACGATTTCGAGCGTCAGGGCGGTCATCTCCGAGTGGACGTCCCGCGTCTCCCCGTCGCGCCACGTCTCGGTCGTGCGCTCGGTGACGTCGACCATCATCTCGGCGTACGTCGCGATCCGGTCGGGGTGGAACGCGGGCTCGACCAGGTGGCGCTGGCGCCGCCAGAACTCCCCCTCGCTGTTGAGCAGCCCGTTGCCGAGCACGGGGCCGAGCGTCTCCTGGAACGCCTCGCCCTTCACGTAGTTCTGGTTGTTCTGCACCAGCACGTGCTCGATGTGCTCGGGGTGCGAGAGGTGGTACGTCCACCCGCCGGGGAACTTCCAGCGGACCACGTCGCCGTACTCCCGGTGCATCCGGCGCTCGAAGCCGAACTGGTCGCGGGCGAAGGCGGGGAGGCTGCCGACGAGCGGGAGCCCGTCGGGGCCGGGCGGGGTCCGACCGCGTCCTCGGTCAGTCATGGCCGGCAGTAGGCGCCGCAGGGCCAAGTAGCCGGCGTTAGCAACGGTTTCCAACCCGTCTCGGGTTCACGCTCCCGCTCGCCGAGCACCGGGTTCCTCGACCCGCTCTCCACAAAGTTCTTGACAACTCCGAAAGAACTTCGGCGCATGCCCTTCGACGAAAGCCCTGACCCCGCGGACGACGACCGAGGCTGCCCGAAGTGCGGCCACACCGAGACCGACGTCGGCACCATCTCGACGACCGGCGGCGGCCTCTCGAAGATGTTCGACATCCAGACCAACCAGTTCAAGGTCGTCTCGTGCCTGAACTGCGGCTACTCCGAGCTGTACCGCGACACCGGATCGGCCGGCAGCGACATCGTCGACGTGTTCCTCGGCTGAACCGGCCCCGGACCGATGATCGAACTCCTCGCCGTCGCGCTGATGCTGCTGCTGACGGTCGGCGGCGGGCTAGTGCTGTACGCCCTGGTCGACGCCGAGACGGACCGGCGACGGGTGATGGACCGCGAGTCGGCCGAGCGCGTCGCCCGCCGGGACACCGACGGCGGTACCGGCCGGCCCTCCGACCCCGGCGCCCACCGCGACAACGACCTCGACGCGCCGTTGAACACCGACCGCGGCGACCACCGGGGTGCCGACCGCGGCAATCACTGGGGCGACGACCGCGACGACAGGTGAGCGAGAGATCGCGGCGACCGCGGACCCCGGCCGCTTATTCCCCCAGTCCGCGCGCCGCCACCGCCCGCCGGAGGCCGACGAACGCGACCAGCGCGACCAGCACGTAGGCGACCACCGAGAGGTGGGTCAGCCGGGTCGGGCTCCCGATGGCGAGCTTCGCCACCGCGTTGGGCGGCGACTCGGGCAGCAGGTAGGTCGCGCTGAACGCGACCAGCACGCCCATCGAGAAGAGGAACTGGGCCTGCTTGCGCTCGCGGAACGCCAGCGCCACGGTCGCGCCCATCGTGACCACGCCGACCGACAGCCCGGTCACGAGCACCAGGATCTCGACCGGGTTGGCGATCGCCGTCCCGTTGAACGACAGCAGCGCCAGCCACGCGCCGGCCTGGACCGGCGCGAGCGCGCCCATCGCCAGCATCTTGCCGTCGACGATGTCGGTCGGGGTCAGCGGCGTCACCCGGAGCAGTTCGAGCGTGCCCCGGTCGAACTCCTCGGCGATGGCGTCGACCGCGACGCTCCCGCTGAGAAACACCGGCAGGAACGTCAGCAGCGGCACCAGCACGGTGTAGGTGAACCCGAAGTACGGGCTCGACGACGAGTCGGGCGGCAACTCGACCGGCTGGCGCTCCAGCCGAGAGCTGAGCCGGCCGCGCTCGTGGCGCTCGAACGCCTCCATCACGCCCTTGATCTGGGTCACGACCAGCGTCGTCCGGACGTTGCCGTCCGGTGCGACCGCCTGCACCCTGGCTCGCCCGTCCGGCAACCGGTCGACCCGGAGGACAGCGTGGATCTCCCCCTGTCGGAAGTCGGTCATCGCGGCCTCCTCGGTGCCGTACTCCACCGCCCGCCAGCCGTCCTCGCGCTCGATGACCGGCGCGAGGTCGTCGCCCGCGTCGCCGGTCACGCCGAACTCCACCACGAACTGGTCCGACACCGAGCCGGGGTCGTACAGCGAGACGAGTCCCACGGCGAGGAACGACGAGAACGCCGCGACGAACAGCTGGATGAGGATGGCGAGCACGATGGTCTTCTCGCTCCGGAGCGACGCGAGCTCGCGGCCGGCGACCGTCAGGCGCTCACCCAAGGTAGCTCACCACCGTTAGGTTGTAGGCGGCGTGAACCAGCGTCGCCGCCGCCAGCGTCCCGAGGTACCAGTTGCGGTCGCGGGTCGCGCCGGCCGCGGTCATCGTCGCCGTCACGGCGTGCAGGACCAGCGGCGCGAGGAAGAGCCCGACCAGCACGAGCGGCGACGCCTCGATGCCGAGGCCGGTCACCGTGCCGAACGCGGCCTTGCCGAGCGCCTGGTTCGGCAGGCCAACGAGCTGGGCCACCGCGGTCGCCTTCTCGCCGACGAAGAAGCCCAGCCCCGACAGCAAGCCCAGCGCCGCGGCCGACCGGAACGTCCGCTCGAACCGCGAGTGGGCGAACCCGGCGTAGACGTGGACGCTCTTTGCGACCTCCTCGACCAGCGCGATGGCGACGAGCAGCGCCGGCATCGACAGCGAGACGGGGAGCGCGAACAGCAGCGCGACCACGAGCAGTTCGCCGACGAAGACGAAGGGAATCGACAGCGCGCTCAGCTTCGCGACCGAGCGCCGCCGGGTTATCTGTCCGTCGAGGGCGTCGAGGAACTTCAGCGGGACCGACCGCTGGGTGAACATGTCTTCCTCGCGGTAGACGCCCGCGCCCAGGGCGAACAGCACGCCCGCCGAGAGGTAGAGCGGCCCGGTCGAGAACGCGTAGTCGCCGAGCGAGAACGCGGTGCCCTGCAGGGCCTCCACCACCAGGGTCAGCGGCGAGATGGCCGCGATGGGGTGGACGTCGGTGAAGATGGCCGGGATGAACGCGTAGGAGGTGAGAAACACCGACAGCGTCACCGTGACGAAGGTGAGCTCCTTGAACGACCGGGCGAACATCCCGCCGACGAACGCCGACGCCAGGAACAGCAGCGCGATGGGGACCACGGCCGCCACCGACGCGGCGGCGGTCTCGGCGACCGCGAGCGCGCCGTCGGCCGCGGGGGTCAGCACCGCGATGCCGACCGCCGTGACCGACGCGATGGCGACCATCCCGAGGAAGTACGGCAGGGTCTTGCCCGCGATGATGTCGCCCCGCGACACCGGCGAGACGAGCAGGAGCTCGCCCCGTTCGTTGATCCGCTCGTCGAGGATGGTCGACGCGTACGCCTGGATGACGAAGTTCATCGGCAGGACGAACGCGAACGCCAGCACCAGCGACTCGAAGGGGAACGGCGGCGCGATGTCCGAGGGCGTGCCGGCCCGGGCGTTCCCGCCGAACAGCGACCCGCTACTGCCGACCGACGGCGCCCGGACCGCGCCGTCGGTGCCGCCCGACCCTGTGTCTCCGCCGGGCGAGGCGGTCGCGGAACCGCCACCGCCCGATCCGCCGCTCCCGGTTCCGCCGCCCGAGCCCCCGCCGAGCCGCATCTCGCCCTCGCGGGTCGTGCGCGTGGCGACCGGAGCGGACCCGTCCGTCCTGGCTCCGCCGGCCCCGCCGGCCGCCCCGGCCAGGTCCTGGGCGCGGTAGCGCACCGACACCTCGACGGGGAAGGCGGCGGCCCGGTCGGACTCGGCGGCCATCAGCGCGTCGTTGTACCGCTTGACCGTCTTGCGGAACTCCGCGAGCGCGGCCCTCCCCTTCGGGGTGTCCGCCGCGACGACTCCCCCGCCCTCCCGGACCAGGACGTCGATCCGCTCGGGGAACCGCTCGGCGCTCGGCTCGACCGCGACGAAGGTCCGGTCGCGCGCCACCGGGTCGTAGTAGGGGCTGTCCTGCGAGACGCCGACGCGGTAGATGCCGTCGTCGAGGGTGACGCCCTGGCTGGCGACCAGCGGGGTGAGCGCGCCCACCGCGAGCAGGACGACCGCGGCCACCGCGACGGTCCGGCGGTCGAACTGGCCCGCGTTCTTCGAGACCTCCCAGCGCGCGATGCGGAGGGTCTTGCGCAGCTTCACGGCCGGCCCTCCACGCCCGGCGACTCCCTCGCCAGGTCGAGGAAGATGTCCTCCAGGCTCGGCGTGTGGGTCTGGATGTCGGCCACCTCGCCGCCGGCGGCCTCCGCGAGCTCTCTGGTCTCCTCGACGGCGTCCATGCTCTCGACGACCCGGCAGTAGCGGCCGCGCTCGTCCCCGCGGACCGCGCCGGCCGTCTTCGCGCTCGCTCCCGTCTGCCCCGCCGCCTCGGTTGTTCGAGGCGCGTCGCCGACCGCTGTGTCGTCGTCGACCGGGGTCGCGCCCGCGACCTCGACCGTGGTGTAGACGCGGTACTCGGTCCGGCCGTGCTCCTCGCGGATGTGCTCGACGCTGCCGCGGGCGACGATGCGGCCGTCGTTCATCACCGCGACCCGGTCGCAGATGCTCTCGACGTGGAACAGGTTGTGCGCGCTGAACACGACGGTCTTGCCCGACTCGGCGAGGTCCCGGGTGAACTCGATGATGTAGTTCGTCGTCAGGGGGTCGAGGCCGCTGGCGGGCTCGTCGTAGATCAGCACGTCGGGGTCGTTGACCAGCGAGCGCGCGATGGCCACCTTCCGGGTCATCCCCTTCGACATGTCCCCGATCTTGCGGTCGCGGTGCTGGAGGTCCAGGCGGTCGAGCGTGTCGTGGATGCGCTCGGTCGCGACGTCGCCGGGCACGTCGTAGAGGTCGGCGAAGAACTCCAGGTACGAGACCGCGGTCATGTCCTCGTACAGCGGCGACTCCTCGGGGAGGAAGCCGAGGTGGCGGCGCATCTCGGGGTCCCGGGCGTCGTACCCCGCCACGGTCGCCGAGCCCGAGGTCGGCTCGACCAGCCCGGAGAGCATCTTCAGGGTCGTGGTCTTGCCGGCGCCGTTCGGGCCGATGACGCCGAACACCTCGCCCTCGGGGACCGAGAAGCTGCTCCCCTCGACGGCGGTGAATCCGCCGTACACCTTTCGCAGATTTTTCACTTCTATCATCGGAATATTGGCCAGTGTTCGCCGGGGGGACTTGATTGTGTGGTTGGCGGCCGGTACTCGGCGGAGGAGAGTGGTCGCGAGACCGGGAGGAAGTACGTCGGAGAGGCGACCGAAACCGAAGTGAGACTTCCGAGGCGGCCCTGCCAACGCTGTCGATCTCCTTTAAATGGTTCTGGCGACAAGGGATAGATACGAGGGAAAGCGACCTCGTTCTGTGGAAGTTGCACTCGGAGCCGACGACAGGGAACCTGTTAGCCGCTAGTCTTTACGGCCGTCGAGCGCGTACGCCGACCGATGAGACGCGACCGCCGCGACCTGCTCCGCGGAGCCGCGGCCCTCGGCGCGACGGCGCTCGTCGGCCCCTCGGGAGCGACGGCCGCAGCGCCGACCAGGGAGGCCGGGGAGGACCCGCCGACAGACCCGTCGATTCGCGTACCGGCGCGGACGCTCGTCGGCGAACAGGTCCGGATTCGGCTCGCCGGGTTCGCGCCGGACGCCGACGTCGCGGTGACGGCGACCGCGACCGACTCCCGGGGCGTCGAGTTCGCCCGCACGTGGACCCGGCGAACCGACGCGAGCGGAGCGGCGACGATCGGTGACGCGGGCACCGACGGAGGGGGCGAGGACGTGCGAACCGCCGAACGACGCGGAGACGCACGAGCCGCCGGAGCGACGACGCGCCCGGACCGGTCCGACTCGCGGTGGACCGCCCTGGGGCCGGGGTTCGACGCGCCGGAGCCGCCGGGCGTCGAGATGCTCCTCCACCGGTTGACGCCGCGAGCCGACTCCCCGCCGCCGCCGCGGACCGGGTCACTGCCCGCGAACCGAACGACGACTGCCCGAACCCCGACAGCAGGCGGGAACGCGGCCTTCATCTGGGGCGACCGGCCGACGGTCGAGGTGCGGCTCACCGCCCGCGCCGCCGGCGAACGACGGGCCACGGCGACGCTGACCCGGGTCCGGACCGACCCCGGCGTGACCCGCCGGACCGTCGAATCGGACGGACTCGTCGGCTGGCTCTACCGACCGCCGGGCGACGGCCCTCGTCCGGGGGTACTGGTGCTCCACGGGTCGCAAGCCGTCGTTCCCCACCGGCTGAGTCGCCAGCTGGCGACCTACGGGTACGCGACCCTCGCGCTCCAGTACGTCGGCGCGGACGGCCTGCCGGCGTCGGTCGACGATGTCCCGCTCGAATACTTCGGACGTGCGGTCCGGTGGCTCGCCGACCGCGACGGGGTGCGGGACGACCGGACGGGCTTCGTCGGCTTCTCGCGCGGCGTCGAGGCGGCGCTGCTCGCGGCGGCCGACTTCCCGGGCGAGGCCGTCGCGGTCGGCTACTCCGGTAGCGGGGTCTGCGGCCCGGGCGTGAACGAGGCGGCGAACGCGGTCACGGACTGGGGGTCGGCCTGGACCCGGGACGGCGACCCGGTCGCCGGGGCCGACGCGGTGCGGCCCGTCTTCCGCGCTGTGCGGGCGCTCCGGTACTCGTGCGAGACGCCCGACTGCGCCCTGGCTGCGGTCCGCGAGCGCGTCGAGGCGTCGACGCTCCGGCGGGCCGCGATTCCGGTCGAGGAGATCGACGGCCCCGTCCTCCTCCTGGCGGGCGCGAACGACGCCACGTGGCCCGCCCCGGTGCTGTCGGCGCTGGCCGTCGACCGACTCCGGCGGCGGGGCCACGGCGCGCCCTACCAGCTCCGGACCTACGACGGCGCGGGCCACGTCTTCTACCTGCCGTACTACTCGTACGCGGGCGACCTCACGGGACCGGCGTACGGCGGGTCGCCCGCGGCGAACGCGTTCGCGGCCGCTGACTCCTGGCCGACGGTACTCCGCTACCTGCGGGCGGGTCTCCGGACGGAGGCGTGAGCGTCCGGGCGTCGGACTGCGAGGGGCGATCAGTTCCGGCGCGGTGGTGGACGGGCCACTCCCAGATTCGCTTTAAGTAGCTCTGGCGACAACGGATAGATACGAGGCGAAGCGGACCTCGTTCTGACGGACGCTATTCGAGAGCCGCCGCCATCTCCGACGGTTGTCCGGCCGCAGTTGTTCCGGCCGTCAGTGGTGTGTGCGTCGGCGGGGATTGAATCGAGTACGAAAACGACGCCGATTGCGGACGCTCTTTAAGTGGCTCTGGCGACAACGGGTATATACGAGGAAGATTCGCTCGCTCTGCGTTCGCCGTCTCCGCCGTTCTCCGGACCTCTCATCCCCAGTCGTTGCTCGGCCGGCTACTCCTCGTGGGGTTCGTCCGCGCGGCGAGCGTCGAGGCTCGGCAGGTTCGGGTCCCGGTAGGGGTTCCGACCGTACACCGCGTCCTCCAGGTCCTGCTCGCCGAGCTGGTCCTTCAGCACGCGCCGGAGCCGGTTGAGGCTGGTCACGTCGAGGCCGTGCTTGGCGACGAGCGCCGAGAACTCCTCCTCGTCGGTGATCGACCGGAACTGGTCGTAGAGCTCGTCGAGCCGCTCGGGCGGCAGCTGCTGGATCCACTCCCGGTCGTGGAGCCCGAGGTAGTGCTCGCGCTCGCGGTCGACGACGTGGCGGATGACCACAAGCGCGACCTTCGGGATGGCGCGCTGGCTCCCGAACGCCGTCAGGTCGAGGTCCGCCATGATGCCGACCACCCGGTCGCGCTGCCAGGGAGTCAGCGAGAGGTCGTTGCACAGCGCGTGGGCGATGCGGAGCTTGTCGAGTCGGTGCATCCGCGCGCTGTGGCCGGCCATCGCCGAGTGGCGCTCCTCGTGGAGCCGGCGCACGCTCTCGGAGAGGTCGGCCTCGGGCGACTCCGCCCGGCCGATCTGGGTCGCGCTCGGCGTGACGGGGCCCCACTTCCGGACGGTCTGGTCCCGCTGGAGGTCGGCCCGACCGACCGCCCCGTCGCCGGGCCGCTGGCTGAACGGTCGCTGCGCCTCTCCGTCGTCGCCGACCGGTTCGGACTGCCACGTCGGCGCCGACTGGTCGGTCCACCCCTCGGTCATCAGTCGCCCGTACTCGGCCGGGATAGTTTAAACATGCGCCTCTCGGCAACGTGACAGGAACACCGGCCCTCCGGGTAGCCGCTGAGCGTCGAGTGGCGCAGCACGAGTCCGTCTCTCCGTCGTAGCTCCTCGTCGCCAGGGCTCTTTAGGGGGATCGGGCTCCTCGGCGAAAACAGACGCACCACGGCGACGGAGGAATCGCGGAAGCGCCGGCGGACCCCGGTCGAGCGCAGCGCGATTCCGCTTAAGTCGTTCCGGCGACAAGGGATAGATACGAGGGAGAATTCTCGCGGCTTCTCGTCGAGAGGAGTGCTCTCTGTCCACGTGTTGTATCGGAGAGGCGCACTAAGAAGCGCACGCCGGGTCGAGCGCGGCGATGACGAACGCACCACTCAGTAGTACGAGCTACTTGACCGAACGATCTGTCAGATCGGGCGCTCTCGCTACGGTTCGCCCAGTTCGTCCGAGAGGAGAATCACTGGCCGTCGGTCCCGTAGAACTCCGCGCGGAGGTCCTCGTCGTCGAGCGTCGTGGCCGTGTCCGACAGCTGGGCCCGCAGCTCCGCGAGCTCCTCGGTGAGCTCGGCGTACTCGGGGTTGGCCTCGAGCTCCTCGGGGCTCTTCTTGGTCTCCAGCGCCGCCTTCTTGTTCGCCAGCGAGAGGAACCGCCGCATCTGGACGTCGTACGTCGAGCGGCGGAGCAGCGTCTCGACGGTCTCGAGCAGTTCCTCGGCCTCCGAGAGCGGCTTCTCGAGGTAGGCGTCGAAGCCGAGTTCGAGGATGTCGAAGTCGGGCTCGACCGCCGAGACCAGGGCGACCCGGCAGGTCAGCTCCTGCTCGTGGATCTCGTTCAGGACGTCCTCGCCGGAGAGGTCCGGCATCCGCCGGTCCAGCAGGACGACGTCGACGTCGTCGTCGAGCTTCTCGAGGGCCTCGGAGCCGCTGTAGGCCGTGCGGACCTGGTAGTCGTCCTCGAGCCACTGGGCGTAGGCGTCCGTGATCGGCTTCTCGTCGTCGACGATCAGCACTGTAGCGTCCTTGGGCATGGTACCGGTCTCGCTCGCGCTCTCTAGTGATTCACTCATAGTCGGTCGAACTTAAACTGCCGTGTCTCGGCGGGGCCGGCCGGCGACGGCGCACGGTCAGTCGTTCGGAAGTTGCGTTCGTCATCTGTCAGTCGGTCTCCTGTTCGAAGGGTGATTTGGCCGTCTCGGGCTCGTAGCCGCTGAGGAAGACGAGGTTCCCGCGTCCGACCTGGACCCGGGTGATGAGCCCCTTCTCCTCCATCTTCGAGAGCTTGCGGCTCACCGTCGACTTCGACCAGTCGGTCTCCTCGGTGACGTCGGCCTGCTTCATCCGGCCGCCGTACTGGGTCAGCAGCTCCCGGATGCGGTCCTCGTCGGTCAGCATCGCCTCCTCCGGGAGGTCGTCGACGCCGGAGTCGCGGGCCGAGCCGCCGGCCGACCGGGCCGCCCCCGTCTCGCCGGCGGCCTCGGGCTGCCCGGCGCTCGATCCCGAGGTGGCTGGGTCGCTCGGCTGGGGCCCGGCCTGGTCGGAGAACACGCCCGACAGCGAGTCGCGGATCGACGCGAACAGCCCGCCCTCCGAGTCGGGGATGGAGACGTCGGTGTCGTGGGTCTGGACGTGCTCGCTGGTCGCGGTCCGGTCGCCGTACGTCTCGGTGACCGACCACTGCTCGCCGTCGTCGGACACCTCGACCACCGCGTCGAACAGCGGCTTCAGCGTGTTGATGGTCTCCTCGTCGTGGATGTCCGGGTCCATGTGGTAGAACCCGATGGCGTCGGCGGCCTGGACCCGGTGGGTGAGGATGTGGAGGTACCGGAACGCGGTGTCGAAGTCGACGTACTCCAGCAGGATGGTCAGCGTCTGGACCGACACGAGCGTCTGGTTGCCGTTGTCCTTCCAGCGGGTCAGCTGCTCGCTCAGCGGCGCGATGATGTCCATCGGCTGGTTCGGGTCCACCCGCGCGACCGACACGTCCGACGGGATCTCGGTCCCCTCGTCGCCCGACGTCTCGACCGTGTTGGCGTGGATGAACGCCAGCTCGGCCGGGAGCTCCTCGATGTGGGTCCGCCAGTCGGAGATCCACGTCTCCGGCGGCGGCGTGTACGTCACCGCGGCGATGTTCGCCTCCGCGGGGGACGCGGTGGAGGCGAGCAGTTCGAGACACGCCCTGTTGCCGGTCGGAGTCAGCGGTGCCAGTAGGAGAACGTTCGATGACTCCTCCAGCTGTCGCCTGTCGGATGTATCGATGTTCATTCGTAGTCCATGTTTCGTATCTGTTTCCTCGATTTTGGAGATGGTCCGCGACTAATGCAAGTAGTGACCGATGACGGCCCGATGGTTATTAAGTCATTGCCATCGGGACTCCTCGGGGGTCTGACGGTCTGCGAGACTGATTACGGATCGTACTCTGAAAGAGATACCCCGAAGGGAAAAGAAACCGGCAGTATCCATCATGGCTCTTAAGTAGGTGTCCGGCGTGCGCCCGACTCCGGGAGACTGAAACGGGGTCGCGTCGAAGCCGCTGGTATGCAAGCAGTCGTGCTCGCGGCCGGCGAGGGGACCCGCATCCGGCCCCTCTCCGACTCGCTCCCCAAGCCGATGCTGCCCGTCGCCGACCGACCCCTCGCGGCGCACACCGCCGACGCGGCAGCGCAGGCAGGCGCTGACGAACTCGTCTTCGTGGTCGGCTACGAGGCCGACGCGGTCAGGGACTACTTCGGCGAGGAGTACGCCGGCATCCCGGTGCGATATGCGGTCCAGGAGTCCCAGGCCGGGACCGCCGACGCGGTCCGGGCCGCCCGCGAACATCTCGACGGTGAGTTCGCCGTCCTCAACGGCGACAACCTCTACGACGCGGACGCGATCGCCGACCTGTTCGCCGCCGGTCCATCGGTCGGCGCGGTCCGGGTCGAGGACCCCTCGAACTACGGCGTGCTCTCGACCGAGGGTGACGCGGTCACCGACATCGTCGAGAAGCCGGCCGACCCGCCGACCGACCTCGCCAACACCGGCGCCTACGTCTTCCCGGCGGCGGCGCGCGAGTGGCTCGACGTCCCGGAAAGCGAGCGCGGCGAACACGAGATCACCGACGTGCTCGCCCGGACCGTCGAGGAGTTCGAGGTCTCGGCGGTCGAACTCGACCGGTGGCTCGACGTGGGCCGGCCCTGGGAACTGCTGGCGGCCAACGAGTGGAAACTCGCCGAACTCGATCGAGAAATCCGAGGTGACGTCCACGGGGACGCCGACCTCCGTGGCGACGTGGTCGTCGAGGAGGGCGCGACGGTCGACGCCGCCGTAGTCGTCGAGGGACCCGCTCTCATCCGTTCGGGCGCGAGCGTCGGACCGAACGCGTACGTCCGCGGTGCGACGCTCGTCGGCGAAGACGCCAAGGTCGGCCACGGCGTCGAAGTCAAGAACAGCGTGCTCGGCCGCGGCACGCACGTCGCCCACCTGAGCTACGTCGGCGACAGCGTGCTCGGCCGGAACGTCAACTTCGGGGCGGGCACCAACGTCGCCAACCTCCGTCACGACGACCAGCCGGTGAAGCTGACTGTGAAGGGCGAACGGGTCTCGACCGGCCGCCGGAAGTTCGGCGTCGTGGCCGGCGACGGCGCGAAGACGGGCATCAACACCAGCCTGAACGCGGGCGTGACGCTCTCGGCGGGCGCGACGACGGCGCCCGGCGAGGTCGTGACTCGGGACCGGTAGCGGTTTTCGACGCCTCGCCGCACGCCCGTCGATTCAGTCGTGGACCAGGACGTCCAGCACGTCCGGCCCCTCCCGCTCCAGGGCGGCCGCCAGCGCGGACTCGATCTCGTCGGGGTCCTCGACCAGCCGCCCGCGGGCGCCGTGGCTCTCGGCGTTCGCCGGGATGTCGACCGGCGGCTCGAAGTCCATGCCGACGAACTCGTAGTCGTCCTCCTCGCCGCCGAACAGGTCGAGCGTGTTGTCCTTCAGGATGCGGTAGTTGCGGTTGTCCGGGATCACGACCGTCAGGTCGACGTCGTACCGGGCGGCCGAGTAGAGCGTCTGGGGGTAGTAGAGGTACGAGCCGTCGCCGACGAAGCCGACGACGTCGCGGGGGTCGTCGGTCTCGCCCTCGGCGATGGCCGCGCCGACCGCCGCCGGCAGCCCGTAGCCCAGGCCGCCGCCCTTGTTCGAGACGTACTGCTCGGGCGCGAAGTCCCACCGGGTCAGCATGGCGTACTTGGCGGTGACGCCCTCGTCGACGACGTAGGCGTCGCCGGCGATCCGCTCCATCGCGTCGACGAGTTCGGCCTTCGAGGCGCGGGGGTCGTCGGCAACGTCGTCGCCCATCGCGGCCATCTTGCTCTCGGCCATCTGCTTGACCATCTCGACCCGGTCGAGCCGCTCCTCGCGGCCGGCGGCGGTGAGGCGCTTCCGGACGAGGCCGGCCAGTTCCGTCAGCACGCGACCGGGGTCGCCCACGACCGCGGCGTCGGCGGGCTGGTTCTTCCCCACCTGCCAGGCGTCGTCGCTGACGTGGACGCACGTGGTGTCGTCGGCGACCAGGTCGCGCTCGTGGCGGGTCAGCGTGGTGTTGGTCGAACACCCCGCGAAGACGAGGTTGTCCGCGCCGAGCAGGGTGGCCGCGAGGTCCTCGTCCGGCGGGATGTACGAGACCCACTGGTCGTGGTCGGTCGGGAAGTCGATCTCGCAGGCCAGGATCTCGCCGTGGACCCGCGCCCCGGCGGCCTCCGCGAACTCGACCGCGGCCTCCACGGCGTCGACGCCCGAGCGCGCCACGCCGTCGCCGACGACCAGCGCCACGTCCTCGTCGGGGTCGGCAAGCAGGTCGGCCGCCAGTTCGATCTGGGTCGGGTCGCCGCGACCCGCGTCGGGGATCTCGCCGAGGCGCTCCGGGTCGTCGTCGGTCGGAGTCATCATCACGTCGAGCGGGAGCGCCAGGAAGACGGGGCCGGTCGGCGGCGTGAGCGCGACCCGGAACGCCCGCCGGAGCATCGCCGGCAGCGCCGACACGTCCCGGACCTCGTCGCTCCACTTGGCGAACTCGTCGGCCATCGCGGCGAGGTCGCCCGACAGGATGGGCTCCTCGTGGCGGAAGTCGGTGCTGTGGTTGCCGGCGGTCACGACCAGCGGCGCGCCCGCCACGGCCGCCCCGTAGAGGTTGCCGAGGCCGTGGGCCAGCCCGGGTGCGACGTGGAGGTTCACGACGCCGACGGGGTTGACCGTGGCCGCGCGGTCGGACCGCTCGTCCGGGTCGTCGCCGTCCGCCCGCCCGGCGCGCTCCGCGCGGTCGGCGTGGTACCGTCGGGTGGACGCGTAGCCCGCGGCCATCCCGACCGCGACGTCCTCGTGGAGGCCCAGGACGTACTCCAGGTCGCTGTCGCCGATCGCCTCCATCACCGGGAGCTCCATGGTGCCGGGGTTGCCGAAGACCCGCGAGACCCCGTACCGCTCCAGCGCGTCGACGAACAGGTCGGCGCCCGTGTACTCGTCGGTCATGTGCGTGCTATTCGCAAGCCCGGGTGAAAGGTGTTGGTCTCCCCCGGAACTGCTTCCGGTTGCGGGCTGTCTCGCACGTGCCTGGTTCGCCGTGCGCGTCAGGCCTCCCGGTTCGCGGTGAACTCGAGGAACCGCGGGACGACCGCGACTTCGAGGACGGCCATGCCGAGCACGAGCCATCGCACGGTTCCGTCGAGGAAGGCGAACGCGACGAACGCGAGGATCGCGGCGCTGGTGAAGCCCATTCCGTACCGGACGGCCGGACGTTCGAGCGGGGAGCTCATGGGAGCACCATCAGATGTCCGGAAGATAACTATTTCCATCCCGGCCGCGCGCCCGCCGACCCGCCTATCCACCAGTCTTTTTACCTATCTCCGCCCACGTTCCAGCCGAACCTGTCACCGACCGGGAATCTGATCGGTCTCCTCCGGTCGGCGACCCAGAACGCATCCCCACACCACATGTCAGAGAAGCCGTCACCGCTCCTGCCCGACGACGAACCGTCTCGCGACAGCCTCCGGGCCGCGCTGGCGCTCGCGTGCGCGCTCGCGGTGGTCCTCGCGGGGGTCGTCGTCCCCGCCGTCTCCGGGGCCGGGCTCGGCCGGACCCCGCTGGGGTCGGTCGTCCCCCAGCCCTCCGTGAACCCGTACGGCGGGTCCGGCGGCGGTGGCTCCGCCGGCGGCGGCCTCGGCGCGCTCGACCCCGGGAGCCGGACCTCGGTCGGCGGGTCGCTCGCGAGCGACGCCGGCGCCTTCCGGTCGCGGAACGCCGAGACCCACTTCACCGTCCGGAGCACGGCCGCCGGCTACTGGCGGACCGGCGCGTACGACACCTACACCGGGTCGGGCTGGAAGCGGTCGGGCGAGCGCCGCCCCTACACCGGTCCGATAGAAGGCGGCGGCATCCAAGGTCGGGAGGTCCGGTACCGCGTCACGCTCCGGCAGTCGGCCACCGCACTGCCGACCGTCTGGCGGCCCGCCTCCGTCTCCGGGACCGCGACCGACTCGCTCGCCGTCACCGACCGACGCGCGCTCGTCGCCGAGAGCTCAGTGCCCGCCGGGACGACGTACTCGGGGGTCAGCCACCGCCCGCCGCGGGACCCCGCGCTCCTCCGGACCGCGGGCACGGACTACCCCGCCGACGTCGAGCGCGAGTACACCCAGCTCCCGGCGTCGACCGACCCCCGGCTGAGCGAGTTCACCGACGACCTCACGGCCGACGCCGACAACCCCTACGAGACCGCCAGGCGGATCGAGTCGTGGCTGGAGTCGAACAAGACCTACTCGCTGAACGTCTCCCAGCCTGCCGGCGAGGACGTCGCCTCGCAGTTCGTCTTCGAGATGGAGAAGGGCTACTGCGAGTACTTCGCCACGGCGATGACCGCGATGCTCCGGACCCAGGGCGTGCCCGCCCGGTACGCCGTCGGCTACTCCACCGGCCAGTCGGTCGGCGCGAACACCTACCGCGTCCGGGCGATGAACGCCCACGCCTGGGTCGAGGTGTACTTCCCCGAGGTCGGGTGGGTCCGGTTCGACCCGACGCCCGGCAGCGCCCGCCTCCGGGCCGAACAGCGGGCGTTCGCGAACCGGACCGGTGCCGACGCCGGCCGGTACTCGCCCGTCGAGTCGGGCAGCCCCGGCGAGCGGTTCTCGCCGAACGGGTCGGCCGAGAACGCGACGACCGGCAGCGGAAACGCACCCGGAACGGCGACCGGCTCCGGCGCTGGAACCGCGACCGGCGGGGAGCCCGCGGGAACGACGGGCGAATCCGGCACCGGGACGTCGTCGGGCTCCGGTGCTGGAACAGCCGACGGAACCGGCGACGGCCGGGGGACCGCGTCGGGCTCCGGGTCAGGGACCGCTACCCGCGAATCCGGCGGAACGACCGGAAGCGAAGGCGGGACGACCGGCGGAAGCGACGGCACCACCGGCGCGGACGGGAGCACCCCCGACGGTACGACCACCACCGGTTCAGGCGAAGACGGTGAGACCGGCCGCGAGACGACCACCAGAGAGGATTCGGCGGAGACCCCGTCGAACAGCCCCTACGACGTCGCGCTCAACCGGACGCCGGTCCCCGGCGCGACGGTGGCGGTGACGGTAACCGACGACGGGAGCGCCGCGTCCGGCGTCCCCGTCTACTTCAACGGCGAGCGCGTCGGCGTCACCGACGAGTCGGGCACCGTGACCGGCCAGGTCCCCTACGCCGAGCGACTCCGGATCACCCTCGGCAGGTCGGGCGGCGACGCCGCGTCGCTGGCCGGCCCCGGGTCGGACGCCCGACTCCCGACCGGACCGCCCGCGGACTTCGACGCGCCGCTGGCGCTGACGGGCGGACCGCCACCGACGCTCGCCGCTGCCGACGTCGCCCCTGCGCGCTCGACCGACGGGGCCGCACCCGGCAACGAGACCAACGGGACCGAGTACCCGCTGGCGACGAACGCGACGCTCACCGTCTCGGGCGAGGTGGCGACCGGCAGCGAGGTCGTCGTGACCGCGACGGTGCAGGACGTGCCGGTCAGGAACGCCCGGGTGACCCTCGGCAACGAGACGGTCGGCACCACCGACCGGCGGGGCCGGGTCCGGGTCGCGCTGCCCGAGTCGCCGGGCGACGTCACCCTCGCGGTCGAGCGCGGTCCGGTCGCCGGCGAGCGCACCCTGACGATACCGCGGCTCGGCGTCTCGGTCGACCCGGCGCTCCCGGTCGCGCTCCCCTGGACGCCGGTCGAGGTGCGCGCGACCTACGGCGGCGACCCCCTCGCGAACGCCAGCGTCCGGGTCGCCGGCACCGACCGGACCACCGACATCAACGGGACCGCGACCGCCCCGCTCCCGTTCCGGGGGAGCGCCGAGGTAGTCGTCGCGGCGAAGGGCCAGACCCGGCGAACCGCCGTCTCGGGGCTCTACGCCAACCTCGCGGGCGTGCTCGGCGGGGCGGCGCTGCTCCTGGGCGGCCTGGCCTACGCGGCCCGGCGCCGGGGGCTCTCGGTGCGCGCGCTCGCCGCGGCCCTGCTCGGGGCGCTCCGGGCGGTCCCCTCGGTCGCGGTCGCCCTGCTGTTCGGCGCGACGGACCGGCTCGCGCAGGCCATCGAGACGGTCCTCGCCGCGCTGGCGGAGCTCCGCGCGGGCGAGACCACGGTGCGCGAACTCCTCGCGCGCCTCCGGGCCTGGCTCGCCGAGCGCTTCCGTGCCGTCCGCCGGTCCGCGACCGGGGGCTGGTCGACGGGCGCGCTGGGTGAGGACCTGTCTGGCGACGCCGGGTCGCCCGCCGACCCCGAGGCCGACTCCTACCGGACGCTCCGGGAGGCCTGGGAGACGTTCCTCCGGGCGGTCTCGGTCCGCCGGCCCGCGGCCGCGACGCCCGGCGAGCTCGCCGACCACGCGGTCCGCGTCGACGGCCTGCCGGCCGGCCCGGTCGCCGCGCTCCGGGACGCCTTCCGGGACGTCGAGTACGGCGCCCGCTCGCCGGACGACCGCCTCCCGCAGGTCGAGGAGGCCATCAGCGCCATCGAGCGCGCGATGCGACCGGATGGGGACGAGACTGAGACAGCAGACGACGCCCCGACGCCGGGAGGTGACGACTGATGCGGACCCGCGTGCTCGGCGGCCTCGGCGCGCTCCTGACGCTCGCGGCCGCGGCGGTCGTCGTCTCGCCGACGCTGGCCGACCACGCGTCGACGGCGGTCGGCGCCCTCGCGTCCAGGGACCCCCGGCGGGTGCTGCTGGTCCTCGGGTCGGTCGTCGGCGCCTACGCCGCGTGGACGGCCCGGGCGAGCCGACCCGAGGGGCCGCCGCCGGACGCCGCCGCGGCCAGGTTCTCCGACCCGGGACTCCGGCCCGAGTCGGTGACGGCGGTCGACCGGGCCCGGACCGGCGAGTCGTTCGACGACCGGGTCGCCCGGGCCTGCGAGGGCGACGAGCGGGCGTTCCGCGCGGTCCGGGCCCGGCTGGCCGACACCGCCGCCGACGCGGTGGCCCGGGCGGCAGACGCCTCGCCCGAGCGGGCGCGCCAGGCGGTCGGGTCCGGCGCGTGGACCGACGACCCGATCGCGGCCGCGTTCCTCGCCGACGAGTCCGGGCCGACCTTCTCGCTCCTGGCCCGCCTCCGGGCGTGGCTCGACCCCGCCGCCGAGCGCCGCCGGCGCATCGACCGGACCGTCGACGCCGTGAGCCGGGTGCTCGACGAGGAGGACGACCGCCTCGCACCGGCCGACTCCTCGGCCGGAGCCGCCGACGGGGGTGACGCGTGATCCGCGACCGCGTCCCCCGGTTCCGGGGCGCGCTGGCCGGGACGCTCCTGCTGACGACGCTCGGCCTGCTGTACGCCGAGCCGCGGCTGTTCGCGGCCGCCGCGGTCCCGCTCGCGTACGTGGCGGTCGGCGCGCTCTCGTCGCTGTCCGGCGCGACCGAACCCTGGGTCGAGCGCAGATTCGACCCCGCGAGCCCGGCGCCGGGCGAGGCGGTGGAGGTCACCCTGCGGGTCGAGAACTCCGGCGACGCGGCGCTGGCCGACGTGCGCGTCGTCGACGGCGTGCCCGACGAGCTCGCCGTTGTCTCGGGGTCGCCCAGGGCTGCGGTCGCGCTCCGGGCCGGCGAGGCCGCGACCCGCTCGTACTCGGTCGTGGCCAAGCGCGGCGACCACGAGTTCGACGACCCGGCCGTGCGGGTCCGGACCGCCAGCGCGACCGACCGGGTGACGACCGCGGTGGCGGCCGGGGGCGAGACGACCCTCGCCTGCGCCCGGTCGGTCGCCGACGCGCCGTTCGGCCGGGCCTCGCCCCGCCGGGTCGGCACCCGCTCGACCGACGCCGGCGGCGAGGGCCTGGAGTTCCACTCCACCCGAGAGTACCGGTCGGGCGACCCCATCAGCCGGATCGACTGGCGGCGGTTCGCCAGGACCGGCGATCTCACCACGGTCAACTTCCGGGAGGAGCGGGCGGCCCGGACCGTCCTGGTGGTCGACGCCCGACCCGTCGCCCGGACGACGCCGAGCGCCGGCTACCCCAACGGGGCGGCGCTCGCGGCCTACGCGGGCGAGCGGCTCTACGACGCGCTGACCGCGGCAAACGTCGCGACCGACGTCGCCGCGGTCGGCGTCGGCGACGCCGACCCGCCCGACGGGCTCCCGGCCGACGGCTTCCCGTGGGTGTCCGCCGACGAGGACGCCGCGCGGGCCAGGCTCGTCTTCGAGGCGGCCGCGCGCGCTGCCGATCTCGACGCGCCGGAACGGGTGCGGACCGACGGGACCGCCGGGGGGAGCGACCGAGGCCCGGGCCCGACCGACGGGTCGGACGCGGGCAACGCCACTTCGAACGCCGGCAACGCCGCGACGTCCGCCGCGACGCCCGACGGCGGCAGCTCCCCCGACCCGACCGTCCGGCGGCTCCTGTCCCGGCTGCCGGCCCGCGCCCAGGTCGTGCTGGTCTCGCCGGTGACCGACGACTGGCCGGCGGCGCTGGCCCGGTCGCTCGCGGTCCGGGGCCGCGACCTCGCGGTGCTGAGCCCGGACGCGACCGGCGCGTCGCTCGACGCCGCCGCGGCCGACGACTCGCCGGGCCGGAGGGTCGCCGGCGCCCGGCGCGCCGTCCGGCTCTGGGACGTCCGGACCGCCGGCGCGACGATCGTCGACTGGGACGTCGACGACCCGCTGGACATCGCGCTCGAACGCTCGCTGCAGACCCTGCTCCGACCATGACCGACGACCACGCGCACGCCGAGGCCGACGTTTCGCACGCGCCGACCGAACCCGACCGGGCGCCGACCCGTGCGAGCACCGCGGTCGTCCTGCTGGGCACCGCCGCCGGCGCGGCGGCACTGGCGACCGCGGCGGGCGTCGCGAAGGGAGCGGTCGCGGCCGGAGCGGGCGCCGTCTGTCTCGCGGTGGCGCTCCGCCTGGTGACCGTCGAGCGGTGGCGAGCGCCCGCGACGTTCGCGGCGAGCCTGCTGCTCGTCCCCGCCGGCGCGGGGCTCGCGGCCGGCGTCGGCTACGAGTCGCTGGTGGCGGTCGCGGTCTCGTTCCCGGCGCCGTCGCCGACCCGCGTGGTCGGCGAGACGCTCCGCATCGCCGGCGTGCTGGCGGTGCTCGCGGGCTGTGCGCTCGCGGCGTTCGGCGCGGTCGCGTCGGTCCGCGGCGCGGTCACCCGGCGGGCGGTGACGCGGTGTCTGGGCGTCGCCCTCCGGGTCGGACTGCTGCCGGCCGGGCTGTTCGGCGCGCTCGCGGGCCACGCGGTGGTCACGAGCCTCGACCTCGGCGTCGCGGGCGCGGTCGGCGACCTGGTCGCGACGGCGACCGACTGGCTGCTCGCGCCGGCGCCGAATCAGCTCCACCTGCTGGCGTTCTCGGCGCTGCTCGCGGCCGCGAGCTACGCCGTCCACCGGGCGCTCCGGGAGCTGCCGACCCGGGCGCTCGCGGGCGAGGCGTCGGTCGGCGAGGTGCGGGTCGCCGACGCGCTGGCCGCGGCCCGGCGCGGGACGGGCCGGATCGCCGCGGTCGCCCTGCTCGCGGTCCCGCCCGCGCTCCTCTTCGAACTCGCGGGCTCGTCCGACGCGCTCCGCGGGACGCTCCCCGCGGGGGTCTACGACGCGCTCGCGGCCGTCACCGCCGCGCCGGGGCTGCGCGGCCTGCTCTGGTGGACCGCGCTCGCCGCCGGCGGGCTCGCCGGGGTCGCGGCGCTCGTCAGGCGCTCGTCCCGGACCTCGGCCCGGGAGCTGCTGGTCGGCTACGCCCCGTTCGCGGCCGGGCTGGCGGTCGTCGCGGGCGTGGCCGCCGTCCACCGACCGGTGCTCGACGCGCTGCTCGGCTTCGTCGCCGGCCGGCTCGAACCGCCGCTGGTCGGCCAGTTCCGCGACCTCTCGGGCGCGGTCGTGACCTACTACGGGTCCCAGACGGTCGTGCTCGGCTTCGCGGCGGGCGTGCTGGTGCTCGCGGTCGGCGTCCTCCTCGCGCTCAGGACGGCGTTCGCGCTCGGGTTCGTCCCCCGGAGCGCGGCCGGGCCCGCGCTGGCCGGCGGCGGCCTGTTCCTCGCCGCGGCGTTCGCCGGGACGCTCGCGACGCCGCTGTGGGTCGTGCTCGGCGGGCTGGTCGCCGCGCTGGTCGCCTGGGACGCCGGGGAGTTCGCCGCCACGCTGGGCTCGGAGGTCGGGCGACGGGCCCCGACCCGGCGGGTCGAGCTCCTCCACGCGCTGACCGCGCTGTCAGTCGGGGTCGTCGCGGCGCTGGCGGCGGGCGCGCTGGCGCGAGTCGTCCCCGCCGGCCCGAGTTCCGGCGGACTGGGCGACGTCTCGGTCGCGCTGTTCGCGGCGGTCGCCGGGGCGGTCCTGCTGGTGATGGCACTGCGGTAGGTTTCTTCAGTCTCACGTGCCGCACTGTCCTTCTGCCTTGGCGCGCGCTGGCGTCTCGGCGAACGGAGCGAGCCGAGGCTCGTGGAAGCGTGCTCCCACGGCGGACTCCTGTGGTCCGCCATCGTTGCGCGAGGGACGAGCGAACGCAGTGAGCGAGGAGGCCGGGGAGGATGAGGCCCGCGGTCGCTGTTGCGGTGTCTCGCGGTGCGAAGCGAGTCGAGGCTCCTCAGAGCTTGCTCCGAGGTTGCGGTACAGAGGTGACGGCAGTCGCTAGCTCGTCTCACCACCGTGACGGACTACAGCGATTACCGACCGTGACGGACTACAGCGGATCAGAGACAGACTTAGTGTTACTCCGATCGTCCGCGACCCGCGTCCTATCGCCCATCGACGTCTACAGCTCGTGCGTCCGCCCCTCAGTCCCCGACTCCGGAGTCGCCAACTCGTCGTCACTCACCTCGCCACCCGCGTCGGCCGAGAACCGCCGAACCTCCGAGGCGGGACACACCCACACCTCGTGGTCGTACCAGCAGAACAGCCGGGTCGCCGCCTCGTGGGCCGCCTCGGCGTCCGCGGCCCGGACGGTGCCCACGTAGCGGGGCGGGCTCCCGGGCTCTTCGCGGGCCAGCACCTCCCACTCGGGGTCGGCGTCCGGCCGCGACTCCTCGACCGCCGCGCGTCGCGCCTTCTCGACCATGGTCGGGGTTGGCGTCGACCGGGAAAGGTCGCTCTGCCGGTTTTCGGGCGGCGAGAACGGGGCCGATGACGTTCGGGGGTCGACTCAAGTTTCGGGTGTCGCCTCGAGTGCGGGGAACGAGGCGTCTAACGGAGGTCCGGACTACCGACCGGACGCCGACGACGTGACGGCGGGCACCTCCACCTCGTCGAGCACGTCGGCGACGACCTCGCGCCGGTCGGCGCCCCGGACCCGCGCCTCGTCGGTCAGCACGAGCCGGTGGGCGAAGGTGGGCCGGGCGACCCGCTTGACGTCGTCTGGGGCCACGTAGTCGCGGCCCGACACCACGGCCCGGGCGCGGGCGGCCTCGAACAGCCGCTGGACGCCGCGGGGCGAGACCCCGACGTCGACCCGGTCGTCCTCCCGGGTGGCGCGGCCGAGCGCGACCACGTAGTCCCGGAGCTTGCCGTCGACCCGGACGTCCTCCAGCACTCGCTGGATGGCCGCGACCTCCCGGCCCTCCAGCACCGGATCGACGCTGGGCGCCTTGGCGGTCCGGTCGGCCCGCCGGTCGACCAGCTCGCGCTCGCCGGCGAAGTCGGGGTAGCCCATCGCGGTCTTGACGATGAAGCGGTCGCGCTGGGCCTCCGGCAGCCCGAAGGTGCCCTCCTGCTCGACGGGGTTCTGGGTCGCCAGCACGAAGAACGGCTCGGGCAGGTCGTGGGTCGTCCCGTCGACGGTGACCTGGCCCTCGCCCATCGCCTCGAGCAGCGCGGCCTGGGTCTTCGGGGGCGCGCGGTTGATCTCGTCGGCGAGGACGACGTTGGCGAAGACGGGGCCGGGCGAGAACTCGAACTCGCCGGTGCCCTCGTTGTAGACGTTCGAGCCGGTGATGTCCGCGGGCAGCAGGTCGGGCGTGAACTGGATGCGCGAGAACGAGAGCCCGAGCGCGTCGGCGAAGCTCCGGGCGGTCAGGGTCTTGCCGGTGCCCGGCACGTCCTCCAGCAGGACGTGTCCCCGGGCCAGCACGCCGGTCAGCACGGTCTCGAGGAACGCCTCGTCGGCGATGACGGCGTCGCCGACCGCGTCGAGGACGCGCCGGCAGCGCTTCGTCGCCGTGGGTTGGTCCATGCGGGAGACCTCTGAGCGAGCGATAAAGAACCTTGGTGCTCCCGCAGTCGCCCGATCCCGGCGCGCCCGCGGTCGTCCGGGCCGGGGAGTCGGCCGGGTCACTCCTCGTCGCCGCGCTCCCAGTGGTCCGCAACGAGTCGCTCGTACCGGGACTGGAGCGCGTCGGCCGCGTCGCCGCTGCCGGCTCCACCAGTGATGTCGCTACTTCCGGCCTCCGTACTCGCGATCCCCTCGCCCGTCGCGTCGCCGGTGGCGACCGCCGCGCTCGCGGACTCCGCCAGTTCCGCGCGCACCTCGTCGGCGCCGGCGTCGAGGACGACGTCACCCTCGGCGAGCAGCGTCACGCGGGTCGCCACTGACTCGAACGCGCCGACGTTGTGGGTCGCGACGACGACGGTCCGGTCCGGCGCGTCCGCGTCGGACTCCCCGGCCAGGTCGCCGGTCCGGTACGTCTCCAGCACGTCCACGACCCGGTCCCTGGTCGCGCCGTCGAGGTCGGAGAGGGGCTCGTCGAGCAGCACCAGCCGGGGCTTCGAGAGCAGCGCGAGACCGAGGTCCAGCGCGGTCGCGAAGCCGCCCGACAGCGCGTCGCCGCGCCGGTGGCGCACGCGGTCGAGCCTGAGCGCCGCCGAGACCGTCTCGACCCATGCCTCGTCCGGGCCGCCGGCGAGTCCGGCGAACACGTCGAGGTTCTCGGCCACGGTCAGGTCGGGGTAGAAGTTGGGCGTCTGGAACCCGCAGCCCACGCCGTCGACCCGGCGGATCACCCGGCCCCGCGTCGGCCGGGTCAGCTCGGCGGCGAGCCGGAACAGCGTGCTCTTGCCCGCGCCGTTCGGTCCCGCGAGGCAGTGGAACTCGCCGGCCCGGACGGTCAGGTCCACGCCGTCGAGGACCGTCGCGTCGCCGTAGCGCTTGCCGACCGAATCGAACTCGACGAGTGCGGGTTTCTCTGTCATGGGGTGGTGGGTGTGTCGGCTGTGGATGTGTCGGTCGTGGGTGTGTCGGCTGAGGGTGTGTCGGTCGTGGGTGTATTGGCTGAGGGTGTGTCGATTGTGGTTGAATCGGTCGTGGGACGGCGTTCGCCCTCCGCGGAACCGGGCCGCCGGTCGGTCACTCCCATCGCTCGTACAGGGCCGCGCTCGCGGCGAGGACGCCGACCGAGAGCGCCGCGAACCCGGCGAGCGCGGCGAGCCAGTCGGCGAACAGCGCGAGGTCGACGTCCTTCATGAGCAGGCTGCGCGCGATTATCATGCTGTGGTGCAGCGGGCTGTGGCGGGCCAGTTCCCGGCGGACCGGCGAGAAGAACCCCGCCGGGTACGCGAGGTTCGACACCGCGAGCGCGCCGAAGAACGCGCCGACGTTGACGAACCGGCCCGCGTCCCGGAACTTCGTGAGCAGGGTGATCGCGCTGCTCAGCGACGCGGCGTAGACGAACGTGAGGAGGTAGACGCCCACGGCCGCCGGCGCGAGCGGGTCGACGGCGTAGCCGAGTGCACCAGCGACCCCGGCGAACACCGCGAGCGGGACCGCCAGCACGGCCGCCACGAACAGCAGCTTGGTGGCGAGGACCGCCCGGAGCGAGCTCTCGACGCGGAGCCGGTCGAGGACGCGGGCCTCCCGGACCAGCGCCGTCGGCAGGTAGACGAACGCGACGAGCAGCACCAGCACCATCATCCCCACGGGGAGCAGGTACTCCGAGAGCGTGTGGTCCGAGCCGACCGTCGTCCGCTCGACCGACACCTGCGCCGGGAGCGCCCGGTCGAGGCGCGAGTCGAGGAGCGCCGCGACCATCCGGGACGGTTCCTCGTAGGGCACGATGGCTTCGTCCACGTACAGGACGAACGTGACGTCCGCGCGACCCTCGTCCATGATGCCGGGCGGCACCTGTATCACGGCGTACACCGACTCGCGCCGGAGCGCGGTCATCGCCGCCTCCCTTGTGTCGTACGCGACCGGTTCGGCGAACAGCGTGACGCCGCCGCGCACGACGGCGAGTTCGTCGTCGGTGACGGTCTCGTTCTCCGGCACGACCGCGACCGGGGCGTCCCGCGGGATGACTTCCTGGAACACCACGGTCGTGACGCCGATGGCCGCGGGCAGGACGACCAGCAGGACGAAGAGGGCGCCGAGGTTGTGGCGCGCGCGGAGGGCCTCCTTCCGGAGCAGCGACCGGAGGCTCATCGCCGCCGCCCTCCCCGCCGGCCCGTCGGTCCCGACCGTCCGTCCGCGGCGTTCATTGTCGTACCTCGAACGAAAAACTCGACGGTAATATATCCCTGTATTCTCGGCGGTCGCGGTGCGATAGAACCCGATAACGCCGCGAAGGAAATCGTGGGCCGCGTTACATCCCGAGCCGCTCGAGGGCCGCGAGGAGCCGGGTGACCTGGTCGACGGACTTCTCGTAGGAGACGCTGACGGTCGACCCGTCGCGCGAGACCTCGACGTCGCGCAGGCCCTGCTTGACGGTCTCGTTCGAGACGGTCCCGCTGGCGAACGAGATGCCGCCCTGGGTCACGTCGTTGACGTCCTTCGCGGCGTCGGCGCTCGTCGCGCGCATGTTGACCGTCACGCCGAGGCCGTCCGACGACGTGTAGTACGCGCCCGACACCAGGTCGATGCTGGTGAACACGCTGTAGTCGACCGGCGCCCGCTGGGACGCCCGCTCGACCGACTGCTCGGGGATGCGCTCGCGGGGCACGTCGGCCGCGAACGCAACGAGCGCGTCGTCCCGGAGGCCGTCGTACGCCTCCCTGACGCTACCGCCGAGCGAGTCCGCGTCGCCCTCGTCGACGTCTATCGCGTCCTTGACGGCGGTCGGCTGGCCGGCCACGAACTGGCCGTCGCCGAGCACGGCGAACCACGAGGGGTCCCGGTACTCCGACTCGGGCTCGGACTTGTAGACTGTGTGGCCTTTGTACGACGACTCGGTCCACGTCCGGGAGGTCGACTTGTTCTTCAGTTCGGCGGCCACGTCCTCGGTCGACCAGTCGGCGTGGACGATGACGCCCCAGTACGACGGCGCGTCGGGGCTCGCGTTCTCGGCCGGGTACTTGGCGAACGAGAGCACCTCCTCGACCTCCGAGGGGTCGAGCGAGGTGTTGCCCCGGGCCTGCTCGCGCAGCTCCTCGTACGACGACGGCCCGTCGTAGTACTCGTCGTCGGCCCGGGCCGACAGCGACCGGTTGACCAGCGCCTTCGTCGCCGGGTCGTCAGTGATGGCCGCGTCGACGTAGAACACCGCGTCGCTGTCTGCGGGGACCTGCGAGACCGACGCGCTCCCCGACGAGTCGGCGAACGGGCCGACGCCGAGGACGAACCCGGCCGCGCCGCCGGCCGCCGCGAGCACGATGACCAGCGCGCCCAGCTTCGCGCCGAGGCCGAGTCCGCCGGCCTCACCGCTGGACACGTCGGCTCACCTCCGCGCGGGACGCCGAGCGTTCCGTGGAGCGATACCGTCCGGTTGCAACTGCGTCTGCTTCGTCGAACACTGTTCTCGACCGGTCTTCAGACCGACATGAAATATACCTTATGACCGATCCCCGACACCCCCTCGCTCCGACCGGTCGGAACGGGCGACGTCCGCTTCGGCGACCGGAACCGCGGACGAGGCGAGAACGAGAGGAATCGCAGGCGCGTCGCGGCGGTGTTCGGAACTCGGAACGACGCGAAAAGGGCGGACGGCGACCCGCGGCCGATCACTCCGCGATGTCGATGGCGGGGCGGCCGGGTTCGGCCTTGCCGGCCAGGTCCGGGTCGGCCTCGTCGGCGGTCCGGACGACGACGTCGGCGCCGAACTCGCGTTCGAGCAGCCACGCCGCCCGCTCCAGCGCGGCCCTCTCGCGCTCGGGCGACAGCTGCTCGTCGAGCGCCTCGGCCTCGGCGGCCAGGTCCTTCGCGAAGTCGGCGGCGTCCTCGCCCTGCTCGCGCAGCTGGTCGTCGCCCATGACCGTGCCGACGACGTTCCCGTCGGCGTTCATCGCGATCTCGTGGGCGCGGTGCTTCCACTCGGGGGCGACTGCCAGCGTGATCGTCTCGGGGTCCTCGATGCCGACCGTCTCGACGATGTCCCGGACGTCCTCCCGGGTGTTCTCGACCAGGCGGCGCTCGATGTCGTAGTCCTCCGGCGCGTCGGCGTCGGGCCAGTCGGCCCGCGCCAGCAGCCCGTCCCGGCCCAGCAGCTCCCAGATCTCCTCGCCGACGTGGGGCGCGACCGGCGAGACCAGCTTCACCGCGGTCGTCAGCCCGCGCTCGAACGTCTCCTCGTCGGGGACCGTGTGCTCGCGGTAGCGCCGCAGCAGCGAGACCATCTCGCGGACCGCCTGGAGCGCGTGGTTGAACCGGAACTCCTCGAACTCCGCGGTGGCGGTCGCGACCGTCGCGTCGATCTCGCGGTCGACGTACTCCGAGACCGCGGCGGCCGACTCGCGGCCCGCGGACCCGTCGCCCGCGGCGCCGCCGGTCGCGACCTCGCCGGCGGCGAACTCCTCGGCCAGTCCGTACAGGTTCTGGAGGAACCGGTGGGCCGACTGGACCCCCTCGTCGCTCCACGCGAACTCCTTCTCGGGCTGGGCGGCCTCCATGATGAACAGGCGGGCCGTGTCGGCGCCGTACTCGTCGATGATGCGCTGGGGCGAGACGCCGTTGCCCTTGGACTTGGACATCTTGTTGCCGTCGGCGCCCAGCACCATCCCCTGGTTGGTCAGGTCGGTGAACGGCTCGCGGACCCCGTCCAGCAGGTCGATGTCGTCGAGCACCTTCGTGAAGAACCGGGCGTACAGCAGGTGCATCACGGCGTGCTCGATGCCGCCGACGTACTGGTCGACCGGCATCCAGTCGGTGGCCCGCTCGGTGTCGAACGGCGCGGTGTCGAGGTCTGGCGAGACGAACCGCAGGAAGTACCACGAGGAGTCGACGAACGTGTCCATCGTGTCGGTCTCCCGGACCGCGTCGCCGCCGCACTCCGGACACTCGACGTGCTTCCACTCCTCTGCGGCGTCCAGCGGGTTCCCCGTGGTGTGGACGAACTCCGGCAGCTCGACCGGCAGGTCCTCGTCGGGCACGGGGACGTAGCCGCAGTCGTCGCAGCGGATCATCGGGATGGGCGTCCCCCAGTAGCGCTGGCGCGAGATGCCCCAGTCCCGCAGGTTGTACTCGGTCCGGTGCTCGCCGTCGAACTCCTCGACGAAGCGCTCGCGGGCCTCCTCGCTGGTCAGCCCGTCGAACTCGCCGCTGTTGACCAGCACGCCGTCCTCGGTGTAGGCCTCCTCCTGGACGTCGATCTCGTCGGGGTCGACGTCAGCCTCGGGGGACGGTTCGACGACCTGCTGGATGGGGACGTCGTGGGCCTCGGCGAACTCGTGGTCGCGCTCGTCGTGGGCCGGCACCGCGTACAGCGCGCCGGTGCCCACGTCGGTCAGCACGTAGTCGGCGACGAACACCGGGATCTCCTCGCCGGTCGCGGGGTTGACCGCGTGCTCGCCGGTGAAGACGCCCGAGGTCACGTCGAGTTCGTCCTCGTCGGCGTGCTCGGCCTCGTGGATGTACTCGGCGACCTCCTCGTTGTCCTCGGCGATCTCCCGGGCGACCGGGTGGCCGGGCGCCAGCGAGAAGAACGTCGCGCCGTGGATGGTGTCGAGCCGGGTGGTGAAGATGTCGACGTCGCCGTAGCCCGGGATCTCGAACGCGACCGACGCGCCCTCCTGGCGGCCGATCCAGTTGCGCTGCATCTCCCGGACGTTGGCCGGCCAGTCGTCCAGGTCGTCCAGCGCCTCCAGCAACTCGTCGGCGTAGTCCGTGATGGTGAAGAACCACTGGTCCATCTCGCGCTGCTCGATGGGGGTGCCGCAGCGCCAGCACAGCTCCTCCTCGCCCTCGACCTGCTCGTCGGCCAGGACCGTCTCGCAGGAGGGACACCAGTTGAGCTCGGCGCTCTGGCGCTCGACCAGCCCCTCCTCGCGGAACCGCTTGAACAGCCACTGGTTCCACTGATAGTACTCCGGCTCGCAGGTTGTGACCTCCCGCTCCCAGTCGTAGCCGAAGCCCATCGCCTTCATCTGCTCGGTCATCGAGTCGATGCACTCCATGGTCCAGTCGCGGGGGTTGGTGTCGCGCTCCTCGGCGGCGTTCTCCGCGGGCAGGCCGAAGGAGTCCCACCCCATCGGGTGGAGCACGTTCTCGCCGCGCTGGCGCTCGAAGCGGGCGTACGCGTCGGTGATGGTGTAGTTGCGGACGTGACCCATGTGGAGGCTGCCCGAGGTGTAGGGGAACATCGCCAGGACGTACTCGGGGTCCTCGGCGCTGTCGGGGATGCGGAACACGTCGGCGTCCTCCCACTCGCGCTGCCACTTCGGCTCGACCTCGGCGTGGTCGAACCCTCGCTCGCGCTGCTCGCCGGAGCCGGTAGTCATTACTGGAATTTCGGGCGACGACGATACTATAGCTTTTCCTTCTGTCAGGCGGCGTCGGCGGGCCGAGCGGCCGGGCGTCGGTCGCGACGCCCTCCGGCGACCTGACTCCGACGGACCCGAACCTCACTGACTCACCCCTAACGACGAGCGCGCTCGCCGGGACCGTCATCTCCTTGCCGCCACCGCTCCAACGCTCCGGCATGCGCCGCCTCGGTCTCCGCGTCCTGATGGCGCTCGTCGGGGTCGCCCTGCTCGCGGTGTACGTCGGGGCCGCCTACCTCGGCTACCGGCTGCTGGCCGCGGTCTGGCTGGCCCGCGCCGACCTGCTAGAGGTCGCGCTCTGGACCGCGGGGCTGACCGTCGCGCTGAGCTACCTCAGCTACCGGTTCGGCACGGTCCAGCTGCTCTCGCAGGTCGGCGCGGCCGAACTCCCGCGCCGGCGCGCGCCGGCGGTCCACGACCGGCTCGACGACCTCGTCGACAGGATGGGCGTCGCCCGGCCCCGGCTGTACGTCGCTCGCATCGGCGCCCCCAACGCGATGGCGCTCGGCGGCATCAGGGGCGGCGCCGTCGTGCTCGACCGGTCGCTGTTCCACCTGCTGACCGCCGACGAGATCGAGGGGCTGCTGGCCCACGAGCTCGCCCACCTCGAGAGCCGCGACAGCCTCGTCCAGACGGTGGCCTACAGCGCCGGCCAGTCGGTGGTCTGGGTCGTCGTCGCGCTCGCGCTCCCGTTCGTCGTGGCCGCGACCGGGTTCCGGCGGACGTTCGACTGGCTCCGGGGCCGGCCGCCCGCCGACGCGCTCGCGCCGGTGTCTGCGCTCCGCCGGCGAGTCGGGAGGGTCGTGATGATCGGATTCGTCGCGCTCACGCTCCTGCTGCTGGCCCACTCGCGCCGCCGCGAGTTCGCCGCCGACGACCGCGCGGCCACCGTCACCGGGAATCCGCTCGCGCTGGCCCGGGCGCTGCGGAAGATAGAGCGGGCGACGGAACCCCGCTGGGGGATGCGGTCGCCGCTGTACGTCCGCGGCGACGAGGAGGGCGGGCTGACACGCCTGCTGTCGACCCACCCGGCCATGGACGACCGGATCGAGCGCCTGGTCGAGCGCGCCGACCGCGAGCGCGGCGCGGTGCGGATCGAGATCGGCTAGGGGTACTGCTCGGAGGCGAACGGCGCGACGCTCGCGGTCCGCTGGGCGACGTACGCCAGCCGGAGCACGAACGCGAACAGCACGGCCAGCGGCGCGAATCCCAGGGTGACCGCCGCCGCGACCACGACGTACGGCACGAACGACGGAACCGGTGCGGGGCCGACCGCGTTGTAGAACACGAGCGCGAGGCCGCTGGCGACGATGGCCGGCACCCCGACGTACAGCAGCACCCGCGAGAGGTAGGCGAGCTCTTTCTGGACGTACACGGTCTTGAAGTAGCTGCGGGCCACGTCGATCTGGAGCAGGTGGTCCTCGAGGTCGTCGAGCAGGTCGTCGAGCTCCTCGGTCAGCGAGTCGGCGCACTCCGCCCGGATGCCGGAGATGGTCCGGAGCTGGTCGGAGTGATTGGTCGCGATGGTCGCCGAGACGACGGTGAAGATCCCCTCGTCGGCCTCGAGCGTCCGGTTGACCAGCGCCACGTCCTCGAACAGCGAGGTCGTGAGGTCGTCGAGCCGCTCCCGGAGCGCGTCGTCCGCGACCCCCGCCGCGACCTCCTCGACGCTGTGGGTCCGTGACTCGACCTCGCCGTGGAGGAACCGCAGGAACCGCGCGGGCGTCTTCGGCGTGACCGAGGCGCCGGTCGACTCCGCGACCTCGTCGCAGTAGTCGACCGCGCCCTGGATGCGCTCGCTCAGGGTGCCCGGCGCGCCGAGTTCGCGCGAGAGGACCAGCTGGTTGATGGACAGGACCACGGTCACCAGCGTCAGGTCGCCCGTCAGCAGCGAACCGAACAGGAAGTAGATCGGGCTCGCCGACCGGACGGCGACGAACCCGTACGCCCACTCGACGACGACCAGCGCCGCGAGCACCACCGCGAGCAGACCGGCCGCCAGGTAGAGGCGGTCGCCCTCCACCAGAAACCAGTTGGCCGCGCCGCCGGTCCGCCCCCGCTGCCGGCCGCGGCCATCGGACTCCCCTCCCGGGGAAGCACCGTCGCGCTGGGTCTGCTCCGACACGGCGTCCGCTACGTCCGCAATCCGGAAAAGCCGTTGGGCGGCCGGGGCGATTCCGGGCCGCGCGGCCGACTGGCGCCCGACGTCGGCCGTATCATTGTTCCGACTGGACGCCCTACGACGAGCCATGAGACGGCGCAGGTTCCTGAGCGCGGTGAGCGCCGTCGGGGTGGGTGCACTCGCGGGCTGCAACGCCCCGGCGGGCGGCGGCGAGACGGAAACAGCTGTGGGAGAGGGAACGACGACCGGGACGACCGCGGAGGCCGGACCGACCGGCGGCGGAACGACGACCGCGGAGGCCGGACAGACGACCACCGCGGCCGGGACCCAGGCCGCCGGCCAGCCCCAGATCCGGATGGTCACCGAGGGCAGCGAGTACTACTTCGATCCCATCGGGCTGTTCGTCGAGCCCGGGACCACGGTCGAGTGGGTCATCGAATCGGGCGCCCACTCCTCGACGGCGTACGCCGAGACCTACTCCAGCGCGAACGTGACCCGGATTCCGAACGACGCCGAGCCGTGGAACAGCGGCATCCTCACCGGACAGGACGCCTCGTTCAGTTACACGTTCGACGTGACCGGGACCTACGACTACTTCTGCATCCCGCACAAGACGCTCGGGATGATCGCGCGCATCGTCTGCGGCGAGCCCGGCGACGTGGAGGGCGACCCGCCAGATGGCGACGTGCCGTCCGAGCAGGCCATCGTCCAGCAGGGCACCATCTCCTACGAGGAGTTCGGCAACAGCGGGTAGCGCCCGGCTCGGCGGCGTCGCGGCGCGCTACCGGCGCCGGTTGTCCCCGGTGCAGCCGTCGAGGTCCGCCTCGGCGAGCGCCTGCCGCCAGGACCCGAACCGCCGGTGGTAGGTCACGGGGGCGTACGCGCCGCGCTCGTCCATCTCGGCGGCCTTGGGCGCGCGCCCGAGCTCGTCGGCGAGGCGCTCGATCTCCCGGAGCAGCTCGGCCTCGGAGATGCCGTCGTTGGTGTCGAGCATCGCCTCCTGGAGCGCGGCCGACCAGCTGCCGAACCGGAGCCGGTAGGTCCGGTTGGAGTACGCGCCGCGCTCGGTCATGTCCCGCTGGGTCGGCGGCTTGCCCAGCTCGGTGTAGAGCCGCTGGAGCTCGGCCAGCAGCTCCCTGTCGGGGATGCGCTTGCTCCCCATCTCCTCGGGGTCGAGGCCGGCCGCCTCGAGCGCCTCGTTCCACCCGCCGAAGACCTCCTGGTACTGCTCCGGCGAGAAGTCGCCCTCCTCGTGCATGTCGACCACGGTCGGGGTCTTGCCGAGGCGGGCGGCCAGCGACTGCAGCGCGGACCGGAGCGTCTCCGGGGTGACCTGCTGGCTCATCGGTTCCCGAATCGTACCGCGGCGGTATAAATCTGGACCTTCTCCGCCCGAGTGTTCTCGTTACTTCCTGTCATTGTATATTTCGAGAGCATATCAAATTCTATAATCCTCTTTTCAGGTAAGGAAGTATTTTTATAGGGTGACTGTGAACGGGGGAATTAAGCACGTGTCATCGAGCGAGAAGTGCCGGGCCGGGGCGGCTATGGCGGTCCCCCGCCGACGAACGAACGTAGTTCGCCGGCGTAGATAAAGGGTGCGGCCGCTTCTCACGGATGATAACGTGCGGGAAAACGGAGAAATACCAACACATGAAACTCAAAGCACTCTTCGAAGACGACGGCGCGGTCTCGCCGGTCATCGGGGTCATCCTGATGGTGGCGATCACGGTGATCCTGGCGGCGGTCATCGGAACGTTCGTGCTCGGTCTCGGCGATCGGGTCAGTCAGGCGCAACCCAGTGCGACGTTCACGTTCGAATATGATCAGAGCAACAACGAAGTGGCCATTATCCACGACGGCGGTGATGGTGTTACTACTGACCAATTAGATGTCACTGTTGGAGGTACGACTGCATACGATAGTGGTAGTGCTTCTTGGACTACCGGGACTAATGACTGGACTGCTGACAAGATTACTGCAGGAGACCGAATCGAACTTCGGGATAGCAGTGTCTCTGACGGTCAAGCAGTCAAGGTAATTTGGACTGCCTCCGGTAGTGACAAGACCGCTATCATCGGTGAATCTGAGGTGTCCTTCTAAACATGGATCTAAAGGGCGCTTTCAAGTCATTTCTTGAAGGTGACGGAGACCGAGCAGTAAGTCCTGTCATTGGGGTCATCTTGATGGTGGCGATCACGGTGATTCTAGCAGCAGTTATCGGGACGTTCGTGCTCGGTCTCGGTGATCGAGTGAGTCAAGCAAGTCCTAGTGCAACCTTCACATTCGACTATACGACAGCGAATGATGGAACAGTCGAAATCGCTCATGATGGAGGTGAAGCAGTGAAAGGTGATCAAGTAAAGGTCACTGTCGGTGGTAAAGCAGTTTGGGATGCTGGCACCGACGAAAACTCGGGTACTCTCCCAGTGAGCTCTAGCTGGGGTACTGGGGACATAACTGCTGGTGATAGCATAACGTTCCATGACAATGGTGGCGCTACTAACGATATTCAAGACGGAATGACTGTGAAGGTCATCTGGACTGCATCCGGTAGCGATAAAACTGCTGTCATCGGCGAATCCGAAGTCAACCTCTAACCGGCACCCGTTTCCCGGTTTTGCGAAGGTGCTCCACTCAATGGATAGCTTCGTCCAACAGTAAACCTCGATAACATAGACCGATTCACAGATAACTCCGGCTTCCCTATCCCCAGGCGTGAGCGAACCTCGCACCGTCACGTCGCGAGAGGAGTTTGAGCGACTCACAGCCGGACTCAACGCCCTATCCCAAATCCCGGTCGAACTCCGGACCGAGGTCGCCGACCCCTACGACGCTTACCGACGGGCACGCGAACCCGAGAAAAGCGTCTACCTCGAAACCACCGGCGGGCAGGACGGCTGGGGCTACTTCGCGACCGACCCCGAGCGGTGGGTGACGACCGACGCCACCGCCGACACCCCCGCAGGCTTCGACGCGCTCGACGACCTCCTCGGGTCCGAGCGACTCGTCCGGGGCGACTGCGAGGTGCCGTACCCCTGCGGCGCGTTCGGCTGGTTCTCCTACGACCTCGCGCGCGAACTCGAGGACCTGCCCGACACGACCGAGGACGACCGGGGACTTCCCCGGCTCCAGCTGGGCGTCTACGACCGCGTGGCGGCGTGGCGCGAGCCCCGCGGCGAGGGACCGACCGAACTCCACATCACGTGCTGTCCGCGAGTCGAGCCCGGCGACGACGCCACCGCAGTTTACGACCGCGCCGTCGAGCGTGCGGAGGAGTTCGCGCGAAGCATCCACGAGGGCGACTCGACCATCGAACCGCCGCCCGCCGACGCCGCGGCCGCGACGTTCCGCAACGAGGTCGGTCGCGAGGCGTACGCCGAGCGAGTTCGTCGGGTCCGGGAGTACGTCCGCGACGGCGAGACGTTCCAGGCGAACGTCTCCCAGCGGCTGGTCGCGCCCGCCGCGGTCCACCCGGTCGCCGCGTACGCCGCGCTCCGGCGGGTCAACCCCGCGCCGTACTCCGCGCTCGTGGAGTTCCCCGGCGTGGACCTCGTGAGCGCCAGCCCCGAACTCCTGCTCGACTGCGAGGGCGACCGGCTCGTGACCGAACCCATCGCCGGGACGCGCCCGCGGGGCGACGCGCCGGCCGAGGACCGCCGGCTCGAACGCGAACTGCTCGACAGCGAGAAGGAGCACGCCGAGCACGCGATGCTGGTCGACTTAGAGCGCAACGATCTCGGGAAGGTCTCGGAGTTCGGGTCGGTCGAAGTGGAGGAGTACCGCCGCGTCGACCGGTACTCCGAGGTGATGCACACCGTCTCGAAGGTGGTCGGGCGGCGCCGCGACGACGCCTCGGTGGCCGACGCCATCGCCGCGGTGTTCCCCGGGGGTACCATCACCGGCGCGCCCAAGCCCCGGACGATGGCGATCATCGACGAACTCGAGCCGACCCGCCGCGGACCCTATACCGGCGCGATCGGCGTCGTCGGCTTCGACGAGCGCGGGACGCTGAACATGACCATCCGGACGCTGGTGCGGGCCGGCGACAGCTACTACCTCCGGGTCGGCGCGGGCATCGTCCACGACTCCGACCCCTACGCCGAGTACGAGGAGACGCTGGACAAGGGCCGGGCGCTGGTCCGGGCGATGGACGACGCGCTCGACGACGAGCGGGAACTGCGGGTCGAGGAGTAGCGATTCTGCGGCCGCGCGACGACTACTCGTGGGCGAAGTACGCCACGGACTCGTCGCTGTCCTCGTGGTCGTCGACGCGGGCGAACCCGACGCGCTCGAACTGGATCATCTCGTCGACAGCGGTGTCGCGGAAGCCGGGTTCGGCGTAGCCCACGACGTCGCCGTCGGGCGTCCGCATCCGGGTCAGGACCGCGGTGTCGGCAGGGACCCAGTGGACGACGTCGACGCCCTCCTCGCGGACGGCGGTGATGTCGTCGCCGGCGTACGCGAACTCGTCGTCCTCGCGCCGGAAGCAGCCGAACCCCTTGAGCCAGATGCGCTCGCCGTCTTCCGGCACGTCGACCTCCTCGATGCGGACGCGGCTGCCGGCGTCGATGTCGCGGGTGCCCCGGTCCTCGTGGTCGGGGTGGACCGGCGGGTGGGCGGTCTCGGGGTGGTCGCCGGTCAGCGTGAAGTCGGCGTGGTCCTCGCGGACGAAGAAGTACCGGTCGGCGTCGTCGTCGACGAGGTCGCGGTTGTTGGCGTACACAGAGCTCATCGCGAGGTCGACGTTGCTGGTCGACGTGCCGAGTTCGATCATCGCGTCGACGATGGCCTCGCCCCGGATGCCGCGGCGCTCGACGCTGGGGAGCGTGGGGGCGCGCGGGTCGTCCCAGCCGTCGAGCTCGCCGGCCTCGATGAGCTCCCGGATAGTCGAGGTCGACATCTTGACGTCGTACTCGTCGACCTGGACGTGGCCCCAGTGGACCACCTCGGGGTACTCCCAGTCGAAGTAGTCGTAGACGAACCGCTGGCGCTTCGCGGAGTCCTGGAGGTCGATGCCCCGGATGATGTGGGTCACGCCCGTGAGGTGGTCGTCGACGCCCGACTGGAAGTCGAGCATCGGCCAGCACCGGTAGTCTTCGGCCTCCTCGCGCGGGTGGGGCGTGTCGATGATGCGGAAGCCGACCCAGTCGCGCAGCGCGGGGTTCTTGTGCTCGATGTCGGTCTTGACCCGGAGCACCATCTCGCCCGACTCGTACTCGCCGGCGATCATGGCCTCGAACTCCTCCATCGTGGTCTCGGGGTCCTTGTCGCGGTGGGGGCAGGGCTCGCCCGAGTTCTTGAGGTCCGAGAACGCCTCGCCCGAGCACGAGCAGGTGTAGGCCCCGCCCTTCTCGATGAGGTCGCGGGCGTGGTCGTAGTAGGTCTCGAGGCGGTCGCTGGCGCGCAGGACCTCGGCGGGTTCGAACCCGAGGTACTCGACCTCCTCCAGGATCTCGTCGTAGGCCCACAGCAGCGGGCGCTTGGTCTCGGGGTCGGTGTCGTCGAACCGGACGACGAACTCGCCGTCGTAGCGCTCGGCGTAGGTGCCGATGACCGCGGGCATCCGGGCGTGGCCGAGGTGCCACGGCCCGTTGGGGTTCGGGGCGCACCGCATCCGGATCTCGTCGTACGCCTCGGCGTTCGGGAGGTCCGGCAGCGGGTGGTCCTCGCCCTCGTCCTCGCTCTCGATCTCCTCGAGCCAGTCGGGCGCGAGCTCGGCGAGGCGGTCGCGGCGCTCCTCGGTCGAGAGGTCGTTGACCCGCGAGACCACCGGCCCGATGACGCCCGGGATCTCGTCGCCGTGCTTTCGGAAGTCGGGGTTCTCGCCCATCAGCGGGCCCATGACCGCGCCGACGTCGGCCTCGCTTTCGTGCTTGACCGCGTTGACGAGGGCGTGCTTCTCGGCCTCCGTCTCGATCCGCTCGCGGAGTTCGTCGTTCATTACCGGGTCGTTGGGGCGTCTGCGGGAAAACTCGTCCGGATTCGATTCCGGCCGCCCGTCCAGTTCGACGCCCTCCGACCGCCCGCCTCCGAGTTCACCCCTTCGTCTGGGTTCGACGGTTCGTCCGGGTCCGACGCTGACAGTCCCGAAAGTCGGTCCCCGTCACGTCTCAGATCGCTAACCAAGGCCCTTAGGTACGCGGCCGCGTACCACCGGTCGAACGTGACCTCCGAACGCCAGCGCGTCGACCGGGAGTCGCCCGACGGGAACGGGGACGCTCCCGCGACGAGGACCATCCGAGTACTCTACGTCGACGAGGCCGACCCGCCGGCCGCGCTGTCTGACGGCAGCGACGTGTCGGTCTCGGCTGTGTCGACGGCGGCGGCCGCCCGCGACCGCCTCGCCACCGACGGCGACGTCGACTGCGTCGTCAGCGAGTACGACCTGCCCGAGACCGACGGCCTGGCGCTGCTGGAGGCCGTCCGCCACGACCACCCGAACCTGCCGTTCGTGCTGTACACGGGGTCGGGCAGCGAGGCGGTCGCCAGCGAGGCGGTCGGGATGGGCGCGACCGACTACCTCCGGAAGGCCGACGGCGGCGACCGGCTCCGCGAGCGCGTGGGTCGGGCGGTGGCCGCGGCCAGCGTCGAGACCGACTCGGGCGTCTCGGGCGACCGGCTCCGGGAGCTGACCAACGCGTTCCCGGACGTGGCCTTCGTCATCGACGAGACCGGCCAGTACCTGGAGGTGCTGTCCGGGCCCGGGACCGCGGACCTCCGGACCGTCGAGCAGGAGCGGCTGGTCGGCAAGCACCTCCACGACGCCTTCCCCGACGAGCAGGCCGACCGGTTCCTCGCCCTCATCCGGACCACCCTGGAGACCGGCGGGGTCGAGACCATCGAGTACGAGGCCGACACCGCCGCCGGCACCCGGTGGTTCGAGGGCCGGACCGCGCCGCTGGGCGACACCATCGACGGCCGGCAGGCGGTGGTCTGGGTGGCCCGCGACGTGACCGAGCGCCGCGAGAACGAGCGCCGACTCGCCGAGAGCCGCGACGCGCTGACCCGGCTGAGCCGCATCAACGCGCTGATCCACCGCATCGTCCAGTCGCTGGTCGGGTCCGCGACCCGCGAGGAGATCGAGCGGACCGTCTGCGAGGAGCTGGCCAACTCGGAGTTCTACCAGTTCGCGTGGATCGGCGGGCCGTGGGTCAAGGACGAGCGGATGCACCCGGAGACGGTCGTCGGCGTCGACCGCGGGGACGTCGAGCGGCTCGTCGAGGCGACCCAGGCCAAGTCACCCGGGGACAACGCGCTCGCGCGGGTCGTCCGCGAGAGCGAGTCGGTCGTGGTGTCAGACGTCGACCGGTCGGACGCCCTCTCCGAGCGCGAGCGGGAGATCATGGTCGACATCGGGATGTCCTCGGCGGTCCTCGTGCCGCTGACGTACGGCAACACGAACTACGGGGTGCTGGGCATCAGTGGAGCGTGCACCGGCGCGTACAGCGACCGGGAGCTGACCGCGCTCGAGACCCTGGGCGAGATCGTCGCGTTCGCCATCAACGCGGTGAAGAACCGGAAGCTGCTGCTCTCCGACACCGCGGTCGAACTGGAGTTCGAGGTCGACAGCCCGAAGTCAGGGTTCTGCCGGCTCTCGTCCGAGCTCGGCGCCCGGTTCGCGCTCGAGGGCGTCGTCCCCATCCGGGAGGACAAGCTGCTGGAGTACGTCGCGGTCGAGGGCGCGTCGGCCTCGACGGTCGTCGACCGACTGGCGGACTACGGCGTCCTCGAGGGGAGCCGGGTCGTCACGGACGACGGCGACGAGTGCCTGCTGGAGCTCGACCTGGCGTGGTCCGGCGTGGACCGGCTCGTGAAGGCCGGTACCGTGGTCAAGTCGGCGGTGGCCGAGGACGGCACGGTCCGGTACGTCGCGGAGGCGTCCTCGGACGTGAACGTCCGGGACGTCGTCGACAGCTTCCGGACCATCTACCCCGATGCCGACCTCGTGAGCAAGCAGGAGGTCGACCGGCCGGTCGACACCGACCAGGAGTTCCGCCAGACGCTCCGCCGGGACCTGACCGAGAAGCAGCGGACCGCGCTCCAGGCGGCGTACTTCGCGGGCTACTACGAGTACCCCCGCGAGAGCACCGGCGAGGAGGTGGCCGACTCGCTCGACATCTCGTCGCCGACGCTCCACCAGCACCTCCGGGCGGCCCAGCGAAAACTCGTGGGGACGTTCCTCGACGGGTGACCGGACGTTCGACCGGTCGGCGTCCTCCCGAACGAACGTTCGGTAAAGGAGTTCCAGTTGGATGAGTGAACGTACGGTCAACCCCTAAGACTGTTGATATTCGGCGCTTGACACTCTCTCGCGGCGGTACCTTATTGTTGAGGCATGGGTTTGTTATCCCCTTCCGGAGAAGGATTCGAGTGGAGGTCAGCCGCCATGAACAACGACTCGATACGGTCGGGAAACGCAAGCGACCACGCCCTCCAGAACGGTCGCGCAGTCACGACGCCCTCGTTCGACACGCTCTTCGACCTCCTCGCGGAGCGCCGGCGCCGGTACGCCCTCTACACGCTCGTCGGCACCGACGACGGGCTGGCAGAGGTCGAGACGCTGGCCGACGAGGTCGCGCTGTGGGAGGCCCGCGACGGCGACGATCCCGTCACCGACTCGCGCCGGCAGGACATCGCGGTCGAGCTCCGCCAGACCCATCTCCCCCGTCTGGCCGAGGAGGACATCGTGGAGTTCGACCCGCGCAGCGACGTGGTCCGCTACTGGCGCCAGCCGACGCTCGAAGAGTACCTCGAACACACCCACTACAAGGAGTTCCCGAGCGAGTGAGGCCGCGCGGCCGACGACCCGCTCTCCCCCGTTGACGCTCCGACACCTTCACCCGCTTCTCTCTGCCCTCCCGCCGTCCCCGCCGTTGCTCCCGACGTCCGGCCGGCTACTGGGCTCGATTACGTACGCTGCTCGCAGGGCTGTCCGTGTCGCGCCAGCGGCGTCACTGCAGAACGTGACGGTCGGCGGCCGAGCGGTCGGCCCGCGAGGACCGAGCGGCGTCGACCCCGGAGAAGCCGACGCGGTCAGTGACCGCGCTCGATGAGGTAGTCCGCGATGCCCGCCAGCAGCTCCTTCGACTCGTTGTCCGGGAGGACCGCGAGCCGGTCCTTGCCCCGGGTGACCAGCTCCTGGGCCTTCTCCTTCGCGTAGTCGATGCTGCCGGCGTCCTCGAGCCGGGCGACCGCCTCGTCGATCTCGGCCTCGGTGACCGAGTCGACGTCGTCGGTCTCGACCAGGGCGTCGACGTCGACGCCCTGCTCGCGGGCGTGGAGCGTGATGATGGTCTGCTTGTTCTCTACGAGGTCGCTGCCGCGCTGCTTGCCGAGCTTCTCGCTGGGCACCGTCAGGTCGAGCACGTCGTCCTGGATCTGGAACGCCCGGCCCACGTCGATGCCGTACTGGTACAGCTGCTCGACGGTCTCGTCGTCGGCGCCGAGCAGGATGGCCGGGATGGTCGCGGCCGCGCCGTACAGCACCGCGGTCTTGTCCTTGATCATCTCGAGGTACTCGTCGGGGAGCACGTCCGTCCGCTCCTCGAACGCGATGTCGCGGGCCTGGCCCTCGCAGATGTTGGTGCACGTCGTCGCCAGCACGTCGGTCGCCTCCACGACCCGCTCGGGGTCGGCGTCGGCCTCCACCAGGATTTCGAATGCCTTGGAGTAGAGGGTGTCGCCGGCCAGGATGGCGGTCTCGGTGTCGTACTCCCGGTGGACCGCGGGTACGCCCCGGCGCAGGTCGTCGTCGTCCATGATGTCGTCGTGGATGAGCGTGAACGACTGGATGACCTCGATGCTGACCGCGGCCGCCATCAGGTCGACGGCGCCCCCGGTGAGGTCCGGGAAGTCCCGGTAGTCGATGTCGGCCGGGTCGTCGTCGACGTCGGCGAGCGCCTCCGCGACGAGCAGCAGCACGGTCGGCCGCAGGCGCTTGCCGCCCGCGTCGAGCAGGTACCGGACCGCCTCGTAGAGGCGCTCGGGTTCGGCGACCGGCAGGTCCTCGTCGATGGCCGCGTTGACGACCTCCCGGCGCTGTTCGACCGCCCCAAGCACCTGCTCTTCCAGTGTCCCGGCGCTCGCGTCCGTCATGTTACTCGACGAGTTGGATGAGGTTGCCGTTGCTCGTCACGTGCAGGTCCCGACCGAGCTCGTAGCCCTGACTCTCGGCGAGGCTCACGTACGGCGCGAACCCCTTCATGTCCTGGTGAGCCGGGATGATGTTCTGGGGCTGGAGCGCGTCGATCATCTGGTAGTGACCCTCCTCGCGGAGGTGGCCCGACACGTGGATGTCGTCGTAGATGCGGGCGCCCTGCATCTTCAGGAGGCGCTCGGACTGGTAGCGCTGGCCCTCGTTGGTCGGCTCCGGAATCACGCGGGCCGAGAAGATGACCTTGTCGCCGTCGTCCAGCTCGTAGGGCGTCTCGCCCCGGCCCATCCGGGTGAGCATCGCGCGGGGCTCGCCCTGGTGGCCGGTGACGATGGGGAGGTAGTTCTCCTTGCCCTCCTTCATGATGCGCTTGAAGGTGCGGTCGACCGACTTGCGGTGGCCGAACATCCCCATGTCCTCGGGGAAGTCGACGAAGTCGAGCCGCTCCGCGGTGCCCGAGTACTTCTCCATCGACCGGCCCAGCAGCACGGGCTCGCGGCCGATGTCGTGGGCGAACTCCACGAGGCTCTTGACGCGGGCGATGTGGCTCGAGAACGTCGTCGCCACGATGCCGCCGTCGTAGTCCTCGATGGAGTTCATCACGTCCTTGAGGTGGCGCCGCGCGACCGACTCGCTCGGCGTCCGACCCTTCCGGCCCGCGTTGGTGCAGTCCTCGATGTACGCCAGCACGCCCTCGCCCTCGCGGCCGATCTCGCGGAATCGCTTCATGTCGATGGGGTCGCCGAGCACCGGCGTGTGGTCCATCCGCTTGTCGAGGCCGTAGACGATCGCGCCCTCGGGCGTGTGGAGCACCGGGTTGATGGCGTCGATGATCGAGTGGGTCACGTTGACGAACTCGAGTTCGACCTGCCCGGAGTCGCCGATGGACATCGTCTCGCCCGCCTCCATCTTCACCAGGTCGTTCTCGACGCCGAACTTCTGCTCGCCCTGGATCTGCTGCTTGACCAGTTCGATGGTGTAGGGCGAGGCGACGACCGGCGCGTTGTACCGGTGGGCCAGCTTGGAGATGGCGCCGATGTGGTCGAGGTGACCGTGGGTCGGCACGATGGCCTGGACGTCGCCTTCGAGGTCGGACATGACGCGGTCGTCCGGTATCGCCCCCATGTCGATGAGGTCGAGACTGTGCAGTTTCTCGGTCTCGACGTTGTCGTGGAGCAGCACCTTCGAGAGGTTCAGCCCCATGTCGAAGATGACAACGTCGTCGCCCGCGCGGACGGCGGTGCACTGCCGTCCGACTTCCTCGTAACCGCCGATGGTTGCAATTTCGATTTCCATAGTTTCACCTTATGTACGCAAAGCCACGCGGTTCGCGCGGCAGCGCCACGACGATTCCGCGGCGGGACCGCGGCGCTTCGTGGCACAGCCACGCTACGTGGCGTCCGTACGCACGTAAACCTGCTCGGGCGAGCGACCCCGGACCGCGGCGTCTTGCAGCCGTCGGCGGGATCGCCCGGTGGCGTCGAGCCACGTTCCCGAGCTATCGGTCTATGGGGGCCTTAGACTCCCCGGTAATAAAAACTGCCGGGATTGGCCCAGTTCGGGTCCGTCATTAACGTTGCGGCCGACGAGCCGGGCGCGACGCCGCCTCTGCAACCGCGCTGAGCGCGGGCGTTATCCGTCCGTAGACCAGTTCACGCGCGAGTATCCCCTGTTCGACAGAACAGCGCGACGTCACCCGGACCGGCTCCGGTGAGCCGCTCGCGGACATTTAAATGCGATGGCGGGGGAAACCGGGCACGGACGTCTCGCGCGGTTCCGGCCGAGGGCAGTCCGTGCGCGCTGCGGGACCGCCAGTCCGACTACCCCGAGAGGGCTGAGCCAGAAGACAGAACGTCCGCCGCCGGCCGCGCCGGAGCTATCGCCCGTCGATGCGCGTACCGGGCTGCTCGCCCGCGAGGAACGCCCGGAGGTCGTCGGGCCCGAAGACCGTCGCGGGCGCCCCCAGCGACAGCAGCGCCCGGACCTTCCCGGCCATCCCGCCGGTCACGTCGGTCGCGTCGCTCCCGCCGAGGTACTCGGCCACCTCATCGTACGAGCCGATCTCCGGAATCACGTCCCCGTCGTCGTCCAGCACGCCGGGGACCGTCGAGCAGAACCCCACGCGGTCGGCGTCGACTCCCTCGGCGACCGCGGTGACCACCTCGTCGCCGCTGAGGATGGTGACCCCCTCGCCCTCGTGGGCCACCACGTCGCCATGGAGGACCGGGACGAACCCCTCGCCGAGCATCGTCGCGACCTGCTCGGTCATGAGCGTCAGCTCCGCGTCGCCGTCGCGGCGGGCCGCCGAGAAGGGGTGGACCGGCACCGCGGGCACGTCGCGGTCGTGGAGCCGCGCCAGGACGAAGTCGTTGAGCGTCTTCATCGCGCCGTGGATCTCGACCGCCGCCCCGGCGTCCGCGGAGCCGTCGGTCTTCGAGACGCCGTGCTCGCTGGCGTGGTGGTGGCCGAAGCTCCCGCCGCCGTGGACGACCACGAGGTCGTCGACGTCGCCCGAGCGCCGCGCGTCGGCGACCGCGTCGGTGGCCCGGTCGAGCGCCGGGCCGTCGAGCGCCTCGGCGCGGTCCTTGTCGGTGACGACGCTGCCGCCGAGCTTGAGGACGGTGGTCTCGCTCATTTACTCGGCCTCCACGCGCACGCCGTCGGTGTCGAGGCCGGCACGGAACGCGGTCTCGCACCCCTGGGTGTACTCCAGCGCGGTCCGGGTCGCCTCGGTCGGGTCGAGCGCGACGATGCAGCCGCCGCCGCCCGCGCCGGTCAGCTTGGCGCCGAGCGCGCCCGCGTCGCGGGCCGCCCAGACCATCTGGTCCAGCGACCGCGAGGAGACGCCCAGCGCCTCCAGCAGTCCGTGGTTGAAGTCCATGAGCTGGCCGAGTTCGGCCACGTCACCCTCGGCGAGCACCTCCTCGCCGAACCGGACGATGTCGCCGATGCTCTCGACGGTGTCGGCCGCGAAGCCGTACTCCTCGCGGAGCGCCCGGACCCCGGCGACGAGCTGGCCGGTGTCGCCCGCGCCGCCGTCGAAGCCGATGACGAAGGGCAGTTCCGGCGCCTCGATGGCCCGGCAGTCGTCGCCCTCGACCCGGACCGCGCCGCCCGTCGCCGAGCAGAAGGTGTCGGCACGAGAGGCCTCGCCGTCCTGTACCTCGAGCTCGGCCCGGTAGGCTCGCTCGGCGACCTCCTCGGTCGGGAGCTCGACGCCCAGTTCGCGCGTGCCGGCGTCGATGCCGGCCACCGTCACCGCCGCCGACGAGCCCAGCCCCGCGCCCAGCGGGATCTCGCTCTCGACGGTGACGTCGAAGCCCGCGTCCGGCGCGTCGGCGGCGTCGCGGGCCTGCTCGACCGCGGCGTCGATGTAGCCGATGCCGGCCTGGACCAGCGACTCCGCGACGTCCACGTCCGGCGCCTCGTCGGCGCCGTCGCCGTACTCCACCGTGAACCCGTTGATGCTCAGGTCCTCGGCGTGGACCCTGATGCGGTCGTCGTCCCGCTCCTCGACGGTGACCCGCGCCCGGCGCTCGATGGCGCAAGGGACCGCCGGCTCGCCGTAGACGACCGCGTGTTCCCCGAACAGGTAGACCTTGCCCGGAGCGCTCGAAACGACCATGAAGGAGGATTTCGGACCGGGGGTTAATTCGTTTGCGAAGCCGACTGCGGTGTTCGAGCGGGACACGGGCGCCGTCGAACCGTGACCGGACGGTCGACGGCCCCGGCACAACGGCTAACTTACCTGACGGTGAGTATTCAGGTATGAAGCTACGCAGAGCCTTGGCCGGTGCGGTGGGCGGACTGGGAGCCGCAGTACTCGGGAACCGACTGCTGTCGTGGAAGGCGAGCGACCTCCAGCCCGGGCTCGAGGGCCGCCAGCGGACCTACCGCTGGCGCGGGTTCGACGTCGAGTACACCGAGGCGGGCGACCCCGACGACCCCGACGTGCTCCTGCTGCACGGGGTCCACGCCGCCGCGTCGAGCAAGGAGTTCGACCAGATATTCGACCAGCTCGCCACGACCCACCACGTGATCGCGCCCGACCTGCCCGGGTTCGGTCGGTCGGACCGGCCGCCGCTGACCTACTCGGCGGCGCTGTACACCGCCTTCGTCACCGACTTCGCCGAGGACGTGACCGAGGACGCGGCCTGCGTGGCCACGTCGCTGTCGGGGGCCTACGCCGTGCTGGCCCAGCAGCAGTCCCACGTCTTCTCGCGACTCGTCCTGATCGCGCCGACCGCCGACACCGGCCCGCGCCGGACCTGGCTCCGGTCGCTGTTCCGGTCGCCCGTGGTCGGACAGGCGCTGTTCAACCTCCTGACCAGCAAGCGGTCGCTCCACTTCTTCGACAACCGGGAGGGGTACGCCTCGGAGGCCTCCTACACCGAGCGCGACGTCGACTACCAGTGGGAGACCAGCCACCAGCCCGGCGCGCGGTTCGCGCCCGCCTCCTTCGTCTCGGGCTACCTCGACCCGGACGTCGACCTGGGCGAGGAGCTGGCCCGGATCGACGTGCCGGTCACCATCGTCTGGGGTCGCGACGCGACGGTGTCGCCGCTGGAGGAGGGCGAGGAGCTCGCCGAGCGGGCCGACACCAAGCTGGTGGTGTTCGACGACGCCAAGCTGCTGCCCCACGCCGAGCACCCCGGCCCGTTCCTCGACGTGCTGCTCGACGAACTGACCGAGGAGGAGGTGGAGACAGGGCCGGGGGCAGAGACGTAGGCGGCAGCGACAGCGTCAATCCGGAACCACGGCGCGCGCGCGGCGTGCGCGGCGCTGGCTACTTCGCTAAGAGTTATCGGGAAAAGACGGTCCGGTCGCGACGCCGACGGGAGGCTCTCAGCGCACCCGCAGGACCAGCACGCGCTCACCTGCCGTCTCGGTCTCGCCGACCTCGGGCGCGACTTCCGTGCCGACAGCGACGTCCTCGGGGTCGACGCCGCGGACCTGGCCGGTCAGTCGGACCTCGCCGAAGTCCGCGACCGCCGTGGCGTAGGGCGTGTCGTCGGCGAACGAGGGCGCGGCGACGTGGACCGTGGTGTGGGTCTCGATCGCCCCGGTGTCGGGCAGCGCCACCTCGTCGAGGTCGGTCGCGCCGCAGTGCGGGCAGACCCGCCGCGGCGGGAGCGAGCCGTGACCCTCCGGGCACTCCAGGTAGAACCCCTCGCCCGACTCGACGGCGTCGAGGAAGTCGTCGTAGCCCTCGTCGCGGACGCGCTCGGCCCCACCGCCGGTTTCGTCGTTCATTCTTCCACCTCCAGCACGTGAACCGTGGTGCTCGCGACCGTCCCGCCCGCGTTGTGGGTGACGCCGACGTCGCCCGGCACGGCGTCGCTGTTGGGGTGGTCGCCCCGGAGCAGGCGGGTCATCTCGACGACCTGGCTGGTCCCGGTGGCGCCGACGGGGTGGCCCTTGGCCTTGAGACCGCCCGAGAGGTTGACCGGCCGGTCGCCGTCGCGGGTTGTCTCGCCGCGTGCCGCCGCGCCGACGCCCTCGCCGGGCGCGTAGAAGTCGAGCGCTTCGAGCGCGAGCACCTCCGCGATGGTGAAGCAGTCGTGGACCTCGGCCACCGCGACGTCCCGCGGGCCGATGCCGGCGTCGGCGTAGGCCTCCTCGGCGGCGCGCTCGGCGGCGGGCGTCCGGGCGAGGTACCGGCGGTCCTGGAGCGCCATCTTGTCGCCGCCCTGGCCCGTGCCGGTGATCGAGACCGGGGCGTCCAGTCCGTGCTCCTCGGCGTACTCGTCGCTCACGAGCACCGCCGCGCTCGCCCCGTCGGTGATGGGGCAGGCGTCGTAGAGGCCGAGCGGGTCGGCGATCATCGGCGCGTCGAGCGCGTCCTCGACCGTGATGGCCTTCTGGAACTGGGCGAACTCGTTGTCGAGCGCGTTGTCGTGGTTCTTGACCGCGATGGCGGCCAGGTCCTCCCTGCTCCCGCCGTACCGGTCGAAGTACGCGCGGGCCATCAGCGCGTACGCCGCCGGGAACGTCATGCCCGCCCGGACCTCGTAGAGGTCGTCGGCCGCGATGGCCAGCGCTTCGGTCGTGCCCGCCGTGCCGAGGTTGGTCATGCGCTCGGCGCCGCCGACCAGCACCGCGTCGGCCTCGCCGTTCCGGACGTCCTTGACCGCCTCGCGGAGCGCGACCCCGGAGGAGGCGCACGCGCTCTCGTAGCGCGTGGCCGGCGCGTTCAGACCGGCGGCCTCGGCCATCAGCGGCCCCTGGTGGCCCTGGTGCTCGCCGATCTCGCCCATGAAGTTGCCGTAGTTCAGCTGCGCCACGTCCTCGCGGGGGACGCCCGCGTCGGCGAACGCGCGCTCGCTCGCGTCCGCGAACAGGTCCCGGCCCGTCCGCTCGGGGTGCTGGCCGAAGTGGGTGAGGCCGACCCCCGCGACTCGTACGCCTGTCATGCCAGTACGTACGTGACGGACAGTTAAGAAAGGCACCGGTCCCTCGGCCGCGTGTCAGGTCAGCTCGCCGAGCAACCGCGCGGGGTCGCTCGGTCGACCCCAGTTAATCGGTCTGTGCGCTCGGGACGGCGCGTCCCCAGATGTCGGCGAACGGGCTGTCCAGCGCCCGCGAGTCGGCCGCCACCGCGTCCGCGTCGTACCGGACCGACCGGAGGTCGAAGGCCCCGTCTTCGAACACCGCGTAGCGGGCGCGGTCGGCGGGCCAGCCCTCGCGCTGGAGGCCCACGCTCCCCGGGTTGACGAACGTCGTCCCCGCCACGGTGTCGACGAACGGGAAGTGCGAGTGGCCGTGCAGGATCACGTCCTCGTCGTAGCGAGTCGCGACTCGCTCGAACAGCGCGGGGTCGTCCTCGGGCGTCGCCCTGGTCCGCCACGGCCCGTCGTGAGTCTCCGGTCGCGGGAAGTCGCCGTGGTGGAGCCGGACCCGGCGGTTGCCGAGCGCGAGCGTCGCGGTCCGGGGCAGCGCGTCCAGGAACGCCCGGTTGTCGGGCGCGAGCCGTCGGTGGCTCCAGGCCTGCCACGCCGCGAAGGGGTCGTCGCTCGCCGCTTCGGGGGAGTCGGCGGCGAGCACGGTCCGGTCGTGGTTGCCCAGCACGGCCGCTGCGAGGTCGAGGTCGCGGAGGACGTCGCAGGCCGCGTCGGGGCGTGGCCCGTTGTCGACCGCGTCGCCGAGGAAGACGACGGCGTCGCGGTCGGGTTCGGCGGCCAGGACGGCTTCGAGGGCGGTCGCGTTCGCGTGGACGTCCGAGATGATGAGCGTCCGGGGCACGGGCGGGGCAAGGTGAAGCTCAGGTATAGGACTGTCCATTCGGCGGTAGCCGGACAGAGCGGCGCCGAGGGACGAGATGCCGAGCGGCTCCGTCGGGGGATACCCGCCCGCTCGTTCAGTCGACGTACTCCCGGACGAACATCCGGTGCTCGGCGGCCCGCTCGTCCCGGAGCGTCTCGTTGCCGTACCAGTCGGGCAGGCACGCCATCGCGTTCAGCCGGTTGCAGAGGTGGTACACCCGCTTGCGCTCGCCGAAGTCCTCGGGTCCGTCGCCCGAGCGGTGCGCGTCGTAGGCCGCGCGGAACCGCTCGCGGAGCCGACGTCGGAGGACGACGTCGCGGGTCTGCCAGTTGACGTTGTGGTCCTCGACCGTCGCGAGGTTGTAGACCGGGTCGCCCGCGAGGAGGTCGGCCCAGTCGAGCACGCCGGTCTCCTCGCCCGTCTCGGGGTCGACCAGCAGGTTCCCGAGTCGGTAGTCCCAGTGGACGAACACCCCCTCGTTCGGCGGGTCGAGCGCCGGAACCGCCTCCCGGACGTACTCCCGGAGCGGTCCCACGAGGTCGTCGAACCGGCCGCCTTCGATGCCGTCTAAGGTGTCCTCGGCGTCCGCGAGCAGCCAGTCGGTCCAGCGGTCCCGCGGCCCGTCCCCGTCGCCGACCACCGCCAGGTCGCCGTCCTCGACGCCGATCCGGCCGAACCGGTCGAACGTTCGGACCTCGTGGAGCTGGGCGAGGTGCTCGCCGGCCTCGCCGAGCACGCGGGCGAGCGCGTCGGCCGAGAGGTCCCGGAACCGGCCGGAGCCGTTCGCGCCCGGGAGGCGCTCGGCGACGAAGAACGGCGCCGGGAGGTCGGGGTGGTCGTCGACGAAGCCGACCACCTCGGGGACAGGGATCTCGGTCTCGGCCGCTAGCAGCTCCAGCACGCGGGGTTCCGACCGGGCCACGGTCGGCGGGACGGCCTCGCCCGTGAACGCCTTCAGGACCACCTCTCGGCGACCCCCGGGCGTCGCGACGGTCAGGAAGAAGACCGAGTCGGTCCCCTCCTCGGTCGGCCGGATGCGCTCGACCGACCAGTCGGGCGCGATCTCGGCGACCATGCGGGGGACCTCCAGCGGGACGTCCACCGGGTCGCGGTCGTCGGCCGTCTCCCGTTCGGCGAACTCGGTCATCGCTATCGTTGGAAAGCCGTCGGGGGTAGTGGGCGTTCTGGCCGTCGGGGACACGGGTTCGACAGCCGATCATCGTCTCGGGATCCGGTCGGTGGTACCACTCGTCACGTGCACCGCGAAATCCGGTCGCCGGTCGGCGGACTCCTTGGAATTCCGAGTAGTGAGTTTTTCATTGCGGGAGCGAGAACCCACCACCATGGGTATGAGGCCACCGCCGTCGGACTCGGACGACGGTCCCGACGTCATCGAGTTCGGCATCGCCGAAGTGGCGGCTGTACTCGACGACGGGGACGTCTCGTTTCCGGCGACCGGCACGGAAGTCGTCGAGTCGCTCTCGGACCCCCGCATCAAGTACGACGCCGACGGCCACACCGTGGCGCTCTCCGAGGCCGTCTCGGCGGTCGAACGCGACCACTTCGACAGCAAGCGGGAGTTCCTGAACGCGCTCCACCCAGTGTTCGAGCGCTACCGCAACTCCCGGACGCCGGGCGTCATCGAGCGCGTCCGGGCGGCCCTGCCGCTCTGAGGCCCCGGAGTCACGGCTAGTCCTCGTTCCGTCCGGCACTGCTGAACGATTAGAACTGAGTTCTCCACAGTTGGTGCGAAAACGCACGGAATCGCTCGACCGAAGGTTCAAGTGCGAAGGCGGGACGAACCCCGGCCGTGACCTGACCCGGGCCGGGACGCTCCTGCGGTCGCGCGGCGCGCGACGTCCCGGACTCGACCCTCAGCGCGCCGCCTGCAAGCCAAAAACGTCCCGAACGGCGGTTCCGGTCAGTCGTCGGCGGTCACGGCCGACCGTTCGACGTCGATCTCGCCCTCGTCGAGCTCCCGCTCGACCTCCCGGGCGGCGGTGACGAGGTTCGCCATCTTCTCGTAGGCCACCTCGCGCGGGAGCAGCTTCAGCCCGCAGTCCGGGCTGACGGTCAGCTGCTCGGGCGGGACGACCTCCAGGCCCTTCTGGATGTTCTCCTTGATCTCGGGGACGGACTCGACCTCCGCGACGTGGGCGTCCACGACGCCGAGCGCGAGGTCCTTGGTGAACGCCGGGTCCTTGAACACGTCGAGCTGCTCGTAGTCGCCGTTGGCGAGTTCGAGGTCGAACTCGTCGACCGGGAACTCCAGGATCTCCGGGTAGATGCGGGAGTAGTCGCCGTAGCAGACGTGGAGGCCGACGCGGACGTCGTCCGGAATCCCGTCGACGATGCGTTCGAGACAGTCGCCCACGATGGCGTGGTCGTCCGGCGTCGTCGCGAGCGCGGGCTCGTCGATCTGGACGTAGCGGGCGCCCGCCTCGACCAGCTTCTCGACCTCCTCGTTCACGAGGTCCGCGAGGTCGTTGGCCAGCGCCTCGGTGTCGTCGTACGCCTCGTTGAAGCTCCAGTTGGCCAGCGTGTACGGCCCCGTGATGGGCACCTTGACCGGACGCTCGGAGACGCTGGCGGTGAACTCGTACTCGTCGACCAGCCACGTCTCGTCGTACTCGACGTCCGAGACGACCGAGGGCTTGTCGAAGGTGTTGTGGCCCCACACCTTCACCGGCCCGTTGAACTCGTAGCCGTCGATGCGGTGGGCGAAGTACTCGACCATCTCGTTGCGGCGCATCTCGCCGTCCACGACGACGTCGAGGCCGGCGCGTTCGTGTTCCTCGGTGATGAGGCGGGCGGCGTCGTCCTTGGCCTCCTGCCAGGCGTCGTCGTCGAAGTCGGCCTCCTCGTCTTCGTGGAGGTCTCGCGCGCGGTCGAGCCACTTGGGCTTGGGGTAGCTGCCGACGACTGTCGTCAGCAGGAAGTGGTCGGTCGGGTGGTTCGGCGGTCGGAACTGGTCTCTGGTGTCGGTCATGCTTTCACCTCCGCGACCTCGGTGGCCTCACCGAGGGCCGCGAGCTTCTCCCGGAACGTCGAGTACGGCAGGTAGAACAGCTCGGTGTTGGGCGTGAGGTAGACGGTCTCGAAGTCGGCCGCGGGCGTGTTGTCCTCGAGCCAGTCGGCCCGCTCGGCGATCTGGTCGGGGTCCTCGACCAGCGTGTTCTGGCCGTCGACGACGCCCGCCGCGATGGAGTCCTTGGTGCCGTACTCGTTGATGTTGTAGAGGTTGTCCTCGTGGTTGGCCACGAAATCGTAGCCGAGCGCGTCGAAGTCGGCGTCGAGCAGGTGGGCGTGGACCTTCTCGTCCAGGGCGCCCCAGTAGGTGTGGACCACGACGTCGGTGTCCGCCGGGGCCGCGGTGGTCACGGCGTCGACCGCCTCGCTGGCGCGCTCGCCCTCGTCGCCTTCCGGCGGGTTCTCGACCAGCGAGGGTTCGAGCACGAACAGCGTCTCGACCTCGGGGAACGCCTCGACCTCGCCGGCGAGGAAGTCCGCGATGGCGTCGAGGAACTCGGCGTCGTCGCCGTAGTACTCGTCGGTGGCGAGGTCGGCCAGCGAGAAGGGGCCGGGCACGACCGCCTGGAGCTCGTCGGCGTCCGCGAGCTCGCTCGCCGCCTCCAGTTCGCCCGCGATGTCACCGTCGAAGCCGAGTTCGCCGGTCACGACCGGGTCGCGGTAGAAGTTGTTGTTGTCGTAGTACCGGACGATGCCGCGGGTCTCGACCGAATCGTGGACCGCGAGCGGGTGGGCCAGCATGTCGTCCCACCGGAGCTGCCCCTCGACCGCGCGGTCGAGGCCGGCGTCCCGCTGGTGGTCGACTACCTCCTCGCGAGCCTCGTCGTAGACCGCCGTGATCTCCTCGCCCTCGTCGCCGTCGATGAGGTCGTGCTTCTGGTGGCCTTTCAGGTCCGCGAGGTCCGCCTTCGCCCAGTCCGGAAGCGGGAACACTCCCGGTGTCGTCGCGACGCGCTCTGTCATGTGACCGGGTCTACGGAATGCCGACGCTTAATATTTTCCTCTCAGGAAATAACCGACGGTCATAGACAGCTGGTAGCACGACACACGAATCCGGCGTCTCCGAAGACACGCGAGTCCAGCGTTTCCGGACCCCCTCCGCGCGATGGCAGTCAGCGGACGAGCTTCAGCACCGTCAGCGTCTCGAAGGGGAACGACTCGTCGCGCAGCGCCACCGCCGAGAAGCCCTCCGTCTCTGCCATCGCGACGACCTCCTCGACGCCGGTCAGGCTGCTGACCAGCAGGTAGACCGCGCCGTCCGGCGCGAGCACTCGTCCCACCGTTTCGAGGAACGGCTCGACGACCGCCCGGCCGTCCTCGCCGCCCGAGAGCGCGACCTCCATCCAGTCGTCGCGCTCCTCGTCGGGCTCGGTCGGCAGGTACGGTGCGTTGAACAGGACCGCGTCGAACGATTCGGTCCGAAAGGGTTCGAGCAGGTCGGCCCGGACCGCCTCGACGCCCCGGTCGCGGGCCTGCTCGCAGGCGTGGGGGTTCACGTCGGAGCCGACGACCCGCGCGCCGGTCTCGTCGGCGACGCGCTCGGCGACGTACCCCGAGCCGGTGCCGACCTCCAGTGCGAGTCCGGGCGGGTCGGCCCGGAGGTCCTCGACCGCGGCCTCCGCGAGCAGGTGGGAGTCCTCCGCGGGCTGGTACACCTCGGTCTCGACGCCCCGGCGGTCGGCCAGGTCGGTCACTCGTCGGTCACCTCGCCGGTCCCGCGGTTCATCTCCTCGGTGTCATCGGTCACGCCGCCGTCCGCAGTCGGTTCCGGGGCCGCCGACTCCCCGGACAGGCGGAACCCGCCCGACTCCTCGCGGCCGGTGAGCTCGCGCTGCGGGAACGGAATCTTGACGCCCTCGCGGTCGAACGTCTCCTTGACCGACTCGATGACCGCGGTGCGGGCCCGCCACTGCCGGCGGGCGCTCGGCTTGTCGATCCAGAAGCGTAACAGCAGCGTGACCGCCGAGTCGCCGAACTCCTTGAGGACGACCTGGGGCGTCGGCACCGTCAGCACCTCGTCGAGGTCCTTCATCGTCTCCTCGGCGAGGGCGGCCGCTCGCTCGACGTCGGCCTCGTAGTCGACGCCCACCTCGACCTCGATGCGGAGCCGGCCCTTCCGGCTCTTGTTGACGATCTTCTCGCCGCTCACGATGTCGTTGGGGATCATCACGTACTCGCCGGCGAACGTCTGGATGCGGGTGTTGACGATGGAGATGTCGGTCACGATGCCCTCCTCGCCGTCGATCTCGACCCAGTCGCCGATCTCGAACGGCCGGGAGAACATCAGGACGAAGCCCGCGAGCAGCGCGCCGAGCGTCTGGCGGGCGGCCATCCCGACCACGATGCCGAGGAAGCCGGCCCCGACGATGAGCCCGCTGAGGTCGACGTTCCACATGCCGAGGATGACCGCGACGGCGCCGACCCACACCGTGAGCTGGGACACCCGGTAGACGATCTCGCTCTGGTGCTCGGTGATGGTCTCGTGGCCCTCGGTGAACCGGTCGATGGCGCGCTGGACGAACCCGTTGACGACGTACGCGCCGGCCAGCACGACCAGCGCGAGCAGGAACCGGAACCCGGCGCCGAGGGTGCCGCCGATCTGCTCCCAGGCGTTGGCGACGTCGGTCGCGACCCCCCAGAGGACGAGCAGCGCGACCGCCGCCCCGAGGACCACGACGCCGACCGAGCCGGCGAGCACCACGTCGGCGACGTGGCTGTGGAACCGCTCGCGGGCCTTCCGCCGGAGGTAGCGGGCCGCGACCCCGCCCGCGAGCACGACCAGCAGGATGAGCGCCGTGACGGCGAGCCGCCACTCGGTGGTCGAGAACCGCGCCAGCCGGTCGATGAACGAGACGAGTCCGCCGACGGCGCTCATCCGCTCGCACCTCCGCGACCGAGCTCGTCGGCGACCGTCGCCAGCGCCGCGAACGTCTCGGGCGGAATCTTCCCCGCGCGCCGGCTCAGCACGTCCGGGTCCAGCTCGGTCTCCCCGGCGGCGATGGCGTCGACCACTGCGTCGGCGTCGTCCAGCCCCGAGATATGGGCCGTGTTCCTGATGGCGTTCCGCAGGGTCTTGCGGCGCTGGGTGAACACGGCCTTCACGAACCCGAGGAAGTACGCCTCGTCGCCGACCTCGTAGTCTGGCTCCCGCGGCGTGGTCCGGACGACGGCGCTCTCGACCTCCGGCGGCGGCGAGAACGCCTCCTTCGGCACGGGCTCGACCACCTCGACGTCGGCGTAGTGCTGTGCGGAGACCGAGAGCCGGCCGTAGTCGTCGGTCCCCGCCTCGGCCGCCATGCGCTCGGCGAACTCCCTCTGGAACATCAGTACGGCGGGCTTGCCGCGGGGCAGGAGTCGGAACGTGATCTCGCTGGAGACGCCGTACGGGAGATTCGAGACCGACGCGGTGAACTCGGGGAGGTCGACCGCGAGGGCGTCGCCCTCGACGACGGTCAGCCGGCCGGCCGCGATCTCGTCGGCGAACTCCTCGCGGAGGAAGGCCGCGAGGGCGGGGTCGCGCTCGACCGCGGTCACCTCGTCGGCGACCGCCAGCAGCCGGTCTGTCAGCGCGCCGGTCCCCGGCCCGATCTCCAGGACGTGCGAGAGGTCGAAGCCGGCCTCGGTCGCGTACTCGGGGAGCCGGTCGAGGACGCGGTCGTCGACCAGGAAGTGCTGGTCCCGGTCGGGGTTCCCGCGGACGCCCGCCCGCCTGAGCAGGGCGTCGGGGTCCCGGGGAGCGGCCCCGGAGTCGCGTGCGTCGGTCATGTTGTCCTCGGATAGCGACCGAAGGAGGGTAAAGCCACCGAGTCAGCGAGCACGTGTCGGGAGCAAGAGAGTTCGCGGGCCGGAGACGAGTCGCTGCGCTACTGCTGCTGTTCCTCGACGCGCACGAACGTCCGGTACTTCAGGTCGTCCTCCCGGAGCTCCTCGAGGACGCGCTCGATCAGCACCTCCTTGGGGTTGTGCAGGCCCGAGACCCGCTCCTCGAGGTCTTCGAAGCTCTCGAAGGGCTTGCGCTTGCGCTCCTCCAGGATGTTGTTCCGGAGCTTCTTGCCGATACCGGGCAGCAGGTTGAGCTGGTGGAGCCGCAGGGTGATGGGCTGGGCGTCGTTGTAGAAGTCGACGAACCGGCGCTCGTCGGACTCCACCACGTCCCGGATGGCGTGTTCGAGCTCCGACTGGGCCGCCCCGGAGAGGTCCTCGTACTCGATCTCCCGGACGCTTGCGACGAGGTCGTTCGACCGGTCGGCGTCGACCCGGTCGGTGATTGTCAGGCTCACGTCCTCCTCTAACGTGACCTCGAACAGGCGGAACTCCTCGATGCCCAGCGCGTAGGCCAGCGCGGGCTTCTGGTGCTGGGGCCGGTCGTCGTCGGCTCGGCCGTGCGGGAGGTAGTCCAGCACGACCGCCGGCACCCGCTCTTCGCCGCTTTGCTGTTCGCTCATTGTCACGGATTACGCCGACGAACCACTTAAAGAGTTGGTGGCGGTCAGTCGTACTTGGCGACGACGTTGAGGATGTCGTCGAGCTCGTCGCCCGAGAGGGTGTAGCGCTCCTGGGCGTACACCGCGCGAAGCTCGTCGCGGTCCTTCGGCAGGATGTCGGCGATCTTGTACGCCGTCGGCTCGTCGACCTTCTCGAGGTCGAGCAGTTCCTCGACGAGTTCGCGCGACTCCTCGGCCTCGAGCGTGGCGAACCGGTTGACGTGCTCGATGGCACGGGCCAGTTCGTAGCGCATCTCGCGGTCCTCGTCGAGCGCGCGCTCCTCCTCGACGCCCGCGAGCAGTTCCTTGGCCTCCGCCGTGGTCAGGTACTCCTCCTCGACCTTCTCCTTGAATATGGTCATGCTATTCCTGGGCCTTCAGGTGGGCGGGGGTGACGATAAGGGTCTTCTGCTTGCCGCGGTCGTTGATGCTGACCTTGTAGGCGGCGCCCTGCTCGCCGACGACCTCGCCGGTCTGGCCGTTGAATCGGGGGTGGAAGCGACCCTTCTCGACGCTCGGGTCGATCTTGAGGTGGACCTTCTGGCCGACCTCGTACTGCTGGACGGCGCGCTGGGGCGGGGAGGTGCCGCGCTCTCGGGGGCTGTTCGAGAGTTTGTCGCGAGTGCTGTGGTAGGGTCCGTTCGAACTCGGCATAGTCGTACGTCCCTCTTGTCCGGTCTCCGTTATAAAAGGCACGTTCCGCGTTTCCGGGCGCTCGCCCCCTCGCGGCCGACTTCCGGCGGAGGGCGGCCCGACCCCTCCGCCTCCGGGACGGCTCGGTCGTCCCCGACGACTCGCGCGAACCGGGCGACGCCGGCGTCGTTAAGCCGACGTTAGCGTCGGCGACTGCCATCAGGTCTATGGACGCTTCGGCCCTCAACTGCACCCATGGTCGACGTAATGGGACACCTGGGAATGGCGCTGATCTGGCTCGCACCGGCGTGGTACTTCATCGACCGCCGGAAGACCGCCGCGGCGTTCGTGGCCGCCGGCTTCTGGTTCGGGATGCTGCCGGACGTGGACCTCTATCTCTCGAACTGGTTCGCGGGCATCCACCACCACGGCGTCTTCCACACCATCGTCGCGGTCACCGTCATGGCGGCGATACTCGGGCCCCTGCTCGGCTGGGTCCTGAAAACGGCCGGCAGCGACGACGACTGGTTCTCCCCGCGCGCGGAGGAGAACGCCTACCTCATGGGCTTCATCGCCGTCTGGGTCGCCGGCCTCTCGCACCTGTTGGCCGACATGCTGTCGGCGCCCGACGTCGCCTCGCGCATCGAACCGTTCTGGCCCCTCTACAACGGGTCGGTCGTGCTGCTGGACGTCCTCTGGTACACGTCGTGGTGGGCGACCTGGGGGCTGTTCATCCTGGGACTGGCGGTCAACGTCGCGGCGTGGTACTGGAAGGGCGAGAGCGAGGAGCCCCGGACCGGCGTCGCGGCCTCCGAGTGACGCGCTGTCGACGGTGAAGGCCGCGTCCGCCGGCCCCCGGCCGGTCGCGCCCGAAGGGCAAGAGTAACCTGCCGTCCGCGCCTCGGTTCGCACATGACCGACGACGAGGAGTTCCGCTTCGAGACGCGCTCGATCCACGCCGGCCAGGAGCCCGACGAGGAGACCGGGGCGCTCATGACGCCGATCCACGCCAACTCGACGTACGAACAGGACGCGCCGGGCGAGCACCGCGGCTACGAGTACTCCCGGACCGGCAACCCGACGCGGACCGACCTCGAGGCCAACGTCGCCAGCCTCGAAGGCGGCGAGTACGGTCGGGCCTTCTCCAGCGGGATGGGCGCGATAAACACGGTGCTGAACCTGCTGGAGTCGGGCGACCACGTCGTCGCCAGCGAGGACGTGTACGGCGGGACCCACCGCATCTTCACCCAGGTGTACGAGCAGTACGACCTCTCGTTCGACTTCGTCGACATGACCGATCTCGACGAGACCCGGGCCGCCGTCGGCGAGGACACCGAGCTCGTCTGGGTCGAGACGCCGACCAACCCGCTCCTGAACATCGTCGACATCGAGGCCACCGCGGAGATCGCCCGCGAGGCCGGCGCGCTCTGCGCGGTCGACAACACCTTCGCCACGCCGTACCTCCAGCGGCCGCTCGACCTCGGCGCCGACATCGTTGCCCACTCGCTCACCAAGTACATGGGCGGCCACTCCGACGTGGTCGGCGGTGCGCTCGTGACGAACGACGCGGAACTCGACGACCGGTTCGGCTTCTACCAGAACAGCGTGGGCGCGACGCCCGGCCCCCACGAGTGCTTCCTGGTGCTCCGGGGGACCAAGACGCTGCCGGTCCGGATGGACCGCCACTGCGAGAACGCCCGCGAACTGGCGACGTGGCTTCAGGACCACGAGGACGTCGACCGGGTCTACTACCCCGGGCTCGACTCCCACCCGGGCCACGACCTCGCGGCCGAGCAGATGGACGACTTCGGCGGGATGGTCAGCTTCGAACTCGCCGCTTCGCTCGAGGAAGCCGCCGACGCGGTGAGCGAGACCGAGGTGTTCACGCTGGCCGAGAGCCTGGGCGGCGTCGAGAGCCTCATCGAGCAGCCCGCGACGATGACCCACGCCGCGATTCCGAAGGCGGAGCGGGAGGCCGCGGGGCTCACCGACGGGCTCATCCGGGCGAGCGTCGGCATCGAGAACGTCGCGGACCTGAAGGCCGACCTCCAGCAGGCCTTCGACGCGGCGCTCGAATAGCCCCGCGGGCTCGCGGAGCGCCGCCCCGTTTCGCTCCTGCGTGATCAGGTGGCACCGGTGTAACCTGAGACCTATGGTCGCCGACCGACTACCCACGCGCATGGCGAACCGACGATCCGCAGACGACTTCGAGATCACGTCCGACCTGCCCGACAGTCCGATGCACACCACCGGTACCGACCACATCACGCTCATCGGGAGCAACGCCGAGGACACCATCGAGTTCTACCGCGACATCCTGGGGATGCCGCTGGTGCTCCGCCAGCCCAACCTCGACGACCCGTCCCAGACCCACCTGTTCTTCGACTCGGGCGACGGCCGCATCGTCACGTTCTTCGTGAACGACGACCGCGACTCGGACCCCCGGCCCCAGCGCACGGGCGTCGGCGGGGTCCACCACCTCTGCTTCAGCATCGACCCCGAGGAGTTCGTCGAGATCCGTGAGACTCTGGAGGAGGAGTGGCGCGGCTACAACGAGTTCGACCGCGGCATCTTCCACTCGCTGTACACCCAGGACCACAACGGCCTGGTCATCGAGCTCTCGACCGACAAGTGGGCGATTCCCGACGACCGCCGGGGCGAGGTGCTGGCGACCGCACAGCGCATCCGCGAGGAGGACGGCGCCGACTTCGCCGAGGAGCGCCACATCGAGGCCGCGCTCGACGAGCTCGGCCTGGACGTCGAGAAGTACGACCTGCCCGACGCGCCGGCCGGGTCCGGCGTCTGAAACGGGAGTCGCGGAATTTCGGGTTTCAGACCCGTCTGCGCGCGACTGCTTCTGCTCGGCGTCCACCGAAACTGCAGAACGAGTGGATGAGAGCCGGCTTAAATCCGGCCGACGTTCTCGACTTCGACGCTCTCGACGCCCTCGACGTTCGAGAAGTTCTCCTCGACCGCCTCGGTCCCGCCGGTGTCGTCCGGGACGATGACCGTCGGGAGCAGTGCGACCAGCCCGAACGCGACGTCGTCGCGCTCGAAACCGTTGATCTTCGCGCCCTCCGGGAGGGAGTCCTCGAGCTTGTCCTGGAGGTCGTCGAGGTCGATTTCGGGGCTCTGCGGCATCACCTTGATCTTGGCGGCTACCTTCCCCATGGTTACGGTCCCATGAACCCGCAGTCGGGGCACTCGTAGAGGTTGCTCTGCTTGCGGCACTTCGCGCAGCGGTAGATCTGCTGCCCGCACTCGGGACACTTGAACGACGCCGCGTTGGTCCCGGAGATGTTGATCCCGCAGGAGACGCACCGTCGCGCCTGCGTCTGTTCGGCTTGACTCATACCCACTCTTTCCCGTGCGCGACTTTAAACCATTTCGAAAGGAGCCGTCAATTCGACCGGCTGCGAGTCGAACCAGTGACGCAGCCCGAATCGGTAACCGGACTGAGCGAGTAAGAGAGCAGAGGGGAGATGACGCGGAACCGGAAGCTGAACGAGCGATTTCCGCGACTATAGCCGCAAGGCGAGTACGACGCTCGCGACGAGCGCCGCGAACGCGGCGACGACGCCGAACCCCGGCATCGACCCGGAAGCGCCGTCGGCCGTTTCCTCGCTCGTCCTCGGTTGCGGCTCGCCGTCACTCTCGGCGGAGGATTGCTCCAGACCCTCGTCGGTGGACTGCATGACAGCGCGGAACCCGTCGAGGGAGCTGTTCGCGGTCCAGGTCGCGGTGGCGTCGCGGTTCGTGTCGGCTGTCGGCGTCACCTCGGCGAAGGCGTAGCCGTCGGGTGCCCGGAGGACGAACGTCCGCTCCGTCCGGAAGCCGCTCGCGAACGGCTGCTCGACGACGAGCGAACCGTCGCGTTCCGCGGCCAGGTTCCGCCACGTGACCGTCACCGCGACGACTCCCGTCGTCCCGTTCCCCGCGGTAGTGACCGTCACGGACGGGTTGGCGCTCCCCATGTCGCGTTCGGTCCGGTTGTCGACCGCCTCGATCACGTGACGGAGGTTGCCGGCGAACTGCTGCCGGAGTGTCCGTCGCTCCGTCTCGTTTCGTCGGAACCGCTCGAAAGCCCGTTTCTCCGCGTCCGCGGTGAGGTTGAACGTCGTGACCAAACTCACCTCGGCGTCTCCGTCGTCGGAGACCGAGACGACGAAGGCGTCCTCGGACGGGACGTTCAGGGCCTTCGCTTCCGTTGTCGTCGCCGTGACGTCGGCCGCTCCGGCCGAAATCGCGAGTAGCGCCACGAGTGCGACTGCGGTACGTGCCGTGGGTTCGGTGTCTATTTTTCCACTCATAGAGGCGTCCGAAAGTGTCGTTCTCGAGTTTCCATCATTTCCCTCAGAAGGAGGGCGACCTGACTGTCGTCCGCTAGTCGTCTACGGTCGTCGTCTCGTCTTCGTCGTCGGCTTCGTCCTCCTCGGACGTCGTTTCATCGTCTTCGCCGTCCGTCTCGGCCTCGTCACCGTCGCCCTCGTCGGATTCGCCGCTGGGCGACATCGAGTCCCCGGAGACAGCGAGGGTCACTTCGGCCTCGGACTCACCCTTCACGACCTCGACCGCCAGTTCCTCGGTCGCATCGGTCGCGAAGCTCACGGTTCCGTCGGCGGCCGTCGTGCCGACGCGGTCGCCGTCGGCGTAGACCGTAGCGCCGGAGACGGAGGCGCCGTCGGCGCTGACCGAGATGGTCACCGTTCCGTTGTCGATGCTCCCCGAGACGTCGAGCCGCCGAGAGCCGTTATCCTCCCGTCCCGCGAACTCGAATTCGAGTTCGGCCTCCCGGTCGCCGCGCACGGCCTTCACGGTCGCGCCTCCCTCCGGAAGCGTCACCGAAACTGTCCCCGCGTCGTCGGTGGTGCCCGCCGCGCTGTCACCGACGTAGACGGTCGCGTTCGGGACGGGTTCGCCCTCCGAGACCGCCTTCACGGTGATCGTCGCGTTCGGTGCGGGCGTCCCGCCGGCGACGACGAGGGAGAGTTCGCCGTCGCGCTCGGACTCGTTGCCGCGCTCGTCGTTCCCGCGGTCAGACTGCTCGTCCCGTTCGCGGTGTTCGACCTCCTGTTCCAGTCGGAACACCGTCCCGGACGACCCGTCCACGCGGACCTCCGACTCGCCGCTCGCGTTTGCCCCACGCAACGAGAACTCGAACTTGTAGTAACCGCTCTCGGCGTGGACGGACCCCTCGGTCAGCGTCCAGCTACCGTTACCGGGTGCGGCAGGAAGTTCCTCGCGGGCGGTCGAGAGCGCCGCGGACCGGTCGACCGTCATCGTCTCGTCGTCGTCGCGCGACCGCCGGACCTCGACCGAGCGCTCGCCGTCTTCGCTCTCGACCTCGACAGTGAGGCCGTCGTCGGCCTCGATGTCGAGTTCACCCTCGGTCTGTCCGGTGAAGCGTTCGAGGATCGCGGACGGACCGCTTCCGGTCACGGCGTCGAGGCTCTCGACCGACCCGTTCAGCGTCGTCCCGTTGATCCCCGCCTCGCGCAGGTCGGGCGTCGAAACGTTCTCGGCGCGTTCCTGCAGGCGCTCGTAACTCCCGCGGACGTTCTCCGCGCGCGTATTCAGTACTGCGATGCGCTGGGCGTACTCCGATTCGGTGAGCTCGCCCGACCGATAGGCCGTGGTGGCGTCCCGGTAGTCCTCGTTGATACGCTCGGCGCGCTCGCGGAGCGTTTCGGCGCGCTCGGCGACGGCCTCGGCGCGTTCGCTCTCGTTCGCGCCCTCGAAGTTCACCTCGAAGGCGGTGTTCTCGAAGTCGGTCTGCACCTCGTCGCTCGTGGCGGTGACGACCGTCGAGAGCTGCTGGCCCACGGTAACGTTCACCGAGGAGTTGTTCGTTCCGTCCGCGGCCGCGAGGCCGGTCGCGACCGACTCGGTCAGTCGGCTCGCCCCCGACCCGGCGGTTGCCGCGGCCGGGGCGGTAGTCCCCGCGACGAGCAGCGCCGCGAGAACGAGCGTCGTCAGTCGACTGGTGCTGATCATCGAGCGTGGCTATTCGCGACGAGCCTATAAACCGGAGCGACGCTGGCGCCGGTTTGTGGGGATTTGCCGACGTTTGCGCCGAATTGCACCCGTTTGCAGCCGACGGCCGGATGGTTTATCAGGTCCCCCTGAAAACGGCCTACCCGATGACCGACGCGCGTCGTCTGGCGCTGGCCCTCTACTGGCTACTGGCGTTCGTCTCGTTCGCTCCGGTGCCGGGTACGACCGATTCGGCCACTCCCTCGCCCGGGACCGCCGCGTCGGTCCCGGCCCCGGACGGGCCCGCGGTCGACAACACGGTGACTCGCATTTCGGTCCGGGCCTCGGGCGACGCGACGTGGGCCGTCGTCATCCGGACGCGCCTCGAGACCCAACGGGAGGTCGACCAGTATCGGTCGTTCCAGGCCCGCTTCCGGAACAACACCTCCCGCTACCTCGACACGTACCGCGAGCGGATCAGGTCCGTCGTCGCGGACGCCGAGACGGTAACCGGGCGGGAGATGAGGGCGACGAGTTTCTCGGCGAGCACCGACGTTCAGGAGGTGCCGCGACGGTGGGGCGTCACCACGTATCGGTTCCGGTGGGCTAACTTCTCCGCACGGCCGAACGCGACGGCGCTGGTCGTCGGTGACGTCTTCCAGGGCGGATACTACCTCGACGCCGACGACATCTTCGCGGTCGAGGCTCCCGAGGGGTACGCCGTCGACACCGTCTCGCCCGCGCCGGACGAACGGGGTTCGCGGGTCGTGCGCTGGTTCGGCCCCTCCGATTTCGCAGACCAGCGACCTCGCGCGGTGTTCCGCGTCGAGGCGTCCGACGAACCGACGATGTCGACCGAAGGACTGGGCGCAGCGACGGCTCGCGGCACGACCGAGGCTGGAGCGGATTCGACGGACAGCTCGAGCGACGGATCCGGACGACTCCTCGTCGGCCTCGGACTGGTCGCCTTCGGAGCCGCGGCCGCAGTCGTCTGGCGGCTTCAGTCGGGCGGAGCGGACTCCTCGCCGGCCGACAGCGGGCTCGACGTCGCGTCTGACGCGCCGCGCTCCGACGGCCCCGCGCCGGTCAGGACCGACGCCGAGAAGGTCGAGGCACTCCTGCGCGAGCGCGGCGGCCGGATGAAACAGGCCGAGATGGCCAGGGTGCTCGATTGGTCGGCGTCGAAGACCTCCCGCGTCCTCTCAGACCTCGAGGACGACGGCGCGGTCGAGCGCGTTCGCATCGGCCGGGAGAACGTCGTGGACCTCTCGACACCGACCGACGAGTAGTCGCCGGCGTGCGGCCAGCGGACGCTGCCCCTCGAGGAGATCGGCGAGAGCTCCAAGCGCGTCGCTCGGCGGGCTCCGGGGCCGATTCGGGCGCATCTTCCCCGATTCCGCCGGAAACACGAAACGTGATTCTTAAGGGGCGAACGAGCGACGTTTCGGGTATGAGTGAAGAACAAGAGGCCGAAGTGGCCGACGACGAAGAGCAAGCAGACGTCGAAGAGGAGGCCAATGAGGGACTTCAGGAGGGGGACTTCGTCCGCCTCGACTACACGGCCCGCACCGTGGAGGACGGCAACATCGTCGACACGACCGACCCCGAGGTCGCCGAGGAGGAGGGCCTCGACGAGGAGAGCCGCGAGTTCGAGCCCCGCGTCATCGTGCTCGGCGAGGGTCACATCTTCGAGAGCGTCGAGGAGGACATCATCGGGAAGGAGGTCGGCCACTCGGGCGAGACCACCATCCCCGCCGAGGAGGCGTTCGGCGAGTACGACGCCGACCAGGTCCGGACCGTGAGCGCCGACAAGATCCCGGAGGACGACCGCTACCCCGGCGCCCACGTCGACGTCGACGGCCAGCACGGCCACGTCGAGACCATCATCGGCGGGCGCGCACGCGTGGACTTCAACCACCCGCTGGCCGGCGAGGACATCGAGTACGACTACGAGATCGTCGGCGAGGTCGACGACCGCGTCGAGAAGGCCCAGGGCCTCATCTCGATGTACCTCGACGCCGACCTCGACATGTGGATCCAGACCGACGAGGTCGAGGAGGAGACGGTCGTCGAACCCGACGAGGACGACGAGGACGCCGAGCCCGAGACGGAGACCGAGACCGTCGAGAAGGAGACCCTCTACATCGAGAGCACGCCCCAGCTGGCGATGAACCAGCAGTGGATGTTCCAGAAGCAGCAGATCGCCCAGAACGTCATGGACCAGCTCGGGCTGGACCGCGTCATCGTCCAGGAGACCATCGAGGGCGGCGGCATGGGCCCGATGGGCGGCATGATGGGCGGCGGCATGGGCGGCGGCGACGTCGACCTGGAGGAGGCGCTCGAAGACGCCGACGTCGACGAGGACGAGATCGTCGAGGAACTCGAGGAAGTCGAGTCCTCCGAGGAGTAACCCCGACCCGTTCCTGCGTTCTTCTCCCCGGCCAGCGGCGCGGCCGGAGTGGCCCCACCGCCGAGTAGCTCTCAGTCGTGTCCGCACGGCGCGGTTTCTCGGGGGTGTTTCCACGTTCTAGACCCGGAGCGGCGCACCCGCAACCGAAGCGCGTGGACCTGTTCGTCGGTGAGCGCCGAGGTGCGGTGTAATCGGGAGGCAAGGGGTCCGACTGGCTGAACCGAACTGCGGTTCGAGGGGTGGACCGAGGGCGGTCCGGTAGGGGCCGAACCGGAGTTCGGTGGGGAGGGCCGAAGCGACTGCGTTCGCGTCGGCGGGGACCGCGCGCCGAGCGCGGCGCAGGTGCCGTGCGAGGGGAGGGCGTGGCGGGCCCGGAAGGCCCGGCGGGGACGACAGGGCGGACGGACCTGGCTGGCCGGGAGGGCGGAAGGCGCGGGGCGGGCGGCCCTGCGGAGGTCTTGCGACCTCCACCTCTATCTGGTCCGTCGGCGGTATTCAATTCTATCAGGCTACCATCCGTACTAAGGCTACAAGTGATAGTATGGAAACAATCTATACTATCGGAACCAACACCACTCGCATCCGGTCGGCGGTAGAGAATCCGTCTCAGCGGTCGCGGATCTTGTGGCGGAACGCCCGGAGCGCGTCGGCGCCGGTGTCGGTGAGCGTGACCTGCTTCCGGCGGCCGACGTCCTCGACCGCGATGTAGCCGTCGTCGAGCAGCGGATCGACGACGTTGGCGTTGAGAAGCGCGAACTTCGCCTTGTCGTTGGCGGGCTCGTTGTCGGTGACGAACGCCAGGCCCTCCGCCTCGGCGTACTCGATGATGTCCTTCTTCTTGACGGTCCGGACGTCCGAGTTGGCGTCGGCGAGGAAGTCCATGACCGCGACCTGGTCGGTCGTCGGCGACTCGATGGGGTAGGAGGGCAGCACCTCGTCGCCGGCGTAGCCCGAGCTCCGGTGTCGGTCGCCGTCCGGGTACTCCTCGGGGTGGACGTAGTAGGCGGTCGCGTCGGTGGCCATGCACGCGATGGCCGCGCCGACCGCCGCGAGCTTCGACCCGCTGGAGACGTTTACCCGGACGATGTCGTCGGCGTGGTCGGCGGTCAGCGTGGTCACGACGCCGAGCACGTCGTAGATGTCGAACACGTCCACGCTCCGGGTCCGGACGTCAACCGGGAGGTCGTCCAGTTCGGCCCGCAGGTCGTCGGGGAAGGCGGGACCGGTGCCGGGGTCGTCGTGTTCGAGGAGGTAGAGCACGTCGACGTTGTGCCTGCGGACCGGACCGACGATGCGGTCGTGCTCGAAGCCGAGCGGGGCGATGTGGACCTCGTCTATCGTCTGCATGGCGGACAGGTCGATGCCCGCGTTCTCGGGGTATAAATTCTCGGCATCGGCTCACGGCAGGTCGAATCAGATTCTTCCGAAGTGGGCTATCTGCCGGAAGAAGATTCTCGGGGAGGACAGCGCTCAGAAAGCCCCGGCCCCTGTCATCCACCCGAACCGCGGTGGACCGGTCAACTTCCCGTTTCGGTGGATCAGACGGCCTCCAGCGAAAAATCGGGGGCTCGCTCGCGCTCGGCCGGAGAGAACTCCGGGAGTCCCGCTCCGTCACGCGATGTCGCGGCTCGTGTCGATGCGGACCGACTCCGCGAGTTCGAGTTTGATGGTCTCGGGCAGCGCCCGGCCGCCGCGGAACTTCGGCACTGCCAGGCGGGTCTCGACCGTGTCGCCGGAGTACTGGGTGTGGAGCTGGAATACCACGTCGGCGACGTGCTCGGTCACGTCCCGGGCGTCGGGCACCGACCGGCCGTCGAGGCAGTGGAGGATCGCGACCCCCTCGGTGTTGTGGAGGTGGTTCTGGAGGTCGTTGAGGAAGTTGCGGTACCGGCCCTCGCCCTGGCGCTCCAGCAGGTCGACCGAGTCGACGACGAGGTTCGAGTCCTCGGGCAGTCGGCGGAAGAGCCGCTGGGAGTGGTCCAGCGGCGCGTCGCCCTCGACGCGCCGGACGTCCGGCGACCCCGTGCGACCCGGCGCGCGCTGCAGCGCCTCCGACACCGCCGACTCGTCCCGGTCGGTCGAGAGGTAGAGCGTCTGGCGGGCCGACGTGAACTCGTAGAGCAGCAACTCGGCCTGGCTCGCCGGCGGCGCCGACAGCGCGACGATGCTGCCCGTCGGGAGGCCCCCGTCGAGTTTGCGGTCTAACACGTCGATACCCGTCGAGAGACGCCGTGCCACGTTATTTACACCCGTTGGCGGCCTCGTTTCATAAGTATTTGGGGCGTAACGCTGACACGATTCGGTCGTGAGCGGCCCGCACCCCGTCGCTCGCGAGCGGTTCCGCGCCCGACGTCCCGACGTCCGCGGCCGAGCGGACGCCGGCGTCCGGCACGACGCCGAGCACCGGACAGTCGAGCAGACGGCCGACCCCGCCCGGCGGGTCCCCGGTGCGCGAGAGGACCGCGCCGGCGACCGGCGTGTCGAGTTCGCGGGCCATCGCGGCGGTCTTGGCCGCGTCGCGCAGGCACGCTGGTTCGGGCGTGGTCACGACCACCGCGGCGTCGGCGGCCCGGAGCGGCGCGACCGCGTCCGGTCCCGCGCCGGCCGGACAGTCGAGCAGGACCGCGTCGGCGCATCCGCGAATCCCGGCGAGCGGCGACCCCAGGTCGGAGTCCTCCCGGCGCGCGTCCGGTGGTCCGCTGGCGGCGGGAACCACGTCGACGCCGGGCGTCGGCGGGCCGGCCGCGCCGGCGACCAGTCCGGCGGGCCATCCGGCCGCCACCGCGTCGAGGCCCGGCTCGCGGGCGACCCCTGCCATCGCGTGGAGGTCGGGCATCTCGCGGTCGGCGTCCGCGGCGACGACGGTGCGCCGCTGGCGGGCGAGCGCTCCCGCGAGTCCGAGCGTCGTTGTGGTCTTCCCGGCTCCGCCCTTCCCTCCGGCGACGGCTAACATGGGCGCGGGTTGTCCCCCGCTCGGGTTTGAATGTTCGGGCGCGGGCCGGCCGGCCGGCGATGGTAGCCGGCACGCGGGTCAACTCCACGGGCCAGCCGTCCCGGGGTTCGACCGCGATGACCCCGCCCCGGCCTTTCCGCACCGCGACGAGGACTTGCCGCGGCCTCCGTCGGCGCTCTCCAACTCGATCACGTCCGCCAGCGAACTGGTCGTGTTGTGGGTGAACCGGAGCGACACCTCGCTGACCGTGACGTCCGCCGACGGATTGACGCCGATGCGGGTCGCCGTGAGGGCCGACAGGGGCGCGTCATACGGGTAAATCGGCCCGTTCGGAGCAATAGCGATCGCGGCCCTGCGTCGGGAGCGCGGCGGTCGGCTAGTCGCTGATCGGCCGGTACGTGCCGTTGATGTCCCACTCGTGGATGCAGAACGGCCTGCCTGACTCGTCCTCGCTTCGGATCTGCCAGTTCGTCTCGTCGTCGCTCCAGACGTCGCGCCGGCCGCACCGCAGGCACTGCCGCTCGCTCGGCGGGTCCAGTTCGGTCATTGTCCGGGAGATGGACGCACGGATAGATAAACTCCGCCCCTGCATCAGAGATTGCCGGTGTCCCGCCACGGGTCGACGAACGTGGACCGCGTCTGGGCGAACGGATTCCGTGACGGCCGACCGATCGGCCTGACTGCGATGGTATAACCGGAAGTGGTTACGTAATCGTTTTTGCGTAGGCTATTGTCGTTACGTCCGTGTCGAGTCGGCGAGAGGTGCTCCGGCGGGGTGCGGGCCTGCTCGCGGTCGGGAGCGCCGCTGGCGCCGGCGCGTTCGCCGTCCGGTCGGGGTCCGGCGCGAGCGACGGAGGGTCCGCGGACGACGCGGAGTCCGCCGCGGACGTCCTCGTGGCCGGGAGCCTCCAGCGGGTCGCCGGCCGGGTCGGCCGCGCGAGCGTCGAGGCCCACGGCAGCGTCGCGTGCCGCCGCCTCCTCGCCGACGGCCTGCGCGACCCGGACGCGGTGGCGCTGGCCGACCCGGGCCTGTTCGCCGGCCTCGCCGACCGCGCGACGTGCTTCGCCACCAACGCGCTGGTGGTGGCGGTCGCGCCCGACGGCGCGGCCGCCGAGTACGCGTCGGGCGACGGCGGCGACTGGCGCGCGCTCCTCGCCGACGAGGACCTCGCGCTCGGCCGGACCGACCCCGAACGGGACCCGCTGGGCTATCGGACGGTGATGGCGCTCCGACTCGCCGAGGGCGTCGACGCCGAAGCGGTCCTCGCCCGGACGAGCGTCTTCCCGGAGACCGGACTGCTCCGGACGCTGGAGGCCGGCGGCGTCGACGCCGCGTTCGCCTACCGGAACATGGCGGTCGCCCACGACCTCCCGTCCCTCGACCTCCCGGACGCCGTCGACTTCTCGGACCCCGACCGCGCCGACGAGTACGCCCGGGCGAGCGTCGAACTCGCCGACCGGACCGTCACCGGGGCGCCCATCCGGTACGCCGCGCGCGGCCGGACCGACCGGGGTCGCGAGTGGGTACGGAGGCTGGCATCGGCGCGCGAGACGCTGACCGCCGCCGGGTTCGGCGTCCCCGAGAGCTACCCGGTCGAGCGCGAGATACCGTCGGGGTGATCCGTGAGTGGGTGATTTCGTCGGAGCGACCGAATGAGGACTAGCTTCTGACCGACGGGGAACCGGAATTTACTTGTCCTGCGACGTTTTAGGTTGGCCTAAAATGGTCGGAGGGACCCTGCGCGACCTGCGCGAACGCATCGCGGACCGCCACGAGGACGACGGGCGCTTCTACGTGAGCTGCGCGCGGACCGGCGAGCGACCGGTCCCGGTCTCGGGCAAGCGGTTCCCGACCCGCGACGCCGCGGTCGCGGCCGCCGAGCTCGCCGCGGAGTACCGGGCGGAGCTCCGGCGCTACGACCCCCGGCTCCCCCACTACGACCTCGTGGTCTCGGAGTCGCCGGGCGCGGACGGTCCGGTCGACCCGGTACCGGTGGTCGACCGCGAGACCGAGTCGCCGACCGCCTCTGACTTCTGCCACGACGTGGCGGCCGCGGTGTTCGAGGCGCTGTCGGCGCTCGGCGAGACCGCGGTCGAGCGGGGCGGGATGGAGGCGTACCTCCACTCCGCCGAGTCGGTGACCGACCCCGACGAGCTCTGCCTGGTGCTGCTCTCGACGATGGCGACCGAGATCGACGCCCGGCTCGCTCCCGGCCGCCAGGCCGAGGTGCTCCGGGCGGCCGCCGACCGGCTCGGCGCGGCCCCGGACCCCGGCGACCCGATGGACGCGACGCTGGCGCGGTTCGACGGCCTCTCGCTGGTGGGCGACTACGCGGTCGCGCCGACCGACGAGCGCTCGGCGCCCCCGGAGGCCGCGACCGCCGACTCGGCCTCCGCGGGCCGCTCGTGGGCCGTCGCGGTCGAGGGGTACGCCTTCGAGCGCCCGGACGGCCGGGTGCCGACGCTCCCGCTCGCGGTCGAACTCTACCGCCGGCTCCCCGGCGAGACGGTCGCGGTGTCGGAGCTTCGCGCGACGGGAGAGACCGCCTGGGAGTGCGTCGTCTCGACGGACGCCGGGCGCGCGCGGGCGGTCAGCGTCGCCGTGCCGGAGAACGCCTGAGCGGTCGGCCCGACCGAATCAGGTCTCGAAGTCCGGCAGGTCGTCGGGCGCCTCGTACTCGGCCTCCCAGTCGATGTAGTCGGTCTCCAGCACGTCGCAGACGACCTGGCCGAGCTCGGTCATCGCGGCGTTGATGCCCGAGACCGCGTTCCACGAGTCGAGGTCCGGGTGGTAGTCCCGCTCCTTCCAGTCCTCGGGGATGCCGGGCGCGTGGTAGCCCACGCGGTCGGCGAAGTCGTCCCAGAAGAAGTCGAACTCGCCGAACAGGCCCAGTTCGCGGGCGACCTCGAACTCGTCCTCGTCGAGGTCGGTGTGCTCGGCCCACTCGCCGAACGCCTCGTCCCACGCGCCGTCGCGCAGGAACTCCTCGAGCTCCTCCCGGCGGTAGTCGGTGTCGCCCCGCACCTCGACGTCGTCGTACTCCTGCATGTCGGTCTCCTCGGCCAGCTCGGGCGGGTCGGGAACCGCCACGTCGAGTCCCATGTCGGGACGGTACGCCCGGCACGCCGAAAAGCGTTCCTTCCGGACCGCGTGCGAGCGCGACGAGTCTGATTCGAACGCGCCGAGCCGTCAGCGCGAGTTCGTGTTCCACCGCCGCGCCCCGTGGCGGGTCACACGGGTTGTTGTAAACTGACCAACTGTTACCGGGACGTTAGCGCCCGCGTTCTCCGTGCAGGAATCGGTGTTGCGCCGGGTCGACAGACGAAGGTCCGGAGTCGCGTAATCGAACTTTTCGCGAACTCTACGGTGGGTTTCGCTGTGGAGCGTCGGGTCCATTTATGCTCCCTTCGTCCTGAGGCCCGGCCGCAGTATGTGGGAAAACGTAACAAGACAGACCCGACGGACGGCGACGCTCGCAGTCGCCGTGCTGGTGACGACGGGGTTCGTGGGAATAGGGGTTGCAGCTACCGGCGCCGCCGACTCGGGCGCCGGCCAGGTCAGGGTGGCGCACCTGTCGCCGGACGCGCCCGCCGTGGACGTGCTCGTGGACGGCGACACCGTCCTCGAAGGGGTCGAGTTCGGCACCGTCAGCAACTACCTGCAGGTACCGTCCGGCGAACGGACGGTGACCATCCGAACCGCCGAGAACGACACCGTCGTCTTCGAAGGGAACATCAGCGTCGAGGCCGGGACGATGTACACCGTCGCGGCCCTCGGCGAGGTCTCCGAGGAGACGTTCCGTCCGGCCGTGTTCGTCGACGACTTCGAGACGCCGAGCGAGGAGAACGCGTCGGTCCGGCTGGTCCACGCGTCGCCCGACGCGCCCGCCGTGGACGTGACGGTCGCCGGCACCGACACCGTGCTGTACGACAACGTCTCGTTCGCCAACGCGACCGACTACGTCACCGTCCCGGCGGGCGACTACGAGCTCGAGATCCGCCCGGCGACCGAGGACGACGACGGCGAGGTCGTGACGACGGTCGACGTCTCGCTGGAGGGCGGGACGGTCTACTCGGCCATCGCGGCCGGGTACCTCTCGCCCGACGACGAGCCGGCGGACGAGCCGTTCAGGGTCATCCTCGCCACCGACGCCGGGGGCGAGGAGATGAACGCGACGAACGAGGGGTGACGAACTGACTGCAGAAACGACGAGAGAGACGGTCGCCGGCGGGACGAGACGCGGAGCGACCACTGACGCGGTAAGAGCTGCATTACCGCCGAGGGAGTAAGAGCGAGAGGACCGCCGACGGGACGGGAGGCGAGCCGACAGCCGTCCAGCTGTAACGCGCGGGCCGAGCACTACCACACTTCGAGGCAGACAGCGTCCGCTACGGAGATCCGTTGTCCGACAACCGGGCCGTTGTCCGACAACCGGGCCGTTGTCCGACAACCGGGCCGTTGTCCGACAGCCCGGTCGCGGCTCGGGGACCGCGGCGACCCGATCGCCCGCGCGGACGAACATCATCGTCCGCACGCTTCGTTCCGCCCGTCGTCCCGTAACCTTCGTTTCGCCCGCGTCGGTTCGACTTAACCTCGGAAAAACGGCCCTTCGAGAGTTTCTATTGCCAGTTAACGGACTCCACGTTCAGCTCGATTTATACCCGTCGGCGTGGCAAGCGACCGTGACGCATGGCGAGAGGCGACTCGACAGCGAACGACTCGACACCGACACGTATCGTCGCGGTCGGCCTCGCGGTCCTCGTCGTCGCCGGGCTGGCCGCCGGGCCAGCGGCCTCGCTCGCGGACCGAGACCCGGCGACGCTGCAGGACCCCGAGAACGCGCAGGTCCGCGTCGCCCACGTGTCGCCGGACGCGCCGGCCGTGAACGTGGTCGTCGACAACGAGACGGTGGTCCGGAACCTCGAGTACGGCGACGTGACGCCCTATCTCGACCTCCGGGAGGGAACGCATCAGGTCTCAGTCGTGACCGCCGAGAACGAGACGACCGTGCTCGAACAGCAGGTCTCGGTCGAGGCCAACGAGCGGTACACGCTCGTCGCGGCCGGCGAGGTCGGTGAGAACGCCACCGAGGAGTTCCGGCTCGTCGCGCTGCAGGACGCGCGGAGAGCGCCGAACGGCACTAACGCCTCGGTCCGACTCGTCCACGTCGCGCCCGGCGCGGGCCCGGTGGACGTGACGGTCAACCGGACCGGCGACGTCCTGTACGACAACGTCACGTTCGGCAACGCCAGCGAGTACGTGACGGTGCCCTCGGGCGTGTACACCCTGAACGTCCGGGAGGCGACCGAGGGCGACGACGGCGAGATTCTCGCCACCTTCACCGAGAGCTTCCAGAAGCGGACCGCCTACACCGCGTTCGCCGGCGACGTGGTCGAACAGGGCGACGAGCCGCTCGCGCTGTTCGTCGAGATCGACCGGACCGACAACCCCGAGATACCCGGCGTGACGACGCAGGCCGCGAACGAGACCGCGACTGCGGAGGGTGACGAGGAGACCACAGTCGCCGACGGTGAGGAGACGACGACCGAGGCGTAACCCTGCCGTGCGGTCCGCGCGCAGTACGCCGCAGCGTCCGCGGCGCGCCTTCACTCCCCGCCGTTCTGCTCGATCCGCTCGGCGACCGCGGCCAGCTGCTCGCGGCGCTGCTGGCGGGCGCGCTCCCGGAGCGCCCGCTGGTTGTCGCTGGGGCAGTCGAGGTCAGGGACCTCGGTCGGCGTCCCCTCGTCGTCGAGCGCCACGAAGGTGAAGAACGAGGTGGTGGTCTGGCGCTCCTCGCCCGTCCGGGGGTCCTCGGCGCGCACGTCGACCTTCACGTCGACGCTGGTCCGACCGGTCTCGAAGACGTACGCCTCGACCACCGCGACCTCGCCGAGGTCGATGGGCGAGATGAAGTCGACGTGGTCCATCGAGGCGGTCACGCACTGGTGGTTCGAGAACCGCATCGCGGCGATGGCCCCGCAGATGTCCATCCAGTGGAGCACCGCCCCGCCGAGCGCCCGGCCCAGGTTGTTGGTGTCGTTCGGCAGCAGTATCTCGGTCATCTCGGTGTACGAGTCCAGCAGCGTCGACGTGTCGGTCATCGGTCGAGACGTCTCGCTCGCTCGCAATCCCGTTTTCGTCTTGCGGTCGCCGGCCGGACCGACGGAGCCGTCCGGTGGCCGCTCGGCCGCCGGAACTGTCCGGCGTCTGTCGATTCTCCGGCCATCGACAACGGTAAAAAGGGATAGCGTGTAAGGCGAACGATGAGCGACTCAGCCGAGGTGGGCCCGGGCGACGGCGGGGGCAGCGTCCGCGTCGTCGGGACGGCCCACGTCTCCGCGGACAGCGTGGAGGAGGTCCGCGAGACCATCGACGCCGAGCGGCCCGACGTCGTGGCCGTCGAACTCGACGAGGGCCGCTACCGCCAGATGCAGGGCGAGGTGGCCGAGGACCTCGAACCCTCGGACCTGCTCGAGGGCAACACCGTCTTCCAGTTTCTCGCCTACTGGATGCTGTCGTACGTCCAGACACGGATGGGCGACCGGTTCGACATCGAACCCGGCGCCGACATGCAGGCCGCCATCGAGGCCGCCGAGGCGGTCGGCAGCGAGGTGGCGCTGGTCGACCGGGACATCCAGCTGACCATCCAGCGGTTCTGGGCCCGGATGAGCCTGGTCGAGAAGCTCCGGATGGTCTGGGAGCTCTGCCTGGCGATGATCGGCGTCGGCGGCGACCCCGAGGACGAGGAGTTCGACATCGAGGAGCTGACCGACGGCGACGTGGTGACCGCGATGATGGAGGAGTTCCGCCAGTTCTCGCCCGGCGGGGCCGAGGCCCTCATCGACGAGCGCGACGCCTTCATCGCCCACAACCTCGTGCAGTTGCGGGACGCCGGCCACGACGTCGTCGCGGTCGTCGGCGCCGGCCACCGGGCGGGCATCGAGAAGTACCTGAAGAACCCCGAGACCCTCCCGCCGATGGAGAGCCTCGTCGGCACGGAGACCGGCAGCCGGTTCTCGCTGTTCAAGATCTTCGGCTACCTGGTCACGGTCGGCTTCCTCTCCTTCTTCTTCCTGCTGTTCATGGCCGGGGTCCGCGACACGTTCCTGCTGAAGGTGTTCGCGGCGTGGTTCCTGTTCAACGGCGTGTTCGCGTTCGGGCTGGCGAAGCTCGCCGGCGCGCGCTGGGTCTCCGCGGGCGTCGGCGGCGCGGTCGCGTGGCTCACCAGCGTCAACCCGCTGCTCGCGCCGGGCTGGTTCGCCGGCTACGTCGAGCTCAAGTACACCTCGGTCAACGTCGGCGACATCGCGACGCTCAACGAGATCCTGAGCGACGAGGAGAGCCCGCTGAGCGACCTGCTCGACCGGATGCTCGACGTGCCGCTGTTCCGGCTCATCGCCATCGTGGCGATGACCAACGTCGGCAGCATGATCGCCAGCTTCGCGTTCCCGTTCGTGGTGCTGCCGCTGCTGGGTTCGCAGATCGGCGGCGTCGACCAGATCACCGACCTGATGATCCAGGGCGCGCGCAACAGCGCGGACCTCATCGTCCGGACGCTCACATGAAGGTCGCAAGCATCCGGTTCGGCCAGCGCGAGCTGGTCGACATCGCGGTGGCGTGGGCCGCCCTCAGCGTGGCGTTCGCGGTGTTCTTCGCGGGCGGCGGCCGCATCCTGATGTACCGGCCCGCCGCGCTGCTCGGCCTGCTGCCGGCGAGCCTGGTGACCGCCGGCCTGGGGTTCCTGCTCCACGAGATGGCCCACAAGGTGACCGCGATCCGGTTCGGCCAGGTCGCGGAGTTCCGGGCCGACTACGGCATGCTGTTCCTCGCGGTGGCGGGCGCGCTGGCGGGCTTCCTGTTCGCGGCGCCCGGCGCGGTGTACCACCGGGGCCGGGCCACGCTCCGGGAGAACGGCCTCATCGCGCTGGCCGGCCCGGTGACCAACGTCGCGCTCGGCCTGCTGTTCCTGCCGCTGGAACTGGGGCTGGGCGGCCCGCTCGGCAGCGTCGCGGCGCTGGGCGTCCGCATCAACTTCCTGCTCGCGGGCTTCAACATGATCCCGTTCGGTCCGCTCGACGGCAACACCGTCAAGGAGTGGAGCCTCGCCGCGTTCGTCGGCGTCGGCGTGCCCTGCTTCGCGCTGGCGGCGTGGGCGCTGTTCGGCTTCTCGCTCCTCTGACTCAGCGCTCGTCGTCCCCCCGCAGGACGACCTCGTCGTCGGTCACTTCCTCGACCGCGGTCTCCTGGAACGTGTAGTCGTCGGCCGCCGAGTCCTCCCAGTTGAGGTACCGCTTGACGGTCTCGTAGTCACCGGCGTCGGGTTCGACGTGCGCCACGCCCTGGTCGACCTTGTCGATGGTCCCGAGCACCTCGCCGTCCGGGCCGACGACCCGCTTGCCCTCGTCGTCCTGGGTCAGCGTCTCGTTCATGGTGGTACCCGCGGCACTGCAAGCCAAGAATACTGTGGGCGCGGACTGATAGGACCCGGGAGCCGACGACCGGTCGCGAAACGGCGACGAAATCGCGAGCCGGCGAGAGGTCGCATCGGACTCGTCCCGTCGGGAAGGCGACGCTACTGGTTCCGTTCGACGTTCCGGAACTCGAAGCGGGCGCCGCCCGACGCGCCCTCGGTCAGCGAGACCTCCCAGCCGTACACGTCGGCCAGCTCCGCCACGAACGCCAGGCCGAGGCCCGTGCCGCCGTTGTCGGAGGCGGTCGTGTACCCCGCCTCGAACACGACGTCCCGGTCCTCGGGCGGGACGCCCGGGCCGTCGTCGCCGACGTAGAACCCGGACGGGAGCTCGCCCACCGTCACCGCGACCCCGTCGTCGGATCGGTCGGTCATCCCGTGCTCGACAGCGTCCTCGCGAGCCTGCGAGCGAGGGCTCGTGGAACCATGTTCCACGGCGTCGTCGGCCTGTGGCCGACGGCTTGTCGAGCCGTGCTCGACAGCGTTCTCGAACAGGTTGCGGAACAGGTGGCGCACGTACGTCTCGTCGGCCTGGATCGTGCGGTCGAGGTCGACGTCGAGCGTGGCGTCGGGGGCGTCGACCTCGGCCCACGCCTCGCGGGCGGCCTCGGCGAGGTCGACCGGCACGCACCCGTCGACCGCCTCGCGGCCCTTCGTCAGCACCAGCATGACGTCGATCATCGCCTCGATGCGGTCGAAGGCGTCGGCGACGTACTCGACCGCCTCCGGGTTCTCGTCCGCGGGGAGCTGTCGGCTGTATATCTCCCCGATGGTGACGGGGTTGCGGAGCTCGTGGGCCAGCATGCTGGCGAACGACTCGAGCCGGTCGTTCTTGCTCTCGAGCCGGGCCTTGTGGCGGTCGGTCTCGAGCTCGTACTTGACCCACTGGCCCAGCAGCTGGTGGAACGTCCGCTCGGCGTCCGTGAACTCCTCGTCCCGGGGCTCCGAGGAGACGAAGAACAGCGACCGGTCGAGGTCGTCGCTCAGCTCGATGCGGGTGCCGAGGTACGTCCTGACCCCGAACTCCTCGTACGCTTCGAGCGACGCGAACCCGTCGTCCGCCGGGTCGGTGACCCCGGTCACATCGGCGTCGTCGGTCAGCACCCGGCAGTACGTCTCCGAGAGGGCCACTCGCGCGCCCGGCACCAGGTAGTCGTGGTCGCCGCTGACGGCCTCCACCTCGAACAGGTCGGTCTCCGGGTCGATGCGCGCCAGCCCGCCGAGTTCGAGGTCGAAGCGCTCGCAGCCGAGCTCGAACAGCGCCTGGAGCTTCTGGCCGAACGTCCGGTCGGTGTCGGCCGCGATCTCGTACTGGCGGCGCAGGTACCGGTGGCGCTCCTGCTCGGTCGCCTTCATCTCGGTGCGCTCGCGCATCGAGTCCATCATCCGCTCGACGTCGCGGGCCGGGTCGTCGGGGCCGAAGTACTCCTCGGGCGGCCGGTAGAAGCTGTTGTGATGTATCGCGCCGTCGGAGGCGACGTGCGGGTGGGTCCGGATGACGTCGCGGACGACCTCGGCCGGGAACCGCTCGCGGTTGTACTGGCAGAGGACGGTGTACTCCTCGCCCGCGAACACGGAGTTGAGCGTCGCCTCGTAGTCGGTCAGGACGTCGGCGTCGGGTCCCCCGTCGAGCGCCCACGTCATCTCGGCGGCCGCGCGGACGCCGGCGTACCCCTCGTCGTCGGTCGCCCGCGCGAGGGTGTCCTCCCAGAACTCGACCATCGCGTCCCGGTCGAACTCGCCGGTCCGGCGGTACGTCTCCGCCGGCGTGTGGACCGACAGCGCGCCCGAGTCGAGCGCGGCGTCGACGTCGACGCCGCGGTCCCGCAGCGCGGCCAGTACCTCCTCGCGGGAGTTGTCGTCGGCGATGTACAGGCAGCGCTCGCCGCGCTCGAGTCCCTGCCGGACGAACGGGGCGACGGCGGCGAACTGCTCCTCGGCGGAGTCGTGTATCGACGCCAGGTGGTCGTTTGCCGGCCCGTCGCCCCGGCCGTCCGGCGGGTCGACCGGCCCGCGGAACGCCGGGCTCCGTCGGAGCGCCTCGACCCCGCTCTCGACGTCGAGGGAGCCGCGGTAGTCGTCGCTCTCGACATCGTGGCTCATGCTGAACCGATAGTCTGCGGAGACGCATATATTTAGCCTTCACGGAGACGAGGGCGCGGTCGACCGAGCGGACGCCGGCGAGACGCCCGGACGCGCCGGCGCGTCCGCAAGCGGTGGAACTTTACTCGCGGACCGCGCCGGTTCGACCATGACCGACGACGAGGAGCTCACCTACGCGGACGCCGGGGTGGACATCGAGGCCAGCGAGGCCGCGACCGCGGCGCTGGTCGGCGCGGTCGGCGACATCGACGAGAGCGAGTACGCCGGCCTGCTCGACATCGGCGACCGCTACCTCGCGCTGGCGACCGACGGCGTGGGGACCAAACTGCTCGTGGCCGAGGCGCTGGGCGACTACTCGACCGTGGGCGTCGACTGCATCGCGATGAACGCCAACGACCTCGTGGCCTCGGGGGTCGAACCGGTCGCGTTCGTCGACTACCTCGCGGTCGACGAGCCCAGCGAGGCGTTCTCCGAGCAGGTCGGCGAGGGGCTGGCCGCGGGCGCCGAGGAGGCCGGCGTCGCCCTCGTGGGCGGCGAGACCGCAGTGATGCCGGAGGTCATCAAGGGGCTCGACCTCGCGGGCGCCTGCGTCGGCCTCGCGCCGAAGGACGCGGTCTTCCCCGGCGAGGCCGAGGTCGGCGACGCGCTGGTCGGGTTCCCCTCCAGCGGCATCCACTCGAACGGGCTGACGCTGGCCCGCGAGGCCGCGACCCGGAACCACGACTACGACGACCCGTTCCCGCTCCCCCTCGAACAGGCGCCGGACGACGAGGCGGAGAGGGACGGGGATGAGACCCCAACCATCGGCGAGGTCCTGCTGGAGCCCACCCGCATCTACACCTACCTGCTGGACCACCTCCGGGGCCGGGAGGTCCACGCCGCGGCCCACGTCACCGGCGGCGGCTGGACCAACCTCTCGCGGATGGGCGCGCTCCGGTACGAGGTCACCGACCCGTTCGACGCACAGCCGGTGTTCGAGTTCGTCCAGTCGGAGGGCAACGTCGGCGACGAGGAGATGCACCGGACGTTCAACATGGGCACCGGGTTCGTGGTCGCGCTCTCCGAGGACGAGGCCGAGTCGCTGGCCGGCGAGACCGACGGGCGGATCATCGGCGAGGTCGCCGAGGGCGACGCGGTCGCGATCCGCGGGCTGGAACTGGACTGACCGGTTCGGGTCGGCACGCTATCGGTTCGTCTCCTTCTCCGGTATAAACGCTCGGACGGGACCCGTCGACGTCTCAGAACGCCGCCAGACTCGACTGGAGTTCCCGGTCGCTCTCCTCCTCGCGAATCTCGTAGCCCACGAGGTCCCGGAGGTCCACCGCGTAGGTCGTCCCGCCGCGAGCGAGCACCAGCACCCGGCCCTGCACGCCGACGACCTCGCCGGTCGCCAGCGTCTCGACCACCGGGGCGGCGTCCAGCTCGAAGCCGTAGTCGAAGGCGAACGTCTCGACGGGGTCGAACTCGTCGAGCGTCGCGCGCCACGCCGCATCGTCGACGTCCCGGTGGAGCCCCGCGACCTTCGACGGGACGCGCACGCGGTCGGTGAACTCCTCGGCGAGTTGCGATTCGATCTCGCGGGCGACGCGGCCGTTCTCGACCGTCCGGAGGTGGGCCGCGCGGTCGGCGCCCTGCTCGCGGAGCCGGGTGTCGAGCCGCCACTCGCGGGTCACCCCCACCTTGAACGTCGCGGGCGCGAACGCCGCGAGGTAGATGGCGTGGTCGTCGTAGCAGTCCATCTCGTCCTTGAGGCAGGTGCCGGTACAGCGGGCGCACACCCAGGTGCTGGTGTGCTGCTCGCAGTAGGGCGCACCGTCGTTGGGGCAGTCGCGGTGGCCCGTCCCGTCGAGCGCCCCGGCGCACCGGCGGTCGCCGAGCGAGTAGCCGAGTCGTCGTCCCGGCTCCAACGGCTCCCGGCGGACCTCGCCCTCGGCGGCGACGAGCAGCGCCGGCCGCCCGTCGCCGCCCGTCGTCTCGTACCCGACGATCTGCACGGTCACGGCTTGGCGCTCGGGTACTAAAGGCGTGCCGCTTGGGCGAACTGGGACGGGAGCCGACCGCGGGGCTCCGATAAAATCCGCCGATTTCGGACTTTATTTTGTAACTTATTGATAGAAAAGTTTTATCCCGTGCCGCCCTAATTAATTTCACGCAATGTCCGATAACGACAACGGTGTGTCGAGGCGCAACGTGCTGAAGGGAGTCGGTGCCTCCGTCGCGACGGCCGCGGCGGGCAGCGGTCTCGCGGCGGCCGAGCCGGACGAGACGGTGGAGGTCAACGTCGGCTTCTCGTCGGCGCGGGGCCGCCAGGTGGCGGTCCAGCAGGCCGACGAGACGGTCCGGGTGTTCGACTCCATCGACGCGGTCACGGTCCGGCTGTCCAAGCGGGCGGCGACCGCGCTGGAGCGGAACCCCAACATCCGCTACGTCGAGGAGAACGGCACGATGGAGGCGTTCGCCCAGAGCCTGCCGTGGGGCATCGACCGGGTGGACGCCGAGGTGGCCCACGCCCGGGGCGAGACCGGCGAGGGCGCCGACATCGCCATCGTCGACACCGGCATCGACGACGACCACCCCGACCTGCGGGACAACCTCGGTACCGGCAAGTCGTTCGTCTCCTGCGGCTCCGGCGGCCTCACCGGCAACTGCACGTTCTACGGCAACAGCAACGCCTGTAACGAGTCGTGGTCCGACGACAACAACCACGGCACCCACTGCGCCGGCATCGCCGACGCGGTGAACAACGGCGAGGGCGTGCGGGGCGTCTCGACCGAGGCGACGCTCCACGCGGTGAAGGTGCTCGACTGCGCGGGCAGCGGGACGTTCTCGGACATCGCAGCGGGCGTCGAGTACGTCGCCGACCGGGGCTGGGACGTCGCCTCGCTCTCGCTGGGCGGGGACTCGGGCTCCCAGACCCTCAAGGACGCGGTGCAGTACGCCAACGACAACGGTGTCCTCGTGGTGGTCGCGGCAGGCAACTCCGGGCCGTGCACCGACTGCGTGAAGTACCCCGCGAAGTACGAGGAGGTCGTCGCGGTCAGCGCGACCAACCAAGACGACCAGCTCGCGGAGTTCTCGTCGCAGGGGCCCGAGATCGACATCGCCGCGCCCGGCAAGGGGATCAACTCGACGGTGCCCGGCGGGTACGACACCTACGACGGCACCTCGATGGCCTGCCCGCACGTCGCGGGCGCCGCCGGCCAGCTGATGGCGAACGGGCTGTCGAACGCCGAAGCCCGCGACAGGCTGGAGAGCACCGCCGAGGACATCGGCCTGTCGAGCAACGAGCAGGGCCACGGCCTGCTCGACGCGGCGGCCGCGCTCGGTCTCGACTCCAGCGACAACTGAGCGCCGGGTGACGACCGGGCGACGACGACTGCACGGCGACCGACCGCTGCCAGAGCCGGCGAGGCGGTCAGCCCCGTCCGCCTCGCCGGCCCGTCTGCTCCCGTCGCTTCGTCGGGTGACGACCCTCCGTTTCGACGGTCTGGCACAGTCCAGAACGGTGCCCCGGCAAAAAGTTTTCAGCAGTAGAAAGAGCAGGATAAACCATGGAGCTCGAGAGTTCTGTCGACGCGACGGTCGAGTCCGACCGCGTGGTCTTCGAGTACACCGTCGAGAACGTCGGCGACGAACCAGCGGAACTGACCTTCCGGAGCAGCCTGCGGGCGGACTTCGCCGTGCTCGCCGGCGACGAGGAGGTCTGGCGGGCCAGCGAGGGCCGGATGTTCGCCCAGGCGCTCCAGACCGAGACCGTCGACCCGGGCGACGCCGCGGTCTTCTCCGGCGCGTGGGACGACCCCTCGCCGGGCGAGTACACCGTGGTGGCCGCGCTGAACGCGACGGACGACGACGCCGAAGCGCGGACCGACTTCTCGGTGTAGCCGCCCGCGGGGCCGACCGTTCGGAACCGTAAGACGGCCTACAAAACCGCGCTTCAGCGAGAATTGAAGTCCCGCGTCACCGTAGCCTCGTCCGAAGAACGTCCCATGGCGTCACCCGACCCCGACGACTACCTCGCGCGCATCGGCCTCGACCGGTCGGCCGTCGAGAACCCCGACCTGGACGCCCTCCGGACGCTCCAGCGGGCTCACGTCACGTCGGTCCCGTTCGAGACCCTAGCGGTCACCGGCGACCCCCACGGCCCCGGCGACGGCGAGGGGGTGACGCTGACCCTGCCCCACCTCTACGAGAAGGTCGTCGAGCGCGAGCGCGGCGGCTTCTGCTTCGAGCTCAACGGCCTGTTCGGCTGGCTGCTCGCCGAGCTCGGGTTCGACGCCGACCGCATCGCCGCGGGGATGCTGAGCGACGACGGCGACCCGCGCCCGCCGGCGAACCACCACGCGCACCTGGTCACGCTCGACCGTCCCTACGTCGTGGACGTCGGCTGCGGCGTCCCGACGATGCGCCGCCCCACGCCGCTGGACGGGAGCGCCCGGACCGACGCCGCGGGCGTCGCGTGGCGCGTCGTCGAGAGCGACCGGCCGGACGCGACCTACATGACCCAGTACCAACAGCCCGACGACGACGAGTGGAACGACCGGTACGTCTTCGACACCGCGCCCCGCAAACTGAGCTACTTCGAGGCCACCTGCGAGTACCTTTCGACCGCGCCCGAGTCGGGGTTCACCGGCGACCCGACCGTCTCGGTGGCCACCGAGCGGGGCCACCTGAAGCTCTCGCCCGAGAAACTGACCCGCTCGGAGGGCGGCCGACGGGCCGAGCGCGAGGTCGACCCCGAGGAGTACCACGACCTGCTCGAAGCCGAGTTCGGTCTGCGGTACGGCCCGGCCTGACTCCGGCCGTCCGCGCCAGTGCCGACAGACGTAGCGCCACCGGCGTGAGCGCCCGCCGCGTTCCGAAACCCCCTAACCCGCCGACCGCCGACTCTGGGGCATGCAAGGCGAACCCGAGGTCGCGGTCCTCCGCCTCGGCCACCGGCCGGGCCGCGACGAGCGCATGACGACCCACGTCGGCCTGACCGCCCGGGCGCTGGGGGCCGACCGCGCGATCCTGGCGGGCGAGGCCGGCAAGTCCCGCGAGACGGTCGCGGACATCACCGACCGGTTCGGCGGCCCCTTCGCGGTCGAGCTGACCGACAGCCCGAAGGCCGTCCTCCGGGACTGGGAGGGGAAGGTCGTCCACCTCACGATGTACGGCGAGCGCGTCCAGGACGTCGAGGCCGAGATCCGCGCCGCCCACCGGGGCGAGGACGCGGCGAGCGAGGAGGCCGACAAGGAGAGCGACGCCGAGCCGGGCGAGTCCGGAGTGGACGGTCACCCGATCCTGATCGTCGTCGGCTCCCAGAAGGTCTCGTTCGACGTGTACGAGGCCGCCGACTGGAACGTGGGCGTGACCAACCAGCCCCACTCGGAGGTCGCGGGGCTGGCGGTGTTCCTCGACCGGCTGTTCGAGGGCCGGGAGCTCGACCGGGAGTGGACCGACGCCGACCGCCGGGTCGTCCCCGAGCCGACCGGCAAGACGGTCGTCCCCGTCGACGAGGAGTAGGTGACGGCCCGGTCCGTGACCGCCAGGCGGTCGGAGAATCCGGAACCGCCCGGGCGGAACAGGTGACCCGAGCCCCACTGGCCGGCCGGGCGGTCCGGTTATAAGTGGCAGTCGCCCGAACTGCCCCCATGACCGACGTCCCCGACGAGCGCCGCGAGCGCATCGCGTCCGACCCGTTCTGCGAGACGCTCGGCATCGACCTCGTCGCGCTCGGCCCCGGCGCCGCGACGACCGAGCTGACCGTCACCGACGACCTGCTCAACTTCCACGGGACGCCCCACGGCGGGGCCGTCTACTCGCTGGCGGACGCCGCGTTCGCCGCCGCGTCGAACGCCGAGGGCGAGACCGCGCTGGCGATGGAGACCAACGTCTCGTACTTCGAGGCGGTCGAGGTCGGCGAGACCCTGACCGCCGAGGCCGAGCGCGTCCACCGGCGGGGCCGGACCGCGGCCTACCGCGTCGCCGTCACCGACGAGGACGGCGGGGCGGTCGCCGACTTCCGCGGTCGCGTATACCTCCCCTGACGGGTAAAGCCCGCGACGGAAATTCTATGAGGTAGCCGTGCGAACTGCCTGCACATGTCTCCGTCCGGAATCACGCTCGCCGACGTCCTCGCGGTCCTCGACGCCGACGGCCCGTCGAGCGAACCCGTCACGGCGGGCGAGGTCGCGGCGGAGCTGGGTTGCGGTCGGCGGACGGCCCGCGAGGCGCTCGACGAGCTCGCCGCGCGCGACGGCGTCGAGTCCAAGGAGGTCGCCGACGGCGTCCGGGTCTGGTGGACGACCGACCGCGACCTCCGGCGGTACGAGGCCATCGTCGAGACGGTCAACGACGGCATCTACGTCAAGGACGAGGACAACCGGTTCACCCTGGTCAACGAGACCTTCGCCGAGATGGTGGGCTACCCGACCGAGGACCTGGTCGGCCGCGACTCGTCGTTCCTGGTCAGCGAGGAGGTGATGGCGGCCGCCGAGGAGATCTACCGCGACCTCCTGACCGGCGACGACCGGACCGAGACCGTCGAGGCGACGATGGAGACCGCCGACGGCGAGTCCTTCGAGGCCGAGGCGAGCTTCGCGGTCATCCCCGGGGAGGGAGACGAACACGAGCGCGTGGGGGTGGTCCGGGACGTCACCGAGCGCAAGGAGCGCGAGCGCCGGCTCGAACGCCAGAACGAGCGGCTCGAGTCGTTCGCCAGCATGCTGGCCCACGAGCTGCGCAACCCCGTCCAGATCGGCCAGATCTACAGCGAACGGCTCCCCGCGGACGCCGACGCCGAGGCGGTCGGATACGTCGCCGACGCCTTCGATCGGATCGACGACGTCATCGACGTGCTGCTGGTACTGGCGCGGGGCCAGGACGCCGTCGGCGACGCCGAGCCGGTCCCGCTCGACGCCGCGGCGCGCGAAGCGTGGGACGCGGTGGACGCGTCCGCCGGGTCGCTGACGGTGGCGACCGACCGGGTCGTCCGCGCGAACGAGACGTACCTCCGGCACTTCCTCGAGAACCTGTTCGAGAACGCCGTGGAACATGGTTCCACGAGCCCTCGCTCGCAGGCTCGCGAGGACGCTGTCGAGCACGGCTCGACAAGCCGTCGGCCACAGACCGACGACGCCGTGGAGCATGGAACAGGCGACCGATCTGACGACGAGGTCACGGTGACGGTGGGCGAGCTCCCGTCCGGGTTCTACGTCGCCGACGACGGCTTCGGAATCCCGCCCGAGGACCGCGAGACGGTGTTCGAGGCGGGGTACACGACCGCGGCGTCGTCGGGCGGGACGGGCGTGGGGCTGACGTTCGTCCGCGACCTCGCCGAGGTGTACGACTGGGAGTGTTCGCTGACCGAGAGCGAGACCGGCGGCGCTCGCTTCGAGTTCACGGACGTCACGTTCTGCGCCGACGAGTGACGGCCCGTGCCCGCGAGTGACGGTGTCGACGCCGAGCGACTGCGCGGGCTGACCGACTCGGCCGCGAAGACGGACCGTGCCGGCGCGGAGCTCGGACGGAAACGGAAGCCGCCGTTTGCTACTTCAATCCCCGCATCTTTTTGAACCCTGCACGTCATCGACCGGTATGAAGCGCCGCCCGTTCCTCCGCCTCGCCGCCGGCGCGGCGGCGGTGACCGCCGGTTGCGTCGGCGGGTCCGTCACCGACGCGCGGCTGTCCGACGGGGGCGCGCCGGCCGGCGCCGCGACCCGGATGGCGGTCGCCGACTCCGAGGAGCGCGACGGCGCGGTCTCGCTCTCGGTCTCGGCGGCCGAGACCTACGACCACGTGGTCCGCCTCAACGACCTCGGCGCGGACCCCGGCGGTCGCGTCACCCCGTTCGCCGACCTCTCGGACCGCGAGCGCGGAGTGGTCCGGGCGGCGCTCGCCGGCGGCTACCGGACCCCCGACCCGCCGGAGTGGCTCCGCCGGTTCGCCAGCGCGACCCCGTTCGTCGAGCGCGACGGGACCTGCTACCGGCTGGACGACACCTTCCCGACTCATCGGGTCACCGCCGAAACGGTCGCGGTCGACGACGTCGCTGGCGAAATCGCCGACTACGGGACGTACCGCCGGGCGGTCACCCGCGAGGACTACGTCGCCAGCGGACTGCTGCGACTCGCCCGGGACGGCGGCGTGGAGCTGAACTACGTCTGGCCCGCGCTCGCCTCGTTCTTCGAGACCTACGACGCCGCCCGGTACCACGGCGACGTCGTCGCGTTCTCGGTCGAGGTCACCGACGCCGGGCCGCCGTACGCGATCTCGGGCGTCGAAGTCCCGGTCTCCGAGACGGTCGACGGGACGGTCTGGGACGCCAACGACGCCCCCGCGCGGACCCGGCGACTCGTCCGGCGGGCGGGCCGCGCGAGGGGCGCGTTCGGGTTCGACAGCGCGCCGCCGGGCCTGCTGGCGAACCTCCGCGAGCACCGGTACGTCCGGCTCGACGGGACGTTCTACACGACCTACGTCGAGACCCGCGAGCCGGTGCCCGTCTCGGTGGCGGCGACGGTTCGCGACGGCCGGCTCCGCCTCTCGCTCCGGAACGACGGCGACGCGACGCTCCGGCTCACCTCGGACGCGCCGCGGCCCTTCGGCGTCGTCCGATGTCGGCCTGCAGACGCGGGGGACGCCACGGACGCCGGCGCGAACTCCCGCAACCCTCGTGCCGGCCACCTGCTCTGGACCGACGCCTACGCCGACAGCGACTACGTCCGCACGAAGGGGCGACGCGTCGAGTCGGTCGCGAACGTCACGCTGGACACGACAGTCCCACCGGGCGCGTCGGTCGAGGAGACCTACCGGGTCCCGGCCGACCTGGCGGCGGGCGAGTACGCCGTCGAGGGGTCGCTCGGCGTGACGAACGCGGCAAGCGAGGAGGCGGCCGGCGAGACGACCGCGATGGATGGCGACGGTCCGAGCGGAACGAAAGGCGGCGAATCGGCCGGGGACGAGGAGGATAAATCGCCCGCCGGCAACGACGGCGAGTCGACGGTCCGGTACCGCGTCACCTTCACCGTCGAGTAGCCGCGGATCGCCGGGTCGAATGGTACGTATTCCTACAAAATCTGAGTTCCGGAAGACGTCAAGGCGGTCGGTCGAGTAGCCACGACCGATGGCCGAGTCGCGCGCCCTGCTCCGGCGGTACTACCTGTTCCGGGCGACGAACTCGTCGGGGTTCTACCTCCCCGTCGCCGTGCTCCTCCTCCGGGACAAGGGGTTCGGGCTCGACTTCGTCGGGCTCGCCTACGCCGTGTTCGCCTTCGGCATGCTGGTCACCGAGGTCCCCTCGGGGTACGTCGGCGACTGGCTCGGCCGGCGGCGCAGCCTGGTCGTCGGCGCCGTCCTCCGGACGACCGTCGTCCTCGCGTACCCCTTCGTCCAGTCGGGGTCGGTGTACCTGGCGCTCCACGTCGTCTGGGCCGCCGGGTGGGCGTTCCGGTCGGGCACCCAGGACGCCTGGCTGTACGAACTGCTCCAGGCCCGCTACGACGAGTCGGCGTACGCGACCATCGAGAGCCGCGGGAACGTGGCCGAACTCGTGACGTCCGCGGTCACCGCGATCCTCGGCGGACTGCTCTACAGCGTGGATCCCGCGTACCCGTTCCTGGCGAACGCGGGTCTCGCGGTCCTGGGCATCCCGCTGCTGTACACGTTCCCGACCGTCGAGCGCCTCTCCGACGAGGGGTCGACCGGTTCGGCGACGCGGACAGCAGCACCGGACGACGCGAAGTCGCCCAAATCGAGCGACGACCGCGCCGACGCCGACGACGTCCTGACGGTCGGCGAGGCGATCGAGATCCTCCGCCTCCAGGTCCGCCGGCCCGAGGTGCGGTGGGTCGTCGCCTACGCCGCGCTGTTCAACTCGCTGTTCGTCGTCACCCGCGTCTACGAGCAGCCCGCGCTGACCGCGGTCGGCGTCCCGGTCGTCGGGTTCGGGGTGCTGTACGCCGGGTTCAAGCTGGTCTCGGCCGGGGCGGCCTCGACGGTCGGCTGGCTCCACGACCGCGTCGGCACGCGGGGCGTGTTCGTCTCGCTGATCCCGCTGTACACGTTGGCCTACGCGGGCATCGCGGTCGCCCCGGTGCTCGTGGTGCCGGTGCTGTTCCTCAACCGCGGCCTCCACACGATCGTCCGGCCGGTCCGCAACCAGTACCTCAACGACCGGCTGGCGAACGTCGGGCGGGCGACGGTGCTGTCGGGCGCGTCGATGGCGCTGGCGCTGGTCGGCGGGGTCGCCCGCATCGTCGCGGGCTGGGGCGCGGAGCTGCTCGGCCCGGTCGGGTTCCTCCCCTGGGCGGGGGTCGGCCTGTCGCTCGCGGCCGGCGGGCTCTGGGTCCTGGTCTCCCCGGTCCGGCAGGAAGGGACGTCCGAGAGCGCCGATGTCGGCGAGGCGACCGGGGCGGCCCGGGTGGACTGACCGGCGCCGCGGCCCGGGTCGGCTGACCGCGGCCGCCCGTCGGCCTACTCCTCGTCGCGGTGGTCGTAGACCCGCTTGACCTTCCCGACCTCGGTCCGGTCGATGACGCCCGGTCCCACGACCTCGATCTCGTCGGGCTTGACCTCCAGGGTCTCCTCCAGCTCCTCGCGGATGCGCCGCTCCAGTTCGTCGTGGCCGCCCTCGTAGTCCTCGTGGTACTCGACGGTCAGCTCCATCGCGTCGAGGTTCCCCCGCCGGTAGAGGTCGATGCGGTAGTGGGGCGCGACGTCCGCGATGTCGACCATCACCTCCTCGATCTGGCTCGGGTAGACGTTGACCCCGCGGACGATGATGAGGTCGTCGGTCCGGCCGGTGACGTTGTCCATCCGGGCGACGGTCCGGCCGCACTCGCACTCCTCGTAGGTCAGCGCGGTCATGTCGCCGGTCCGGTACCGGAGCACCGGCAGCGCCTCCTTGGTGAGCGTGGTGAGGACGAGTTCGCCCTCCTCGCCCTCCTGGACGGGCTCGCCGGTCTGCGGGTCGACGACCTCCGGGAGGAAGTGGTCCTCCCAGACGTGGAGCCCCTCCTGGGCCTCCTCGCACTCGATGGAGACGCCCGGCCCGATGATCTCCGAGAGGCCGTAGACGTCGACCGCGGTCACGTCCAGCGCCGCCTCGATCTCCTCGCGCATGGGGTCCGTGAACGGCTCGGCCCCGATGACGACGGTGTCGAGCGGGAGCTCCCGGGGGTCGACGCCGCGCTCCTCGGCGGCCTCCGCGAGGTAGAGGCAGTAGGAGGGCGTGCAGGCCAGCACTTCGCTCTCCATGTCCCGGAGCATGTCGAGCTGGCGGGCGGTGTTGCCCCCGCCGGTCGGGATGACGCAGGCGCCCAGCTCCTCGACGCCGTCGTGGAAGCCCAGCCCGCCCGTGAACAGGCCGTAGCCGTAGGCGTTCTGGACGACCTGCCCGGGCCGGACCCCGGCGGCGTGCAGCGACCGGGCCATCACCTCGCGCCAGACGCCCAGGTCCCCGTCGGTGTAGCTCACGATCTTGGGCTTGCCGGTGGTGCCCGAGGAGGCGTGGATGCGCCGGACCTCGCCGTGGTCGACCGCGAACAGCCCGTCGGGGTACTCGTCCCGGAAGTCCTCCTTCGTGGTGAACGGGAGCTTCGAGACGTCCTCGACCGACCGGACGTCGTCTGGGGCGACGCCGGCCTCGTCGAGCGCCTCGCGGTAGAAGTCGACGTTATCGTAGGCGTACTGCACCGTCTCGGCCAGTCGCTCGTCCTGGAGCTCGCGGAGGTCGTCGCGGGAGGCCGTCTCGATGTCGCTGTAGGCCATGTCAGATAATACTTCGCAAGAAACGGTCAAAACTGTTTGGCCGCCGATCGGTCGGACGCGGCGGCTCGAACCGCGACCGGACCGGCTCGCCCGGCCGTCGATCGCGGAGGCCGACTCGGTCGGTCGAACGCCCTCAGTCGTCCTTCCGGGTGACGGTCGGCTCGCACGCGTGCGCGAGCGTGACGAGGTTGAACACAGCCGACCGGCGGGCGGCCCGCCCGATGCGGTCGAGCGTCTCGTCGTCGAGGCCCTCCCCGGACACCGCGATCTCGACTTCCAGGTCGCCGAACTGGTCGCGGACCGTCCCGTCCTCGCGCTCGACGTCGGCGAGGTCGAGCGCGACCGACGGGTCCCACGGGATCCGGACCGTCGTCTCCAGCCCGTCGACGTCGATGCCCTCGGCCATCAGCCGGAGCGACATCACGTGGTTGAGACAGCCGCTCAGGGCGGCCAGCGCCCCCTCGATGACCTCCGGGCGGTCGTCGGGGCCGACGAACCCCATCGCGGTCTCGACCTCTCTGTGGGCGCCCCACAGGAACGAGTAGTCGCGGGTCTCCCGGTCGATGCGCTCGCCGCCCAGCGAGTACGGTCCCACCTTCGAGAGGGTGTGGAACGTCCGGCCCTCCCAGTGGCCCGCCGCACCGAGCTCGAACTGCACGTCCTCCGGGTTCTCCCGGGCGTACTCGACGAACTCCCCGAACTTCTCGGCGTCGACGCCGTATCGAACCTTCCCATCCTCCGCTTTGGTTTCGGTTGCCATCTCTCTCACCGCATCCGGCAGTAGGTTCGGCGAAGCGTTATAGATTCCTGGTGAAAATCCGCGCAACTAACGGGCGGTCGGTGAGGTCGTGTCGGGAGTTTCACCCGGGACGGATCGTTGCACGAGGCGAAACAGCGCTCACGCTCTGAAAAGGAAGGGCGCCGGACGAGGACCGTCACTCCCCCTCGGGCTCGAACGGTCGGGCCTCGCGCCGGTAGGTCTCGTAGAGCGTCTCGGCCCTGGCGAGCGCGTCGGGGTCGTCGGTGTCGATGACGATCCGCAGCATCCCGGTGTCGCGGGCGTAGCCCGTGAGCGCCACCCGGTCGCCGAGGATGGTGAGCCCGCACGGGAGGTCGTCGTGCAGGAGTATCGCGAGGTTGCCGCTCTCGACGGCCTCGGCGGCGGCGGTCGGGTTCCAGTCGACCACGGCCTCGATGATCGGCGGCGGGTAGAGGATCTCGGTCTCCATCCCCTCGACGATGTTGCGGTGGAGCGTCCCGACGTTGGCCGACTTGAGCGTCGCGGTCCCGAACGCCCGCATCGACTCGGCGCCCTCGATGAGTTCGTCGAACCGCCGGACCGCGCGGTAGGGGTCCTCGGCGTCCCCGACGGTCACGACGGCGTCGGCGAACATGTCGAGCGTGAACCCCAGCGACTCCGCCGGGAGCAACTCCAGCACGTCCCGGAGTCTGCGTTCGGTCTCGACGCGGACGAGCAGGTCGGCGACCCCCTCCGCGATGAACCGGCCCTGCGTCGTCAGTTCGTACCGGTACCCCGAGCGAGTCACCCACTTGCGGGCCTCGAAGTCGCTCAGGACGCGCCCGAGCGTGGCCGACGACGCTCCCGTTGCGTCCTGGAGGTCGGTCCTGGTCCGGGGTTCGTCGGCCAGCGCGTCGAGCACGTCGATGCGGTGTTCGGAGCGCGCGAGGAACTCGACGTCCTCTATCGGCGAATTCATGCGAACAGTAGGCCCGCCGAGACGATAGGCTTCGCGCTCGGGGCGCCGACGCCGCCCGCCGGCGGCAGCTATTTCCTGCGAGGTCCCCACACTCGACCCATGCGCGACGCCTACCTCGTGGGCGCGGCCCAGACCGACTTCGGGTCGTTCCCCGACGAGAGCTACCGGTCGCTGTTCCGCACCGCGTTCGAGCGGGCCCGGGAGTCGGTGCCCGCGGGCCTCGACTCGGACGAGATCGACGAGGCGGTCGTCGGGACGCTCGGCGTCGGCGGCCGCCAGCTCGGCCTCCCGGGGCCGGCCGCCACCGAACACGTCGGCCTCCACGGCATCCCGACGACCCGGGTCGAGAACGCCTGCGCGGCCTCGGGCTACGCGGTCCGCCAGGCGGTCCAGGCGGTCCGCTCGGGGATGGCCGACGTGGTGCTCGCCGGCGGGGTCGAGATCATGACCGACATGTCCGGCGACGCCACCAAGTACTGGCTCGGCGTCTCGGGCGAGACCGAGTGGGAGCGGCTCTCGGGCACCACGTTCGCCGGCGTCTACGCCCAGATGGCCGACGCCCACATGGCCGAGTACGGGACGGACCGCGAGGCGCTGTCGCACGTCGCGGTGAAGAACCACCGGAACGGCGCGAAGAATCCCCACGCCCAGCTGGGCTTCGAGTGCTCGCTTTCGGACGCCGAGAACGCCCCGACCGTGGCCGACCCCCTCACGCTCTACCACTGCTGTCCGACCACCGACGGCGCCGCGGCCGCCATCGTCGCCGGCGAGGACGTCGTCGAGGAGTACACCGACGACCCCATCCGCATCGCCGGCGTCGGCGCCGCGAGCGACGCGGTGGGGCTGTTCCAGCGCGACAGCTACACCGGCATCGAGGCCTCGCGGCGCGCGGCCGAGACCGCCTACCAGCGGGCCGGCGTCGGGCCCGGGGACCTCGACTTCGCGGAGGTCCACGACTGCTTCGCCATCGCCGAGATCCTGGCCTACGAGGACCTGGGGTTCTGCGAGCCCGGCGAGGGCGGCGACCTCGCCGCGTCGGGCCGGACCGCGCTCGACGGCGACCTGCCGGTCAACACCTCCGGCGGCCTCAAGTCGAAGGGCCACCCCATCGGCGCGACCGGGGCCGGCCAGGTCGCGGAGGCGTTCAAGCAGCTCTCGGGCGAGGCGGGCGACCGCCAGGTCGAGGGCGCGACCCGCGGGCTGACCCACAACGTCGGCGGGAGCGGCGGCGCAGCGGTGGTCCACGTGTTCGAGAGGGAGCGGGAGGTGAACGCATGAGCGATCGACCGCAACCTCGAATCGAGACGGTCGGCGCCTACGCACCGCGATTCCGGGTCTCCGCCGAGGCGTTCGAGGAGGCGTGGGGCCAGTTCCACGCCGCCGGGGTGAACGAGAAGGCGGTCCCGGACGCCGACGAGGACGCGGTGACGATGGCCTACGAGGCCGCCGTGCGGGCGCTCGACGCCGCCGAGCGCGAGGGCGATGAGGTCGCCTTCCTGGCGTTCGCCTCGACCACGCCGCCGCTGGCCGAGGAGGACCTGACCGCCCGGCTCGGCGGGATGCTGTCGGTCCCCGCGGACGCGACCCGCCACGCCTTCACCGGGAGCACCCGTGCCGGGACCCGGGCGCTCGACGCCGCGCTGTCGGCCGGGCCGTGGGGTGATGCAGTCGGTCTCGTCGTCGCGGCGGACTGCCCCCGGGCCGACCCGGACAGCGACGAGGACCACGCCGCCGGGGCGGGCGCGGCGGCGTTCGTCCTCTCGGAATCCGGCGGTCCCGGCGGCGGTGCGGTGGTCCGCAAGCGCGCAGAGTACGCCGCAGAGTATCCGGGCACGCGCTTCCGGCGGACCGGCGAGGAGACCGTCGAGGGCCTCGGCGCGACGGGCTACGAGCGACAGGCGTTCACCGAGACGCTGGCCGGTGCAGTCGACCAGTTGGACCTCGACGGGTCGGAAATCGACGCCGCCGCGGTCCAGTCGCCCGACGGCAAACTCCCCTACCGCGCGACGGGCGCACTCGGCGTCGACGCCGAGACCGTCCAGCGCGGCGCGACGGTCCACGACCTGGGCGACACCGGCGCGGCGAGCGTCCCGCTGGGCCTGGCGACTGCTCTCGCGGACGGCGAGAACCGGATCCTGGCGGCGTCGTTCGGTGGCGGCGCGGGCGCCGACGCGCTGCTGGTCGAGTCCGCCGGCAGCGAGGGGGTCCCGGCGTCGCTCGCGCTCGACGACGGCGAGTCGGTGAGCTACGCCGAGTACCTCCGCAAGCGCGGGGAGCTCACCTCCGGGCCGCCGGAGGGCGGCGGGGCGTACGTCAGCGTCCCGTCGTGGCGCCGGACGCTCGACCAGCGCCACCGCCTGCTCGCGGGCCGGTGTCCCGACTGCGGCGGTCTGAACTTCCCGCCGGAGGGCGCGTGCAACGACTGCAAGTCGCTGGTCGACGAGTACGAGGAGGTGACGCTGACCGGCGAGGGCACGGTGGAGGCGGCCACGGTCATCTCGCAGGGCGGCGCGCCCCCGGAGTTCGCCGAGCAGCAGGCCCAGTCCGGCGACTTCGCGGTCGCGGTGGTCGCTCTGGAGGGGCCTCGCGAGGCGCGAAGCGCCTCGGAAGGGTCGAGCGGGGAGGAGCGAAGCGACGGCCCGCGGGACGACGGCGGTGAGGCCAGCGTCCCGGCGCAGGTCGTGGCCGCGGACCCCGAAGAAGTGGCCATCGGCGACCGCGTCGAGACGACGATGCGCCGGATCTACACGCAGGAGGGCGTGACGCGGTACGGATTCAAGGTGCGGCCACTCGAGTAGCACCTTTCCGTCTAGTGCACGCTGGCGCGACCCTGTGTCGCGCCCTCTCCGTGCGAGGTCTGTGCGAGCGAAGCGAAGTGACGGTGGACGACTGGGCGCCTCGGAGAGGCGCGAAGGAGTCGGCTGGGGTGGCGTGTGGTTTGCGGTACCGGTGCTGTCGGGCGGGGGCTTTCGAGGCGATCACGGTCGGTACTGTACCGTACACTGACAGACTCACTGCCTTTTCGGGGACGACAGTACCATGTCGGATCAGGTTCCCACTGACGCGAAACCGGACGAATTCGAGTCACACGTGGGAGAGATAAACGCTTAACCGGGTTCCCGACGCCATTCGACCCGATTATGAACGTAGCCGTACTCGGAGCCGGCACGATGGGCCACGGCATCGCGCAGGTGTCGGCGATGGCCGGCCACGACGTCACGATCCGCGACATCGAGCAGGAGCTCGTCGAGGACGGTATCGCGTCCATCGAGGACAACCTCCGGGGCGGCGTCGACCGCGACAAGGTCACCGACGAGGAGATGGCCGCGACGCTCGACCGCATCGCGGGCACGACCGACCTCGCCGATGCCGTCTCGAACGCCGACCTCGTGGTCGAGGCCGTCCCCGAGGACGTCGACCTCAAGAAGCAGACCTTCGAGGAGGTGGAGGCCGCGGCGCCCGGCGACGCGGTCATCGCGTCGAACACATCCTCGCTGCCCGTGACCGAGATCGTCTCGGCGCTCGACGACCCCGGTCGGGGCATCGGCCTGCACTTCTTCAACCCGGTCCACATCATGGAGCTCGTCGAGGTGGTCGTCGGCGAGCAGACCGACGAGGGGACCGTCGAGTTCGCCACCGACTTCGTCGCGGACGTCGGCAAGACCGCCGTCGAGGTGCGGGACACCGCGGGGTTCGCCTCCTCGCGGCTCGGCGTGGCGCTGGGCGTCGAGGCGATGCGGATGGTCGAGGAGGGCGTCGCGAGCCCCCGGGACATCGACCGGTCGATGGAGCTGGGGTACAACCACCCGATGGGCCCCATCGAACTCGGCGACGTGGTGGGGCTGGACGTCCGGCTCGACATCCTCGAACACCTCCGGGAGGAGCTGGGCGAGCGGTTCCGCCCGCCCCAGGTCCTCCGCCGGAAGGTCCGGGCCGGCAAGCTCGGCAAGAAGACCGGCGAGGGGTTCTACGTCTGGGAGGACGGCGAGATAGCGGGCGTGTCTGGCGACTGGGGTGACGAGGAATGACGGGCGAAGGCGGGAACGACGGACCCGACGCAGGAGACGCCCCGGACGCCGAGGGGCCCGCCCCTGGCAGCCCCGAACAGGTCGCGGCCGAGTGCGAGACGGTCGACGTCGCGGTCGGCGACCGCGTCGACCACGTCGCCACGGTCACCCTCTCGCGGCCCGACGCCCGGAACGCGCTGAACGCCCAGTTGCGCGCCGAGCTGAAGGACGTCCTCGTCGCCATCGAGGCCAGCGACGTCCGGGTGGTCGTGCTCACGGGCTCCGCGGAGTCGGGCGCGTTCGTCGCGGGCGCCGACGTGACCGAGCTCCGGGAGCGCGGCCCGCTCGAACAGCGCGAGGCCAGCGCCCGTCCCCGGGTCTACGAGTACGTCGACGACCTCGAACAGCCGGTCATCGCGGCGGTCAACGGCCACGCGCTCGGCGGCGGCTGCGAGCTCGCCCAGGCCTGCGACGTCCGGATCGCCCGCGAGGGCGCCAGACTCGGCCAGCCCGAGATCAACCTGGGCATCATGCCCGGCGGCGGGGGCACCCAGCGGCTCCCCCGGCTCGTCGGCGAGGGGCAGGCGATGAAGCTGATCCTCTCCGGCGAGCTCGTCGGCGCCGAGGAGGCCCGCGACATCGGCCTCGTCGACGAGGTCCACCCGGAGGGCGAGTTCGAGGACCGGGTCTACGACCTGGCGGAGTCGATGGCGGAGAAGAGCCCGCTCGCCCTGGCGTTCGCGAAGAAGGCCGTGAAGACCGCCAGCAGGACCGACCTCGACCGGGGCATCGAGTACGAGGCCGAGCTGTTCGCCCACCTGTTCGCGTCGGCGGACAAGGACGAGGGCATCGACGCGTTCCTCGAGGACCGCGACCCCGAGTGGCGCGGCGAGTAGCTACCCGAGCCTCGGTCCCTCGGCCCCCTCTCGGAACGCCCGGAACGTCGACTCGCCCCAGTCGACGGCCTCCCGCGCGTCGTTCAACAGCACGCCCCGGAGCTCGCCGCTCTCGTCGTAGACGATGAGGACGAGCCCCTCCTCCTCGGAGGCGACGAACCCGAACGGCAGCGTCTCGTCGGTCTGGTGGATTGTGAGCCTGCCGGTGTCGAGCGCCTCGCCGAGGCGGTCGGCGTGGTCCTCGCGCATGTACTCCACGACCGGCGCCTCGAGCACCAGATCGGCGGTCAGCCCGCCCGAAACGATGGCCTCGTGGAAGACGTCCACGTACTGGGCGAGCACTACCGGCGACGCCCCGACCACCCGGTCGGCGCTCCTGACGAGGTCCTCGATGTACTCGACGGGCCTGGTGGGCGCGTGTCGCTCGGCGAGCACGGTCTCGGCGCCCAGCACCGGGTCGACCGTCACCGGCGCGTCGGCCGGCAGCACAGACAGCAGTCCGGCGCAGTCGTGGATGCCGGCCGCGTGGGTCTCGAACGTCCGGTACTCGTCGGCGAGCAGCCGGCCCACGAGCGTGAGCCGGACGCCCCCGTCGGTCTCGGCCACGAGCCCCTGCTCCTCCAGCTCGCGCACCGCCTTGTACACCGTCGAGCGCGAGACGTCCAGTTCGTCGCGCAGGTCGCGCTTGGCGGTCGGGCCGTCGGCCAGCCTGTCCAGGAACGGTCTGCGCTTGACGACGGTCGATATCACGTCGCGAAAGTCAGCGTCGTTGGCCCCGGTCATATCAGTTCTCGATGGGATGCTCCCTCCTTTTACGACGCGCGTGACCTATTCGTTTCGGTGCCTTTCACGGCTCTCGGTGATGATTCGACCTCCGAGCGTCGCTCTTCGAATCCGCAGGCGTTTCGAGCTCCGAAACGTGTCCGACGATCGTACACGCGGTTCAGGCGCCGAATCGGGTCCGGTCGATTACAGTCAAATGGTACCAAGGCTAGCATCCCCATGCGCGCGGCCGGAGGTGACCCCCATGATAGGAAACCGAGACGACTCGGAGCCCGGACGACCGGCGCCAGCGTCCGCGGACCGCGAACTGACGCCCCAGACGGTGTGGGACCTGCTCGCCGACTCGCTCAGGCGCCGGACGCTCCGGGCGCTCCGTGCGGTCGACGCCGACCAGAGTCGAGTGACGCTCGCCGACCTCGCCGAGCGGGTCGCCGACGACCGGCCCGCCGACGCCGTGGCGGTCCAGTTGCACCACCACCATCTGCCCAAGCTGGCGTCGTACGGGCTCGTGACCTACGACGCCGACGCGAACGAGGTCGTCGCGGGGACCGTCCCCGAGTGGGTCGAGCCGTACCTCGAAGTCTGACCCGCGGCTGGACGGCCCGGGTCCGACCGCGTCGACTCACCGCATGAGCTCGCCGCCGTTGACGTTCAGCGTCTCGCCGGTCACGAACCCGGCGTCCCTGAGGTACGCCGCGGCCGCGGCGATCTCCTCCGGCCGCCCGAACCGTTCCAGCGGAATCTCGGCCAGTTCCTCGCGCTTCTCCGCCTCGGACCGATCGGCGGTCATGTCGGTCTCGACGTGGCCCGGCGCGACCGCGTTGACCCTGATCTCCGGCGCGAAGTCGCCGGCGTGGCTCTTCGTCAGCCCGAGGACGCCGGCCTTCGAGGCGGCGTAGTGGCACTCGACCGGCGCGCCGGTGTGGGCCAGGATCGAGGAGACGTTGGTGACCGACGGCGTGGGCGCGGGGTCGCCGTCCCGGTCGGCCGCCGCCCGGAGGTGCGGGAGGGCGGCCCTGGTCACGTTGAACGCGCCGTTGACGTTGGTGTCCATCACCCGGTCGAAGTCCGCGGGCGAGAGCTCCTCGGTGTACACGTGCTGGTCGACCCCGGCGTTGTTGACGACGTGGTCGACCCCGCCGAAGGCCTCGACCGTCGCGTCCACGAGGTCTGCCGCGGCCCCGGGGTCGCCGACGTCGGCCCGGACCGCGACCGCCTCGCTGTCGGTCTGTTCCTCGATCCGGTCGGCGACCGTCCGGGCCTTCTGGGCGCTCGATACGTAGTTGACCGCGACGTCGTAGCCGTCTCGCGCGAACCGCCGCGCGATCGCTCGACCGATGCCCCGGGACGAGCCGGTGACGAGTGCTGCGGGCATACGCCAACGCCCGGCCCCCGCGACCTTGTCGTTTATGTCGGCCGGGCGTGAGGGCCCACCCATGAGCGACGCCGGAGCGGACCGCGAGCCCGGAGCGAACGCCGAGGTCTGTGCGGACGGCGACGCCGGGGGGTCGGCCGACGACCCGCCGGCCGACCCGGAGATCGAGGACCTGCTCGACGAACTCGAGACCCTGGAGGAGACCGTCGACGACCCCGACGAGCGCGAGCAGGTCCGCGAGACGATGCGGATGGCCCGCCGGGTCTCGACGCCGGGCGCGTTCGGCCGGGTCATCCGGGGGTTCGACCGCCACGACGCCGCGGAGGCGCTGGTCGGCAGCGTTGTGGTCGGGGTGCCGATGCTGGTCGAGGGCGGCACCCTGGAGGTCGGGGAGTTCATCGCGGCCAACCCGTGGGCCTTCGGGGTGACGCTGGTGGGCACGGTGGGGCTGGTGATCGGCGTGCTCTACGTCGCCGAGATCCAGCAGGTCGAGATCCACCGGCCGCTGTTCGGCGTCGTCCCCCGCCGGCTCGCGGGGGTGCTCACGATCTCGTTCGCCACCGCGTTCGTCATGATGACCGCCTGGGGCCGGGTGTCGTGGACCGACCCGTGGCTCGCGCTCTGCCAGATCGTGGTGGCGTTCGCGCCGATGGCGCTCGGTGGCGCGCTCGGCGACATCCTGCCGGGGTCGTGAGCCGCGGCGGCGCCTCGCGAGCCGCCCGTTGAGGCGCCGACTGCGCCCGTCCGGCGGGCCGACACAAAGTATATTAAGCCAGTGCGGGTAATGGTACCTGTTCGCACGCCAGTTCTGGTGATTCCTATGATAGAATGTCCACACTGCGGTTCGGACCTGAATCGGCGGACCAACTCTCGGCAGCGCCGGAGCGGCGACCCGCTCGGCGGTAAATCCACCGGTTCGGAGCTCGTCTCCTGTCCGGACTGCGACGAGGTCATCGACGGGTTCACCGCCCACTGACGTCCCCGACCGCCACTTTCTTCGCGACCGCCGCGTGCGAGCGACTGGCCGACCTCACAGCGCCGCCAGCGCCTCGCGGGCGTTCTCGACCGCGGCCTCCTTCTTCGCGGGGTAGGCCTCGACCTTCGCCCGGAAGGTGATGCCCTCGCCCAGCGCGGCCTCGCCGCGGTAGGCCGCCTGCTTGTCGAGCCGGAGGAACAGCGAGCAGTTCTCGTCGACCCGCTGGTCGAGCTCGTCGAGCAGGTCGTCGGCGTCGGGGAGCTCGGCGACCTTCGAGAGGACGTGGCGCATCTCGTCGGCGTTCTCGACCCGGGCCGACAGCACGAGGATGCGGTCGCCGTGGTGGCCCTCGCTCTGGGCGCGCTCGATCTCGAACTCCTCGGGGAGGTAGGTCCGGAGCGCCTGCTCGACGCGCTTGTCGTCCTCGGTGGCGTAGCAGAACGCCCGCAGATCGATGTAGTGGAACGGGACTTCGGCCATGGAGAGGGGTAGGAGGCCCGGACGGAAAAAGGCGTTTCGTTCGGTTCAGCGGGTCTCGGACGGCTTTCGGTTCGCGTTCCTTCTGGTTCTGTGGCCTTCTCGTTGTCCGACCCTCGAAGACGGCGATGTCACTCTCCGGCGGTCACGTACGAAATAGTAAAACGACCTCTCGCCCGGGCCTACTCCTCGTCCTCGACCGCTTCCAGCGAGTCCTCGGGGATGCCGGTCTCCTGGCCCTCCTCGAAGCTGACGGTGTAGGTGCTGTCGCCGAACATCGTCTCCATCACCTGGGTGATCTGTCCCTCCTCGCCGTCGTACTCGCTGTGCTCGTCGTGCAGGATGACGCGGTCGTCTTCCTCGAAGCTCATGGGGTCGACTAACCTCGCGGCCGATAAAAGCGACCCGGTTCGGCGCGGCGCCGCCTCACTCGCGCGCGGTCGTCGTCCCGCCGGTGCCGGTCGCAGTCGTCCCGGAGACGGTGGTGCCGGCGGCGACGTCGACGCCCGTAACCCGGCCGACGAACGCCGCCAGGTCGACGACCACGCGCTTCGCGACGTGGTTGCGCTCCAGGTACTCCGCGTTGCCCGGTCTGCCGGTGCCCGGCATGAAGAGGTGGTTGAGCCGCTCGTACCGCCGGAAGGCGACGTTCGACTCCTCGGCGAGGGCGTCCCGCCACAGCGGCAGGTCGTCCTCGACGGTGACCTGGTAGTCACGGTCGCCGAACAGGAGCAACAGCGGCGCCTCGACGCGCCGCGCGGTGGCCAGGTGGTCGTACTCCGCGAGGGTGCGCCAGTACTCGTCGCCGCCGAGGTACACCACCTCGTCGTCCGGGAAGTCGAGCGACCGTATCTTGTCGACGATCTGGCGCGCCTGTCGGAGCTGGTCCTTCTCGGCCGCGGTGACGTTTCCGTCGCGGTTCACCAGGTACTCGTTCTGGTCGAGGATCGCCTGCCCCGCCGACCGGGCGAGCGGCGCGAGCATGACGACGCCCGCGAGATCGCCGTCGCGTGCGGCGATGCGCGGGGCCAGCGTCCCGCCGATGCTGTGGCCGGCGACGACCACGTCCTCGTCGGCGACCAGGTCGGTCTCGCGGAGCCGCTCGACCGCCGCGAGCGCGTCGTTCGTCACCGCCTCGTCGATGGTGATCTCGGCGAAGTCGACGTCGCAGGCCGCGGTGCGCTTCTCGTAGCGGAGCACGGCGACGCCCCGGGAGGCCAGCCCCCAGGCGAGGTCCTTGTACGGCTTGTTCGGACCGACGGTCCCGTCCCGGTCGCTCGGCCCCTGGCCGTGGACCAGCACGACGCCGGGCGCCCGCTCGGCCCCCGTCGGCAGCGTCAGGGTCCCGCCCAGCGTGCAGGAGTCGGTCGCTCGCAGCGTTATCTCGCGCTCGGTGAACGACGACCGGTCGGCGTACGCCGGCGGCGACCAGTTCCCGGTCGGCGGGCGGAGCCGGAACCCGGCGACGCCCTCGGAGCCGAACGCGACGATCACCTCGACCCGTCCGCGCGCGAACTCGGCGATTCCGGTCACCACCTGCAGGTCGCCCTGCGCGGACACCTCCAGTCCGGTCAGCCTGCGGAACGCGCCGTTCTGGTCCTCCACACCGGTCCAGACCTGCTCCAGCTGGGCGGCGGTGATCTGCTCGGCGGCGGAGGGGGCGAACCGCTCGTGGGCGGCCCCGTACGAGCCGTCGGCGATGAGGCCGACGAACTCCCTCGCCCGTCGCTTCAGCTCCGCGGAGTCCAGAGGGGCGGCGGTCGTCGTGGATTCGGTCGCGGCGGTCGTCCGCGACGATTCGGTCGTGCGGTCGGTCGTCGCGTCTGCCGTGGTGTCGCCGGCGCCCTGGCAGCCGGCGAGCAGCGCGGCCAGGCCGGTTCCGGCGGCGGTCAGGACGGTTCGTCGGTCGTGGTCTGTCATGGATGGGTCGTGGCGTGTCTGTCGTGCGGGTCGGTTCGTCGCGGAACGCGCGCTCGCCCGTCGTCGGAGCGACGACGCGGTCCACCTCGGGCGGCCTCCGGCGGCGCGCCGTTCCTGTTAGCCGGACATCGTAAAGTCAGCTTTACTGTAAAGCCTACTTTACAATCCTACATAAAACCACCGTCCCGGACCCGGCGCCGAGAGACGCGCCATCGACCGCTCCCGGAACCGGTCGAGCGACCGGTGGCTGACGTCGGCCGCGACGCCGATTCCGGTCCCCCTCGACGGACGTGACCGCAGGCCGGCGTCGGGATCCGGCCGGCCGACCGAAGGCTTATTCTTGCGCCCGTCGAAACGCTCGGATTATGACTCGACGTCCCTCGGTCGCCGCTCGCAAGCCCCGCCCGCTCCGACCAGCGCCCCGGTCGCCGTCGCCGAGATGACCACCATCGACGACCTCTGGTACCTGGCCACGCGGGCCGAGCAGCGGGCCGAGCAGGCCCACCACCGCCTGACCGAGACGTACGACGAGTTCCTCCAGCGGAATCACGCCCGGCGGGTCTCCCGGCCGCGGTTCCGGACGCTGGCCGAGCGCATCGCCGAGTTCGGCGCGCCCTACGGCGCCCACTCGGTCGTCTACCGGCCGTCGGGCGAACTGCTGCTCGTCCGCCACGCCGGCGTCGGCATGTGGGTCGTCCCCGGCGGCGAACCCGACCCCGGCGAGTCGTTCCGGGAAGGCCGCCGAGCGCGAGCTCGCCGAGGAGGCCGGCGTCGAGGCGACCTACGACGGACTGGCGATGAACGTCCGGGTGGAGGTCCGGTGCGACGACTACTCGACGTGGGGCGTCCTCCCGCTGTTCGAGGCCCGGGTCGAGGGCGACCCGACCCCCGCGCCCGACGACCCGGACGGCGAGATCACCGACGCGCGGTGGTTCGACGAACTGCCCGAGGACACCCGCGACCGCGAGGACCTGCTGGCGTGGCGGGAGTTCGCGCTGGGGTGAGAGCGCCACCGATCTGGACGTCACGCGGCGGGCGGCGTCCGAACACGTTCGGCGAGCTGCCGCGACGACACTCCGGACGTCGCTGTCGGGGCTATCGGCCATCGACTGCAAGCCGGCCCGCCAGTGACGGGCTACTTAAAAGACGGTGATATGGAACCGGGTCGCGAGTCGCCGTGTCAGAATCAACCCTGGGGCTCACACCCGACCCGCCCTAACCGGATTGTACATGGAGCCTCTGGAAGAACCGCCCACCCACGCGACCGACCGACTCCTGGAGATACTCGCAGACGAGCACTGCCGGCGCGTGCTCCACTACTTCCGACAGCAGTCGACCGACGTCGGGACGCTCGATGACCTCACGGCCTTCGTCTTCGCCCGGTGCGACGACGGCGGCGAGACGATCAGAGTCCGCCTGCACCACGTGACCCTGCCGCGGCTGGCGGGGGCCGACCTGCTGGAGTACGACGCCCGGAGTCACGCGATCCGGTACCGGGGCGGCAGTCCGGCGGTCGACGCGTGGCTGAACCACGTCGTCGAACGGGGGGCGGACGTCCGTGTCCCGAAATAACGGGGGCGGGACCGGCGACGTCGGTCGGGTCGACGAGGCGGACGTCGCGGCGGCGCTGGCCCGCAGGCACCTGCCGATGCTGGCCGAGATCGGGTTCATCGAGTGGGACCCGGAGACCGAGACGGTTCGCCGGGGGCCGAACTTCGAGGAGTTCGGGGCGCTGCTCGCGGAGGCGGACGGCTCCGTGGACGTACCCTCGATACCGCCCGACTTCGAGGGCGACACGGACCGAAGATAGTAGAGCAGACCACCGCGAGCGGGTCGTCTCCCACCTTCGCGGGACGCTCGTGACCGGGAATCGGGCGGAGAAGGACTCCCGCGTCAGGGCGTCGCTCCCCGTTCTCACCGTCGAGGACCGATAGCCGCCTCCCGCAGCCGGGGTGCCCGCCGGCGACCGTCGCCAGGCGAGGAGTACCGCTGGGGCGGTCCCGGGAACCGAGGCCGGCGCGGGCGCCCCGCCTCAGCCGTGGGAGACGCCGTCGCGCGACTCGGCCTGCTTGCGGCGGAGCGCGGCCCGCGCGTTGCTGGCGTCGTAGCCGAAGAACACGTTCTCGCCGTACTCGTCGGCGACCTCCGCGGCGTGGATCAGGTTGTCCACGTCGACGTCGACCGCGTAGAGCTCGACGCTGAAGGGGACGTCGAGCGCGTCCGCGAACCCGGAGGCGATGGTCTCCAGCCAGTACGTGGTGGTGTAGGCCATGTCGTACAGCGGCACGACGAACTCGTCGACGTGCTCGGAGAGCGCGTCGAGGTCCAGGCCCGCCCGCTCGTAGAGGTGGCCGGGATACGGGTCGGGGTAGAGCGTGAGGTAGGTCCGGCCCGGAATCCGGTCGGCGGCCTCGGCCACGAACCCGGTGACGACATCGGCGCGCCACGCCATGCGGTCGTCGAACTCGCTCTCCTCGAACAGCCGGGTGCACCGGTCGCAGTGGCAGTACTCCGCGCGCGGGAACCCCACGTCGTCGAGCCGCACGTCGGGGGTGACCTCGGCGCAGTCCGAGACGATCTCGAGGACGCCCTCGCGGTAGTCCTCGCGGGTCGGGCAGACGTACGCCCAGTCGAAGTAGGGCCGGTCGCGGGTCGCCCGCTCGCCCGCGTCGCTGACCGGTGCGAGGTCGGGGTTCGCCTCGACGGCGGCGTTGTCGCCGAAGCACGACACCATGTTCACCGCGTCGGCGACCGGCTCGGCCGACCGACCGGTCACGTCCTTGACCTCGTAGAACCCCGCGTCGAACTCCGGCCAGTCGAGTTCCTCCTCGTTGCGCGTGACGACGCCGAACATACCGGGGGTTGGCGGGCGTCGGGGGTAAGTCGTTCGCTCTCGGACGGTCGGCCCGGCCGGCGCCGCGCCGGCGGCTCGCTACCGGGCGACCGTCGGCCGGCTACCCGCGGTTGCAGCCCTTCGGCAGGCTGGCGTTGGTCGCGGCCGACCGCTGGACGTCGCCGACCGACCAGTTCGTCGCCTCCCCCTTGATGACCAGCGCCTCGCCGACCGTGCCGTTCCTGACGACGACGTCGGGCTTGTCCTCGTCGGTCAGCGGGTCGAACCGCGAGGCGTCGGCCGCGCGCCGGCCGAGCGAGGCGTTCCCGCAGAGGAACGCGGCGTCCACGGCCATTCGGTCGATGACCACGCCCGAGACGGTCTGGTTCTTCGTCCAGTGGCGGTCGATGGTCCGGTTGTTGACGTTCGGGTCGATGAACGAGCCGCCGGGGATGTCGAGCACCGACTTGTTGCGCACGACCAGGGTCTCGGCGGTCACGTTCTTGAACCGCGCGCGCTCGAGGAAGAACCGACCCACCGTCACGTTCGTCAGGGTGACGTTCGTCCGCCTCCCCTCGGGCGTGGTGGCGTTGCGGATCACGACCCGGTCGACCGTGGCGTTCACCACGGTGGCGTTGCGGAGCAGCCACGTCTTGATGGTCACGTTGTCTAGCGACACCTTGTACTGGAGGCGGGCGGCCGCCGCCTCCCGACCCGCCGGGTCGCCCGTCTCGTTCGCGGCCCGCTGCTCCGAGGGGTCCGCGGCGCTGTCCGTGGATGAGTCGGCGACCGAGTCGCTCGCGCCGTCACCGCCGACCGGCCCGACGCCCACCGCTGGCCCGACGCCGGCCAGCAGGACCAGCGCCGCCAGGGCGACCGCGGGGAGTGGTCGTGGAGTCATGCTCCGGGCTACTCCGACGCGATGGATAAACGAAAACGACCGTTTCCGACCGTTTCCTCACGTAACGGGACGTTTACCGGCGGGTAGCGTCGACTTATCGACCGCGAGATCGGGAAGCCGCCCAGCGCCGCTACTCGACCGCGATGTGGGCCGCGAGGTCCTCGCGGACGATGGTCTCGCAGTACTCGCACCGGACCCCGTCGTCGAGCACCTCGAACTCGGTGTCGACGGGCTCGTCGGCGTTGGTGATGCAGTTGTGGTTCGGACACGACAGGACCCCGACCACGCGGTCCGGGCGTTCGAGGTACTGCTTCTCGGCGACCTCGTAGTCCCGGATGATGTTGATGGTGGCCTCGGGCGCGATGAGCGAGAGCACGTCCACCTCGTCCTGGCTCAGCTCGCGGTCCTCGACCTTCACGATGTCCTTGTGGCCCATCCGGTCGCTCGGGACGTTCATCCCGACGCTGACGGTCTCGCCCGACGCGCCGTCGATGCCGAGGATGGCCAGCACGTTGAGCGCCTGGCCGGCGCGGATGTGGTCGATGACGGTACCCCTCGGGATCTTGCTCACGCGGAGCTGGTGGTCGCTCATTCGTCTCCCTCCAGCAGCTGGTCGAGCAGCGCCATCCGGACCGGGACGCCGTTGTGGGCCTGCTCGAAGTAGGCGGCGTACTCTGTGTCGTCGACCTCGGGCGCGATCTCGTCGACCCGGGGCAGCGGGTGCATCACGGTGAGGTCGTCTTTGGCGTCCTCGAGCGTCTCGAGGTCGATGCCGTACTCGCCGGCGATCTCCTGGTACTCGTTCTCGTCGGGGAACCGCTCGCGCTGGATGCGGGTGACGTACAGCACGTCGAGCGCGGGCAGAATCTCGCCGAGCTCGGTGTGCTCGCGGACGTTCGCCCCGGCCTCGTGGAGGTCGTAGCGAACGCTGCGGGGCAGCCTGAGGCTCTCGGGGCTGACGAAGTGCTGGCTGGCGTCGAAGTTGGTCAGCGCGTGGGCCAGCGAGTGGACCGTCCGGCCGTACTTCAGGTCGCCCATGATGCCGATGGTGAGGTCGTCGAGGCCGGCGTTCTCTCGAATGGTGTAGAGGTCCAGCAGCGTCTGGGTCGGGTGGTGGCCCGCGCCGTCGCCGCCGTTCAGCAGCGGCACGTCCACGAACTCGCTGACCATCTTGGCCGCGCCCTGGCTCGGGTGGCGCAGCACCAGCGCGTCGGCGTAGCCCGCGACGACCCGGGCGGTGTCGGCGAGGCTCTCGCCCTTCTTGACCGACGAGGACTCGACGGTGCCCATGTCGACCGCGTCGCCGCCGAGGCGCTTGATGGCGGTCTCGAAGCTCATCTTGGTCCGGGTGCTCGGCTCGAAGAAGCAGAGCCCCAGCACGGCGTCGGGGTGGCGGTCGCCGAACGCGGCCGGGTCGGCGTCGAACTCGGCCGCGCGGTCGAGGACCGACTCCACGTCCTCCCGGGAGAGCTGTTTCGCGGTTATGAGGTGGTCGCGCCGCATTGGTAGTGTATGGGTGGTGGGTGCGCCTTGAATCTCTCGGAGTGGGGCGGCGCCAGCGAGCCCGAATCCAACGCGGAGGCGCGGCCCGCACTCGCCGCGGGGTACTCGCGACCCCACTCGCCGCTGGATTCATCCGGTTCCAGCCCAACGTGGTTGTGATGAGTTCCTCACCGCCCGGTCCGAAGGGCGAACCGCTGTTCGGCAGCAGCCGCCGGTACGCCCGCGACCCGTTCCGGTTCCTGTCGGCGTGCGAGCAGGCGTACGGGGACGTGGTCCGGTTCGACCTCGGGCCGCTCGACACCTACCTCCTGACCGACCCCGCCGACGTCGAGCGGGTGCTGGTCTCGGAGGCCGACCGGTTCCGGAAGCCGGAGTTCCAGGACGACGCGCTCGGGGAACTGCTCGGGAAGGGCCTGCTGCTCAGCGAGGGCCAGACCTGGCGCAAGCAGCGGGACCTCGCCCGGCCGGCGTTCCGGCCGGGCCGGCTGACCGGGTTCGCCGAGGACATCGTCGCCCACAACGACGACCTGCTGGCCACCTGGTCGGACGGCGCGGAGGTCGACGTCGAACTCGACATGACCGAGGTGACGCTGGCGGTCATCGTCGACCTGATGCTCGGCACCGACCTGGACGACCGCCGTGTCCGGACCATCCGCGAGGCGCTGGAGCCGCTGGGCGCCCGGTTCGAGCCCGACCCCGTCCGGTTCGCCGCGCCCCAGTGGCTCCCGATGCCCGGCGACGCGAAGTACCGAAACGCGGTCGAGACGATGGAGGGCGTCATCGACGACATCGTCGCGGAGCGGCGGGGCACCCACGGCGACCCCGCCACCGACGAGGGGCCGGACGACCTGCTGTCGATCCTGCTGCGCGCCCAGGACCGCAGCGAGCAGTCCGACCGCCAGATCCGCGACGAGGTGATGACGATGCTGCTGGCCGGCCACGACACCACCGCGCTCACGCTGACCTACACCTGGTACCTGCTGTCCCGGCACCCCGAGATCGAGCGCCGGGTCCACGAGGAGGTCGACGCGGTGCTCGGCGACGACCCGCCGACGATGGCGGACGTCCGCGAACTGGACCTCGTCGAGCGAGTCGTCGACGAGGCGATGCGGCTGTACCCGCCGGTGTACACGATGTTCCGCGAGCCGAAGGGCCCCGTAGAGCTCGGCGGCTACCAGATACCGGACGACGCCGCCGTCATGCTCTCGCAGTGGGCGCTCCACCGCTCGGCGCGGTACTGGGACGCCCCCGACGAGTTCGACCCCGACCGGTGGACCCGCGACGCCGACCGGCCGCGGTTCGCGTACTTCCCGTTCGGCGGCGGGCCGCGCCACTGCATCGGCAAGCACCTCGCCAAGCTGGAGGCGAAGCTCATCCTCGCCAGGACCGCACAGCGGTACCGCCTCGAGTACGCCCGGAAGCGCGACCCGGAGCTCCGACCGACGCTGACGATGCACCCCAAGGACGGGATGCCGATGCGGGTCCGCGAGCGGTGAGCGGTCGGCGACCTTGCTCGATCGAGAGCCCACGAGGGTTTAAATCCGAGAAGGAGTCGAATCCCGACCGGACGTCTCGCGCGGTCGCCCGACGTCGGGGTCGAACCCGACCGGTCCCGGACGGGGACCGCCAGTCCGACTAACTCGAGAGAGCCGAGCCTTAAGATTCGCGACGCCCAATCGACGGGTATGCCGACCGCCTACATCACCGCGCCGCCAGAGGACGCGACCGAACTCGCCGAGACCCTCGTGGAGGAGCGCCTCGCGGCCTGCGTCAACCGGTTCCCCTGCACCTCTGTCTACCGGTGGGAGGGCGAGGTCCACCGGGACGACGAGGTGGTGTTGCTCGCGAAGACCACCGACGAGGCCTACGACCGCCTCGCAGCCCGGGTCGAGGAGCTGCATCCCTACGACGTCCCCTGCATCGAGCGGTTCGAGGAAGCCGACCTGCTCGACTCGTTCGCGGCGTGGCGCGACGAGGAGGTCGCACCCGGCGCGACCCCCGACGAGACGGAGGCGGACCGATGAGCCGAGACCGGGGTCCGTGGGCGCTCGTCCTCGGCGTCTTCCTGGTCGCCGCGGCGGCCATCGCTCGCGGCGCGCTCAAACGACTTCGGGGACGCGAATAGCGACCCGTCAGTCGCGACTCCGCAGTTCGTCCAGCACCGAGAGCGTCGCCTCGGAGTACGACTCGTCGAGCACCACGTCGGCCGCGCGCCTGGCCTTCTCGTCGGCGTTGGCGACCGCGTAGGACTCCCCGGCGACCCCGAACGTCGAGACGTCGTTCTCCGAGTCGCCGATCGCGACGAACTCGGCGGGGTCGCGGTCGAGGAGCCGCGCGACCGACTTCAGTCCGATGCCCTTCTCGATGCTGGGCGACTTGACGTGGTAGGCGAAGCCGGTGTCCACCACTTCCAGGCCGTGCTCGGCCGCCAGCTCCTCCAGCGGGCCGAGCGGCCGGTCGCGCGCGACCGCGACCTCGGTCTCGCGCCACCGGTTCGTGAGGTCGGTCGGGCCCCACCCGAGGTCGTACCCCGCCGCGACGTACTCCTCGGCGACCTTGCGTGCGGCCTCGCCGTCGCCGTTCCGGGTCACCTCCTCGCCCGAGAGGACGACGCCGCCGTTCTCGGCGATGACGTTCTGCGGGATGAACATGAAGTGACAGAGCGCCACCGGGTACGGGAACGCCTTCCCCGTGGCCACGACGACCGGCGCCTCCCAGTCGGGCAGGACGTCGAAGAACCGCGGGTCGACGGAGTCGTCGGGCCGGGTCATCGTGCCGTCGATGTCGAGGACGAGCGGCGGAACCATGGCCTACCGTGGGGGCGTCACAGACAAAAACCGGTCGCTCGACGATCGCGGGAGTGGCCCCCTTCCGGTCGCGTGACCGTCGATCGCCGGGTGAGCCGGTCCCGTGTAGCGCCTCGCGGCGTCAGGCGTCGTCGCGCGCCCAGTCGCGAGAGCGCTCGACCGCCTCGCTCCAGCGGTCGTACCGCGCGTCGGCCGTCGCCGCGTCCATCTCGGGGCGGAACCGTCGGTCGACCCGCCAGTTGTCGCGGAGTTCGTCGACGTCCTCCCAGTAGCCGACCGCGAGGCCGGCGGCGTAGGCCGCCCCGAGCGCGGTGGTCTCGTCGACCTCCGGGCGGACGATGTCGGCGCCGAGGACGTCGGCCTGCAGCTGGCAGAGGTAGTTGTTCTTGACCGCGCCGCCGTCGACCCGGAGGTCGTCGAGTTCGAGCCCGCAGTCCGCGACCATCGCCTCGGCCACGTCGCGGGTCTGGTAGGCGATGGATTCGAGGGTCGCGCGGACGATGTGCTCGCGCCGTGTCCCGCGGGTCATCCCCACGATGGTGCCGCGGGCCCGCGGGTCCCAGTGGGGCGCGCCGAGCCCCGTGAACGCCGGGACGACGTAGACGCCGTCGGTCGAGTCGACGCTCCGGGCCAGCGCCTCGGTCTCGGCGGCGTCCTCGACGAGCGTGACATCCCCGAGCCACTCGATCGCCGCGCCCGTGGCGAAGATGGAGCCCTCGAGGGCGTACCGGACGGGTTCGCCCGAGCGCTGGAACCCGACCGTGGTGAGCAGGCCGTGGTCGCTGTCGACCGGCTCGTCGCCGGTGTTCATCAGGAAGAAGCTCCCCGTCCCGTAGGTGTTCTTGGCGTCGCCGGCGTCGAAGCAGGTCTGGCCGAACAGCGCGGCCTGCTGGTCGCCGAGCGCGCCGGCCACCGGGACCGCCGCGCCGAGGAAGCCCTCTGGGTCGGTCGTCCCGTAGTACTCCTCGTCGCTGGACGGCCGGACCTCCGGGAGGCACGCCCGCGGCACGTCGAACTCCGCGAGCAGGTCGTCGTCCCAGGCCATCTCGTGGATGTCGAACAGCATCGTCCGCGAGGCGTTGGTGACGTCGGTGACGTGCTGGCCGGTGAGGTTGTACACCAGCCACGAGTCGACGGTCCCGAACAGGATCTCGCCGTCCGCGGCCCGCGCCCGGAGGTCGGCCGGCCGGGCGCGCTGGGTCTTGATCGGGTCTGCGTTCTCCAGCAGCCACTCGGCCTTCGTCGCCGAGAAGTAGGCGTCGGGCTGGAGGCCGGTCTTCTCGCGGATGAGCTCGGCCTTCCCCTCGTCCTCCAGTTGCTCGACCCGGTCGGTGGTCCGGCGGTCCTGCCAGACGACGGCGTTGTACACCGGTTTGCCGGTTTCGCGGTCCCAGAGCAGCGTCGTCTCGCGCTGGTTGGTCACCCCGATGGCGGCCAGCCGGTCGGCCTCGACGCCGGCGTCGGCGAGCGCCGACCGGACGACCGTCTTCGTGTTCTCCCAGATCTCCAGCGGGTCGTGCTCGACCCAGCCGGGTTCGGGGTAGCGCTGCTCGTGGGTCTCGTAGGCCTCTGCGACGACGGTTCCGTCGTGGTCGAACACCATGAACCGGGTGCCGGTGGTCCCCTGGTCGATGGCGCCGACGTAGGTGTCGGCCGTCATGGCTCGGTCTGGGTCGGCCAGGCTGATAATGATAGGGCCGACTGGGGACCTAAACGGGGACCGCGTGACATGAGGGAGGCGGAGGCTGTTGCGGTGCTGTGCGGTTGCGGTAACATTGTGACGGCAGTAGCTAGCGCGGTTGAGTACCCCCGGATTTCGGCATCCAATACCGTCCCCTGTCGCATCGCGAAGTACTGCAGGAGCTGAACCCAACAGCGTACCCGCTCCGTTTTCCGGAGAGCACAACCGAGAGACAGCAGTACACTCAAGTCCGCTGGGGCCAACATCCGAGCGAATGACCGACACCGAGGTCCTCGTCGTCGGCGGCGGGTCGACCGGCTGCGGCGTGGCTCGCGACCTCGCCATGCGCGGGGTCGACGTGACGCTCGTCGAGAAGGGGAACCTCACCCACGGCACGACCGGCCGGATGCACGGCCTGCTCCACAGCGGAGGCCGGTACGCAGTCTCCGACAAATCGAGCGCCGAGGAGTGCATCCGGGAGAACCGCGTCCTCCGGGACATCGCCGGCCACTGCGTCGAGATGACCGGCGGCCTGTTCGTCCAGCTCGAGGGCGACCCCGACGAGTACTTCGAGGAGAAGCTGGCGGGCTGCCGGGAGTGCGGCATCCCGGCCGAGGTGCTGAGCGCGCGGGAGGCCCGCGAGGCGGAACCCTACCTGACGAAGGACGTGAAGCGCGCGATCCGGGTGCCCGACGGTGCGGTCGACCCCTTCAGGCTCTGCGTCGCCAACGCCGCCAGCGCCGAACAGCACGGCGCGCGCATCGAGACTCACGCGGAGGTGACCGACGTGCTGGTCGCGGATGGCGAGGACTGCACCGACGGTGACGTCGGCGGCGACGACAGCACCGGCGAGCGAGAGCGCCGCGTCCGGGGCGTCGAGGTCCGCCACGACTCCGGGCCCGGCGAGCGCGAGCACCGCGAGGCGGGCGAGACCGAGGAGATCACCGCCGAGCACGTGGTCAACGCCACCGGGGCGTGGGCCGGCCAGATCGGCGCGATGGCGGGCGTCGACGTGGCGGTCCGGCCCTCGAAGGGCGCGATGGTGGTGATGAACTGCCGGCAGGTCGACACCGTGGTCAACCGGTGCCGGCCGAAGGGCGACGCCGACATCGTCGTCCCCCACGAGACCACCGCCATCCTGGGCACGACCGACGTGGAGGTCGAGGATCCCGAGGACTACCCCGAGGAGCGGTGGGAGGTCGACCTGATGATCGACGAGCTCTCGCAGCTGGTCCCCATCCTGGCTGAGGCCCGGACGGTCCGGTCGTTCTGGGGCGTCCGGCCGCTCTACGAGCCGCCGGGGACCGGCACCGCGGACCCGACCGACATCACCCGCGACTACTTCCTGCTCGACCACGCCGACCGCGACGACCTCGCGGGGTTCACCACCATCGTGGGCGGGAAGTTCACCACGTACCGGCTGATGGCCGAGGAGATCGCCGACCACGTCTGCGACGACCTGGGCGTCACCGCGGAGTGCCGGACCGCGGAGGTCCCCCTGCCGGGCAGCGAGGACGTCTCGGTGCTCGACGACCACATGGAGAAGTTCGGCCTGCGCTCGCCGATCGCCCGCCGGAGCGCCCAGCGGCTCGGCAGCCGGGCCGACGAGGTGCTCGACGTCGACGGGCCGAACCCGGTGCTCTGCGACTGCGAGGCCGTGACCAGGGCGGAGGTACGGGACGCGATAACGCAGTCGGGCACCGACCTCAACGCGGTCCGCATCCGGACCCGGGCCTCGATGGGCAACTGCCAGGGCGGGTTCTGCTGCCACCAGCTGGCCGCCGAACTCCACCCCGAGTACGGCGAGCCCCAGGCCCGCGACGCCCTCGACGAGCTGTTTCAGGAGCGCTGGAAGGGCGAGCGCCACGCCCTCTGGGGCGAACAGCTCTCGCAGGCCGCCCTCAACTACGCGCTCCACGCGGCCACGATGAACCGCGACCGCGACCCGGCGAAGCGCGACCCCGTGAACGACGACGGGCGAGTCGACTTCGCGTCGTTCGACGCCGGGGAACGAACCGAGGCGGAAGGGCAGCGCACCGAATCGGAGGGCCAGCGTGGCGATTGAGGACGACGTCACCGTCATCGGAGGCGGCCTCGCGGGGATGACCGCGGCGCTCGCCGCCGCCCGCGAGGGCGCGGCGGTCCGGGTGCTCTCGCACAAGGACTCGACGCTCCGGAGCGCCAGCGGCCTGGTCGACGTGCTTGGGTATCTGCCCGAGGAGTCGGCGACCGAGCGCGAGCCCGGTCCGCTCGCGGACCCCTTCGAGGCGATTCCGGACCTGCCCGAGCGCCACCCGTACCGGACGGTCGGCCCAGAGGGCGTCCGCGAGGGGCTCGCGCTGTTCGACGACGTCGTCGGCGACCGCTACCGGGGCGGGCACACCGACCGGAACGCGCTGGTCCCGACCCACGGCGGGACCGTCAAGCCCACCGCGCGCTACCCCGCGAGCGTCGCCCCCGGGCTCGCCAGCGACGACCGGCCGGTCCTGCTGGTCGGCTTCGAGACCGTCCCGGACCTCGACGCGCCGCTCGCGGCCGACCACCTCCGGGCCGCGGGCGTCCCCTTCCCGGTCCGGGGCGTCACGGTCCGGTTCCCCGGCGGGTTCCGGGCCGACGCCGCCCGGACCAGACTGGCCGACGCGCTCGACGCGAACGAGCGGGTGACGGTCGGCGACGGGGCGGGCCCGTACTCGGAGTCGCTGCCGATTCGCCGCGCGCTCGCCGAGACCGTCAAAGAGCACCTCGGGGACGCCGAACGCGTCGGCTTCCCGGCCCTGCTCGGCGAGCACGAGACCGGCGACGTGCTGGCCGACCTCGGGGCCGAGCTCGGCGCGGCCGTCTTCGAGGTGCCGACCGGGCCGCCGAGTCTGCCGGGGATGCGCCTCGAGGGCGCGCTCCGCGCGGCCTGCCGTGAGGCCGGCGTGCGGTTCACGACCGGCAATCCGGTGGTCGACTTCGAGACAGAGGGCGGGGCGGGCGGCTCCGCCCCGGACTCCGTCGCCGCGGTCCGCGTCGAGCGCAACGGCGCGGCGATTCCGTTCCGCGCCGACCAGTTCGTGCTGGCGACCGGCGGCCTGGTCGGCAAGGGCGTCGAGTCGGACCGCGACCGGGTGCGCGAACCCGTGTTCGACTGCCGCGTCCCGCACCCGGACGACCGGTACGACTGGTCGGCCGACCGGGCGTTCGGCGACCACGCCTTCGCGCGGTTCGGCGTGGAGACCGACGGAAAACTGCGGCCCCTCGACCGGGCGGGCGACCCGGAGTTCCGGAACCTGCGGGCGGCGGGCGCGGTGCTGGGCGGCTACGACTTCGCCGCGGAGCAGTCCGGGTCGGGGGTCTCGCTCGCCACGGGGCTCGCGGCCGGGCGGCGCGCGGCGCTGGAGGCGACGAGATAGCATGAGTGACGCCGACACAGGGGGCGACCCCCACGACGCGAGCGAACCGGACGACCCGAACGACGTCCGCGAGGAGCAGACCGTCGAGACCGACGAGTTCGAGCCCGTGCAGGTCTTCGGCGAGAGCGAGGAGATGGACCTCCGGCCGGGCAGCGACGACTGCTACAAGTGCTCGACCTGCGACTCGGTCTGCCCGGTCGCGGAGGTCGACGACGAGTTCCCCGGCCCGAAGTTCCAGGGGCCCGAGCAGTGGCGCCTCAAGCGCAAGGGCGACCGCGACGTCGACGAGTCGGTGATGTCGTGCTCGAACTGCATGCGCTGCGACTCGGCGTGCCCCTCGGACGTGCCGCTCAGCCAGATGCACAACACGGCTCGCGGGGAGTTCGTGGACGAGCAGATGGAGAAGCTCTCGCGGGAGTACGTCCGCAACCGCATCCTGGCGAACTACCGGTTCTTCGCCGAACTGGCGAGCAGGGTCCCGCGGCTCGCCAACTTCGTGATGGGCAACTCGCTGGTCCAGGCGGTCAACGAGCGGCTGCTCGGCATCACGAGCGAGCGGGAGTTCCCGGCGTTCGCCGACGAGACGTTCCGCGAGTGGTGGACGAATCGCGGGGGCGCTAAGATCGACAGCGACGAGAAGCGCGTGGCCTACTTCCACGGTTGCTACGCGAACTACAACACCCCGGCGGTCGCCAAGTCGATGGTCCGCCTCTACGAGCACTTCGGCTACGAGGTGCTGGTCCCCCCGCAGAAGTGCTCGGGCACCCCGATGTTCGCCAACGGGATGCTGGACGACGCCCGGCGCGCCGCCGAGACCAACGTCCGGGAGCTCGCCGCCGCCATCGAGGACGGCGCGGACGTCGTCGCCTCCTGCACGTCGTGCTCGATGTCGCTCCGCCAAGAGTACCCCGAGCTGTTCGACTTCGAGGGGACGGCCGGCGTCGCGGCCCGGACCTACGAGGCGCTGGAGTACCTGCGGCTCCACGAGGACCTCGACGGCGCCCTGGAGTCGGCCGACGCCGACCTCGACGACGACGCCTTCGCCTACCACGCGCCCTGCCACGCCCGCAACCAGGGCGTCGACGGGCAGGCGGTCGAACTGCTCGACCGCCTCGACGGCGCGGACGCCGAGGACGTCGGCCCCTCGTGCTCGGGCATCTCGGGCACCTACGGCTGGAAGGCCGAGAAGTACGACACCTCGATGGCGATCGGCGCCGAGATGTTCGACCACATGGAGGCGGCCGACGCCGAGACGGGGCTGACCGAGTGTCCGACCTGTGCGATGCAGATGGAGCACGGCACTGGCTACGAGGTCCGGCACCCGCTCGAAGTGCTGGCCGAGGCGCTGGTCGACGGCGAGCACTGAGAGAAACGGCGTCAGTTCGGCTCGGCTTTCGACGCCTCGCGAGGCGATTACGACGCGCTCTCGTCGGCGAGCGCGAGCAGCTCGCCGTACCCCTCGTTCCTGGGGAACTCCGAGACCACGTCCTGGAGTTCGCCCGTGGAGGCGGCGTCCACGACCACGCTGGCCACGGCCTGCGAGGCGTGCTTCGGGCTCACGCCGGTGTCGAGGCGCTCCTCGACGCGGTCGGTGAACTCCTCGAAGTCGAACTGCTCGGCCTCGTCGGTAGCGACGTACTCGTCGATCCCGTCGGGGAGCTGGGCGGCGAGGTCGTCGGCTTCGCCGGCCTGCAGGCGCTCGCCGAGCGTCCGCAGGACCGCCTCGGCGGCGTCGTTCGCGGTCTGGTCGTCGTCGAACTCTGCGCGCTCCTGGACCTCGGTGAGGAACTGGTCGCGCTTCACGTCCGGTGGTCGGGCACTGAGTCGGAAAGCCCTCACGGCCGCACCGCCCGGGCGGGGCGCTGGAACCCCAAAAGTCCTTTGTTCGGGCCTGATTCGGGCGTTTTGAGTGGTTCCGGGCCCTTCTAGACCTACCCGGTGAGACCAGGATGAGCACCTTCACCGTCGAGACCGAGTGCGGCACGACCAGACAGTTCGACACCCGGCGCGAGGCCGAGGAGGGCAGGGAGACCCACGCGGCGCTCTGCGAGGAGTGCGGCCCCGGCGCGGTCGACATCGTCGCCGGCGACGGGGGGAGCGCCGCAGAGCGCGAGTCGCTCCCGGCGGACGCGGCCGGCGACCGGCCGAGCGAGATGCCCGAGTCGGTCCGGACCGATCCCCTCGACGTGGTCCCGGACTACATGATCGACGTCGTCGACGGCAACCCGACCATCAACAAGCGCGGCTACGCCGTCATCGCAGAGCACTTCGACATCGTCGTCCGGTCCGAGCCCGTCACCACCGCTGGCGAGACCGACCACGAGTACGCCGAGTTCCGGGCCCGGGCCTGGAAGAAGGCCGACGGGCCCGAGTCGGCGTACACCGGCCACGCCACCGCCCGCGCCTCCGAGAGCCGGCGCGGCATCGAGGACAACCTCAACGAGATGGCCGAGACGCGGGCCATGAAGCGCGCGACGGCCTGGGCCTCCGGCGTCGGCATCCTCGCGTGGGAGGAGATGACCGAGTACGTCGAGGAGGGCGCCTGATCAGGACCGCGAGGCCGTTTCTCAATCGGGCGTCCGGGTCGGGCGCTACCGACGTTGGTGACGACGAACGGCCGAGACCACGCTTCGCGCCGCTCCACTCGCGCAAGCCGGTCGTCGAGAGCGCTTCGGGCGCGATGATTCTTTAAGTGTATCGGCGACGAACAGCGGGTATGCGCCGGCTGGAGCTGACGTTCTACGCGCCCGACGTCGAGGTCCATCCGGTCCACACGCTACTGACCGAGCGCGACTACGTGGGCGCCGCCGAGATGGTCCACTGGAACGACGCGGGCGAGACCATGACCCACGCCTTCTACGTCGAGGGCGACCGCGAGGCGTTCGCCGCTGAACTCGCCGAGATTCCCGAGGTGATCGCGTACGACCTCACCCCGGTCGCGGGCGGCGGCTTCTACGCCCACGTCCGGGCCGAGACGACGCCGGTCCAGCGGGCGATGTTCGACGCCTACCACGAGAGCGGCGTCGTCGTCACCTCGACGCTCGACCACACCGACGACGGCGGGGTCACCTTCGAGGCGGTCGGGACCGCCGACGCGTTGCAGGGGCTCTTCGACACGGCTCCCGAGGGGATCGACGTCGAGGTCGAGCGTGTCGGAGGAGTCTCGACCGAACCCGAGGGCGTGGCGACGGTGCTCACCGGGCGCCAGCGCGAGGCGGTCGAGACCGCGGTCGCCGCGGGCTACTACGACGTGCCCCGGACCGCGAGCCACGAGGACGTGGCCGCGGCGCTCGACTGCGCGCCGAGCACGGCGTCGGAGCACCTCCGGAAGGCCGAGTCGAAGGTGCTGCAGACGCTGTTCGGGGAGTGAATCGCGGGCGAAGACGAGGGCCCGTCAGTCGTTCCGCGCCGCCGCGGTCGGCGTCGGCTCGTCCTCGACTACGTCGAGGTCGTCGGTGTAGTAGTCGACCAGCAGGACCGCGAAGGCGCCGACGAAGCCGGCGGTGATGACCGTCGCGAAACGGGTCGGCGTCCATGCGCCGTCCGCGCCAAGGATTCTGGCGACCGGAAGACGCAACGCCCCGACCATCAGCGCGACGAGGAACGTCAGCGTCACCTCCCGGTGGTTCTCGAGCGCCCACTTCACCACGCGGGCGAACGTGAGGATGCCGACCGCGGCGCCGGCGACGAACGACGTGACCGCCACGGCGGGACCGACCGCGGGTTCGAGCGGGCCGCCCCGGACGACGCCGACCGATTCGTCGATGAACGCGTGGAGCGCGTTCGTCATGAAGATGTACTGGCCGAACAGGATGAGCAGTAGCGACCCCGACACGCCGGGCAGTATCATCGCACAAATCGCTATCGCACCGGCCAGGAACAGCACGATCGGTGAGTGGGGAATCGTCGCCGCGGCCGACTCGCTGGCCAGCAGGAACGCGCCGACCAGTCCGACGACCGCGGCGACCTTCTCGCCGGTCGTGTCGAGTCGGACCTCGCTCCACAGGACGAACGCGGACGCCGCGATGAGACCGAAGAAGAACGCGAACAGGACCGCGGGCGAGGACTTCTCGATGCTGGCTATCGCACCCGTCACGCCGACGACGGCGGTGATGATGCCCGCGCCGAGGACGAGCAGGAACGCCACGTCCATCTCGCGGAGCATCGCGGCGATCCGAGCGCGGGCGTCGGGGTCGTACGCCCGGGGCAGGTCGGCAAGCACGCCGGGCTCGAAGGCGGCGATGGCGCCGACGAGCCGCTCGTAGATGCCGGTTATCAGCGCGATGGTGCCGCCCGAGACGCCGGGGACCGCGTCGGCGGCGCCCATGAACACGCCCTTGAGGTAGACGGAGAGCCACTCTCGCATTGCGCGTGGGGTACGACGACCGGCCGGAAAACCGTTTGCTTTCTCGGGGCGGTTCCACTCGTGGCGACGAAGCACGCGCACGAAAGGAACCACGAACCGACGGAAAAACGTCGAGAACGGCCGGAGAGAAACCGGCGGAGAATCGCTGCGATTCGGTCCCTATCGGGGTCAGTTCCGACCGGCCAGCACGAGCGCGCCGGCGTAGGCGCCCACGAGGCCGGCGCGCGCCGGGACCGTCTCCTGGCGCTCGGGCGCGGCCGACCCGGGCGTCGGCGCCGCCATCGACGACGAGTTCGCGGCGTTCGCGTCGCCCGAACTCGTCTGGTTGTCGCCGGTCTGGTTGCCCGCGTCCGTCCCGTCGGGCGCGGTCTGGTCACCGGCGTCCGTCTGGTTGCCCGACGAGTTATTCTGGTTCTGCCGGAGCGGGGTCGACGTCTTCGACAGGTCGACCGTGACGTTCTGCTGGCTCTCGCCGATGACCTGTGCCTCGGTCACCTGGGCGGTCGCGTTGTAGTACGTCAGGTTTCCGCCCTCGAGGGTCCGGGGCGTGGTGAACTGGTACGGGCCCGTCGCTCGCACGCTGACGTTGGTGTAGCCGTTCTGGGGACCCCAGTTGTCGTACCCGGTCGTCGAGTACGGCAGCGTCATCGTGAACTGGCCGTCGGGGCCGGTCTTCGCCTGCTGGGTGTAGGTGAACGACCCGCTCTGGCCGGTCGGCGACAGCCGGACGCTCGCCGTGACCGTGGTGTTGGCCGGGGCGGTCCCTGTCACCGTCGCGCCGGGCACGCGCTCGAACGTCTTGACCCACGACGGCGAGGTCCGGAACAGCGCCTGCGGGTTCACGCCCGCCCGCTGGAGCAGTCGCATCTCGCTCCGGAGCGTCTGGGCGTACTGCGAGGAGTTCGCGGCCGACGACTTGCTCTGCTTGACGACGCGGTAGTGTTCGAGCGCCGGGATCGGCTCGCTCGGGAACGGCCCGATGCCGCCGATCTGGGCCGTGGAGTCGTTGGCGACGAACTGGCGGGCCTGCTTCATCGTGTCGAACCGCCGGATGACGCTCGCGTTCGGCGACTGGGGCGTCTGGGCGAACACGTCGGGGTTCGCGCCCGAGATGCGGTCGTAGTCGACCACGACCGGGCTCGGCTCGACCCGGCTGCCGTGGTAGTTGTAGAGCCGCGAGGCCATCGTCTCGTAGTACGCCTGGTCCTTCATCCGGAACAGGATGCGGGGCTGGCTCTGCTGGCCCTGGTTGAGGCCGGTGTACACTCTCGTGTAGTAGTCCCACCGACTGGCGTTGTTCTTGAAGACGGTCGGCGCGGAGAACTTCGCCGTGGGCTCGACCATCTTCCAGTCGACCATGACGTAGCGGGTCTCCTCGCTGTCGTTACCGAGGTTCTGGAGGATGTTGTTCGCGCGCTGCTCGCTCTGGGCAAGCAGGTAGTTCGCCGCGGTGGTCGCGCCCTCCTGGAACGGGTTGGCGTCCGGGATGCGCTCGCCCTCCACGGTGATCCAGTGACCGTAGTCCCACCACGACATCACGCCGTAGGCGCCCTCGGGATAGTCGAAGTCGCCGTCGCCCTGGCGGTAGGTGCCGTAGTAGTCGAGCTCGTCGGCGTTGTTGGCGTTGCCGTAGTCGCCCTCCTCGGGCGTGTTGTTGGCGAGCCAGTCGAGCGACCCGTCCCACTCGGTGATGGCCCCGGGCCCGGTCTGGCCGGACTGCATCGCGGTCCGGGTCTGGTCGATGGAGGCGTAGCCCGAGTTGCCGAGGCTGGCGGGCGTGACGAGCACGGGCACGATGAGTAGCACCACGAAGACGACCGCGAGGACCTGATAGCCCTCGACGTCGGTCAGCGAGCCGCGGTCGGTGAGGTCCGCCACCGAGAGGATCTGGCTGACAAGGTAGGCGTTCAGCACCGCGACGGGGACCGCGAGGTAGTAGTTGAACCGCACCTGCGTGAACGCGGCGGCGGTGATGAACGCCGCCCAGATCAGCACGAGCAGGAACTCCGCGCGGTGGTCGTCGGTGCGGTAGGTGTTCCAGACCATCCAGATCGCGGCGATGACCGCGGTGAACAGCATCAGGCCGTACTCCTGGATGATGACGTCGTACCACGCGATGCCGTACTGGGGGTAGGTCTGGGAGAGGAACGGCTGGGCTTCGGCGATGGTCCGGGTCTGCGCCCCGGTGCTGAAGCCGACGATGCGCACGAGGTTCGTCCGGACGAGGTTGAACAGCGACGGCAGCGCGAGGTAGACGAAACCGGTGATGGCGAGGATGATCCCGCCGATGGTCGCCGGGTAGAGCGCGGTTCCGAGGTCGCGTGCGTCCCACTCGCGGGCGAGCCACGCCATGAAGACGCAGCCGCCGGCCACCGCGAACGCGAGTAGCGGCTGGAGCGGCGAGAACTTGGTCGGACTCATGTCGAGCGTGCCGAGCGGCACCAGGAGGAGCAGGCCCGCCACCGCCATGCTCACGGCGCCGACGAACGCGAGGTGGTCGGGGCTGACCCCGCGGGCGTAGTCGGCGGTGAGCTTGATGGCGAAGAAGACGCCGAAGATGCCGATGAGGAGCACGCCCGGCGGCCACGTCCACAGGTAGAGCGCGGTGGCGACGCCGGCGAGCGTGCTGTAGACCAGCGGCGCCCGGAGCGCCTCGAGGTCGCGGTCGGCCACCAGTTCGTAGACGGGCTTCTCGCGCTCGCCGACGGTCAGCGCGACCATCATCGCGAGCACGGCGAACGTCTGGAACAGCGGCTCGGCGATGTTGTGGTCGGCGAACCCGACCAGCCCGCGCCGGAGGAACGTGCCGGGGAACAGCGCCAGGACGATCACCCCGAAGAGGCCGCCGGGACGGCCGCCGAGGCGCTTGCCGACCAGGTACGTCGGTATCGCGATGAGCGCGCCGAAGACCGCGGGCGCGACCAGGAGGGTCTTGGCCACGAGCGTGCCGGAGGGGTCGCCGAGGCCGACGATCAGCGCCGCGGTGGCGATCAGCTGGTCGAACAGCGTGCCGAACTGACCCACGCTGGTGCCGAACGGGAAGTTGGTCCACGGGTCGAACGGCATCGTTCTCGGCCAGTGGGTCACCGTGTACTGCACCTGGCGGAGGTGGTACCAGGCGTCGTTGCCGGCGAGGAAGACCTCGCCGTTTCTGATGAACTTTTCGTAGGACTGGAGCCGCACCCACAGCATGAACGCGATCGCTGCGGCGAGTACGGGGACGTGATACCAGTCTTCGAAGCTGTCGAGGACCGACTCCGCAGTGTCGGTTGAGTCCTCGACCTGCTCGGTCTGCTGGCTCATTAGGTTAGGGGAGTGCCAAAATGCGCTTAAGCCTTGTGACTTTGCGATTCGACACTTCGATTCGGCGATACCGCCAGCTGTTAGCTCTCTGATTTCCGGTCTCTCGTGAGGATCTGCTCGTAGACCGGGCCGAGGACGTTACCGAGTGTGAGCCGAAAGTGGGAACTCGTCACTGTGAGGACCGCGAAGTAGACCGCTGCCCCGAAGCAGACGAGTGTAACCACAGGAAGCCAGTGGTTCAATGCTACCATCCCCCTAATCTCGGTGACGACCAGAAACATCACCACTCCACTCGCAGTTTGTGCCGCGATAGGGGCCGGGAAGATCGTCCCACCGAACAGTTCCCGGCAGAGAAACTGGAACATGAGGAACATGAGGGCCTCGGCAACGAGGGTTGCGCCGATGACACCGAGCAGCCCGTACTGCGGGGCGAGAACCACGGCGAGCGGGATATGGATGAGCAGTCCGGCGCAGTTCACTCGGAACGTGAGCTCCGGCCGGTCGGTCCCGCTGATGGCCGACTCAAGTGGAATCTGGTAGATGTAGAATACGTAGAACAGCGAGACGCCGATTAGTGCCTCACCACCCTGGCCAAATCCGGATCCGAAGAACGTCCGCATCAACACGTCGGGCAGCGCGAGCGCACCGAAGAACATCGGGAGGCCGAGGAGTCCAGCGTACGTCACGGCGTTCGCCACGTCCTCGCGGACGTCCTCGCCGAGCGAGGACCGGCCGCTGACTTTCACTTGAAGCGGATTACTGATGCTGGCGGTCAGTTGGGAAGCGGGTAGTACGAGCCGAAGCGCGGTCTCGTAGAAGCCGACGGCACCGTTGCCGACGAACCACCAGATGAGAAGCGGATCTGCCCGCTTGTACACGTCGTTGACGACCGATGTAGGGATACTCCACTTGGCGAACTTGCCAGTATATGCGAACGTCTGACGGGAGGGGAGTGTAGGTCGGACGCCGCTGACGACGGCGACCAGGCCCGCGGTGATGAAGCTGGCGATCGCTAACCCTAGTAGGATGCCGAACGATTCCATCCCGACGTACAGGAGAGCGAGTTGGAACGCGAGGGTTACGATGCTCCGTACCGTGTCCAACCAGAACGACCGACCGGGATAACCGATACCCGAATAGAACCGGTTCAGAATCTGGAAGGCGCCGACCGAGCTAAACACAAGAACGATGCCTAAAACGTCGTCGACGGAGATTCCTTGAACCGGCAGGGCCGGTGAAACCGCGACGAAGATTCCAACGACCACCCCGACGTAGAGGACGTGGAACGCCAGTCCGAGTCCAAGATACTCCGAGGGATTGGTATCGACTTCGCTAACGCGTTTATTGATGGCCTGCCCCAGCCCCGCAGATACCCGGACGAGCATCAGGGCGACGGCCAGGGCGACGTAGTAACGACCGACGCCGACGTTCCCGAGAACCCGCGCGAAGATCATGACGCCGACAAATCCGAACGCCGACATCGTGAACTTCGCTGCGACAGAGACGAGCGCCTCCCTGCCGATGTCGAGATCGGCCGTACTCATTGTTCAGAGGTAGCCGAGCGCTTCAAGGTCGTCTTCAGGGAGTTCGTCTTTCGTGACCGGCCTGTCGGCTCTGTCCTCGAACTCGGCTCTGGCGGCCATCAGTTCCTCGTCCTCCGCGGAATCTCCATCGAGGGTCACCACTCCGTCGTCCGTGGCCACGTGGTTGCGGTTCATTGCGGCGTGGTTCCCGTTCGAGGCCGCGAACGCAGTCTCGCGCTGGAATGACCCATGGTTGTACTCTCGGTCGAGTAACAGTGTAGGAATGTCAATTAGACTGACGACGTCACTCTCAATGGGGATGTTCCGGGAGGCCAAGGGGAGGCGGAGCAATTCGGGACACATGGTGGCGTGGTGGCCCCATTCGCCATATTCACCTAGTAGTTCCCCGTGGTCGGCGACGAAGAGGATTCGCGTATCGTCGGGGATGGCATCCCAGAGACGTTCGAGGCGATAGTCGAGTTCCTCGACTTCGCCGCGGTAGAGCTGACGTGCAATTTCGGCGTCGTGGTCGCTCGCTCGGCCGTTGAGGACCCGGCGGGTTATTTGCTGGGCCTCGCCGCGCGAGACGGGACCGTCGTTCGGATTGTACGGGTGGTGAGGTTCCATGAAGTGGAGCCATCCGAACCACTCCTCGCGGTCGTCGGTCGCGTCAATGAACTCAGATATCACGTCCGCTGCCGTGCGGTACTCCCGGTCCACCGCCGAAACCCGTCGTTGGATTCCCTGCACGGCGTTCCAGACACGCGATGCGACGCCGAACAGTGTGCTCTGGGGAGTCATGTGCTCGGCCACTTTGTCCTTCAGTCCCTTGTCGTGGCGACTCGGCGCCGTGAAGTGGTCGAACCCAAGGTTGTAGCCGTAGCGACCCGAGAGGAATCGGTTGGTAGAGATGCCGTACTTGTACGGGGAGTCAAGCTCCACCGCGACGTTCGAGTCGGCGTCGACGCCGACCTCGCCTGGGTAGATGCCGCCGATTATCGATTGAAAGCAGGAGGGTGTAGCAGTGTTTGTTGCGAACGTAGCCGGATGGGAGTCACCGAGGAACTCCCTCGTTACAGTCATGTACTGGTAGTAGTCGTATCGAAGCGAATCGACCGTCACCAGAAGTGTCGTATCGGTCATCAGTATCACCTATAACCAAGAGCGCTTAAGCGCTGTTCAACCTCGTCATCAGTAACGTGAACCTCCTGGGGTTCGACATAAGGTTCGTACTCACCCGAATCCGTCGCCGACAGTTCAACCCACGGGACCGTCTTAAGCACTGATAGAGGGACATGTCGGTAATGACCATACAGACCCCATTCACCGAACGCTTCACCATGGTCGCTTGACACGACGAAGGTGTCTGCGTCGACGTTCGAACGCAGTAGTTCAACGTCATCGAGGACCCACCGTAGGTTGTCGAGATACGCCTGCCATGCATCAGTGACTGTGAGGTCTCCTGATTGGAGTAAATCCCAGACCGCCCCATCGTCTCCTTTGAGCAGGCGAGCACTCTCGGGTGCGTACTCATCGAGTGCCGGATAGGGCGCGTGTGGTTGCATATAGTGGACGATGAGCCAGTCCGGGTCACGCTCGCGCATCACGTCTATGGCTCGGTCTGTCACCGGTCGCGGTGGGTTGCCACTGAACTCATCGTCCCACTCGTACTTCCAGACCTCGTCAAGGAGTTCGAATGCGTTCGGTGGTATCGAAAACTCGTCACCGAATCGGCGGGTGTGTGGATTGGCCGTGACGTATGCGGTTCTCGATATCTCGTCGCGGTATTCTTCCGTGAAGTTGTCATGCATCCACTCCCAAGAGGTGGAACCGAGTGAGGTGAAGGAGGGAATGGTGTCCGGCAAGAACCCGTACTCGTCCCGTACGGATTTGAGTGCATCTACTCGACAAGTGTCTAATAGTACCAGCACGTCCCACTCTCGCTCGTAGATCGGCGTTCCTTCCGTGTCGAGACTGAAAGTATGGCAGAACCGACGTGCGAAGCCTCCCCAGAAGTCGAAGGCTGCCGAGCGTACTCCGCGCCGGGGACCGTAGGCGTATATCTTGTTCTTTGAATCCTGCACCCAGTCCTGGAACGTCATTTGTAGCCAAGTGCCTCCAGTCTGTCTGACACTTCGTCGTCGTCGACAACTGAATCGTCAGGTTCGAGTTGAGGCTCGTACTCACCGCTGTCGGTTGCAGTAGTCGTCACCCATGGTACCTGTTTGAGAACGGGGGCCGGTGCATGGTGTGGGTGCGCGTACAGGCCCCACTCGCCGAACGCTTCGCCGTGATCCGCCGTGATGGCGACGGTGTCGGCGTCCATGTTCTCCAAAATCGGCTCAACGCCCTTGTCTAGAACCCAGCGCAGGTTGTCCTTGTATGCTTCCCAGACTTCATCTTTTGTTATTACGTCATGGCGTAGCCGTTCCCAGAGACGCCAGTCACGGTCGCGACGATGGGGTGCGTCGTCTTCGTCGCCAGTGTGCGTCGAGTCGAACCACTCAGGATATTTCTCGTAAAGCGTACGGTACGGCGTGTGGGGTTGCATGAAGTGCACAATAAGATTCTGAGGATCATACTCTCTGTGAACGGCGATAGCCCGGTCCGCCATCGCGTCCGGTGGCGTGGTATCGTACTCCTCATCCCAGCCGTACCTCCAGACCTCGTCACACAGGAGGAACAGTTCCGGATTGAAGGTCGCATCACTGAACACTTCCTCCGGTTCAAGGCCGTCGGAGAAAAGATTCGCCGTGACGTACGCGGTTTCGCGGATTTCGTCAAGATGTTCGGAGGCGTATGTCTTGGTGAAGTTCTTCGCGATCCACTCCGGAGACGCCGACCCGAGTGAGTTCATAATTGGAACGTTCTGGGGAATGAAGTCGTACTCGTGAGCGACTTCGGAGAGCACATCTGGTCTACAAGTATCTAACACCAGAAGTACGTCCCATTCGTACTCCCAGACGGAAGTCCCGTAGTTCCACTTTCTCCCGGCGCGCGATAGAACTCCGGTCCAGAGCGCCTTCGCTGCTTCGACCCCGCCGGTCCGGAGCCCGTAATCGTTCATGCGGTCCTTCGATTCTTTGAGCCAATCGTTGAGGGTCATAATGTCACACGTATCCTAAATTTCGAAGTCTATCCTTGACTTCATCGTCTTCGACGTAAACCGAATCGGCGTCCAGTTCTGGTTTATACTTCCCAGTGTCGGTCGCGTTTGTTTCGGCCCAAGGGACGCGTTTCAGTACGGGAATTGGTGCAGTACTACTGTGGCCGTAGCACCACCACTCGCCGAAGGCCTCACCGTGGTCGCTTGTCAGAACAACAGTCTCAGCGTCCATGTTCCGGAGTAGTTCTTCGACCGAGTCCAGAACCCACCGCAGATTGTCGCGGTAGGCTGCCCACAGTTCCTCTCTCGATATTCGGTTTGTTCGAAGACGCTCCCAGATGACCATTTCGGGCCGCTGCTCTGGGTTGTCTAGGCCAACGTCAAGACTAAACCATTCAGGATGCTCGTCAACAAGCGACCTATACGGAGAGTGAGGTTGCATAAAGTGCACAACCAGACGATCAGGTTTGTGGGTCCGCTGCACGTCAATCGCCCGGTCAATGACGTTCTCCGGCGGAACCGTACCGTAGTCCTGATTCCAACCGTACGTCCACACTTCGTCTAGTAAAAGTAGTTCATCGAATGTCGGTACATCCCGAGTGTGTGGATTAGCGCTAACGTATGCGGTGTCGGCGAGTTCGGGGCCGGCTACGGATTCAGGATCGAACGTCTTGCCGATCCACTCTGGCGACCGCGAACCGACCGAGTTCAGCACGTCCGTCTCGGGGTTGTAGTCAGCCAGAAACTCGTACTCGTCAGCAACCTCGGCGAGCACGTCAGGTCGACACGTGTCCAGGACGAGTAGTACGTCCCAGTCGCGCTCGAAGACGTGTGTACCGTAATTGTAGACATGTCGACCGATGACGCCGAGACCGCCCTGCCAGAGTTCTTGAATGGCACCGTAGACGCCCGTCATCACTCCGTCGCGCTCGAATCGGTCTTTGGCGTTCTCGGCCCAGTCTTGGAGGGTCATCGCTTCGATACACCTCTATTGGAGGCCGGGGGTGTTTTCTGCGTGTCGGTTTTCTCGTGCGGAGTAATCTCCGCTTCCTCGACCGCTTCCTCTACAATCTTCCGCATTCGCTTTCTGAATCGCTCCGCGCCGAACTGCTCGGCGAACGAACGTATCTCATGGGCGTCCCACGCGACACCCTCTCGCTCGAATCGCGTGATCGTATCGCGGATGCTCGCAGCGTCGGGTTCGTGGAGTAGTCCGTTCTCACCGTCGAGGACTTGGTATTTGGTGTAACCCTCGTTCACACCGAGGACGGGCGTCCCACTGGCGAACGCTTCGACCGGGACCATGCCGAAGTCCTCGTTCATCGCGTTGAACACGACCGCCTTCGCTTCGCCCAGCCGCCGGATCTTCTCCTCCTCCGGCATGTAACCGACGAACTGGACATTCCCTGGCGCGATTCGTTCGAGGCGATCGCGCTCTTCACCTGCGCCGCCGACAACCAGCTTCGCGTCCAGTCCGTCGAACGCGCGGACGACGGCGTCAAGGCGTTTCTCGGGGATCAGTCGGGAATACGTCAGGTAGTAGTCCGCCATGTCGCGATCGGCGTACCGGCCGACGTTCACCGGAGGATAGACGACCTCTATCTTCTCCTCGGGGACACCCCAGTAGCGCCGGATGCGCCGGGCGACGAGTTCACTGTTGGCGACGAACCGATCCGGGAACTTGGTGTTCGGGAGGAACATCGTTCTCGCCACGAACGCGTATAGCCGCGACGGTAGCGAGTTCGCGCGTTGCTGGAACAGGTCATACGGAACCCGTGGTGTGCTGTGGGTGTAGTGGACGACTACCTGTTCGTCCTCCGGAACGTACCAGCTGAGCTCGTTCTTCGTGAGGATGACCACGTCGTATTCGGTCAGTTCAGGTACCCTTTGAGCGTTCCAAGCGTAGTAGAGATCGCGGAGGAATATCGAACGCTTCACGACCGAAAGCGGGGAACCCCCGAAGAGACTTCTAGCATCTACGTCTTCGGAGACGTTCTCGTCGTCACCGAACCCGTAATACAGCGGCGCGTCGAACGTACGGGCGATCTCGTCCGCCAGCGACTCTGCACCACCTCGTTCGAGGTAGTTCCCGTGGGCGACTGCGATAGATCGGTCTTCCATACTATGCTATGGAAGGACGATTCTGTGGACCGGGTTTAATTGTGTTCATTCGAAGTTCCCGGTACTCCCCAGCATTCGGTGGTTCCGAACACAGAGGAAGAGCATCTGTTTTACGGGCAGAGCCGAGCCGGATCAATGCCGGAACTGCGTTCGGGACTCATTCGATGTACCCTAGCTGCCGGAGATTCCGCTCGACCGCCTCGCCGTACTCCGCCGTCTCGCCCGCACCGGAACGGAACTCCTCGCCGAGCGCGTCGACGAGTCGGTCCCGAAGGGAGTCGACAACCTCCGCGCCGGGGTCAGTTATAACGCGCTCGTCCGGAAGTTCGTACAGCCGCTCGCTCCCGTCCGAACGCAACTCGAAGCGGTACTCGTCGGTCCGAATCGACTTCCGTCCGAGTTCGAACTCCCGCAGCGTCTCGTCGGAGACTGCGCCGGCGTCGGGTTCGTCCGATAAATCGAAGACGGCCTCCTCGGCGAACACCGCGTCGCGCTCGCCGGATCCGAACAGCGACCGGCCGTCGGTCCCGTCCGGAGGTGAAAGGCCACACAGGTCACAGAACGTATCGAACAAATCCACAAGCGACGCGAGATCGTCCCGACGCACGCCAGGCTCGACGCCTGGCCCGGCGAACAGCAGCGGTACGTGAGTCACCGCGTCGTGGAGGAAGTTCCCGTGATAGAGCACGTCGTGCTCGCCGAAGAACTCCCCGTGATCGGAGGTCACCACGAGCAGCGTGTCGTCAGTCAGCCCCCTGGCCTCCAGAAAGTCCAGGAAGCGCCCGACCCACTCGTCGAGGTAGCGGACGCACGCCCCGTACCACCGCCGGAGGACGTCGAGTTCGGCGTCGTTCAGGTACGCGGGGTCGTCGTAGTACAGGAGGTCGACGCTCCGGCCGTCGCGGCCGTCCGCCGCCGCGAACAGCCGGTCGTCGCGCACGGCGGGGTCGTCGAACGACTGGGCGTCGCGGAACTCCTCGACCAGCGGAATCCGGGGTCGGGAGAGCGCCGGCGTGGCCTCGCGCTTGTAGGGCCGCGGCGGGTCGTAGGGCCAGTGGGCGGTCGGCACGTTGGCCGCGGCGAAGAAGGGCCGGCCCGTGGCGTCGATGGCGTCTTCGAGCGCGTCGAAGCGGATGCCCGTGTAGTAGTCGTTGCCGCGGGTGACCAGCCGGAGGAAGTCGCGCCGCACGCGGTCGTTCGTCCCCATTTGTTTCGCGTACTCGAGCGAGGGGCGGTCGGCCACCTCCGAGTAGACGTCGTAGTACGCCTCGAAGCCGCGATCGAGGCCGGTTCCGGGGCCCATCTTCGCGGGCCCCTGGACGCCGATCGTATCGTAGCCCGCCCGTTCGAACCGCTCGGCCAGCAGCGGCACCGAGTCGGGCATCGTCGGCCACTCGCCCAGGAAGCCCGTCGCCGCGGGGTACCGGCCGGAGAACAGCGATCCGTGGGCCGTCGGCGTCCACGCCCCCGTAGAGAAGGCCCGCTCGAAGACCGTTCCGCGGGCGGCCACCCGATCGAGGTTCGGCGTGCGGACGTCGAACTCCGCCCCGCCGTCGTAACACGAGATGGCGTCGGCGCGGAGCGTGTCGAGGACGAGGAGGACGACGTTCGGTGTCTCGGGCATGGGCGGTGTACGACGACCCCGTTCCAAAATCCTTCGGCGACGCGGGCCGGCCACTCGGCGAGCGGTCCGTTCCGGACGAGCTATCACTCGGTCAACAGTCTGCTCGGGACGAGGTGCTCGATCCGCGACCCGCGCAGCACCGTCCCCACGGTGTACCGGAGCTGGCTGCTGATCGCGAACAGCGTCGCGCCGTAGGTCACCGCACCGACCCCGACCAGGAGGCCGAGGTGGAGCCACGACCGGACCGGGACCACCCGGTGGAGGCCGGCCACGACCAGGAACATGACCAGCCCGGTCGCCACCTGTTCGAGGAACGGTCGGGTGAGCAGTTCCACGCCGGCGGTCTCCCGGCGGACGACCCGGGCGGCCCAGCCGTACCGGACGCACTCGGCGAGCACCGTCGAGAGCGCGACGCCGACCGGGCCGACGGCCAGCGTGAGCGCCACCCCGAACGCGATGTTGACGGCAAGTGCGGCGACTGACAGCCGCATCGTCACGTCGGGCCTGTCGAGCCCGTCGAGGGTCTGGAGCAGCGGTTCGTTCTGGGTCCGGACGAGCCGGTACAGCGCGATGGCGACCAGCAGCGTCCCCGCCTCGGCGTACGCCGGCCCGTAGACGGTCACGACCAGCGGTTCCGCCAGCGCGACCGCCCCGAAGAAGATCGGGACGGCCAGGATGCTGGCGAACGCCAGCGTGTTCGTCACGTCGAGCCCGACCGCGCGTCCCTCGCTGTGGAGGTTGCTCGCCCGGGCCATCAGCCCGCTGCCCGCCACCTCCGCCACGATGAGGGCCGGAATCGTGAGCTTCGCGGCCACCTCGTAGTTCCCGGCCGCGCTCTGGCCCACGAGGAACCCGAGCAGGAGCACGTCGAACCGGTCGTACGCCTTGCCGATGACGACGCCGGGGATGCTGTACCGGGCGTACGTCAGGAGGCTCTCGACGGTCTCGCGCGACGGGACGGCCGGCTTCGCGTCGACGTACCGGACCAGCAGCGGAATCGAGAGGAACGTCGCGGCCGCGAGCCCCCACGCCATCCCCGCGGCCCCGAATCCGAGGAAGATGAACCCTACCTGGAGCGGGAGCGTCAGGTACGACCGCACGGCGTCGGCCGTGAACGAGACGCCGAGCAGCCCCCTCGCCTCGACGGCCCGCTCGAACGACACGTAGAGGCCGAGCGCCGCGAGCAGGACGACGAACAGCACCGGCGCGTCGCGCAGCCCGGTGTACGACCGGAGCCAGTCGCCGAGCAGGAGCGCGCCGAGCCCGGCGAACGCGACCCAGAGCCCGGTGACGAGGAACTGGCCGCCCAGCACCTCCGACCGGCGCGAGCCGACCTCCGAGAACCGCTTCTTCGCCGCGGTGCCGAACCCCCGGACCGGCCTGTCGACGAGCTTCACCAGCGACAGCAGGAGGTAGAAGCCGCCGAACACCGCCGGGTCGAACAGCCGCGCGAGGACGACGGTGCCGGCGAAGCCGACGACCGCCATCGCGGCCTTCGCGGCGGTCCCCTTCGCGGTCTCGCCGCCCAGACTCCGGTCCGCAGCGTCACCCATGGTTACTACGTGTACCCGAGGTCGTCGAGCTGCTGGAGGACGGCCTCGGAGGGCTCGCCGGCCGCCGTCCGCCCCGTCGGGTCCGCCCGCGGTACCTCCTCGCGCAACTCCGCGAGGCGCTCGCGGGGGTCCGGAACCGCCGCCGTCCCGGTCTCCACGAAGCCGTCCCGGGTCTCGTAGCCGTAGTAGTCCTCGGGCGCGGCGAGGCCGTCGAGGGGTTCGTCGAACGACTCGAGGGTCGACCGCGGGACGCCGTCGCCCGCGAGTCGGTCGCGCTGGCGCGGGGTGAGCCCACGGTACTCGGCGAGGAAGGTCCCGGATTCGGGGTCGTCCAGGAGGCTCCGGCCTCGGGACTCCCCGGAGACGCCCGCGAGGTCGAGCACCGTCCGGTGGACGTCGAGCAGGCTGACGACCGTCTCGTCCCGGCGGACCCCGTCCTCGCCGGTCCAGACCGTCAGTGGGACGTGAGTGAGCTCCGGGAACACCCCGTAGCAGTGGTTCCAGGCGCCGTGTTCGCCGAGGAGTTCGCCGTGGTCCGCGAGCGTGACGACGCAGTCGAAGTCGGTCCGGAGCTCGGCGAATATCTCGCGGTAGACGTCCGAGAGGTAGCGGACGCTGTCGTCGTAGGCCCGCCGGAGCCGCGCCCGGTCGATGTCCGTCTCTCCGGCGATGGTCGCGCTGATCCCGTCGAACTCCGGTTCGTCGGCCGTCCGGTAGTCCGCCGGCGGGTTGTACGGCGCGTGGGCCTCCATCAGGTTGACGAACAGGAACTCCTCGGAGCCGAACGACGTGCGCCGGACCGTCTTCAGGGCGGCCTTCGCGCCGTCGTCCACGTCGAACGGGCCGACGCCGGCGTCGTACAGCTTCAGCGTCGCCCCGTGTCTCAGCGACCGGAGCGTGTCGCAGTCGGACGCGACGCAGTCCCGGAGCGCCCGGAGGTACTTGCTCGCCCCCTCGTCCTGGGCGTTCGCGATGAAAACGCCCCAGTCGAACAGGTCCGGGTCGAACGACTCGAGCCGCCAGCTCCCGCCGAACTCCCCGAACCCGCGGTCGTAGCCGAACTGCTCGGAGATGTAGGGGTTCGCGCTGAACGCGCGGGTCGAGTACCCCGCGTCGCGGAGGCGCTCGGCCAGTAGCGGCCGGTCGGCGGGCACCCGGTTGGTGTCGCCGCCGACGCCGAGCTCGCTGGCGTACCTCCCGGTGAACAGCGAGGCGTGGGCCGGCACCGTCCGGTGGCTGGTCGAGTAGGCCCGCTCGAACCGCCTCCCCGGGAGCCAGTCGAAGTGCTCGTCGAAGAAGTCCTTCCGGAGGGTGTCGAGGACGACGAGGGCGATGTTCGGCATTCCTGTACGTGTATCTGTCCGGGAATCCGCAAGTAGGTTGCGGCGCAGTCGCCGCGACGAGAGGTCGCACGCTGGGAGGAACGCGGGTCGCTCGGATTCGAGACGGCGGTACGCGATGGCAGGAGGGAGTCCGACTCCGATCGACTGCCGATTCAGAGTCGAGCGCAGTAGATTCGGCGCGCCAATATGTTCAAATCGGCAGTAGATTTTATACAGGTCCGCGGCGTCGACCCGACAGGGGTGGGGTAGTTGTCCGAAAGCCTATCTAGAGCAATACTGGAGGACGTCTCGGTCGTCGTGCCGACGGTGAGGCCGGAGGTCATCACGACCGAGACGATCCCGTCCGAACCGAACGTCGTCGTCCGCAGGGACGAGGGCCTCAACGTCGCCCGCAACGCCGGCGTCCGGGCCGCCGAGAACGACTGGATCGTCATCGCCGACGACGACATCGAGTTCCCGACCGAGACGGTGGCCCGGACCGTCGCGGAGATGGACGAACGCACGCTCGCCGGGCTCGCCGACTTCCCGCCGTGCCGATGGATCATCGGCCGGCTGATGATCTTCCACCGGGACCTCTGGCGGGACGTCGGCGGGTTCGACGAGTCGCGCCAGCACGGCGGCGACACCGACTTCGCCATCCGGGTGGAGAAGGCCGGCGGGGACGTGGTCCGCCTCGATCGCGAGGCGGTCCCGCACTACGACGATGACACCGGCGACGGGATGAGCGCCGCCGAACATCTCGAGTGGATCGCCTATCTCACGCGGCGACACCCGGCGACCTTCGGGCCGATCGGCGCCAAAATCATCGGCGACAAAGCGACCGAGACGCTCCCGGTCTGAGCGACCGCGGTCCCGTATCCGAACGAGCGTCCTCGATTACGCGTACCCGAGGTCCTCGAGTCGCTTCTGGGTCGCCTCGTCCACGTCGCCCAGCCCCTCGCTCTCGTCGCGGACGCCGCGGTCCTCGATCGCCGCGAACGCCGACTCGACTCGGTCGCGGGCCCCGTCCGTCCCCGTCTTGCTCGACGCCTTCGCGTCGCAGACCAGGATCGACGCCGCCTCGTCGCGCCACGTCACGTCCTTCCGGACGAAGCCGTCCTCGTCGCGGTACACCGCACGGGCGTCGCCGTTGAACCGCCAGAGGTCGTCGCAGTATCTCGCCGCCCGCTCCTCCATCGGTTCCTCCAGGCCGTGCGACGACGCCACGACCGGCCCGTCGGGAACGAAGGCGTCGTCGCGCAACTCGTCGTCGAGCAGGGCGCGGACCGCCGCCGGGAACCGGGTGAGCGAGGCCACCTCGGACACGCGTTCGCCCTCTCGCTGGCCGGGCGCGCGGACGACCAGCGGGACGTGGAGCAGCACCTCGTGGACGCCGGCGCCGTGGGCCGCGACTCTCGCGCCGGGCCTGACTCTGCTCGGCTCGCCGAACCCCTCGCCGTGGTCGGAGGTAATCACGACCAGCGTGTCGTCCAGTTCGCCGCGCTCGTCCAGCGCCCGCACGACGCGGCCGACCTGGTTGTCCATCTGGTGGATGGTCCCGTCGTACAGGCCCTCCAGCGCCTTGCGCTGCCACCAGGGGCGCTGACCGCCGTTGAACTCCCAGACCTGGTCCGTCATCTCCTCCTGGAGGTCCCGGAGCGTCGGGCCGCCCCAGCCGTCGTGGCCGGCGTCGGGCTCGTAGGGGAGGTGGCCGTCCATGAAGTTGATGCAGGCGGCCCAGGGGCCGTCGCGCGCGGCCTCCCAGTCGAGGAAGAGGTCGGCGTACACCTCGGCGGGCGTGCTCGCGGTCAGCGAGTCGGGCAGATAGCGCGGATAGTCCCACGCGAGTTTCGTGACGACGCCGTTTGCCAGCGACTTCAGCGGCGACTCGCTGGCGAGACAGTGGCGGAGATAGGCAAGATACTGCCCCTGGCCCTCGGTCAGCACGAAGTTGCTCGGGTCCACCCCCTCGGGGTACGGCAGGTTCCGGGCGCCCTCCACGGTGTCGAAGGCGTCCTTCAGCCCGACGTCCATGTCGGTGATCCAGGTGTTCTCCGAGAAGACGCCGGTCTCGTAGCCGTGGTCGTCCCGCAGCTCCTCGAAGATGGTGTGGCCGGGCCGAAGGGAGTGCCTCGCCCGCGTCACGCCGTGTTCCTCGACGTGGAGGCCGGTGAACATGCTGGTGTGGCTCGGGAGGCTCCAGGTGCCGGGCGACCGGGCCTGCTCGTAGACGGTCGCCTCCTCGGCGAACGTCTCGAGGAACGGCGTCGTCCCGTGTTCGTGCCCGTGGAGACTCGTGTTGCCCGCCCGGACGCTGTCGAGGACGATGAGGAGGACGTTCGGCTTCATCGTCGGGTAGTCGTTCTTTAGCGACATAACTCCGCCGCCCGATTCCGCGGCGCTCGCCCGGGTCAGTGGTAGACGGTCTCGATCTCGTCGGCGACCGCGTCCCACCCGACGACCCGGCTCGCGTCCGGGTCGCGACCCCGTGCCGTCCGGACCGCATCGGCTACGGTGTCGCGTGAAACGTCGTCGACGCCCACCACGCCGGCGTCCGACACCCAGTCGTCGAGCGCGCTTCCGGTCCGGACGACGCAGGGCGTCCCGCTGGCCAGCGCCTCGGCCACCGTCATCCCGTACGCCTCGAACTCGGAGAGCAGCAGGTAGGCAGCGGCGCCGGCGTACAGGCCCGGTAGCCGCTCGTCGGCGACGTACCCGAGGAACTCCACGCGCTCGCCGACGCCGGCCTCGCGGGCGACGCGCTCCAGCTCGAATCGGTAGTTGCCCGAGCCGGCGATCAGCAGATCGAACTCCAGAAGTTCGGAAAGCGCTCGAATCGCGTGCTGGACGCCCTTGTACGCCTCCAGTCGGCCGACGCAAAGGAGATACGGGCGCTCTCGCTCCTCGGGCGTCGCGTCCGAAAACCGCTCGACATCGAGGCCGTTCGGTATCACGGCGGCGTCGATACCGAAGTCCGCCCACAACCGCTCGCGCTCCCACTCGCTGACCGCGACGAGGTCGTCGGCGCGTCGGAGCGCCCACCCGCCGAGCGGCCGGTAGAGCGAGAGCAGTCGGTCCCGGAGGTCGCTCGCGCTCCCGCCGTGATAGTGGGGCGTCACGACGAACCGGACGTCGCCCGCTTTCCGTCGGAGTACGGGTGCGTCTACCAACCCGAGCGCCGCGAAGAAGACGGGCAGCGAGTGGTAGTTGTGCGCGTGAACGACGTCGGGGTCGCTCCGTCGGACCGCCCGCGCGATGCCGGGCGCGACGTGAAAGGCGCCGCCGGGTGCGAACCCGCGGAGCCGGCGCACTCGAACGCCGTCGCGCGTCTCACGGCGCGGCAGGCCCTCTTCGGCGTCGGCCGCCAACACCGTCACGTCGTGGCCGCGGGCGGCGAGCCGCCGACTGATCTCCGCGACGTGGGTCTCGACGCCGCCGGTATGGGGCGGATAGCGCGGCGTTACCTGGAGAATCCGCATCCGTGAGTCCTCACTCGAACGCTTCCCGCAGTTCCTCGTCGACTTCCCACGTGCCGTCGCCCTTCCCGCGGAGGAGTTCGACGCTCGCGTGCAGCAGCGACACCTGCGAGTCGAAGACGGCGTAGACCGCCTGGAGCGGGCCGAGCAGGTCCTTCTGCCCGAGCCAGACGAAGCCCGCCAGCGCGGCCGGGACCGCGAGCCCCGCCGCACCCGCGACCGAGACGCCGGCCGCCGTGACGACGAGCACGTCGAGCGCCACCAGCCAGGGCGAGACGATCATGAACCACCAGTTGAACGGCAGGACGACCTTGCCGTACTTGCCGTACCTTCCGAGCGCGTCGCGGTGCTGGGCGAGCAGGCGGATGAGACCCATCCCGCGGCGGTCCTTCTGGAGCCGTCGCTTGCCGAAGTCCGAGTGAGAGGCCTCCTTGTACCGGACCGCGGGGTCGAACAGCACGCGGTCGCCGGCCCGGCGGATCTTGAGCGCGAGTTCGGTGTCGTCGGCCAGCGAGTTCGGGTCGATGGGGACGATGGCGTCGTTCTCGAACGCCGAGAACGGGCCGTGGAAGATGAGCGTCGAGTCGAGGTGCGACTCCAGCGTCTGGATGTGGGCCTGGACGCCCCGGTAGCCGGCCTCGACCTCGCTCCCGCCCAGGACCTCGGCGTTCTGGCCCGTGACCGCCGCCACGTCCGGGTCGGCGAGGTTGGCGGCCGCCTCCCGGAGCGCGTCGTCGGCGACGTAGGAGTCGCAGTCGGTCTTGACGACCATCTCGTTGTCGGCCGCGGCGTACGCGTCGTTGAGCGCGGGCGCGAGCCCCCGGCGCTCGGTCTCGCGGATGAGGTTCAGGTCGGGGTGCTCGCGGTCGGCGAAGTACTCCTCGATGATGTCCGGCGTCTCGTCGTCGCTGGAGTCGACGACGACCAGTTCGACCTTCTCCATCGGGTAGTCGAGCGAGACGACGTCGTCGAGTTTCTTCTCGATGATCCCCGACTCGTTGTACGTCGGGAGGACGATGCTGACCGTCGGCTCGTCTTCGCGCTTCTCCGCGGGCGACCCGCTCGGCCGGACCAGCGCGTAGAGCGTCAGGAACGCGAGGTACGGCAGCGCCGTGGCGGCCACGAGCGCCCCGGCAGCGGCGACGAGAGCGTTCATACGACCGGGTATGGAACCGGACTATAACACACTGTTGGTCACTCGTCGAGCCGGCGCGGCGAAAAAAGAAAAACGGCCGGGACGTGAGAGGAAGGCCCGTCGCGCTAGACGCTCACTGCGTTCTCTTGAGAGAGCGACTGGGGAACGTTGGCCCGGTAGAGGGTGACTGCCCCGTACTGAGTTGTTATCTTGAGTTTGACCTCGGATCCTTCACCGAGGTTGGTGCCCGCAATTGCGAGGGTGTCGAGTGAAATCTTCAGCCGATCGTCCTGCTCGTCGATGACGGGCACCGAATCGGACGGGTCCTTGATGGCCGAGACGTTGAAGTACGGCTTCGTGCCTGCGTCAGGAGACCCGTCACCGTCATTAGATTCTGACGAACTGTTGACAATGGATTTACCCCAGTTAGCCTCGGTCAGCGTCGTGGCCTTGTTGGGGCCGATCCACTCGATAGTGGCCGCCGAGAGGTTGATGTCGTCGGAACCGGAACCGCGCATCACCGTCAGGTTGATGTGACTGACCCTCTCGTTGTTCGTCACTTCACCGAACCCGCTCACAACCTGCACGCGGTTCGAGACCTGCGCACTGCTCTCCTGACCCGTCTGTTCACTCTTAGTCTGGAGGAAGCCGGCCGTGTTGATGAGCACGCCCGCCGCGATCGCCGCGACCAGCACCATCGCGATGAACACGATCAGCGTGCCGATACCCACTTGACCACGGTCGTTTACCGCGCCCTCGATTCGATCTGTTGCCGCTGAGAGATATTTTCCTATCATCCTTCGTACCGTATTGCGTTCGGGAACTTTCCCACTGATGACGTACCACTACCGATATATATAGCATTCGTCCATTTTCACGGCTGATAATCGGGAGACGGAACTGAGTTGAACGGCCCGCGGAACCTCCGACGCGGCGGAGTCGTCCAGGCGGGTCGGTCAGCGGACGGTTGGAAAGCCTTTTGCGCTCGTGGTGACCACCCACTCCTAATGGCCGACCGCGAGGACGTCTGCGTGCTCATCCCGACGCTGAACGAGGCCGAGACCATCGGCGACGTGATCGACGGGTTCACGAGTCGCGGATTCGACAACGTCCTCGTCGTCGACGGGAACTCGACCGACGGGACGACGGACGAGGCTCGCGAGCACGGCGCGCGCGTGATCCAGCAGTCCGGCACCGGGAAGGGACAGGCGATCCGGGAGGCGGTCCGGCACATCGACGCCGAGTACGTGCTGATGCTCGACGGCGACGGGACCTATCGGCCGGAGGACGCCGACGTCATGCTCGAACCACTCCTGGACGGGCGGTACGAGCACGTCATCGGCAACCGCTTCGCCGACATGGAGGAGGGCGCGATGAGCCGGCTCAACCAGTTCGGCAACGGGCTGTTCAACCGGGTGTTCAGGTGGGTCCACGGCAAGGACTTCGAGGACATCCTGAGCGGCTACCGGGCGTTCACCCGCGAGTCGGTGGAGAACTTCTACCTCGACGCCGACGGGTTCGGCGTCGAGACCGAGATGGCTGTCGAGTGCGTCAAGCACGACGTGCCCACGACGGTGGTCCCCATCCGGTACGAGGCCCGGCCCAACGGGTCGGACACCAACCTCCACCCGATCCGGGACGGCGGGGTCATCCTGCTCACGCTCTACCAGCTGGCGAAGACGAGCAACCCCCTCTTCTACTTCGGGAGCGTCGGCGTACTGAGCGGGCTGTTCGGCGTCGGCGTCGCGGCCTACGTCGGGTACGAGTGGTTCGTGCCGCCGCGGACGTCTCACGAGGTACTGGCGGTCGTCGCGGCGTTCGGCATCCTGTTCGGCGTGCAGCTGTTGATGTTCGGGGTTCTCTCGGACCTCATCGTGACGCTGCACCGCGAGCAGATGCGGCGACTGGACTGACGGCCACCCCTCGGGGACGTTATCTTTTGCGACTGGAACGCGACGGTACCGTTATTCCGCTCGCCGAAGTAGCCGTTTCGGTATGCCAGACAGCCACAACCTCGCCGACTACGACGAGATGCGCGAATCGTTCTCGTGGGACGACATCTACGCCGAGGCCGACTGGGACGCGCCCGCGGAACTCAACGTCGGTCACGAGGTCTGTGACCGCCACGCTGAGGACGGTGAACAGGTCGCGCTCCACCAGGTGAGCGAGGACGGGGACCTCACGGAGGTGACGTTCCGCGAACTCGCCGACCGGTCCGGCCGGTTCGCCGACGTCCTCGAGGACCTCGGCGTCGACCGCGGGGACCGGGTGTTCTCGTACATGCCCCGCATCCCTGAGCACTACGTCGCGCTGGTCGGGACGCTCAAGCGCGGCGCGGTGTTCGGCGGCGTCAACGAGCGGTTCGGCCCGGACGGCATCTCCTACCGCCTCGACGACTGCGACGCGTCGGTCGTCGTGACGACCAGCGACAACCGGGAGACGGTGGGCGAGGCGCTCGACGACGCGCCGTCGGTCGAGCACGTGATCACGGTGGACCGCGGCGATAGCCGGACCGACGGGCGAGTCGCAGGAGACGACGTGCACTTCGGCGACGCGTTGGACGAGGCCAGTCCGGAGTACGAACCGGTCCGGACCGGGGGCGAGGACGACGCGCTGCTCTACTACACCAGCGGAACGACCGGGCCGGCGAAGGGCGTGCTCCACAAGCAGCGGTGGGTCGCCGGCGTCGCGGCCACCCAGCGGTACGCGGTGGACCTCCAGCCGGGCGACCTCTACTGGTCGACCGCCGACCTCGGGTGGCTCACCGGGCCCATCAACACCCTCGGCGCGTGGTTCTGGGGCGCGTCGCTGTTCACCTACGAGGGCGAGTTCGACGCCGAGACGTGGGCCGATCTGCTCGACGAGCACCCGATAACGGTGCTGTTCAGCGTCCCCACGGCGTATCGGATGCTCCGGGAGAACGAGGCGGTGCTGGCTGACGTCGACCTCGACCTCCGGCACGCGCTCTCCATCGGCGAGCCGCTCTCGGGCGGCGTGGTCGACTGGGGCGAGGAGACGCTGGGCGTCACCATCCACGACACCTACGGCCAGACCGAGACGGGCAACATGATCATCAACAACTACCCGACGATGGAGCTCCGGCCGGGGAGCATGGGCAAGCCGCTGCCGGGCATCGAGGCCGACGTCGTGGACTCCGAGACCGGCGAACCGATGGACCCTGGCGAGACGGGCGAGATCGCCCAGCGCGGCGACTACCCGTGTTTCTTCGCCGAGTACTGGGAGAAGCCCGAGCAGACCGCGGCGTGCTTCGTGGACGGGCCGGACGGGGAGTGGTACCTCTCGGGCGACCTGGCCCGGAAGGACGAGGACGGCTACTTCTGGTTCGAGGGCCGGGCCGACGACGTCATCATCTCGTCGGGCTACCGCATCGGCCCGTTCGAGGTCGAGAGCTCGCTCGGCGAGCATCAGGCGGTCGCGGAGGCCGCGGTCGTCCCGAAGCCCGACCGCGAGCGGGGCAACATCGTGAAGGCCTACGTCGTGCCGAGCGAGGGCGCCGACCCGTCCGACGACCTCGCGGAGGACATCAGGACGCACGTCCGCGACGAACTCTCGGCCCACGAGTACCCCCGCGAGATCGAGTTCGTCGACGACCTCCCGAAGACGGTGACCGGGAAAATCCGCCGGACGGAACTGCAGGACGAGGCCCAGCAGGAGGCGGACGTCGAGCGGGAGTAGCCTCCGGGTCGCCTCGATTACTCCCCGTCTGGGTCTCGCTGCTCCCGGTGGTGCTCGGCGCCGTCGCCAACTTCGCGCAGGACGTCGGGTACGCCCTGCTCTAACCCCCGTCGACGTCGAGGAGTGAACGGTCGCAGCACGACGCGCGGCTAGAGCCCTCTCAGACGACGCCCCGGACCAGCGACCCGAGCGCCGCCAGGCCGACCGGAATCCCGACGCTCAGGTAGAACAGCCGGCCCGTCGCGAGGTAGGCGCCGAGGCCGCCTGTCGACGCCACGAGGCCGGCGAAGACCGCCCACGCGAGCAGTCCGAAGCCGACCCCGGCGAGCAGGCCGCGCTTGACGTCCCGCGAGACCAGGCCCACCAGCGCCCCGCCGAGGAGGAGCCCGTACCAGTGGACCCGCGCGGCGGCCAGGCCCGCGACGGCGCCGGCGACCAGCGCGGCCCGCCTGGCCCTGGCGTCGCCTCGTATCTCGGCCAGCGCGGTCGACACCGCACCGCGGTCACCTCCGGCCGAGTCGGGGTCGTCCGGGCCCGCGACGCGGTCGTCGCGGACCCCCTGGCTCCCGCTCATCGGTCGCCCTCCGGCTCGAAGGTGATTGCGGTCTCGCCCGCGAGGTCGCGGCTCATCGGCTTGTACTTCCCGTCGGCCCAGAGCCGGAGCTGGTCGGCGTAGTGGTCCGAGAAGTACTCCCCGGAGTTGCCGCCCGGCAGGACGCAGACCGACTGCTCGCGCTCGGCCAGCGGGCAGACCATCCGCCAGCTGCTGCCGACCGCCGACTCCCTGCGGTAGTTGTTGAGCGTGTAGGCCGACCCGTCGGTCGGGTACGCCGGGTAGTTGAGGAACGGCTGGTCGAACGGGTGGGTGATGGCCGCGGTGGTGTTGTAGTCGCCGTAGGTCGCGCCCGCGTCGACCTCGTCGAGCGCCTTCCGGAGCGCCCGGGCCATCACCGCCTCGCGGCCCGCGTCGCCGAACCACCGGCTGTCCGCGGGCAGGGTCGCCAGCACCCAGTCGTTCGGGTAGTACGACTCGTCGAGGCCCGCCGCCTCGAACTCGTCGCCGAACGTCTCCCGGCGGAACTGCTCGAACCACCTGACGAAGAGGAGCGCGGCCCGGGAGTCGCGGGTCATCCGGGCGTCCCAGTTCCGGAACAGGTCTGCGGCGTCGCCGAGGTCGTCGCGGCCCTCCGCGACCGACACCAGTTCCTCGCGCAACTGCTCGGCGCGGGCCGACTTCGCGTCGCGCTGGACTCTGCGCACGAACTGGGGGTCCATCGGCTTCCCCGAGGCGGCCCGCCGGTCGAGCAGGTCGTAGAGGCGCTGGCCGCGATACGGCGTGGCGTAGTGCTCTCCGATGTAGTGGGCCGGGTCGTCGGCGATGCGCTGGTTCGCGGTGCCCAGGTAGTCGGGGTTGACGACGTGGGGCTTCTCCTCGAAGGGGACGAACCCCTCCCAGGAGGAGACGCCGAACGGCTCGAACCCCTCCCACTCGGCCTCGCCCGCCGACCCGTCGAAGACGCGGGTGCCCCAGACCTCCTCGCCGTCGTCGGCACTCTCCGACTGCCGATTGCTCGCCGAGCTTCGCTCGGCGGCGTCGACCGTGCGAATCGGGATCTTCCCGGTCACGTAGTAGAGCGTGTTGCCGTCCCGGTCGGCGTAAACGACGTTCTGGGTCGGCAGGTCCATCTTCCGGGTCGCGTCGAGGAAGTCGTCCATCCCGCCGGACTCGCTGTACAGGTGGATCGCTCGCGAGGTGCGAGTCGCCGTGAGGCCGGTCCACGCGACGCCCACGCGCTGGCCCTCGCGTTCGAGGACCGGGCCGTGGACCGTCTTCCGGACCGTGACCGTCCGGTCGTCGCCGCCGCTGACTCGAATGGTCCGCTCTTCGGTGTCGAACTCCCGCCACTCGCCCTCGTACCGGTAGCGGTCGCCCGCGTCGTCGGTCTCGTAGCGGTAGAAGTCGATGACGTCGGCGCCGGCGTTGGTGAACCCCCAGGCGCCGGCGTCGTTCTCGCCGATGACGACGAACGGCACGCCCGGAAAGGTGACCCCGCGGACGCTCACGTCGTCGGTCCGGAGGTTCATCTCGTACCAGACCGGCGGCGCCATCAGCGAGAGGTGCGGGTCGTTGGCGACGATGGGCTTCCCGCTGGCGGTCTGGGTCCCCGAGACGACCCAGCTGTTCGACCCCACGCCCGGCGGGCGCTCGAACTCGCCGACCCAGTCGAGGAGGGCGCCGGCCCCGACATCGCCCCGGGGCGTGACGGTCCGACGGGACCCGGCGCTGGAAGCGGTGGGACCGGTCTCGCTTCCGTTTCTGATGATGGGCGAATCGTGGTCCATCCGGAAGGGGTAGAGTTCCTCGGCGGCGTCGGCGCCGAGCTTCCGGGCGAGTCGCTCCCGCCGCAGCGTCCAGAAGCTCCCGGTCAGCCCCCACGAGATCTGCTGCTCCATCAGCATCGTGTCGGCGGGGGTCCACGGGTCGGGCTCGTAGTCGAGCAGGCCGAACTCCAGCGGCAGCGCCTCCCGCTCCCGGCAGGCGTTGACGCCGTCCGCGAACGCCTCGACGGCCGCCATGGTCGAGGTGCCTTCGAGCACGTCAAGGTTCGCCGCCGCGCCGCCCGCGAAGTCCATCTTGACGTGGAACTCGTCGGAGTCGAGCGCGCGCTCGCCGACGACCGCCGAGAGCTCACCGCGCATCACCCGACGCTGGAGGTCCATCTGGAACAGCCGGTCGGCGGCCTGGGCGTACCCGACCGCGAAGTAGAGCGCCCGCTCGTCGCCGCCCTCGACGTGGGCCGTGCCGTGGTCGTCGTAGCGCACCTCGGCGGGCCCGTAGGGGCTCTCGACCCGCCGGTCGGTCCGGTCGGTCGCGTCCCGCCACGCAGCCCCGGAGAGCGGCGCGAACCGGTCGAGGTACCCCCGGACCGGCGAGAGCGACCCGCCGACCGCGCCGCCGCCGACGATGGCGGCCACGAGGGCGCGCCGCGTGGCATCGAGGTCCATGAACGGAGGTGTCGCGTTCCGCACGTAAAACGACCGTTCCACGCGACGTGCGTTGGAAACGGTTGTTTCGGGCCCGGAGACGGTATAAAAGCCCGGCCGAGGCCGGGCCTTCGACGCCGGGAAGGCGCGCCGTCGGTCGGATACCGCGTTCCGATACCGAAATAAATTTACGTGATATTTGTCTACGGTTCCACCGACAATGCCTGCCATGAGCACCGTCGACTGGCTCGGTCTGGTCGGACCGTACGCCGTCTTCTTCGTCATGCTGATCGCGTACTACGTCCTGGAGGGGCGGCGCGAACGACGGCTCCGGGAGCGCTACGAGGAGGAGGTGGAGCATGCAAGGTAGCGGCGGCATCGCCGGCGATGCCGGCGTCTGGGTCCTCGGGACCTTCACCCTCTACCTGGTGGTGCTGCTCGGCATCGGCCTCTACTCCTCGCGGTTCATGGACTCGGTCGGCGACTACGTCATCGGCGGCCGCCAGATCGGCCCGGTCGTGACCGGGTTCTCCGAGCGGGCCTCCGAGATGAGCGGGTGGCTCACGCTCGGGGTGCCGGCGAACGCCTACAACGCCGGCATCATCGCGTTCCTCAACGGGCTAGGGATGGTGCCGGCCGACCTGTTCGCGTGGGCGGCCATCGCCAAGCGCCTCCGGAAGTACACCGAACTCGTCCGGTCGGTCACGCTGCCGACGTTCTTCGAGACCCGGCTGGGCGACGACACCGGCCGGGTGAAGGCCGTCTCGGCCGTCATCCTCATGCTATTCGAGGGCGGGTACGTCGGCGCCCAGATCGTCGCCGCCGGGACCCTGCTCCAGGTGCTGACCGGCATCGAGCCGTGGGTCGGCATCGTGGTCGGGGGCGTCATCGTCATCGGCTACACGTTCCTCGGCGGGTACTTCGCCGTGGCGTGGTCCGACTACTTCCAGGGCGCCATCATCCTGGCGGCGTTCATCGCCCTGCCCGTCATCGCCTTCACCAACATGGGGCTGCCGTTCGACGAGGTGGCGGCCACCGCCGGCGGATCGCTGACCAGCATCACCGGCGGCGCGACGGGCTGGGCGGCCGTCTTCGCCGTCCTCGGCTACGCGGCTATCGGCCTCGGCGTCCCCGGCAACCCCCACGTGATGGTGCGGTTCATGGGCATCGACCGCGTGGAGAACGTTCGGCTCGCCGCGCTGGTCGCCCAGCTGTTCATGTTCGTCGCGTACATCGGCGCGGCGCTCGTCGGCCTCTACGCCATCGCCATGTTCGGCGAGGCCAGTATCGCGAACGCCGACAACGCGATGCCCCGGCTGACGCTCGAACTGCTTCCGGGCGCGGTCGCCGGCATCGTGCTCGCGGCCGCGCTCGCCGCCATGATGTCGAGCGCCGACTCCCAGCTGCTGGTCGCAACCAGCGCCGTCGTCGAGGACGTCTACCACGGCTTCCTCGACCGCGACGCCAGCGAGGCGGAGCTCGTGCGCTACTCGCGGTACGTCACCTTCGGGCTCGGCGCCGCCAGCGTGGCGTTCGCCTACCTCGCGAAGAACACGCCCATCTACACGCTGGTCCTCGACTACGCCTGGGGCGGTCTCGGCGCGGCCATCGGCCCGACGGTCATCGCCACCCTCTGGTGGAAGCGCGTGACCGCCGAGGGGTCGATCGCCAGCATGATCGTCGGCGCGAGTACCATGATCCTCTGGACCCAGCTGCCGACGGTGCTCGGGGCGGTCGGACTGATGCCGCCCGAGTCCGCGGAGTTCTGGTACGGGCTCGTCACCGTGTACGGGCTGTTCCCCGCGTTCGTCCTGTCGGTGGTGACGCTGGTCGTGGTGTCGCTGCTGACCGAGCCCCCGAGCGACGTCGACGACCACTTCGACGTGTTCGACAAGCCGTTCTCCGCGGTCGTCGCCGGCGACGGCGACGGCGCGCCCGATTACGCCACCGACGGGGGGCTCGACGGCGACACCGACCCGAAGGTCGTGACCGAGGCCGACAACATCCGCGCGCACGTCGCGGCGTCGGGCTACTGGGACGACGATGAGCGCTGACGACCCCGCGTCCGCGGTGGCGCCGGCCGACTCCCCGCGGAGCGAGACCGACGAAGACGCGTCCGGCGAGAGTGAGACCGCCGCGGACCACCCGATGGTCGGCGAGCGCCACGAGCGGGTCGACCTCCCGGTCGTCACCCCTGCGGTCGGCCGCGACGAGGTCGAGTCGACCGGCCGGGTCGGCGCGGTGGCCTACCCGTACCGGGTGTACGAGGCGACCGTCGAGATCCCCCGGCCGCTGCTGTCGCCCGACGAGCGCCGCCGGGTGGTCAGCGTCGACTGCTCGCGCCGCCTCGCGCTCCGGGCAGACGACCGCCCGTCGTTCGAGACCCGGACCGTCGAGGACGCGCTGGTGCTGCCCAGCGAACTCTCGCCCGACCAGGCCGACGAGAAGGCCCGCGACGCCGTCTTCCGGTGGACGACCCGGACGGTCGTCCCGAGCGACGTCCCGGAGGTGACCCTCGACGAGGTGACCGACGCGTACAAGCTGTTCTGGCTGGCCGAGCGACCCGACGGCGACGTCATCGTCGACAGCGTCCGCGGGACCGAGCGGGCGCTCGACGGGTAGCGCGGGCCGCCCGGACGACACCGCCGATTCTCCCGTTCAGTCGGCCTCCGACCCGCTCTCCCGTGCCCGACCCTCCTCGACCGCCTCGTCGATGGTCTGCTGGTCGGCCGCCTCGCGCGGGTGGGGACGGTACTCCCCGCGGGTGAGGTCCGCCCCGGTCGGGTCGAGCTGCTCGAACAGCCAGGCGAACGCGGGCTCGCCCTTCGGCGGCATCCAGAGCTTGCACCACCCGCTGGGGTGGACGTGCTCGCCGCCGAACCGGTCGCCCTTCCGGCCGACGACGTGGCACTTCCCGGCCTCGCCCGGACTCCCCTCGCGCCAGAACCGGCACCGGCCGCAGCACTCCTTCCACATCGTCGGCGGGACCGGCGACTGCGGCAGGTAGGTCGCCTCCGCCTTCCCGAACTTCTCGCCGGGCCGGTCGTGGGCGCGCTGATGGATCCCCTCCGCCACGTTCGAGAGGCCGTCCTCGCCGTCCTTGAGGTACGCGAGCAGGACGCTGGTCGCGTGAGACGGCCAAGAAATGCTATCGTCCCCCATGGACAGCTGTTCGGCGTTGCCGGCTAAATCGTTAGTGGCGGGCCGGCCGCGCCAGTCGGAGTCAACTCGGTCCCCGCTCCGTCGCGGCCGTCGGGGGCTCGGCCTCGACGCGCTCCCGCCGTGCCGACCGTCCCAGCGGTCGGGTCGCGACGATACCGTCCACGCCCCGGCGGTCGAGCGCCCACGCCAGCGGCCGGGTCGCCACCGGCCAGGCGTGGACGTCCATGCCGGCCTCGTGAGCGCGCTCGACGATGTCGGTGAGGAAGCACAGCGCCCAGTGGACGTTGGCGTGCTCGACGCCGATGGTCTCGGCGGTGAGGAAGTTGGCGTCCGGCCGGAGGCCGAAGTTGTACGCCAGCGGCATCGACTCCTCGAGCATCCGGGTCCGCCAGAGCGGGTCGGGGTCGAACGACGAGATGACGACGTCGTTAGGGACGGTCTCCAGCAGCGCGAGCAGGTCGGCGACGACCTCGGTGCTCTTGACGTCGAGGGTGAGACCCACGTCGGGCGGGACCACCTCCAGCACCTCGCTCAGCAGGGGGACGCCGAAGTCCGAGCCGTCGACCCGGAGGCCGGCGAGGTCGCTGGCCGAGAGGTCGGTCACGTCGCCGCGGCCGTCGGTGACCAGTTCCACGTTCTCCCAGTGAGAGGCGACGAGCTCGCCGGTGCCGCACCGCCGGACGTCGATCTCCACCGCGTCGGCGAACCGGGACGCCTCGCGGGCGGCCCGGACGGTGTTCTCCGGGTACTCGTCGCCGAACCCTCGGTGGGCGGTCAGCTGCACGCCGAGCGAGTTGGCCGCCCGCCGCCAAGGAACTGACGGCTAGCGGGGTCGTCACCGTGCGACCGGAAACGAATCGAAGAAGGGACGCCTACGGCGCTACTCGTACAGCCACTGCTCGTCGACGCGCTCGTAGTCGACCAGTTCGTCCTCGTCGAAGAACAGGTCGATCTCGCGCTCGTTCGCGCCGGGGTCCTCGTGGTCCGAGCCGTGGATGACGTTGCGGCCCAGGTCGAGCCCGTAGTCGCCCCGGATGGTGCCGGGCGCCGACTCGGCGGGGTCGGTCTGGCCCATCATCTTGCGGACCTGGCGGGTGGCGTCCTGGCCCTCCCACACCATCGCGAAGACGGGGCCGGAGGTGATGAAGTCGACCAGGCCCTCGAAGAACGGCTTGTCCTCGTGCTCGCCGTAGTGCTCCTCGGCGAGGTCGCGGTCGATCTGCATGAACTTGCCGGCGACCATCTTCAGGCCGCGGTCCTCGAGGCGGCCGACGATCTCGCCGATCAGGCCGCGCTGGACGCCGTCGGGCTTGACCATCACGAAGGTGCGCTCGGTCTCGGCCTCGCTCATGGCTCCTCCTCGTGTTCCGCGCCGCCTTCCTCGGTCCACTCGAGGTCGCGGGGCTCGCGGCCGAGGTCGGCGTTCTTCTCGCACTTCGCCGAGCAGAAGTGGACGGTGCTGCCGTCGGTGCGGACGAACATCGTCCCGGTGCCGGGCTCGATGTCGTCCCCGCAGAAGTCACACTCTCGCGTCTCGGGCATTGGTTACTGACCTCCGATGGAGTCGGCCTCGCGGGCGGTCTCGCGCAGCTGCAGCACGTCGCCCTCGCGGACGGGGCCGAGGCAGTTCCGCGTGATGATGCGGCCCTGGTTCTCGCCCTCGCGGATGCGGCACTTGACCTGCATGGCCTCGCCGTGCATCCCCGTCTTGCCGACGATCTCGATCACTTCGGCGGGCGTGGAGCCCTCTTCTTCGGTTTCCTCTGCGCTCATGACTCAACCACCTCAGCGGAGTTCCTCGACCTTGTCGGCGATGTCGTCGACGTCGTCTTGGGCCTCGCCCGCGTCGGTGACCGCGGCGGCGGCGCTGCCGACTTCGAGGCCGGCGGCGTGGCCGATGTCGTCCTGGGTCTCGACGAAGACGAAGGGGATGCCCTTCTCGTCGGCCAGCTCGGGGAGGTGCATCACGATCTCCTCGGGCTGGACGTCCTCGGCGATGTAGACGAGGTCGGCGTTGCCGCGCTCGACGGCCTTGGTCGTCTCGTTGGTTCCTTTCTTGACGGTACCGGTGTCTCGGGCGACCTCGAGCGCCTCGACGGCGCGGTCCTGGAGGTCGGCTGGGACGTCGAAGTTTACGTACACTGGCATAGGTTGTTCACCTCCCTGCGCGTCGGCTCAGGCTCCCCTGCCGGTCGATTCCTGTGCGGCTAGGAGCATCATCAACCGCGCGCAGGTCGTACCCTTCCGTAGTTCGTCCCCCCTTAAAAGCGCTTTCAAATGCAGCGACGGCGTGCGAAACGAACGCAAGGGAGAGCGCGTCACTCGCGGCCAGCCGCCACCTGCGCGGCCACTCCCCGGCCTATCTCTGCTCTTCTGCGCCCCGACCTGCCCGCCACTCCTCGCGCAGGAGCCCGAACAGCACCACGTCGCGGTACTCGCCCTCCAGAAAGACGTGGTCGCGGAGGCGTCCCTCCTCGGTGAAGCCGAGGCGTTCGACCAGCGCCCGCGACGGTTCGTTGAAGTCCACGACGCGGGCGTGGACGCGGTGGCGGCCGCTCGTCTCGAACGCGTAGTCGAGCAGCAGCGAGACCGCCTCGGTGGCGTACCCCTCGCCGCGGGCCTCGGGGACGAGCCAGTACGCTACCTCGCCGCGGTCGTGTTCGGTCCGGAAGAGGCTCACCTCGCCGACCGGGTCCCCGTCCTCGTCGCACACGACGAAGTCGGCGTCCCCGTTGTCGGCCGCGACGAACTCCTCGTAGAACTCCTCGACCTGTTCGCGGGTCTGCGGTGCGGTCTGGGTCAGCGCGGTTCGGATGGCAGGGTCGCTCCGGGCGCGCTGGATGAACTCGACGTCCTCGCGCTCGGTGACACGGAGCTCGACGCGGTCGCCCGAGAGGTAGACGGGGCCTGGCATACGTCGCGGGACGCACGGGCGACCGAAAACCGTTGCCCTCCGCGTCACAGGTCCCGGTAACACTCCCCCCACGCCGAAGATGTGCGAGACAACGATTACCGCGGCACCGCGGCAACTCCCGTCCATGACGACGTCCAGCGAGTCCGCGGTCGACGCGGCCGAGTCGGTCGACGACCTCGTCGGCGACACGCCGCTGCTGGCCCTCGATTCGTTCGCCGACAACCTCTACGGCAAGGTGGAGGCCGCCAACCCCTACTCGGTGAAGGACCGCATCGCCCGCGAGATGGTCGACGCCGCCGAGGACAGCGGCGCCCTCGGCCCCGACGGGGTCGTCGTGGAGTCGACCAGCGGCAACACCGGCATCGGCCTCACTGCTGTCTGCGCAGCTCGCAATTACGACCTCGTGCTGACGATGCCCGAGTCGATGTCAGAGGAGCGCCGCAGGCTGCTCCGGGCCCTGGGCGCCGACCTCGAACTCACGCCGGCCGACGAGGGGATGGGCGGTGCGAACCGCCGCGCCGAGGAACTCGCCGGCGAGCGCGAGGACGCGGTGCTGGCCCGTCAGTTCGAGAACGCGGCCAACCCCCGCGCCCACCGGCGCACGACCGGCCCCGAGATCTGGCGCGCGACCGGCGGCGCGGTCGACGCGTTCGTCGCCGGCGTCGGCACCGGCGGGACCATCACCGGCGTCGCCGAGCACCTGACGGAGGAGCGGGGCGCCGACGTGACGACCGTGGCGGTCGAACCCGCCGAGTCGCCGACGCTCTCCGAGCAGTGCGCCGACGGCCACGACGTCCAGGGCATCGGGCCGGGGTTCGTCCCCGACGTTCTCCGTCGGGAGCTCGTCGACGAGGTCCGTGCGGTCGCGGCCGACGACGCAAGGGCGGCGGCCCGGAAGGTGGCCCGGACCGAGGGGCTCGCGGTCGGTATCTCCGCTGGCGCCGCGGTGGCCGCGGCCGCGGGGTACGCACGTGACCAGCCTGACGAGACCGTGGTGACGGTGCTGCCCGACGGCGGCGAGCGCTACCTCTCGACCGACCTCTACGAGTAGGTCCGATGCGGCCGGGCCCCGACGAGGCGGTCCGACGTCCGCCCCGGAGCGCCGAAGGAAAGCCCCTTGTCGGCCTCGCGCCAACTCCGGGACATGACTCTCGCCGAGGTCGCCGCCGCGCTCCGCGAGGAGGCGCGGGCGACCGACGAGCGCCGCCTGCTCGTCCTGGCCGGCGACCGCGACGCCTGCTACGAGGCGGCCGACCGGGCGCTCGACGCCGCCGATGTCGACCGCAGTTCGACCACCCTGGTCGGCACCGGGAGCCTCGGCTGCGAGCGCGTCGGCCCGAAGCGGGCCGACCGCCTGCTCGGGACGACCCGCGACTGCGTCGCCTTCGACGCCCACGCCGACTTCCGGCCGAACGCGGTCGGGCGGGTCGTCGGCGCGGTCGACGGCGGCGGCCTGTTCGTGCTGCTGACGCCGCCGCTCGACGAGTGGCCCGACCGCCGGACCGACTTCGACCGGACGCTGGCGGTGCCGCCCGCCGACGTCGACGACGTGACCGGGCGCTTCCGCCGGCGGTTCGCCGCGACCCTGCGCGCCCACCGCGGGGTCGCGATCGTCGACGCCGACACCGGGCGCGTCGAACGCGACGGGCTGACCCATCCCGCGCCCCGCCTCTCGACCGCCGACGAACCACCGGCGCCCCCTGCCGACCCGACGTTCCCGCCCGCGGCCTACGAGGCCTGCCTCACTGCCGACCAGATGGCGGTCGTGAATGAACTGGAGGCGCTCCGGCCGACCGGCGGCGATGGCGGGAACGACGGAACCCCCGGCCCCGGCGCGGACCCGACCGCGGTGGTCGTGGAGGCCGACCGCGGCAGGGGCAAGTCCAGCGCCGCGGGCATCGCGGCCGGCGCGCTCGCGGCCGAGGGCGCCGACGTGCTGGTCACGGCGCCCGAGTACCGGAGCGCCCGCGAGGTGTTCGTCCGGGCCGCGGCGCTGCTGGAGGCGCTGGGCCGGGAGGTCGAGACCGATCACGAACCGCCGCGGGACGTTCGAGTCCGGGCCACCGACGGCGGCACCGGCGACCGCGACGACGGCGGCCGAGTCCGGTTCGAGCCGCCGACCGAGGCCGCCGACCTGCTCGACGACTCCGCGGGTGCAGACGCCACCGGGGCCGGGACCACCGACCGATTCGACGCGCCCGACGTCGTCATCGTCGACGAGGCCGCCGCGCTGTCGGTCCGCCTGCTCGAACGGTTCCTGGCCGCCCCGCGGGTCGCGTTCGCGACGACCGTCCACGGCTACGAGGGCGCCGGCCGGGGGTTCTCGGTCCGGTTCCGCGACCGGCTCGACGAGAGCGACCACACAGTCGTCGAGGCCCGACTCGACGAGCCCATCCGGTACGCCGCGGGCGACCCCGTGGAGGCGTGGGCGTTCCGCGCGCTCCTGCTGGACGCCCGGCCGCCGGTCGACGAGGTGGTCCGGGACGCCGACCCCGAATCGGTCACCTACCGCAGACTCCCGCCCGACGACCTGCTGGCCGACGAGACGCTGCTCCGGGAGGCGTTCGGCCTCCTGGTGCTGGCCCACTACCGGACCGAGCCCGACGACCTCGCGCGCCTGCTCGACGCCCCGAACCTGTCGGTGCGGGCGCTGGTCCGGGAGAGCGCCGCGACCGGGCGCGACCACGTGGCGGCGGTCGCGCTGCTGGCCCGCGAGGGCGACCTGCCGGCGGGCGTGCGCGAACACATGTACGAGGGCGGGCGCGTGCGGGGCAACATGCTCCCGGACGTGCTGACCTCCCAGCTCAGGGACGAGCGGGCCGGAATCCCCGTCGGGATGCGGGTCGTCCGCATCGCCACCCACCACGCCGTGCGCTCGCGGGGGCTGGGGTCGCGGCTGCTCGGCGAGATCCGCGCGGAGTTCGCGGACGACCTCGACTGGCTCGGGGTCGGCTACGGCGCGACGCCCGACCTGCTGCGGTTCTGGCGCGCGAACGGCTACCGGACCGTCCAGCTCTCGACCACGCGCAACGACACCAGCGGCGAGTACTCGGCGCTGATGCTCGACCCCCTGAGCCCCGCGGGCCGGGACCTCCGCGACCGCCACGCCGAGTGGTTCGCCTCCCGGATCGGGTCGATGCTGGCCGACCCCCTGCGCGACGCCGACCCCGACGTGGTCCGGGCGCTCCTGCGGTCCGTGGACGCGCCCGTCGCACTCGACCTCTCGGACTGGGACTGGCGGACCGTCGCGGCGAGCGCCTACGGGCCGGGCCTGTACGACGCCGCGCCGCGCCCCTTCCGGCGGGTCGCGCTCAAGCACTTCGTGGACCCGGACGGGGAAGGAGAGGAACACGAGGCGGGGAGTCCGCTGTCGGCCCGCGAGGAGCGCCTGCTGGTCCGGAAGGTGCTCCAGGGCCACCCGTGGCCGCGGGTCGCCGACGAACTCGGCTTCCACTCGGCGGGCCAGTGCATGCGCGCGCTGGGCGACGCCTACGAACCCCTGGTCGACCGGTACGGGACCGAGACCGCGATGGCCGAGAAGCGGCGGTACGAGGACTGAGGACAGTTAGCGGCGGGTCAAGCGGATCGGCTTCGGCATCGGTTCGATCGTCGGCTCTCTCTCGGAAGCGCATCGAGTGGCCACCCGGGCGACACAACGATGTGTCCGGGTGTCGTACGGCCGCGAGATGGAGTGTTCCGAACCCGACTGCCCGGAACCGGCGACCGTCCGACTCCACGTCCCGTGGGCCGAGAACCGCGAGGTCTGCGCGGGCCACGCCCGGGTGCTGGCCCGGCGGGACGGCGTGGTCGCGGACCCGATCGCCGACGGCGAGGAGTGGCCGTGACGGTGGCCGGGGTCGCCGTCAGTTCGCCCCCTCGCCCGTCGTCGCCTTCACCGCGACGGGGTTGATGGGCGCGCCGGTCGCGCGCTCGATGTTGAGCGGTGCTCCCGCGAACAGGAAGTCGTACACGCCGTCGCTCGCACAGCTCTCCGCCAGGTCCTCCAGCCAGAGCAGTTCGTTGAACGGGACGCCGAGGTTCCGGTGGAACGCGCCGTGCAGCGGGACGAGGTACTCCTCGCCGTCGATGACCTGGACGTTCTTCTCGACGCTGAGCGTGTCGCCCCCGATGACCGGGAACTCCATCTCGTGGACCCAGTTCACGAGGTCCTCGCTGTAGCAGAGTCCGGGCTCTTCGAGCGGCGCCCACTCGTGGTCGGGGTCGTCGTCGCGGGCGCGGGCCGCCGACCCGGTCCGGATCAGCGGGACGTCCCGCTCGCGGACTTCGACCCCCTGCTCGTCGGCCGTCTCCCGGAGGTCGGCCAGCGAGACGCACGCGTCGGGTTCGAGCCGATCCGATCCGTCGCCCTTCACCCGACCGACGTCGAGAAGCACGCCCCGCCCGACGATACCGTGGTCGGCGACCGGCGAGATGTCGGCCCGGCCGAGTCCCCGCGTCTCCTCGACCTGCTCGCCGTCGCAGGACTCCAGCGGTTCGTTGAACCGCTTCGTCGAGGCGGTGGTGTCGGCGTCGAACCCGTTGTATATCCGGTCCCCGTACCACGCGTGGCCCGGCGCGTCGACGTGGGTCGTCCCCTGGGGGTAGAGCCGGTTGAGGAACCGGTCGTCGGCGTACTTGATCCCGCCGGCCGACGGCTCGTGCTCGCCGCGCTCGTACGTCCGTGCGTCCCGGGTGTTGGTACGGCGCGCGACGGTCCGCGTCGGGAAGATGGGGTCGTTCGATACCTCGCCGGTCATCGAGAGCTGGAGGGTGAACGTCTCCGCGCCGGTCGCTCCCTCCCTGGTCACGGCTGCCATCCCGGCGAGCGCCTGTTCGCCCCCGAGGAAGTTGAACGCGCCCAGTTCGTCGTCCTCGCCCCACCGACCCCAGTTGCGCGGCATGTCCGCGAGCAGTGCTCCGAGGTCGCCTTCCGGTCTGTCGGACTGTGCGAGCAACGCCGACGGGGTCACGCCGGCGGCCGCGAACGCGGCGAGCGCGCCGGTCCCACGCAGCACGTCGCGTCGGTCGACGTCAGTGTCGGCGTCGCAGGTCGAATTGTCGGTGTCGTCTGGCATTGTCTCTCCCGGCATTCCCCCGCACTCCGTCGCCCCCGCGACGGCCCGTCCCCTGACAGCGGACTCTCCCGAAGCGTGACACGGAATGCCACACGTACCGACTGCGGCGAGCCCCAAGGGCTTTTGGTCGGTCTCGACCGGAGCGTCGCTGGCCTCCGAAGACGATATAACCGCGTGCCCCCATTCCACGGCCGTAGCGCGGAGTCCGACCCCGACCAATGTCCGTCCTCGTCATCGACAACTACGACTCGTTCGTCTACAACCTCGTCCAGTACGTGGGCGAGTTCGACCCCGAGGTCACCGTCCGGCGCAACGACGCCGTCACCGTCGAGGAGGTCCGCGACCTCGACCCCGACGGCATCGTCGTCTCGCCCGGGCCGGGAGCGCCCGCGGCGGCCGGCGTCTCGGTCCCGCTGTTCGAGCGGACCGACTACCCCATCCTCGGGGTGTGCCTGGGCCACCAGGCGCTGTGCGCGGCCGCCGGCGCGCCGGTCGGCCACGCCCCGGAAGTGGTCCACGGCAAGCCCTCGCCCGTGGCCCACGACGGGGAGGGCGTCTTCGCGGGACTGCCCGCGACGTTCGAGGTCGGGCGGTACCACTCGCTGGCGGTCGCCCGCGACGACGTGCCCGACAGCCTCGTCGTCACGGCGTGGACCACCGAGGAGGCAGAAGGAGAGAGTGACAGCTGTTCGGTCGGGCAGAGCGAGAATCGAGCCGACACCGACGGCGGCGTCGTCATGGGCGTGCGCCACCGCGAGAAACTCCACGTCGGCGTCCAGTTCCACCCCGAGAGCGTGCTGACCGACGTCGGTAAGCGACTGGTCGAGAACTTCTGCGAGCTCTGCGCGGCCCGGTGAGCCGTCGAGGGATCGCTACCGCGGGGCTACTCGGATTCGACCCGCCGGACGTGGTCGAGCCACTCGTCCAGCCACTCCCGGCCGCGGTAGCGCACGGTCCGGCTCTCGACGTCGTAAGCCACCGCGCCGTGGGACTCCAGTTTCGGCAGGTGCGAGTGGTGGAGTTCGACCGCCAGCGACCGGGCGTCGACCCCGTCGTCCCCGGAGCGCTCCGCGGCCACGGCGTCCGCCAGCGGCGCGAGGCCGAGCGCGCCCCCGTCGGCGTCGTCGAGTCGCGCGAGCGCGTCGCGTCGGACCGGGTCGGCGAGCAGTTCGAAGGCGGCGTCGAGCTTCTCCGACGCCGCCTCGCCGGTCCGGAGGTCCGCGGTCGGCTCGGGGTCCGGCGCGAGCCCCGCGGAGACCGCGTCCTCCGTCGCGCCGGTCGCCGCCTCGGCCGTGGCCTCGGATAGGTCGTCGGGCATTGGTCGGGGTTCGTATAGAGGTCTGGAGTTTCCCACGAATAAGGGACTTGCATGCACTGTCAGGGCCGGCCGGCAACCCGAAGGTTATGCGTGCGGTCTGCGTACACCGTGACGTGTTCCCCGAGCTCGCGTACATCGACTGGATCGAGGGTCGGCCGGCCGACGCCGAGTACGACCTCGGCTCGTCGGACCTCCGGCGCGCGCCCGCCGCGGCCGGCGACCTCGCGCCCCCGGCGCTCGCGGCGGCGCCGACCCCCGACGCGACCCTGGAGGACCAGCTCGCGTCGACGTACGGCGTCGCCACCGAGAACGTCCTCGTGACCGCCGGGGCGACCCACGCCAACCTGCTCGCGGCGGCGACCGCGCTGGCGAGTACCGCGGACGAGGAGTCACCTGACGCGGACGCCGGACCGGTCGCCGGGGACCTCCGCGTGCTGGTCGAGAAGCCGGGGTACGAGCCGCTGCTCGCGACACCCGCGGGGCTGGGCGCGACCGTCGACCGGTTCCGCCGGCCCGCCGAGGACGGCTACCGGCTCGACCCAGACCGGGTGACCGCCGCGGCGGTCGAGGACACCGCGCTGGTCACGGCCACCAACCGCCACAACCCGAGCGGTCGCCGGACGGGCCGGGACGACCTCGCCGGGGTCGCTCGCGCCGCGGGCGACGAGGGCGCGACGCTCCTGGTCGACGAGGTGTACGCCCCGTTCGACGACGAGGCCGGCGACGGTCCGTTCGGCGGGCCGACCGCGGCCGGGCTGCCGAACACCGTCGTCACCAACTCGCTGACCAAGTTCCTCGGGTTCGGCGACCTGCGGGTCGGCTGGCTGGTCGCCGACGCCGAGTTCGTCGCCAGGGCGCGGTCGCTCGACCGCCACCTCGCGCCGGTCGCGGAGCCGAGCCGGCGGCTGGCCCGGCGGGCGCTCGCGGCCGCGGACCGGCTCGTCGCCGACTCCCGCGAACGCGTCGGCGAGAACGCGGCGGCCCTCGCCGCGTTCGCCGACTCGCGGGCCGACCTCTCGGGCCGGGTCGAGCCGGGCTGTCCGTACGCGTTCCTGGCCCACGAGTCGGCCGACGGCGACGAGGTGGCGTCGGCCGCGTGGGCCGAGGGCGTGCTGGTCGTGCCCGGCCGGTTCTTCGACGACACCGAGCGGTTCCGCGTCGCCGCCTGCCGCGACCCCGAGACGACCCGGGCGGGACTCGACCGGCTCGGCGCCGTCCTGGACTCGCTCGCGGCGTGAAACGAGGAGCGGTTCCGCTCGACCGTCTCGATAGCGACGCCAGCGAGCAGTGCATCGGTCGACCGAGAGAAGCGGGGCCGGTCGCCCGGACCGGGCTACGCCGACTGGGCGAGCTGCAGCCCGCCGAACAGGCCCTCGATCAGCACGACGAGCCCCGCCAGCGTGATCCCCATCGCCCACAGCACGTTCGCCATCGCGCCCTCGAAGAACGCCAGGCTGGCGAACGCCAGCGCCACGAGCGCCCCGGCAGCGACGAGCCCCTTCAGTATCCAGAAGTTCCTCGTGAGCCAGTTCCCCCGTGCGGTGTCCGGACCGCGACCGCTCTCGGAGCCGTCGTCAGTGTCGGACACGTCGGCCGTTGGATACGAAGCCGGAAAAGCCCGGTGGTGGGCCGGAGTGCCGACCCCGACGAGTCCGCGTACCGGTGACGACGGCGGATGATTTCGCCGGCCTCTGCCAAAAGTTAAGACCCACCCATACAATCGTTGTTCACATGGACGGAACACCCCAGGAGATCACCAGCCTGGTCGGCAGGGAGGTGTACTCCAACAACGGCGTCTTCGTCGGCGAGGTCGAGGACGTGCAGCTGAACGTGGACGGATGCATCGTCTCGGGGCTCGCGCTCGGCGAGCTCAACCACGAACTGTTCTCGAACGTGGTCGCCGGCGAGAACGGCGTCATCATCCCCTACCGGTGGGTGCGGGCGGTCGGCGACGTCATCCTCGTCAACGACACCATCGAGCGGCTCCGACAGCCCGACGGCGAGGGCGAAGAGGAAGTCGCGGTCTGAGGACCGGCGGAACAGACACTTCCACGCGAACCGGCGTTACTTCTACGCGAATCGGCGTTTCCGCCCGGAGAGAACTCGCTCCGGAGAGTCGGTAGTCCGCTCGCCGTTCGGAACCGGATACCGTGGAACGACCGGACCGGACCGCGACTAGCTCCCGTTCGACCCCTCGCCGCTCTCGACGCCCATCGCGTCGAACAGCTTGCGCTTGACCGCCTCCTCGGTCAGCGACAGCAGGGTGTCGCGGTTGTCGTCGGTGGTCTCGATGCCGGTGAAGATGCCCAGCGGGATCTCGACGCTGGCCTGGGTGGAGTGGCCCGCGGCCTCGCCGATGTCGGCGAAGGCGTCCTGGAGCACCTTGCCGATGTTCATCCGGATGTCCTTCGAGCGGGCCGCGAGGTAGATGGTGTCGTCGGCGATGCCGAAGACGGCGGTGGTCGTGATGCCCTCCAGGTTCAGCAGGTGGGAGGCGGCCTGGGTCAGGGCGTCGCGGTCGCGGATGAACCCGGCGTTGCTCACGAGGTGGCTGCCCTGGACTTCGCGGTTGGTGATGGCCTCCGCGAGCACGTCGAGGGTCTCGGGCGACATCGAGGGCGACTCGACCTGCTCGAGCGTGTCGTGGTTGGCGAACGGGTAGAGGTAGGCCGCGGCGGTCAGGTCCGCCGGGGTGGTGTCGCGCTTGAAGTCCAGCGTCTCGGCGCGGATGCCGTAGAGCAGGGCGGTGGCGACCTCCTCGCTGACGTTGAGGTCGAACTCCTGGATGTACTTCGTCAGGATGGTGGAGGTCGAGCTCACGCTCGGCCGGATGTCGACGAAGTCGGCCTCGTACTCCTCGTCGGGCTCGAAGTGGTCGATGAGGATGTCGACCGGCCGGTCGAACGTCGCCTCGGTCGCCTTGGCGTGGTCGACCAGCGCGATGGTGTCGTAGGCGTCGACGTCGGCGTCGGCGTAGGGGAGCAGTTCGATGCCCAACAGGTTGACGAACGCCCGGTTCTCCTGGTGGCCGATGTCGCCGATGTAGAGGATGTCGGCCTCGACGCCGAGCGTGTCGGCGATGGCCTGGAGCGCGACCGCACTCGCGATGGAGTCGGGGTCGGGGTTGTCGTGGGTGACGATTGCCAGCGCGTCCTCGGTCGACTCGAGCACCTCCGAGAGCTGCTTGGCCTTGTACTCGAGCTCGCCGGTCTCGAGCGCGCGCAGGGCGGAGTCGGCGATGACCTCCGAGGGGTTGATGACCACGTCGGCGCCGAGCTCGGTGAGCTCGTCCTCCGAGACGGGGTCGCTCGCGCGCACGACGACGAACTGCTCGCCGCCGTGCTCGCGGATGTTCCGGACCGCCTCCTTGTTGGCCTCGACGTCCGAGGACATGATGAGGACGACCTCGTTGTCCGCGATGGTGTCGTAGAGGTCCTCCTCGCGGATGTCGGCGGTCTGGGCGTTGAGGTCCTGGTCGCGCAGGGCTTCGACCCGGTCGGCGTCCCGGTCGATGATGAGTACGTCCTTGCCCTGGTCCACCAGTTCCTCGGCGACCGCGTGCCCGACGCTCCCGCAGCCCAGGATGGCGTAGTCGGACATCGAGGAGATGGTAATCCCGGCGCTCATGATACTGTGGCGTAGCTCCGGACCACACTTAACGTTCCCGAAGCAGTCCGTCGCGGCGGAATCGGCCGGTTCGCCCCGGCCGGCCGCCGGCGAGCCGTCTGCCGGTTTCGGCGGGAATCGAAAGGGGTAACAGTCCGCGGAAACGGAAACGTATTTACGTCCCACCCGGTAACTTCGGAATGCGTTGGGCCGGTAGCTCAGTTAGGGAGAGCGTCTGACTCTTAATCAGACGGTCAGGGGTTCAAATCCCTTCCGGCCCGCTACATTTTGCTGCGCTCAGTCCCGCCAGCCTACGGCTCGCGCTCCTTCGATGGCAAAACGTCGATGAAAACCACGGCGTCACCGCCTCGGTCGCTCCGCGATTTCGCCCCGTGAAGTCACCTCTCCGGCCGAACAGACTTTTCCAGACCGACGCCGTACGCTGGCCCGTGAGCTCCCCGAAGCAAGACTTCCAGACGGCCGTCGACAAGGCGCCGAGCCGGACCGAGCGCGAGGACGCCATCGACCGACTCGCCGAGGGCGGAGCGTGCGACAAACTGGCCATCGTCGTGCAGATGGGCGGGCTCGACGGGCCGCTCCGGCGCCGCGCCCTGAACGCGATGGACGACGCGGGCTGCCGGGACCTGCTCCGGACGCTCGCCGACGACGGCGGCCTCGACGAACCGCTCCAGTCCGACGCCGAGTCGCTGCTCGAAGGGTAGTCACCCCTCCGCCCACGTCAGTACGTACCGCTCCAGCGCGTCCACCGACTCCTCGACGGACAGCTCCTCGGTGTCGAGCGTCAGGGCCGGACGCTCGGGCGTCTCGAACTTCGCGTGCATCGCCCGAACGCCGCGCTCGTCGATCGAGTCCTCGCGCTGTCGGTTCCGGTCGAGCGCCGTCTCCAGACTCGCCGTGAGGACGACGAGGTGGGCGTCGGGAAGGGCGCGGAATCGCTCCTGCCACTCGCGGCTGTAGAAGGTGCCGTCGAGGATCCAGTCGGCGTCCGGGTCGCCCCCTGTCACGCGCTCGTACAGCTGCGGGTAGGTGTTCCGCGAGAAGTCGTCGGAGTGGAGGAGCCGGAACGCGCGGCCCCGCTCGGCCAGCCGGTCCCGGAGCCGCCCGGCGACCGTGGTCTTGCCGACCCCGGGTGGACCGCAGAGGACGAGCTTCACGTCCGAACAGTAGCGCAGGCGAGTGAAAAGCGTTCAGCCGAGAACCGCGTTCAGTCCAGCGACTTCTCCATCTCGACGTGGGGGATGCCGGCCTCCTCGAAGACGTCGCTGGTCGTCTCGTAGCCCAGCGACCGGTAGAACCCCTCGACGGGGGTCTGGGCGTGCATGGTGAGCGTCGAGAGGCCGCGGTCGGCGGCGGTCGCCTCGAGCTCCTCCATGATCGCCCGGCCCCAGCCGTCGCCGCGGCGCTCTTCCAGCACCGCGACGCGCTCAACCTTGCCGGTGGCGTCGCCGACCTCGCGGAGGCGGGCCGCGGCGACCGGTCGGGGGTCGGCGTCACTTCCACTCCCGTCGCTCGATTCGTCCGCGGCGTAGCCCACGAAGTGGACCGCCTCGTCGTCCTTCCCGTCGACCTCCAGGTCCTCGGGCACGCCCTGCTCCTCGACGAACACCTCGAACCGGACCGCGAACGCGTCCTCGCGCTCGACGTCGGTCTCGGCGCGGCGGACCTCGCCAGTCATCGGTCGGATTTTCGGGGCGACTGTTCTGAACGTTTCGAACGCGGGTGCGGCGACGACGCGGGGTCGGCCACGGCGACAGTTACCTGTGCTGTCGTCCGACAGGTTCGCCGAGCGGTCGGTCGGCGGTCCCCGTCTCGGTCGAGCGCCGGCCGCGACAGAATCTGTCGTCACCACGACTCCGACGGGAGAAACCACAGAATATAATGAAAACGCCGTCCAACAGTTCCGGTCGGAGGCAAACGAGCCATGTCGGACTTCGAGACCTACACCTGCGAGAACTGCGGCGACGAGTTCAAGGCACACGAGAGCGCGAACGCCGCGGAGGAGGCGTACTGCAGTCCGGAGTGCCAGTCGGCGGACAGCTGAGACGACCGACGTCGGTCTCGGCGGTTCGTTCCTGCCGTCCGTTTCTTTCGGTCGAAATCGTCACCATCGCCCGGAGTCGTCGACGGCCGCTACTCGCTGGGGCTGTAGTTGGGCGCCTCGTCGGTGATCATCACGTCGTGGGGGTGGCCCTCGGTCTGGCCCGCCGACGAGACCCGGACGAACTCGCTGCGCTCCTTGAACGCCGGGATCGTCTCGGCGCCGACGTAGCCCATGCCCGACTGCATCCCGCCGACGAGCTGGTGGAGCTCGCTCTCGAGGCTCCCCTTGTAAGGTTCGGCGGCCTCGACGCCCTCGGGGACGTACTCCTCGTCCTCCTCGGGTTCGTCCTTGAGGTACCGGTCGCCGTCGCCCGACTGCATCGCACCGACCGAGCCCATGCCGCGGTACTGCTTGTACTTCTTGCCGTCGATGGTGATGACGCGGCCGGGCGCCTCGTCGGTGCCCGCGAAGTACGACCCGAGCATCACCGCGTCGGCGCCCGCCGCGATGGCCTTGATGGCGTCGCCGGAGTACCGGATGCCGCCGTCGGCGATGACCGGCACGTCCTGCTCGGCGGCCACGTCGGCGACCTCGGCGATGGCGGTGATCTGGGGCATCCCCGCGCCGGAGACGACCCGCGTCGTGCAGATCGAGCCCGGCCCGATGCCGACCTTGATGCCGTCAGCGAAGTCGACGACGTCCTCTGCGGCCTCGCGGGTGCCGACGTTGCCGACGACGACGTCGGCGTCGACCGACTCGCGGATCTCCCGGGCCCCGTCGATGACGTTCAGGTTGTGCGCGTGCGCGCAGTCGATGAACAGGACGTCGGCGCCCGCCTCGTCGACGGCGACCGCGCGGTCGGTCTCGAACGGGCCGACGGCGACCCCGACCCGGAGGTGGCCGTTCTCGTCGCGGGCGGCGTTCCCGTACTCGCGGCGCTGGAGCACGCCCTGCATCGTGACCAGGCCGGTCAGCCGGTCGTCCTCGTCGACGACCGGGACGCGCTCGATCTTGTGCTCGTACATGAGCTCGAGCGCCTCGCGGGCGGTCACGTCCTCGCCGGCGGTGATGACCTCGTCGGTCATCGCCTCGCGGACCTCGTCGCGGTCGCCGACCTCCAGGTACGGCCGGATGTCGGTGCCCGAGATGATGCCCAGCACCTTCCCGCTGTCGTCGATGACGGGCGCGCCCGAGACGCCCTCCCGCTCCATCATGGCGTCGACCTCCCGGACGGTCTGGTCGGGGTCGGCGGTCACGACGTCTCGGATGACGAGCTCGTCGGCGCGCTTGACGCGCTCGACCTCGGCGACGGCCTCGTCGACGTCGAGGTTGCGGTGGATGACGCCGAGTCCGCCCTGCCGGGCCATCGCGATGGCCATCTCGCTCTCGGTCACGGTGTCCATCGCCGCCGACAGCACCGGGACGTTGACCTCGACGTCGGTCGAGACGCGGGTCGAGACGTCGGCCTCGTCGGGCTCGACGCGGCTCTCCTTCGGTCGCAGAAGCACGTCGTCGAAGGTCAGCGCCTCCGGTACGCGGAGTTTCTCGGTGAACGAACCGGTCTGCGGAGAATCTCTTTCCATGTCAGGCGAACGTATCCCGCCGTGAAAAACGTTGCGAGATGCTGCTGATTCGGACGTCAACGAACAACACGATATGCACGGTCGTGCGATACGGCGCGGTCGGGGCGACACGTCCCAGGGCCTCCAGCTCGGACGCCGGTCGGACGAGGCTGTCCGCGACGACCCCCTTCGGATAGCGCTGGTGAGGTTCTGACGACGCACGTGACCCGCCCGGCACTCACCCGGACGGCGAGTCGGCGGTTTACGACTGTCGGAATTGTCGACGCCTCGCTCGGCATAAGTAGGAAAATTACGATTCGTAGTTGGATGTGGTTGTCTCTCACGCAACGTTTATGCCCGAAACCCGATTTGTATCCGGTATGGACTCTACCAGTCCCATCGCCGCGCGCACTGCTGGTCGGACGACCGCGGACACCAGCTGCTGCAAACCGTTTTTCGCGATGGGATTCCTTACACTGGTAGAGAATACATTCGTGGGACGCCGATGGACCCGCGGCGACGACGGCCATCGCAGGTACCGCGAACACCAACACCGCTCGGCCGGCGGGTACGGCCACGCCAGCTAGCGTCCGATGAGTAGCTCACAACACCCGGTCGCACTCCGCCTGGAGCGACAGGTAGGCGGCGCGACGAAGCTGCTTGCCACCGTCATGGCGCTGCCGCTCGTCGACGGTATCTTCCCGGCGCTGGTGCTCGCGGGCGGGGTCAACAGCGTCACCGAAGTGCTGCAGGTCGGACTGCTCGTCTTCGGCGGGAGCGCCACCGTGGCGGTCATCCTCGCCGAGATGGACGGCACGCCGCGCGAACAGGCCGCGTCGGTGCTGACGGTCGGCGTCGGCATCATCGCGATCGCGGCGGTCGAGGCCGCGTTCGCGCCGACCATCGGGAGCGTGCTCAACTCCCACATCTTCGAGCGGTTCGCGGCGCTGGTCATGCTCGCCATCGCCGCCAAGACCGCGAGCTCGCGGGTCGGCGAGTACCTGCCCCGGCCCGCGGTCATCGTCGGCCTCGGGATGATCGCGAGCTTCCAGCCCGGCAGTTTCGAGGTCGCGATGGTCGATTACGACCTCATCATGTACGCCACTGCCGCGGCGGCGACGGGGGTCGCGTTCGCGCTGGCCGTCGCGCTGACCTCGCCGTGGCTCCGCGGCGTCGTGGACATCGACCGCTTCCGGTTCGGGAGCGCGGTCGCGCTGGGGATGCTGCCGCTCAGCCTGCTCCAGCTCGCGCCCGGCAACGCGCCGCTGGCGGTGCTGGCGGTCACCAGCCTGCTCGCGTTCGACCCCACCGCGGACGGGGTCGACGACGAGACCAGCGAGGAGACCGCGGCCGAGGAGGCCATGGTCGAGACGAACCCCGACGAGACCGCGCCCGCCTCGGCGTCCGACGCGCTGAGCGCGGTCGCCACCGACGGCTCCGGCGGCGCGAACTCGACCGACGCGGGCTACCCCGGCGAGACCGACGACGAGCGCGAACCGTGGCTGTGACGTCGCTGCTTTGACCCGACTCCCGCGCTGAGCCTCCGAACTGAACTGCTTCGAGTTTCCCCGCCTGATTCCTGCTCTCCTCCTTCTCCGACCGCCGGCACCGACGGGAAGGCTTACCCGCCCGGACCCGCTTCGTTCGGACATGGCCGACAACCGCGTCGTGCAGGGTCGCATGGTGACGCCGGAGTCGCTGGCGGAGCTCATCGAGGACGACAGCGTGATGGACGCCGAAGCCATCGAGGAGTCGGACCGCGAGTGCCCCGAGTGCGGCGGCGACGTGCTCGAAGTCGGATACATGCCGAGCGTGACCGAGTTCGTCACGGGCTGGAAGTGCCAGGACTGCGACTGGGCCGACACCGACCGGGACTGAGCGGAATCGAAACCCCTTTAGGGCGTATGGACCAACTGAGTCCTGCGGGGTCGTGGCCAAGCCAGGGATGGCGACTGACTCCAGAGGCCACGCGCCCGGGACGAGACTCCAGCTGATATACCGAGCGGCCGACTGATCATCGGCTCGCGACGACGACCCTCTGGAGTTCCGAGGCGCACACACCGGAGATATCAGTCGATCGGGGGTTCAAATCCCTCCGACCCCACTTCTCGCGGTTCACAACGACTTCGAGCAGGTCGTCTCCTCGACAGCGTCGGTGAGTTACGTGATCCTAGGGCGTGGATTCGGCAGGAATTTGGTCCGGCCGAGCGTTGCTCTGGACCCGAGACATGCTCCGGACTTTCGACGGTACGGAACCCCAGATCGCAGCGTCGGCGTACGTCGACGACGCGGCGGTCGTGATCGGCGACGTCACGATCGAATCGGAGGCGAGCGTCTGGCCGAACGCGACGCTTCGCGGCGATAGCGGGCAGATCGTCGTCGGAGCCGGTGCAAACGTGCAAGACAACGCCGTGCTGCACGAGGACGCCGTACTCGAACCGAACACGACGGTCGGGCACAGCGCCATCGTCCACGCTGCGACAGTCGCCGAAGGAGCCCTCGTCGGGATGAACGCGGTCGTACTCGACGACGTCCGCATCGGCGAAGACGCGATCGTCGGGGCCGGCGCCGTCGTCACCGAGGGAACGGAGGTCCCGCCCGAAACGCTCGTGACCGGTACGCCGGCCGAGCCGAAGGCCGACCTCGAGGACTCACCGTCGTCGGCCCCGGCTGAGCATTACGTGACGCTCGCCGCTCGACACGAAGAGACGTCTGAACGGATCGAGTAATGTAGAGTTTGAAACGGCCGCGCGGGCCGGCCGGCCGGGGAAAAACCGCCCGCGCGGGGAGGGGACCTTCGGGGTGAAACGCCCGCCACGTTTCGGGAAGGGCTCGACGTTAGCCCTTAACCGATGATAGCCCCTGGGCTATATAGGTCTTCCCCATCGCCGAGGTCTCTGCTGACAGTCCACTCCACCGAGTGATCTCCGCGCAGGTTACCGGATTCGCTCGGTAGCGATCTCGGCGCCCTCGACGAGCGCCTCCAGCTTCGCCCACGCGATCTCGGGGTCGACCATCCCGAGTCCGGCCTGCGTGCCGAAGCCGCAGTCGGGTGCGGCGACCAGCGGCGTCGAGTCGTCGACCGCGTCGGCGACCCGCTCCAGACGGTCCGCGATCGTCTCGGGGTGGTCGACGACGTTCGTCTTCACGTCGACGACGCCCGGGATCAGCGTCCAGCCGTCCGGGACCGGATGCTCGGCGAACGCGCGGTACTCGTGCTGGTGGCGCGGGTTGGCCTGCTCGACGCTGAGCCCCGAGATGTCGGCCTCGTAGAGCTCCGGGAGCAAGTCGACCAAGTCCGCGTCGAGGTGATGGGGCCCCTCGTAGCTCCCCCAGCACGTGTGGAGGCGGACCTGCTCTGCCGGGACGTTCGACAGCGCCTCGTCGAGCGCCTCGACGTTGAGCCGGGTCGCCTGCTTGACCTTCTCGAGGGGTGCGTCCGCGTAGGTCGCCGTGTGGCCGACGGTGAGGAGCTCCGGGGCGTCGATCTGGAGGATCGCCCCGGTCTCGGCGACGAGCTCGTACTCCTCGGCCATCGCGTCCGCGACGACGAAGAGGAACTCCTCGTAGGAGTCGTAGTAGTCGTTGACGTGGGTCGCGGCGACGACGCTGGGCGACGCCGAGGTCACGAACGTCTCCTCGAAGTCGGCGTCGACGGCCGACAGCGCGTCGCGGAACGCCGCGAGTTCGGCCTCGGCCTCGTCGTGGCCGGTGTACTCGACGGGACCGGTGACGACGGGCTGCATCGAGAGGTCGATGACGTCCGTCTTGAACGTCTCCGCCGCGTAGTCGGGGAACTCCTGGAGGTCCGCCCAGAGCTCCTGCTCGCGCTCGCCTTCGATCCCGCTGAGGCGGTCCGCGACGTACCAGTTGAACGAGACCCGTGACTGCTCGCCGTTGTTGGCGACGTCGAGGCCGACCTCGGCCTGGCGCTCGACGACGCTGCGCGTGGCGTCGGCGACGGTCGCGTCCCACTCGTCGGGGTCGACGTCCACACCGTCCTGGCGCTTCTCGAGGAGGTCCAGCAGCTCCGGCGGTCGGGGGAGACTTCCGATGTGCGTCGTGCGGATCCGGTCGTCTGTCGACATTGATTACTCGTGTGAGTAATAGATTCAGGGTCAAATATAACCCACGGTAGTTACATCCGACGTGGGCCGACGAGCGACGAGGACGAGATGCTCCTTCTGGACGCCCGTCTCGGCCGGCGCTCTCCCGGTCGGGCGGCATCGCCGGCGTCAACGAAGGTGGTCCCGCAGCCGAAGATACCATCCTCGTAACGGAGTGGGTGGTGCGTGTCACCAAACGTTCCGGATTACTTTTCCGTGGTGGGCACCTCTATAAAGTATGAGTGAAAATTCGGGCCGTCGAAACCTCCGCATGCCGAACGACGACGAACTGTTCGGCGTCGTGACCGAACACAACGGCGGCAACCACGTCCGCGTCCAGTGCGAGGACGGCCAGAACCGCATGGGCCGCATCCCCGGCCGCATGAAGTACCGCGTCTGGATCGAGACGGGCGACGTCGTCGTCGTCGAACCGTGGGACTGGCAGGACGAGAAGGCCAACGTCGAGTGGCGCTACACCCAGCAGGACGCCGACCAGCTCCGGGCCGAAGGCCACATCGACTAACGTCTCTTCGATCGCGGCGTCGACTGACGACCACTTTCTCGCTCCTTCTTCGGTGAGACTGCCGTTTCAGTCTCGACAAGGTACGTGCCGATACGGCCGGAGTCGAACGTAAGCACCGCCGAACCCTCCTCGCCGCGCTCGGGACCCCGAGCGCGGGATGCGTCGGTGGGTCTCGGCGCCTACCCCGACGACTCGCTCCGCCACGTCACCTCGTAGGTGGCGTTCATCACGTCCCGGGGACGGTCACCGTGTCGCAGCCCCAGCGTGTGCCCGAACTCGTGGACGAGCGCGTACACGAGCGACTCGCGGACCATCCCGTCGACGACGCGGATCGAGTGGTTCGCGACCGGCTCGGCCGGACCGACCACGCCGGTGCACGCGAGGTACGGCCCGCTCCGGCCGCAGCTGTCGATGGAGTCCACCACCCGGACGCGATAGGTCGGATCCGAGGCGTTCGGCGCGATCCGGTACTCGAACCGGTAGCCGGTGTAGCGCCTGCTGTGGCGCGCCCAGTACTCGGCCGCCTCGCGGACCGCCGGCGCGACCGAGCGGTTCGTCGCCGCGTTCTCGACGGCGATGACGACCACGCCGCCGTGGGCCCTCGCGGCCGCCCCGTCGAACCGCCCGTGGGGGTACAGCCCCGCGGTCGCGGACGGAGCGGAACCGGTGCTGGGCGTCGGCTGCGAATGGAGAGCCCCCGTCGGAGCCTGCGGACCGGCCGCCGGCGGGCCAGGCGTGGCTGTCGGCGACCGGGCGACCGTGGTCGCGGCCCCCGCGAACGTCGCCAGGAGCAGCGCGACAGCGACGCCGACACGCGCCCACGTCATCGGGGAAGTGGGCGACGCTGACGACCAAAAGAATGCGCCGCGCGACGGACCGTCGCCGCGCTACAGGGACCGCCTGAACTCCCGTAATCACCGCCTGACCTCGACGGAGCCCGACGCATCAGGTCCGCACGACGACCGTTCGCACGGGGCCTCGTTTCACGGGGCTTATCACGGGACCCGTACTGGTCCCGGTATGGACCGCCGCACAGCGCTGCAGTCGCTCGCCGGGGGAACGGCGCTCGCGCTCGCCGGCTGCACCGGTCGAGACTCCGCGACGTCGCCGACATCCTCTGCGGGTACGTCGACGGGGGCGCGGACGACGGAGGCGCGGACGACGACGTCCGCGACCACGGTCGACCTGCAGAGCCACACCGTCACCGTCACGAAGCGGGTCGAGCAGGGACAACGCGACCTCTCGCGCGTCGTGCGGATCGCGGCCAGGCGGGCCGAGTCCACCCTGACGTGTCCCGACGGCACAGAGAAGACGACGAGCGCCGACCTCCCCGACGAGCGCTGGCGGGCGTTCGAGCGGTCGGTGCTCGCGGCCGACCCGAGCCGGTTCGCCTCGGAGTACGAGTGCTCCGGGAGCTGCCCCCAGGACCTCCCGCAGACCCGGCTCACGCTCACCGTCGACGGCGAGTCCACCGCGGTGCGGATCGAGGCGGGCGCCGAGCTCCCGCCGGAACTGGACGCCATCCTGGCCGACGTCGAGTCCTTCGAGACGAATCTGGACGAGCCGAGCTGCGAGTGAGCCGCCGCGGTCGAGGGAACACCCTGTCGAGGACGACCAGCGTCCCCGATCCAGTTACGGTCTCGAAGCGGCGGCGAAGCCGGACGGTAGAGACGGGGCGTCGCCCGATTCGGTCCGCGTGTTCAAATAGATCCGGCGCGTTTGATGACCGAATGAACAAGGTTTATTATAAGACCGTCAGCCCTTGCAGTCGATGCCGGTCACGTCGTTGTTCGAATCTCATCTCGGTCTTATTATTGCGACAGTGCTCGCGCTCGTCGTCAGTCAGGTCGCCGGCGTCGCGGGCGCAGCGGGGGCGGTACCCGCTCCGGACGACTACGTCACCAAGACCCAGCCCGACGGCACGGAGTTCCGGGCCAGGCAGTGGGGCAACGAGTTCAACCACGGCTGGGAGACCAAGGCCGGTTACACCATCACCCAGGGTTCGGACGGCTGGTGGATGTACGCCGAACTGGACGCGGGGGAGATCGTCCCCACCGACCGGCGGGTCGCCGTCGACGACCCGCCGTCGGTTCCGAAGCACCTCCGGGGGAGCGCCGAGACCAGCCCGGAACTCGCCCAGGACGGGTCGAGCGATTCCTCCGGCCTCGGGACCTCGTCGGCCCAGTCGGCGGGCGGGATGCCGACCACGGGCACGGTGAACCTCCCGGTCGTCCTCATCAACTACGACGACACCTCGACGACCTACGCCGTGACCGACTTCCAGAAGCTGCTCTTCGGCGACGACCCCGCCATCGCCAGCGGGCCGGGCAGCATGAGGGACTACTACCGGGAGATCTCCTACGGCCAGCTCGACATCTCCGGCGGGTCGGCGGGCGTCACCGGCTGGTACACCGCGAAGAACGGCCACGACTACTACGGCGAGAGCTACGTGAACGCCGCGAAGCTGGCCAAGGAGGCGGTCAGGCAGTCCGACTCGGCGATGAACTACTCCGAGTACGACAACGACGGCGACGGCACGGTCGACGGCGTCATCGTCATCCACCAGGGACCGGGCCAGGAGGCCAGCGGCGACAGCACCGACATCTGGTCCCACCGGTGGAGCTTCCGTGGCGCCGGCATCGGCACGTACGAGACCGACGAGGGCGTCACGGTCAACTCCTACTCGCTCCAGCCCGAGACGTACCGGAACGGCATCACGACCGTCGGCGTCATCGCCCACGAGACCGGCCACCTCTTCGGCATGCCCGACCTGTACGACACCGACGGCGGCTCGGAGGGCATCGGGAAGTGGGGGCTCATGGGCAGCGGCTCGTGGAACGGGGTGAACCGGGCCGGCGACTCGCCCGCCCACCCGACCGCGTTCCTCAAGTGGCAGCAGGGCTGGCTCTCGCCCACGAACCAGTCGCTGACCGGACCGATGGGCACCCTGAGCCCGTACGCGAACAACTCGGCGGCGTTCCGGTGGCGCGACAACCCGAACGGCGTCCAGATCGGCGGGACCGGCGAGTACTTCCTCGCGACGAACCGCCGGAAGACCGGGTTCGACCGGGCGCTGCCCGGCGAGGGCCTCCTGATCCTGCACGTCAACGAGTCCCGGACCGACAACCAGGACCCGTCGAACAAGCTCGTCGACGTCGAGGCGGCCGACGGCGACCGCGACATGGACCGCCAGAACAACCGCGGCGACGCCGGCGACCCCTTCCCCGGGTCGACGAGCGCCGACGGGTTCACCCCGTCGACGATGCCGAGTTCGACCCTCTACGACGGCTCGTCGTCGGGACTGGAGATAACCGAAATCACGACCGACGGGGTCGACGTCGGGGTGAACATCGTCCCGTCCGCGAGCGCGTCGCCGTCGTCGGTCGACTACGGCGAGGTCCACGTCGGCGACGCCGCGACCCGCTCCGTGACGGTGACCAACGACGGCTACCGGGACCTGAACGTCACGGACAGCTCCGTCTCGGGCACCGACGCGGCGTCGTTCGAGATCGCCGCCGACACCGGACAGGCGGTGCTCGCGCCGGGCGAGTCGGCTTTGATCAACGTCTCGTTCTCGCCGAGCGAACGCACCTCGCGCTCGGCGACGCTCGTCGTCGAGCACAACGCGTCCGGCTCGCCGACCGAAGTACCGCTGACAGGCACCGGTATCGCGCCGGACTACAACGTCACGCCCGCAGCATCAGTCGACTACGGCGACGTGGCCGTCGGCGGCGGCCCCGCGACGGAATCGGTCGTCGTGGAGAACAACGGCTCGGCGCCGCTGAACGTCACCGGGGCGACGTTCACGGGACCCAACGCGTCGAGCTTCGGCTTCGCGGCCGACAGCGAGGTGCCGGCGACGACCGTCGCGCCGGGCGGGAGCGTCACCTTCGGCGTCAACCTGTCGGTCGACTCGCTCGGCGAGCGGACCGCCTCCCTGGAACTGTCGCACAACGTCTCGGACCGGCCGGCGATCAACCTGACGCTGACCGGGACCGGCGCGGACCTGACCCCGCCGACCGTCACCGACGTCGCGGCCAGGAACGAGAGCCGCGGGACCACCGAGCTGACGGCGGGCGATACCGTCACCGTGTCGGCGGCGGTCGCCGACGCCGTCGAAGTCGAGACGGTCACGGTGAACGCCTCCGTACTCGGGAACTCGACGGTCACCCTGACCGACGGCGACGGCGACGGCGTGTACAACGCGACCGTCCCGGTCGACGCCGCGAACGCGACCGAGGGGACCCACACCCTTCCCGTCACCGCGACCGACGCCGCGGGCCACGCGACCACCGCGGACTCGAACGCGGTCGCGGTCGACTGCACGCCGCCCGCCCTGCGGGTCGACGCCCCCGTCGACGGGCACGCGCTGAATCGGACGAACCTTACCGTGAGCGGCGTCGCGTCCGACGACGTCACGTCGGTCGCCGCGGTCGAGGTGCGCCTCGACGGCGGCGCCTGGACGGACGCGACGCTCGAGAACGGAACGTGGGAGCACACCTTCGCGTCGCTCGCGGCGGGCGAGCACACGGTGTCGGTGCGCGCGACGGACAACGTGAGCAACGTCGGCGCGGTCACGACCCGGAACGTCACGGTCGACCTCACCGAGCCGACGATAGCCGACGCATCGCTCAACCGGACCGACGACGCCCTCCCGGAGACGGCCATCCGGGCCACTGTCGGGGCGAGCGACGCCCGGACCGCCGTCGCGAGCGTGGTCGTCGACGGCGTCGGACTCGACGACCGGTCTGGCAACTGGACCGGAACCGTCTCGGCCGCGCCCGACCTCGGTCGGGAGACCGTGACCGTGACGGTCACCGACCGCGCGGGCAACCCGAACACGACGACCCTGGCGTACGACGTCGGGCGGAACGCGACGCTGAACCGGACCGGCGGGTCGACCTACCGGGCGACGCCCGCGGCGACGCCGGTGATCCGGAACGTGACGATGAACCTCTCGGCGGGCCCGACCGACCGGAACGTCACCGTCGGCACCGCGACCGCGAACCCCGCGGCGGCGGCGCCCGACGGGGACGCGGCCCTGTTCTTCCCGCAGGTGAACACCACGGTCCCGAACGCGGACATCGAGAACGCGACGGTCGCGGTCCGGCTCGACAAGGACCGGTACGCCGACCTGTTCGTGGAGGGCGACTCGACGACGTTCTGGGCGCACGACGGCTCCGGGTGGCACCGAACGACGGCCACCCTGCGGAGGGAGACGAGCGACGCCTACTGGTACGACTTCCGGACGACTCACTTCTCGGCGTTCGCGGTCACCGGCGACGTCGAGGACGAACCGCCGACGATTACCTCGCTGACGCCCGGCGACGGCGATTCGACGACCGACCGCAACCTCACCGTCGCGGCGGCGTACGGCGACGCCTTCTCCGGCGTCGACCCGTCGACCGTCCGGTTGTCGGTCGACGGCGAGTCCGTGACGTCGAGCGCCACCGTCACGGACTCGAAGGTCAGCTACGACTCCTCGTTCGACGTCGGGACCCACACGGTGACGCTCACCGTCGGCGACAACGCGAACAACGTCGAGACGCGCTCGTGGTCGTTCACGGTCGCGGAAGCCGCCGCCGGTGGCGGCGGTGGGGCGGGCAGTAGCGGCGGTGGCGGTGGCGGCGGGGGCGACGTCCCGCCGCCGATGGTCCAGGTCGAGGTGCTGGAACGGACCGACGGCTACGCCCGGGCGGAGATCACCAGCGCCCGGCGCGGCAGCCCCGGCACCGTCCGATTCGAGCGCGGACTGGTCGGCGGCGACGTGACGTTCCGGGAGCTCTCGGTGCGACCGGAGAGCGCCGACGCGACGGCGAGGTTCCTCGCGGAAGCAACCGCGACCGGGACCCCACCGGACGGCGTCCCCCCGCTCGACGCGACGCGTTCGGTCCTCGGCTACCTGACCGTGACCCCGACGTACGTCACCGACGCCGAACTGCGAAGCGTCGGGACCGCCTTCGCGGTGGACGCCTCGCTGGCGGCGTCGCCGGAGAACGTGGTCGTCTACCGCTACGACGGCACGGGCTGGACGCGCGTCGACGCCGAGTTCGCGTCCGAGCGCGGCGGCGCGTACCGGTTCGAGGCGTCGGCCGGCGCCACCGGGACCTACGCCGTCGGGCTGGCGACGCCGTCGTTCGAGGTGCGGAACCTCACCGTCGACCCCGCCACTGCCGGCCCGGACGAGCCGGTGACGGTGTCGGTCGCGGTGGCGAACGTCGGCGACGGCGCGGGCACGGAGACGCTGGAGCTCGCGGTCGACGGCCGGACGGTCGCCACCCGAGACGTGACGCTCGGCCCGGGGAACCGGACCGCGGTGACGTTCGAGCGCACGTTCGAGCCGGGCGACCACCGGATCACCCTGGGGTCGGCGGCGGCGACGCTCACCGTCGAGGGCAATGGGAGCGAGCAGGCCGGTCTGCAGCAGGTAGAGAACCGGGAGACGACGAACAGTAGCTCCGGCGGCGTCCCGGGCTTCGGTGTCCCCGCTTCGCTGGCGGGACTGGCGGGGCTGCTCGCCGCGGGAGCGCTCGCCCGGCGGCGTCGCTGACCCCTCTCGGGACGCCTCGAATCGACCGCCGGCTCCCGCCTGCCACAACAGTCACCCGCGTGCGGTCCCACTACCGAGACAAGATGACCAAGGAAGCCCTGGCCTCGTGGCTGCTGAAACAGAGCGACGTTCCGCTGACCGTCCTCAAGCCGGTCGCGACCAGACTCGGGATCTCGACGAACTACGTGGGGGCGGCGCTGTTCGCGGGCCAGATCGTCTACGAGAACCAGGACACCATCGTGGAGTACACCAGCAGGGGCGGCGTCACGGTCGGCGAGTTCCTCCGCGAGCGCGCCCGGGAGCGGTACGGCCCGGACCACCCGCTGACCCGGTACCTCGGCGAGAACGTCGAGGCGATCACCGAGGCGTTCGAGGGGACCGAGGCGGAGGCCCGCACCTTCGCCGAGTTCTACCGGCAGTACCGGGCCGTCGACCGCGACCACCGGCTCCGCGACGAGGTCGACGCCGACGCGCTGGCGGCGGTCGCGGACCGCCTGCCGGCACGCGAGGACCTCGCCGACCGAGTGCGTCTCCCCGATCGCGAATCGTTGCCCGGCCGCGACTCGCTGCCCGGACGCGGGGACCTCCCCGGTCGTGACGACCTCCCTGGCGCGGACGACCTGCCCGACGCGGACGCGGTCCCCGGCGTCGAGCGAGACGGGGACGACGCCGACCGCGACGAGGTCGTCGACATCCCGGTGGACGACGCGGCGTGACGGGGGTCGGGACGACCGGCGGGCGTGACGACCGATGCGACGACCGACGGACGTGACGAGCGACGCCACGACCCACGGGCTTAGGGACCGACCCGTCGGAAGCCCCGCGGAACGCGACCCGGTCGGATCGCCGACCCAACCTACTAAGTGCGCGGCTTCGAATCGCCGGCGGATGAAGTCACCCGAACACGCGGCGCTGGGCGCGGTCGCCTCGGTGCTGCTGGTCCTCGCGCTCCCGGTCTCCGTCCCCGTCGAGGCCGCCGGGCTGGTGGCGTACGGCGTCCTGCTGTCGGTGTTCGTCGACCTCGACCACTTCCTGGTCGCGCGCCAGCTCTCGGGGAACTGGTCGCACCTCCGGCGGTGCGTCACCGACCCCGCGTTCGCGTTCACCGAGCAGGAACGGGTCTTCGACGGCGTCGACACCCGGACGCTGGAGACCCGGCGGCTGCTGACCCACATGCTCGTCGGCGGGGCGTTAGTCGGGGCACTCGCGGTGCTTGCGCCCGTCTACGCCGTCTTCACCGCGGGCGTGCTCTACGTCCACGTGGTCGCCGACCTGCTCCGGGACGGCGAGATCGCGTAAGCCGGAGCACGATTGCTCGCCTTCTCGCCGGCCGAACTGAACCTTTAAACGGCCGCGGAAACCATCCCCGGACGATGACAGGCGGCGGGTCGCGCCTCCCCGGGACGCCGGACGAGGACGGCGGCGACTCCATCGTGCTCCACGTCGACATGGACTGCTTCTACGCGGCCACCGACGGCCATCATTGCCCGTCACGTATTGCGGTTTGCTTCGACAATTTGGGTCGTCTGCAATCCAGATTCACTCGTCAGACCACCGTATTAGTCTGACCTTCTCGCTGTCTCGGACTTCGACCTAATCGTATACGTCGGAATACTCATAGAAATGGGAAGAGGTCAAATATGCTGCTATCCAAAGCCAATGGGATAGTGGCAAAGTCGAAAGACATCGGGACTACCCTCAATTTGGTTTTGAAGGAATATCGGTCTCCATGTGAAGAAGAGCTATAGTTGAACTCGCTAACAGAAGACTCCCAAAGTACAGTGCATCCAACATGAAATATCCAATTAAGTTCCCTATTAGGGTTGCAGTCCCACTTGACCACTCAATCTCTGGTAACTTTGAAATGGAAACCCGTAGCACAATGCTAAACAAGAACAGTAGAGCGGCTGATACCCCCGTGGCTACTCGTTGAGTCTTAGTAGAAGCACTAACCTCCGACAAATTTTCATCACTTGCTATGGTCTCAATTGCGCCTTTACTAAACCAACTCACCAATAGTAAAGCAATCACACCGAACACTACCAAGCTCATGAACGAGTTTGCTATCGCAAGAAGTTCCGTTGCAGTTACAAGTGGCTGAAGAAGAAGGATAATAACTAGTAGTAACAAGGAGAATGCCATGAGGACTTGGCCAACATGACCCAGTCGGACTAAAAACGGCTTCCAGTCCATCTTCTTACATATTTCCCGCGTTTTGGAATACGATTTTACTGGGAGAAGATCAGATAAAGCGACTATTAAGGGATTCTCTTTGTCTATCATTGTGCAAAACAATGGGTAGGTAATAGAAAAACGATTCGCTGAGTATGCAATAATTTCTCAAGTCCTTGCATCTTTGTACGCATAAGTGTCTCGCGAATTGAAACTTAGAGTGATGGTTCTGACAGCTTGAAGGATCAACACGAACCTTTTCCCACGGTCATTCAATGACCTTTTGTAACGTTCATTTCCGCAGTAGTGTTTCGATGGAGTGGGTGGCCAAGTGTTCCGTCTTCGACTCCACGGGACCACCACCCACTCCATCGACCGTCTCACGAGGTAGTAGTGAGCAAACAACCATTGATTGCACGACCCTAAGCTCATGGCTTCAAGACCATGAGTAGATGGTCGTGGGTTCTACGTTAATATCGAGAAGCACAGTGACCTTCCTTCAAGAGGCTATCAGAGGGTCGTGAGTGTCAGTAGATGGATTCTTTGACAAGCCGAGTGGTAGGTATTATCCCCGTAAGGGAATGGCTTGAGACGGCTGTGTGCTTCTTAACCAACAACATTGCTCAAATCTTCGTCTTGTTGGTTAAGACGTTTAGGGACAAAGGTTACTTAAGAGGGATTAGCGACATATCACCTCTAAGGCCTTTGACGGCCAAATGAATATTAGTCCTAACAGAATGGCTGGTAGTCCCGGGAAAAGAGCATTTAGGAAGCTAGAGGGATTAGTGAAGAGGTAGGTGAGATGTGTTAGAACCAAGACGGCCAATATCAATACGGTGACGGCAGTGAGAACTACCCGGAAATTATCCCAGAGTGTCTTAAGATCAGCCGTAGTCCGTTGTTGGTTCTGCCCCGACTTACTGCCGACTGGACGACCATGGACTTGACTATGACACTGCTGACAAAGGGTCGTGAGGTTATTAGGATTGTGTGATCCACCACGACTCTTCGGAACGACGTGATGAGCATGAAGTTCGGTATTACCTCGGGGACCGCCTTGAGCGCCACAGTGTTGGCATTGATAGCTATCTCGTCGATATACGGCTTTCCGTCTCTTATCCCAGTCAGAAGGGTAATCTCGTGTCATTGGATTCCTCAAATGACTGAACAACAATAGTACCAATGGAAGGATAGTTAGAGGAATCAACTATAGTCATCGTCAGCTCACGACTGTTACTCCATCGAGTATTGGCAATTAGTGTCGTGGGACTAAGGAAGGTTCTTCAATTCAGTAAGAGACAATAACATTTGCCGAGCACACTTACGGGTGAGAGATACATCGTAGGAAGACTGCGGTGGTTTCTGAGGCCTCTGAGAGCCACGCAATGAGCATGAGAGCCATTCCTTGAGTTCCAATATGGTATCTAACGTAGCTCCCTCCTCTTCCTTAGAACCGAGATATGGACGTAAGAATCAGTTGGTGAATTGCTCCCTAAACAATAAGGTTGTTTCCTTATCATCGTCGAAATTCTTGACTGCTATAGTCCTCGGCGGTACTGGTGTCAACTCTGCCGAAGGGCAAGAGTCTGGAAGCCTCTGACATAGATCAGACTCGTACTCCCTTTGAACTACGTACTATGAATCCAGTCATCCCGTTTGTAGAGCAAAGCTCCCAAGAGCATGACATAGACAGTTGCAAGAGTAAGATTGTATCTGGGAGCCGAAATGACTGCAGCAAATGCTTGTATCAGCGCAGTAATCCCCAATATGACCGTGAAATCTGCGAGAGTATCTGATGCTTCTTTCTGCCCTTTCGTAAGGCTCTGTTGTTCTTTCCGCAGCTCTCGGTCATGTGCTACCTCAAATCCCTTTTGCGTAAGTCTGTAATGTACACCAGTACCCACTTGAGAGAGTAACTCCGTCCGTTCGGCAAATCGTATTGCTGACTCTATTTCCTCGTTAGAGAGATCAGTGACCTTTCGTAAGTCAAACGGCCAGTTCTGCTTCCGTTGGTCATGCTCTTCTTCAACTGCGTCAACCCATTGCACTGTTCCCTCTTCGCTTCTATACGCTGTAAGAACCACCGTTGCCCAGTTTGGTTCGCTCATATCCAATAGCCCTCACGGACATGGTTTGAATCCCCATCTGTTCCGTCAACTAAAATAGGGTGTGAAGAATACCCCCGTGGTCCCACCCCGTCGACTATAGCCCTCTGAGTAGGTTCCCTATTCTCCATTAGCGGGGGTGAATGAATTACCTCCAGAGATTCCCCTCCTTCTCAGAGCCCCTTCTTTTAGCTCCGACTTACGTCTGACAAAATGCTAAGTACGTTGAGTCCGATTGTTTTAGATAGCGACTTAGTCGCTCGACCACCCATGTCAGCAACAACGGCCTCCCTAGGGGACTGTCCAGAGTGTGGGGAAGAGATTGCCGCTGCGTCGAAGCTAATCGAGTACGAGAAAACGGATGGAACGACGGGCATGTATGCTGAATGCGAGAGTTGTCGAAAGGTCGTAGCTCCCAAATAGAATCCCTCGGTCATCATTTACACTTCTGACTGGAATACCCTATAGTTCTCTTTCCGTAGTTGGTGATCAGTCTTCCACCAGCTTACTGATTTCAAGGAGCATCGTGAACACCGAAGATGAGTGCGTCAGACGGATATCCCCTTGGCGTTCATCGTAATCGATGATTCCGTAGTCTTGTAATCGAGGAAGGTGCTCATGATGAAGTTTCGCTTGAATTCGTTTACTATCTTCTTCGCTGATTGACGAGAGAGAACAGTCGGACTCTCGTGCAACGAGCTGGCGGGAAAGCTCGTCAAGTTCCGCATCACCATGCTCGTCAAGATGATACAGCAGATAACGGCGATTTTGGTTACTTAAAGCACGGAGAGAGCGGTCTAACAAAGATAGCCCACCGTCTTCGTGTATCTTATGGCTTTCTTTCATTGTTTTCTCCTTCCTCAGCTAACTTAGCGTCAGACGTCTCAAACGGAGATGAAGGGGTTTTACCACCTAAGTATATTGGTGACTTTCAGTAGAACAATCTGGGATAACATCCATGGTATTCTTTCTATCTAGGTAAATGGAGGTTCAAATCGGGGATGTATTCAAAGGTGTGTGGCGGTATTTATTTAGGGGATAGGTACGTAGGTTCGCGAACAGTAGTAATTCACAATTATGAGAGAGACGACACAGAGACGTCACAACTTATCGCTCACTACACTACTTGTCGATAAGATTGCAGACCACAAAGGCGTCGATTCCAATGGTCCCGAATTCTGCTTGTATGAAGATACAGACCCCGAAGCACTCGAACACTTCCTTGAACAAACAGAGGGTCCGGTTACAACGCAGTTCCAGCTTGACGATAGCCGTGTAATTGTCAAAAAGACTGTTGAGGGGGAAATCACCATCAACGTTGAATCGGTAATGCACCAATCCCAAGCATCTGATTGAATAGCGCTTAGAATCACGAAGAGGGACAAGCACGCAAATTAGCCGTGTTTAAAGAATGTCTCTCGATTAACTGGTGACTTCCAGTTCGTCCTTAGTGTACTGAGATTCCAATTCACGACGGGCCTCGATTTCACGGCTTCCCCTATTAGTGAGATCATAGTAGTTCGTGCGGCGGTCACGCTGACCCTTTTCGACGAGTCCTTTATTGACTAAGGTATCGAGATTTGGGTAAAGACGGCAATGATGAATCTCCTTCTCATAGTAGTCCTCCAACTCCTCTTTGATGGCAAGTCCGTGTGGTTTATCATCACCCTCAATCACGTAAAGCAGATCACGCATGCGTTCTCCCAAGGCAAGGGCGGTAAAGGGAATCCCCAGATGGGCCTCACATCACCTTTGTTACTGCATATATACAACCGTTTCGTCCGTGAAACGGATTGGAACAAACGACCGTTTTCATGCACCCCCAAGTGCTAAATTGAGAGTAGAGATAGGGATGGTCAAGAATCAAGGTCAAAAGTCCCATAGTACCCATAGGCACATTGATTCTGCGTTTGACGTATTATCTTCCCGTAATCGTCGTGCGATAGTGCGATACTTCCAAACTACGGACGAACCCATAGCGACAGTCAATGATCTTGCCCATCATTGCAAGGAAGTAGGAAGTGAGGGGAATAACGCAGTAGCAAACGACCGTATGACGGCGCAATTACACCATCGGCATTTACCGAAGCTGGCTGATGCTGGCGTTATTGAATACGACGCCCGTAGCGAGACGGTCCGTTACAAAGGAGATTCATTGACCGAAGAGTTACTGGAGCGTGCAAGTGGAATTCAGTTCCAGTAGAGCTTCGAGATTGCTTGTTGTCCGTTAGACGTGGACGGTACTGTTGTTCCTCATGCACTCAACGAACCTTTAAGCAAACGGGATGTGACCCCCATAATATGGGGGCAAGTACACGACAATCACCTACACAAGGAGAGGCCAAAGAGCAACTGAAAGAAGCATTGGAGACGGAGGATCCAAGTGAGAAGAACTTCCATCTGAAACAGGCACTCCAGTTGCTCGAAATCAGAGACTGTTCGTATTGAACAGTAGGTACTCTACGTCGTAGGTCCGTCTGGGAGTCGAAGAATGGACTACTATGTCTCTCGGCAATCAGAACGATTTGATCAACGGAAGATGCCGGGATGGTGGCAAGCCATCCCTCTGGCGCTAACGGCTGTCGTGGTAGACTATGATGGTTGGCGCACGGTGCTACTGATGCCCCCGAACGGGCATTGAAGGTATGTGGTAGCATTTCACATCATTCTTGCGGAAAGACAGACTTTTGTGAGACATACCGATTGTACAGTAAAATCATAGAATCAAATGGGCCTAATCTGGAGGACTGAACACCTATGACGGACACGATTATTGCTGTAACCCCTATTGGCTAAAATGGCCGTGAGAGGGGCCCATTTTGCAATTAACGGCAAAATTGAACTATCTCCTATTTTAATAGAGATGCAAGGCAGAATAGTCAATGGAGGCAACAACGACAATGGGTCTCGAAATTACACTTGCATCGCTAATCAACACGGCCTTGGACAACACCGTCGTGTCCGTCATTGTTGTCGGACTCTTCGTGAGCCTCCTTGATCGACTCATGCCCGACGGACTCCTCTGACGTCGATATTGATTTGTCTTGGCGGACTAATTCCCATTCCTTCTCATTCAAAGCTCTGTATTTCCAACCTACAAAGAGAAGTACACTTACTATCGATAAAAATGGAACTAGCCCAATCCGACAAATAGCGATAATTTTGTTATAATTACCTAAGAAGAACTGAAGCCCTATTCCAACAAGAATTGCAGTCGATCCGGTGACGAACAATTGAGTAAAACGCCACCAATCATTCTTATGCGAACGAATTTGTTGCTTGTCAATAAGACGGGGTAGAAGTGGCTGAGAATACACTTCAAAAGTAATCACAAGGAATGCCCCATTCAATACGGTGAAGAAGCCGAACTGTTCAGTATATTCTCCTCTAACTACTAGACGGGAGATTAGTACAAACAATAGAAATACAATCAAAGCCCTCAATCGTAAGAAAGGGTAACCTCGTTCAAACCAGCTTGTATTCCGGTTTCTCTCGATGTATATTGACAATAGAATGGTTAACGATAGCAGAACAAAAACAATAATAGAACCAACCCAACTAATCCCGACTACCCCCTTATTTGGGGCATTTGCCAGAGGTAGGGGAAATGACTCTGCTGTGTAGGCTGACCAAAGGGCTGAAATATACATACTCAGACCGAATAGAATACGGAAATGGATTGTCTTTGAAATCGGCTTACGCTTATCGAATCCCAAAGGTAACTGGTTGGATTCTTCTAGTTGTTTACTCATATCAGATTCACTGGTGTTGAATCTCGTCCTCCTACACATTAATATATGGTGATTGCTTTACAATATCGGCCATGTATGATTCCCTCAATCTTGGTACCTTGGCTCATGGCCATTGAACGAACGACCGTGAGAGCAATCCATTAACGCGTATCCCTACTTCCTTAGTACCGTCGTCGTTAGGAGTAGGTCGATCCCGGAATTTCCACCAGTGAGGAGACCACTAATCTTTTCGCGAACCGCCATTCTGGCATCAGAACGTGTTAAACACTCAAGTTCATCAGCTACTTTCGCTCCGGTATGCCTCAATTTATATGTGCAAATATGGTATGATAATTTGTAATGTCGGTCGATAGTACCCGTCCCTTAGAGTCGGATGTATCCCTAGAGGAGTATCTCACTAGGGACCAACTTTGGGAGAAGCGAGATCGGGAACCACATCCAATAGCTAAACAAATCAAATGTAGGTGCGTCCGATGCAACCCCAGTAAAAGAGAATCTGATGGTGAATTCGCCCGTGATGAGAAAGCGATAGAGAACGGTGAGCTGGGCCATCAAGACGACGATGGGCTGAAAGACATTACTGCCATGAAGACTGATGAATATGAAGTTGCACGAGAAGAGGTTGGCTCTCATCGGACTCATTGGCATCTACGTGACGTAGCAACGGGGCATTTCACGGATTTCAGTCGTTGGAAGGAAATGTGGTACTGGCAAGTCGGTCTCAAACCTAGTGGAAAGGTTACCAGTAGAGGAGTTTGTGACGAAGATTCTCGACGTGATAAAGCACGGAAGTTGAGTATCGCAGAGGCCTTTGGAGGGCAGCTTGGCTTGACTGAAAGCCAACTAGGGGAAGTACGGTCAATATTGCTTCAGATAAACGTAGACCGGTTAGGGTACTATAGTAACAATAGAGTTGCTGCCCTCACAGTGATCGATGGAGTGACGAAAGAGCGTCGCCAATATGCGGAATGGGATAAGCGCCGTCGTGACGAAACAACCCTTGTATCTCCCCCGAGAACCGTCGAAAAACTATTTGAAGACGTGTATGATGGGGAAGACGGTTGTCCAGAAGATCGGGCTATGCAATTTGCCAAAGCCATTTCTGAGACCTATGGTATTGATGCCGGCGATATTCAAGGAGCACGGAAAGCAATCCGTGATAATACTCATGTCGAAAACTTCGGCTCTTTATAAGTGAAATAGGGGTTCCCACCACAGTACATACTATATGGAAGGGGTGTTAGAGACACTACCCTTCGACACAAACGGTTGTTAGAAGTAATGTCTCTGACGGACGTGTGACTTACCGTCTCAAAACGACGGTGTGGGACTCACGTCTTTCGAGGGTTATCGAAGCGGACCAGAGAAGTTGCGGTCTCCGTCTTCGACTCCGACGGACTTCTCGTGTGGTCCGCTTCGACCGCATACACGGGAGTGAGAAGTTAGTTCCCTTTGACTGACGAGGGTCGGAGGAGGTCGATCAGTCCATAACGACCATAGAAGGTCATTTTCCGCACTGACGTATGACTAACCTTCGTCAGTCAAAGATGAACTTACACTCACTACCCTCCGTGAAGGAGTCCAAGACTGTCTCGGTAAACGTAGCACCCCAACGGGGGCAAACGTAGACGAGATAGTCTTGGAACCCTCTTACCCCCATTCCGTGGACATACGTGCCTTGTTGCACGGTGAGTGTGACGGAAGTGCTGTTATTGATCTAACTATGTCTGATAATACGACTTGGTCTGACGAGTATGGTGATGTCAATCCATTTGAGCGAGACGATAAGCCGAAACCCAATGAGACGCCCAAATCAGCCTATAAACGAGATGAGCACGGTGAGTTCAATCCGCACTCCGGTGCGCAAAGTCGTGAGCAAGCTCTTGAGGCTGGTCGATGTGGGGCTGTGCTAAGTCATTGGCGTTCAAGATACGGTGAGCGTCGTTACTGTACGTGTCTACCAGAGAGTGTCTTCGTGAAGGATGGTTCTGAGTACTGTCGTCTGCATAAGAGCCGTGGAGAACTACGAGGCCGTGGGAAAAATGACGGTGAGTCAGACAATGAGCATGACTGACTGAGGCAGCGTGGAGCTATCCACGGTGATGGAAAGAAGAATTACTGGTACTGCTTGGCCTTAAGACATGGCCGAAAAATCGGCGTAGATTGTAAATCCTCTACTTCTTTAGAACGTTAGATCTTCATCGAACTCTGAACAAAGAGTACTCGTGATATTCTGGACTGTCCCCATTCGAACATCCCTCGTGATGATTCCAACCGTTCTTTGGCTGTGCCTCACGACAATCCTTGAGGGATAGGTTTCTTCAAAAAGGGAGTTCTCCCACGTCCTTCCTTTCCCCTTACCATGGTGAAAATCATGGCATTCTTTGCAAAGAAGTTGTAGGTTGGATAGAAAGTGATTGCCTCCTTGACTAACTGGAACGCAGTGATGGGCAACCCATGATCTCTCGCCCAGAGTACCCACTTCACGATGGCAATTCTGACAGAGACCATTGTCTCTCTCGAATACTAATTTCCGTCTCTTCTCCCAATTAGCTGGTCTGTCAGTTATCTTCTTTTCGTCGGGTCTTTCTACCATTTCGTGTCACCCTCCATTCCTTCCACATCCCTCAGATTAATAGCCTCTTTCTAGGACTGAAATTAGAAAGGGGGTAGAGTCTTCCCCCAACTATCGAAAAGAGTGCTTGTGAAATCTTCACTCGAATAGAAACAAATAAAGGAAGAATTACATGTGATCTGATTTTCTGAGTGGTTTAAGTGAAAACGGTAATTTCCATCTTCCCAAGTTATATGTTGAAATAGGATAGTGTCCACATCATGGGAGAAAAAACGGAACTCCAACGAGACATTCTCATCACCGCCTATCACAACCCTCGTCTGAACCAGTCTGAGATAGCTGACCGTGTTGGTTGTTCATCATCGTATGTCAGTACAGTTCTCAACCGTTTCGATAACGTTGATGCGATGCACGCCGAAATAGAGCAATTGAACCAAGATCTCGGCTTTGACAATACTGCTGGCCTTGACGGTGGTTGGAATTTCGATGATAACCCCGATTGGCACCAAGGAGAGGACTTTGATGCAGATCTTGACCAAGCAATTCGTGATGGTGTAGAGGGACTCAAGGTCCTCTCAAAGAAGACGAAGGGACTCATCGACAAGATACGGGACTGAGTCTATGTCTGGTCAGCAATCTACGGAAGGACAGTACCATGAACAACTCCGAGAGTTAGCCCCTTATGAGTTTGAGCAGTTCGTAGCCGAACTTTGGTCACTACAAGGATGGGAAACAGAGGTGTCCCAACAGTCAACTGACCAAGGCATAGATGTCATTGCAACAAAAGAACATCCGGTTCATCAAAAGCACGTCTTACAAGTGAAGAGATACGGTGAAGGAAACAAGGTAGGGTCTCAAGCCGTTCAGCAGTATAGTAGTCTTCGTCAACAAGAACCCGGAACAGATACCGTTGTAATCGTAACTACGAGCGAATTCACTCGGCAAGCACGGGAGTTAGCCGATCAGTTAAATGTCAAGCTCATCAATGGGCATGACCTTTCTAATCTGGTCAGTCAGTTAGATGCTCATTCTCTGATTACCAACTACGTGGGTGGAAGAGAAGGAGATAGTGTCCAAACACCTTCTACCACCACTTCACGCAATAATACGGACACAGAATCTGATGAGGACGAAATGCCCTTGGATGAAGCGATAATAGCCGTACTCCAATTGCTCCTAATTATTGGGGTCTTTGGATACGCCGCGTTCATCCTCATCACGAACATCGTGATATGAATGCAGATCTCAATTCTCTTCCTCGATTAGCCGACTCTGTAGTGCTTAACGAACTCTAGTTGGCGGATATCTAATACTAATGCTATTGAAAGACGCTTGATGACTGAGCAAAGCACCTTGGAGGTCAGTCCTAAATGAATAGCAATTGGAACGGGAGCCACGGCAGTAGGAATATTTCATCTTTCAATCCTAGGGGTCATAGCGGTAGCCATTGTAGCTATGTTCTTCCTTAGGAAGGAAGTATGGGCTGTGATTGTCGTTTTCTTCCTTGCTATACTCACTATTTCAGTACTATTCAAAAAAGCGATAGAGGGGAAATACAGCGAATAGTGTAATCGAAATTATTGAAAGTAATCTCGTCGCATCTCTGCCTTCTCATCCATAGTTCTTTGATCGTAATGGCGGTCGAGAGTCTTGACAGCGACGTTCATACGGTCACTAATCGCTTTCTCGGGAACACCGTCACGGAGATAGGTCGTAATAGAACCACGACGGACATCGTGCGGACGCGTGCTGTGGGGACATTTGATGTTCGCGTCGTAGCCGCCAGCGTACTCACACGACTCTGGTTTCTTCTCCGAAGGACAGTCCATCCCTACGTTGCATGGCGTTGTAATTCCATACACGTGTTTGTTCAACTGGTTCTTGTGCATCCGTCCGTACCGCGTTGTAAACAATGGCTCTCGGCCGTAGTCGTCAGTGACGTCAACGCGGTTCGTATTGATGTAGTCCTCAAGGATTTGGACGACATCGTCACTGACGGTGACGATACGTTCGCCGTCTGGTCCGTTCTTCAATCGTGTTCCTTCCTCGGGTCTATTACGGACTTCTAACTTCGCCTCATCAAATTGGATGTCATCAACATCGAGGCTATGGATGGCGCTCATTCGCATTCCCGTCTTCCACTGTGTGAGGAAGAGCGCATGGTCGAGTGAAGCGTACTCATATCGGTGGAGATATTCGAGAATCGACTGTGCTTGTTCCGCCTCCATCAACGTATCTCGCTGGTTCTCTCCTTGGTCAAGCTTCGGGACGTTGATCTTGTCGGGGATGTCACTCTCGACGGCATCTATCTTCACACAGAACTCCATGAACGTCCGCAGAGCAGACAGATTCGTCTTCAACGTGACTTTGCCGATATCCTCCTTTCGCCAGTTCTTGAACCGCGTGAAGTCGCGCCCACGGATATCATTCAAATTCTCAATCCGTGGTTCGTCTGCGTCAGCCCCGTCGCACCATCGAACGAAGAATCCAAGTTGGTATTCTTTCGCGTTGATGGTGTTCGGTGAGAGTTCACCAGAAACGTCTTCAAGGTACATTTCTAACGCATCGTCTGGCGTGATAGGTTCGAGTTCGGTCATGGGTATGCACTTATGAAGCCCTCGAAACGAGATGGTGAACTGGATCGCTGGTCCGACGAGAATCCTCGTGGGATGAGTACGGACGGCGGCGACTCCATCGTGCTCCACGTCGACATGGACTGCTTCTACGCGGCCTGCGAGCGCCGCCGCAAGCCCGAACTCGAGGGCGAGCCGGTCGTCGTGGGGATGGGCTACGAGGGCGGCGAGACCCACGGCGCGGTCGCGACCGCCAGCTACGAGGCCCGCGAGTACGGCGTCGAGAGCGCCCAGGCCATCGGCACCGCGCTCGAACGCCTCCCCCGGATGGCCGAGGCCGAGGACCCCGACTCCGACGTCGACCCCGAGGAGGCGGGCTACTACCGGCCGGTCGACATGGACTACTACGAGGAGGTGAGCCGGGAGGTCAAGGAGATCCTCCGCGAGTCGGCCGACGTGGTCCGGGAGGTCAGCGTCGACGAGGCGTACCTCGACGTGACCGACCGGACCGGCTGGGAGGTCGCCGAGGGGTTCGCCCGCCACGTCAAGCACCGCATCGACCGCGAGGTCGGCGTCACCGCCAGCGTCGGGGTCGCGCCGAACATGTCGGCCGCGAAGATCGCCAGCGACCACGACAAGCCCGACGGCCTCGTCGTGATCGAGCCCGGCGAGGTCCGGGAGTTCCTCGCGCCCCTCGACGTGGCCGAGCTCCACGGCGTCGGCCCAGTCACCGCCCGCGAGCTCCGGGAGATGGGCATCGAGACCGCGGCCGACCTCGCGGCGGCCGACCGCGCCGACCTGGAGGAGCGGTTCGGCGAGCGCGGCGCGGAGATGCACCGCCGGGCCCGCGGCGAGGACGACCGCGAGGTGACCCCGCGGGGCCGGCCCAAGAGCCTCTCGCGGGAGTCGGCGTTCACCGAGGCCACCGACGACGACGAGGCCAAGCGCGAGCGGGTCCGGACCCTCGCGGAGGCGGTGGCCGACCGCGCCAGCCGGAAGGGCGCGCTGTACCGGACCATCGGCATCAAGGCCGTGACCCCGCCGTACGACGTCAACACCCGCGCGAGGTCGCTGCCCGGCCCGGTCGACGACCCCGACCTGGTCGAGGAGGTCGCGCTCGACCTGCTCGGCGAGTTCGAGGGCGACGAGGTCCGGAAGGTCGGCGTCCGGGTCTCGAACCTCTCGTTCGCCGAGGGCGAGCAGGCCAGCCTCGGCGACGCGTGGGACGCCGGCCCGGCGGAATCGGAGTCGGACACGGAGAGCACAGAGGGCGATGCGGAGAACTCCGATACGGTCGAATCCGCCGCCGGAACGACGAGTGGCGGAACGACGACCGACGGAACGACGACCGACGCGACGGCGGGCGACGACCGCGACGCGGACGGCCAGCGCTCGCTCGCCGAACAGTGGGCCGGCGAGGCGGCCGGCGACGGAGAGCCGAGCGAGGGCGACGACGATGAGACGGACCGGACCGACAGCGAGACAGAGCGCGACCCCGACGGAGACGGCCAACTCTCGCTCGAAGCGGAGTGGGCCGCGGCTGACCCCGACGGCGACGGCTCGGAATCTGGCGGAGGCGGCACGGAGTCGGACGACGACTCGGAACCGGTCGACGCCGCGGCAGACGACGTCGGCGAGAGTCCGGGACCGGACGACGAGAGGGGCGACGCCGACGAGCACGACGACCCCGACAGCCCGGACTCCGACGGGCAGGTGTCGCTCGCGGACTTCTGACCGGGCGGGAGCGGGCACGGGGTCGGACGCCCGACCGGTCGCTCCCGCCGGGACGCCACCACCCTCTGCCGGGACGGGTAGACTGAAAGGCGCCCGCGACGAGTCTCGGACGTGAACCGGAACGACCGGTCCATCGTGGGGCTGGTGATGGTCGCCCACGCGATGGTCCACACCTACGAGCTCTCGATCCCCATCCTCGTCACCATCTGGCTCGATCGGTTCGGCGTGGGCGCGAGCACGATGGGGCTCGTCGTCTCCGCCGGCTACGCGCTGTTCGGCCTCGGCGCGCTGCCTGGCGGCGTGCTGGCCGACGCCTACGGGTCGCGCCGGCTCATCGTCGCGTGCCTGGCGGGGATGGGCGGGTCGTTCGCCCTGCTGAGCCTCGCCCCCGGCGTCCCGGTCGTCGCGGCGGCGCTGGTGCTGTGGGGCGCGGCCGCGAGCGTCTACCACCCGTCGGGCCTCTCGCTGATCAGCAAGGGCGTCTCGCGGCAGGGGACGGCGTTCGCGTACCACGGGATGGCGGGCAACCTCGGCATCGCGCTCGGCCCGCTGGCGACCGCGGTGCTGCTCCTGTTCGCCGACTGGCGGCTCGTCGTCCTGCTGCTGGCTGCGCCGGCCGCGCTGGCCGTCGTGTTCGCGCTCGCGGTCGACGTCGACGAGACCGCCGCCGTCGAGGACAGCGCGGGCGTCGACGGGACCGCGGACGGAGACGAGTCGGTCGCCGACGGCGGCGACCCCGCGGCCGACGGCGAGTCGGACGGCGACGCCCGGGCCGGCGGGAGCGTGTCGTCGCTCCCCGAACTCGTCGCCGACTCGAGGGCGCTGTTCTCGGGGGCGTTCGTGCTCGTGTTCGGCGTCGTGATGTTCTCCGGGCTCTACTACCGGGGCGTGCTCACCTTCCTGCCGGAACTGCTGGCGAACCAGCCGCTGTTCGACCCCGTGACCCTGGGCGGCCGGGCGATCCAGCCCTCGCGGTACCTCTACGCCGGGCTGCTGGTCATCGGCATCGGCGGGCAGTACGTCGGCGGGAGACTGACCGACCGCATCCCCGTCGAGTACGGCATCGCGGGCGCGTTCGCGACCCTCGCGGTCGTGGCGCTGCTCTACCTGCCCGCGCTCCGGGCCGGCCTGGGCGCCATCCTCGCCGCGAGCGCGGTCCTCGGGTTCGCGCTGTTCGTGGTCCAGCCGCTGTACCAGGCCGCCGTGGCCCAGTACACGCCGCCGGGCACCCGTGGGCTGTCGTACGGGTTCACGTACCTCGGCGTGTTCGGGGTCGGCGCGCTCGGCGCGGGCATCGCCGGCTTCGTCCTCGACCTGTTCTCCCCGACCGCGCTGTTCGCGGTGCTGGCCGGGTTCGCCCTCGTCGCGGCGGCGTTCGGCGCGGTGCTCTCGGTGCGGCGGCCGGCGTAGCTCACCGCGCCGGCCCGCGTCCAGACCCGGCGTCGCGCGTCGATCAGCGCGCCGCCCCGCGGTACCGGGCCAGTTCGGCCGCCAGCTCCTTCTCCTTCAGCAGCAGGAACCCCGCCGCGACCACCCCGAAGCCGACGAGCGTCGACGCGGAGACGGGTTCGTCCAGCAGCCCCCAGCCGACGACCACCGAGACCACCGGGACGAGGTACGAGACCAGGTTGACCTCCAGCGGGCCGAACCGCGAGAGCAGGTCGAAGTAGACGACGAAGCCGACGCCGCTGGCCAGCACCGCGAGGTAGCCCACCGCCAGCACCGCCGCGGGCGCGAGCCTGACGCTCTCGACCGACTCGCCGACCGCCGCGCTCAGTCCGACCTGCATCCCCGCGCCGAGCGCCATCGCCCACCCGGTGAGCGCGACGGTGGGCATCGACGGCCCGCTCCGGCGGACCAGCACCGTGCCGACCGTGACGCTCAGCGCGGCCGCGAACACGAGGAGTTCGCCGAGCGGACCCGCACCGCCGCCCAGACCTGGGCCGGGAGCCACGGCTCCGGACTCGGGCCGGACCACGATGGCGACGCCGACGAATCCCAGGAGGAGGCCGACGACGCCCCGGCGGGAGACGCGCTCGCCGGGCAGCAGGACGTGGGCGACCAGCACCGTCAGGATCGGGATCGCGCTGAAGACAACTGCCGCGACGCCCGCCGTGGTGTACTGCTGGCCGACGAACGTCAGCCCGCTCCCGCCGATGAAGAAGACCCCGCCGGCGAGGACGGCGGTCCGGTCGGCCCGGGTCCGGGGCCGCCAGTAGTCGGTCGTCGCCCCGGCGTAGGTCAGCAGTATCGCGGCCGAGACGGCGTACCGGACCGCCGCGAGCGCCAGCGGCGGCAGGTAGCGCAGCCCGACCTCGATGGCGGGGAAGGCGCCGCCGAACAGGAGGGCCATGACCAGGAACGCCGACAGGTCGCGCGTGCGGGACACCTCGCGGGCTACGACGGAGGCCGGGATAGGCTTTGGTGGCGGAGCGTCGGCCCGCGGCGGCGCTCGCGGGTGTCCGTCGGCGTCGCAACAGCCCGGGGCCCGGCGTCGGTCTGGACCGCCGGCGACCCCCGACAGTTTATGAGGGGGCGGTGAGAGGTAGCGGCCGAGAGATGTCCCAGGAGACCATCGACGTCGCCGAGGTGAGCGCCGGGAAAGGGGGCACCGCCGGCGAGCCCGGCGACCCCGTGGAGCTGCCCGTGGTGGAGGTGCTGACCGGTCGCGCGTTCATCACCGGGAAGTCGGGCTCCGGAAAGAGCAACACCATGAGCGTGGTCGCCGAGAAGCTGCTCGACGGCGGCTACCCGGTGATGCTGGTCGACACCGACGGGGAGTACTACGGGCTGAAGGAGGAGTACGAGCTGCTCCACGCCGGCGCCGACGAGGAGTGCGACATCCAGGTCAACCCCGAGCACGCCGAGCGGCTGGCGTCGCTGGCGCTGGAGGACAACGTCCCCATCATCCTCGACGTGTCGGGCTACCTCAACGAGGACGACGGCAAGGAGCTGCTGAAGGCGGTCGCCCAGCAGCTGTTCGCCAAGGAGAAGAAGCTCAAGAAGCCGTTCCTGATGGTGGTCGAGGAGGTCCACGAGTACATCCCGGAGGGCGGCGGGATGGACGAGTGCGGTCGGATGCTCATCAAGATCGGGAAGCGGGGCCGCAAGCACGGCCTGGGCATCGCGGGCATCAGCCAGCGCCCGGCCGACGTGAAGAAGGACTTCATCACGCAGTGCGACTGGCTCGTCTGGCACCGGCTCACCTGGAACAACGACACCAACGTCGTCGGGCGCATCCTGGGCAACGAGTACGCCGAGGCCATCGAGGACATGGACGACGGCGAGGCGTTCATGACGACCGACTGGTCCGAGGAGACCCGCCGGGTCAAGTTCCACCGCAAGCAGACGTTCGACGCCGGCGCGACGCCCGGCCTCGACGACTTCGAGCGCCCCGACCTCAAGTCGGTCAGCGACGACCTGGTGAGCGACCTCCGGGAGATCAGCGAGGAGGAGAGCCGGCGCGAGGACCGCATCGAGGAACTGGAGCAGGAGCTCCGGGAGAAGGAGAACCACATCGAGGACCTCGAGCGCCAGCTCGAGGAGGCCCGCGAGATGGAGGAGGTCGCCGACAAGTTCGCCAAGGCGATGCTCGACACCTCGCGCAACCGGCGGGCCAACCCCTACATCGACACCGGCGGCGGCCCGCAGGTCCAGCAGCCGCCGGGTCAGCAGGCGGGCGCCCAGCAGGCCGACCTCGGCGGGTTCGAGCAGGCCGAGGCGAAGGACGCCGAGCGCGGGGCGGACGACGATGACGAGGGAGACAGCGACTCGTCGACCGCCGACGACCGCGACCCGCTCGACGCCGTCCGCGAGGAGCTCGACGCGCTCGAACCGGTCGAGCGAGGGATGCTGGCCTACTACCTCCGGGAGGGCCCGGCGACGCCGGTCGAGGCCCACGTCACCGCGGGCGGGGCCGACGACCGCGAGCTCGCCTACAACCACAACCGGACGCTGCGCCGGCGGGGGTTCGTCCAGCACGCCGGCGGCGGCGAGTACGTCGCCGCGCTGCCGAGCCTGCTCGCGGCGCTGACCGACGGCGAGATGGACGACGACAGCCGGAGCGAGGCGCTGTCGGCGGTCGCCGAGGAGCTGCCGGACGTGGAGTGAGCCGGCGGACGAGCGACGAGACTTTTACGGCCGCGCGGGCTACCCCCGCCATGAACACGCTGGCGCCGGCGGGCGAGGACCGGTGGAGGCTCCCCCGGCACGCCCACGTGGTAGTCTACGACGAGCGCGAGACCGAACTGCTGACCATCTACGACTGCGGCGCGGCCCAGAAGCCGCCCTCGGCCCGGGTACTGGGCAACCTGGTCCGGGTGCGGGCCGACCACGAACTGGAGCGGACCGCCACGGGGTACATCGTCCGGATGCGCGAGGCGTCGGTCCTGGAGAGGCAGGACGACGACCACTGGCTCATCGTCGCGGAGTGATCTGTTGAAGCTGGTATTCCCGGCGCGACCAGCGACAGTGTACAATCAAGGTGACCGGCGCCCGGCGAACGTTCCGATTACAGGGGCGCCACGAGGTCCGCCAGCGCCGCCTTCGGGTCGTCGGCCTTGGCGACGCCGCTGGCCAGCAGCACGCCCTCGGCGCCGAGTTCGCGGGCCGAGGTCAGGTCCTCGCCGGTCGAGATGCCGGCGCCGCAGTAGACCGACACGGAGTCGTCGACCGCCTCGGCGGCCGCCACCGCGTCGGTGACGACGTCGGGGTCGGCCTTGCTGACCGGCGTGCCGGTGCCGATGAGTTCCGGCGGCTCGACCGCGACCGCGTCCGGGCCGAGCGCGGCGACCGCGCCGATCTGGTCGGGGTTGTTCGCGCAGACGCAGGTGTCGAGGCCCGCGCGCTCCGCGGCGTCGAGCGCGGCGTCGATGTCCGCGAGCTTCAGCCGGCGCTCGGAGTGATTGAGCAGCGTCCCGGTCGCGCCCGCGTCGGCGGCGGCCTCCGCCAGGGTCGACCCGGTGTGGCTGCCGTGTTCGACCGCGCTGACGTGCTGGGCCCACGTCTCGACGCCGGTGTCGGCGACGCGGTCGAGGTGGGCGGCCTGCGGCGCCACGGCGATGTCGGCCCCGGTCTCGTCGGCGACCTCACGGGCGGCGGTCGCGACGCCGACCGGGTCGCACGGGTACGCCTTCAGGTTGACGACGACTTTCATGGTCGAACCGACCGGCGGGCGCGACTAATAGGTTGCGAGACCGGCAGACGCCGACTCCACATGACAACCTCTAAGTTTTAGGTCTGCCTAACTCCGGCGAGATGGAACTGACGCGCCGGGACGCGCTGGCCGCGCTGGCGGCCGCTGGCGGCGCCGCGGTCGGGGCCGGCGCCGTACTCGAAGGCGAGGGGGTCGTCGAGCAACTGCTCGCGGACGACGCCGCGGGGAGTGGTTCGACCGCGGGCGAGTCCGTCCCGGCGGACCGGCTGGCGACCCTGCTCGCGGTCGCCGACGTCGTGTACCCCACCGAGGTCTCTGGGGTCGAGGAGTTCGTCCGGACCTACGCGCTCGGCCGGGTCGAGGACCGCCCCGACTACCGCGACGGGATGGTCGAGGCGGTCGAGACGCTCGACGACTACGCCCGGACGTGGCACGACGCCCCCTTCCGTGAGCTCGGCGCCGGGACGCGGGAATCGGTGCTCGACCAGCTGGGCGTCGACACCGCCGACCCCGACCCCGCGGGCGCCGACCGGGAGCGCGTCCGGTACTACCTGGTCAACGAGCTGCTGTACGCGCTCTACGCCTCGCCGACCGGCGGGAAGCTGGTCGGCATCGAGAACCCGCAGGGCCACCCCGGCGGGACGACGAGCTACCAGCGGGGGCCGCAGGGATGACGGCGAGCCCCTCCAGCGACGTCGACAGGACTCCCTCGGAGCGGGCCGACGTCTGCGTCGTCGGCGCCGGGCCGGCGGGGGCGCTCCTCGCCCACCGGCTCGCCGAGCGGGGCCGCGACGTGGTGGTGCTGGAGGCCGGCGAGCGGTTCGACCCCGCCGACCGCGAGCGCCGGATGGAGCGGTCGATCCGGCCGGGTCACGACCCCCTGTCGGTCTGGGAGATGGGCGGCCCGCGCGACGCCTACACCGCCCCGGGCGAGCGGTTCTACCCGCTGAACCGCGCCCGGGTCAAGGGCGTGGGCGGGTCGACGCTCCACTGGCAGGGGATGGTGATGCGGCTCCACGAGTCGGACTTCGAGGAGTGGCCCATGGAGTACGCGGACCTCCGGCCCTACTACGCCGAGGCTGAACGCGCGCTGGGCGTCGCCGGTGCGGACGACAACCCGTACGCCCCGCCCCGCGAGGAGCCGTTCCCGCTGCCCGCCTTCGCGCCCTCCTACAGCGACTCGCTGTTCGCCGAGGCCTGCGAGCGACTGGGCGTGACGATGCACTCGGTGCCCAACGCCCGCAACTCCGAGTCCTACGACGGGCGGGGCGCCTGCGTCGGGTACGGCACCTGCAAGCCGGTCTGTCCCTCCAGCGCGAAGTACTCGGCCGACCACCACGTCCGGAAGGCCGAGGCGGCCGGGGCCCGCGTAATCGACCGGGTGCCGGTCCAGCGGCTCGAACACGACGACGCCGGCGAGCGCGTGACCGCCGCGGTGTACGCCACGCCGAAGGGAGAGACCCACCGCCAGGAGGCCCGGGAGTTCGTGCTGGCGGCCGGCGGCGTCGAGATCCCCCGGCTCCTGCTGCTCTCGAAGTCCGAGCGGTACCCCGACGGCCTCGCCAACTCCTCGGGCGCGGTCGGCCGCTACTTCATGGACCACCTGTTCGCGGGCGTCGGCGGCCGCCTCGACCGCCGGACCCGCCAGAACCACGTCGGGTTCATCACCAGCGAGTGCCACCAGTTCTACGACGACCCGACCCGCGGGACCGAGGGCCGCGGTTCGGGGGGGTCGGCGGGCGGGATTCCCGAGTGGTCGCCCGAGGGCGACGAGCCCGAACCGGGTCCCGTCAAGCTGGAGTTCCTGAACTACGCCGGGCCCTCGCCGGTCGAGATGGCGCTGTCGGGCGACGAGTGGGGCGACGACCTGCTCGACACCCTCCGGGAGGGGTACGGCAACGCGATCGCGACGGGCGGGCTGGTCGGCCAGCGCCCCCGGAAGGAGAACCGCATCGCGCTCGACCCCTCGACGACCGACGACCACGGGAACCCGGTCCCGGAGATACACTGGCGACTCGACGCGAAGACGGAGTCGTCGCTGCGACGGGCGAACGAGATCCAGCGCGCGATTTTGGACGAACTCGGTGCCGACGTCACGTGGACCGTCGGCCCGGAGAACACCGGTCCGGCGTTCCACCACATGGGCACGACCCGGATGGGCACCGACCCGGCCGAGAGCGTGGTGAACCCCCGGCTGCGGACCCACGACCTCCGGAACCTCTCGGTCGCGTCGAGCAGCGTCTTCGCGACCAGCGGGGCGCTCAACCCGACGCTGACCATCGCGGCGCTCGCGCTGAAGGCCGCCGACCACGTCGACGAGCGACTGTAGGCCGGTCGGCGTCCCGGGGCCGGTTTGCCACGTACTCCCGCACGGTGGCCACGTTTATCTGGCTCTCGCGAGTCCGAGCGAGACATGGGCAGCATCTTCGCCATCGGCGGCGGCGAGATACGGGACCGGGAGACCGAACCGATCGACCGCCGCGTCTGCGAGGCGACCGGCGAGGACTCCCCGGCGGCGCTGTTCGTCCCCACGGCCAGCGGCGACGCGGCGGGGTACTGCGACGGCTTCGACGCCTACTACGGGGACCACCTCGGCTGCCGGACGCGCCACCTGACGCTCCACGACGCGGACGTCGAGGAGGACGAGATCCGGACCGACGTCGAGTGGGCCGACCTGGTGTACGTCGGCGGCGGGTCGACCCCGCTGCTGCTCGACCGGTGGCGCGAGACGGGAGCCGACCGGGTACTCCGCGGGGCCTACGAGGACGGGACCGTGCTCGCCGGCCTCAGCGCCGGCGCGATGTGCTGGTTCGCGAGCGGCCTGTCCGACGCCGCGGACGACGCGGAGTACGCGGGCGTCGACTGCCTCGGGTGGGTCGAGGGGCTCGCGGTCACGCCGCACGCCCATCCGCTCCGGCGCGCGGCGTTCCGGGAGTTCCTGGCGACGCGGCCCGAGGCCGGCCTGGCGCTCGAAGACGGCTGCGCCGTCGAGATCCGGGACGGCGAGTTCCGGATCCTCTCGGCCGGCGGCGAGGCGACCGCGTACTGGTACCGCCACCGCGACGGGGTGGTCCGCGTCGCCGAACTCGACGAGAGCGAGCAGTTCCGGAGCCTCGAAACCCTGCGGTGAACTCGTCCCGACATCCGGGCATCGAGACCGAATCCCACCTCCTCCACTGCCTCTCTGGCCGGAGTCGGAGCGGTCTCGGCACGAAATTGGAAAAACTCCTTTTGGCGACGGCGTCGCGCGTGGGACCATGACCCACGACCGACCCGACGCGCGGACCCGGCGGCGACTGCTCGCCGTCGGCGCGGCGACCGGCGCGACCGCGCTCGCGGGCTGTACCGGCGGCCTGTCCGGCGAGTCCGGCGGCGCCCGGACGACGACCGAGACCGCGACTCGCGCGCCGCTCGGCAACCATCCCGCCGCGGAGGGCATCGCCGACCAGCCGCGGTCCGGTCCGCCGCCGGCCGAGGCCGAAGGGGTCGTCGTCGCGTTCGAGGACCCTTCCTGCCCGCGCTGCGCCGCCTGGGAGACCGGGACCGTGCCGAAGATCCGCGAGCGACTCGGCGACCGCGTCGCGGTCGTCTTCCGGTCGTACCCGGTCATCTACGCGTGGGGGAAGCCCGCGACGCAGGCCATCGAGGCCGCGTTCGCCCGGGAGACGGGGGCCGGGGCAGCGGGGACGAGCGGCGAGTCGACGACAACGGCCGACGGGACGGGGACGACGACCTCCGACCCGGCGGCGTACGGTGTTCGACAGGACTCGACCGCGACGTGGGCGCTGATACGCCACTACTTCGAGAACCAGGACCGGTTCGACGACGACAACGTCCTCGACCTGACCCGGACGTTCCTCGCCGAGGAGACCGACCTGGACGCCGACGCGGTGGTCGCGGACGCCGAGGCGGAGGCCCGGGACGACGCGGTGCGGGCCGACCTCGCGGCGGGCGAGGCGGCGGGGGTCGGCCGGACCACGCCGACGGTCTTCCTGTTCCGGGACGGCGAGTTCCGGACCCGCGCGAAGGGCAGCGTCAGCTTCCGGGTCGTGAAGTCGGCGCTGGGGCTATGAGCCGGGTCGGCGTCTCCCGCCTCCGTCCCCGACTGCCGACCCGCGCCGACGACTGGCGCCTGATGGCCCGGACGGTCAGGCTGGTGCTGGGTGCGCCGAGGTACGCCGCGCTCGCGGTGGTCGCCGCGGTCGTCGCGCTGTCGGCGTTCGTCCTGGGCCAGAACCTCGCGCTGGCGGAGTTCGCGGTGACTGCCCCCATCGACCCGTCGGACAGGGCGACGATTCTGCTCGGTCTCTACCCCTTCCTCGGGACGAACTACGGCCCGGTCGCCGAGCTGCTGCTCGTCGCCGTTGCCGGGCTCTCGGGCGTCGACGTGGCGCTCCTGGGCTACCACTTCCGGGAACACGGTCTGGGCGGATGGGAGGGGGAAGCGGGCAACGCCGCCGGCGGGGGGACGGTGGGGCTCGTCCTCGGCGCGCTCGGCGCGGGCTGCGCGGCGTGCGGGTCGGCGGTCCTGGCGGGCCTGCTCTCGCTGTTCGGAGCCGCGGGCGCGACGACCGTACTGCCGTTCGACGGCGCCGAGCTCTCGGTGCTGGCGCTGGTCGCGCTCGTGCTGTCGATCTACTGGGTCGCGGACGGGATGCGCGGCGGCGAGATCAGGGGTTGTCCGGTCTGAGCGTCGGGCGGTAGGTGGTGGACCGCTCGGCGGGCTACTGGAACTCCGGCAGCACCTCGTCCTCGTAGAACTCGAAGAACTGCTCCTGGTTCGGCCCGACCTGGTGGACGTAGACGTGGTCGTAGCCGGCGTCGGTGAACTTCCGGAGGTTCTCGACGTGGGTCTGCGGGTCGGGGTCGGTCACGATGCTGTCGGACTCCCGGACCTGCTCCTTCGTGACCTGCTGGCTGGCCTGCTCGAAGAGCTTGTGGGTCTCGAGTTCGGTCGCTAGTTGGCCCGGCAGGAGGCTGTTGCGCCACCACTTGTGGGCCGTCTCGACCGCCTCGTCCTCGCTGTCGGCGTAGCAGACCGTGAGCTGGCTGAACTTCGGCCCCTCGCCACCGTTGTCCTCGAACGTCTGGACGACGTCCTGGGGGCCGACCGACCAGAACCCGTCGCCGATGTCGGCGGCCTTCCTGGCGGTCTGCTCGCCGTACGCCGACACGCAGATGGGCGGGGTCTCCTCGGGCAGGGTGAACAGCTCGGCGTTCTCGACGGTGTAGTGGTCGCCGTGGTAGCTGACCATCTCGCCGGTCCAGAGGTCCCGGACGACCTCGACGGCCTCCTCGAGCATCTCGAGCCGGACGTGGTGGGGCGGCCAGTGGTCGCCGAGCACGTGCTCGTTGAGGTTCTCGCCGGTGCCGACGCCGAAGTAGAACCGCTGGCCGTCGTCCTCGAGCATCGTCGCCACCGTGGCGACCGACTGGGCGAGGATGGCCGGGTGGTACCGGATGATGGGACAGGTCACGCCGACGCCCACGTCGACGTCGATGGTCGCGCGGGCGATGCCGCCGAGGGTGGACCACGCGAACGGCGACTCGCCCTGCTGGCTCAGCCACGGGTGGTAGTGGTCCGAGATGGAGACGAAGTCGAAGCCCACGTCCTCGGCGCGGACCGCGTAGTCGACGAGGTCGTTGGGGCGGTGCTCCTCGCTGGAGAGCGCGTAGCCGAGTTCGACCATAGAGACCGCACGACAGACGCGGGTAAGGCGGTTGTGGCCACCCGCAGTCTACCGGTCGACCGACCCGAGCACGATGTCGAGACTCCCGAGCGCGGCGACCAGGTCGGGCACGTACTCGCCCTCGGACATCGCCTCGAGCGCGTGGAGGTTGTTGAAGCAGGGGCTCCGGATCTTGAACCGGGCGGGCTTGGAGGTCCCGTCCGACCGGATGTAGATGCCCATCTCCCCCTTCGCGGCCTCGACCGCCTTGTACACCTCGGTGTCCGGTTCGGGCTTGAGCGTCCGGGGGACGTTGGACTGGATGGTTCGCTCGTCCTCGGGCCAGTCCTCGAGCAGGTCCACGCACTGGTCGATGATCTTGGCCGACTCCTCGACCTCCTGCATGCGGACCAGCACGCGGGAGTAGTTGTCGCCGTAGGGCTCGGTGACGACGTCCCAGTCGAGCTCGTCGTAGTAGCCGTACGGGTCGTCCCGGCGGACGTCGTAGTCGATGCCCGACCCGCGGGCGACCGGCCCAGTACAGCCGTAGTCCTTGGCGGTCTCGGCGTCGATGACCCCGGTGTCGACCGTCCGCTTCTGGAAGATCTCGTTGTCGGTCAGCATGCTGTGGTACTCCTCGACGCGGTGGGGCAGGTCGTCGAGGAAGTCCCGAATCTTCGCGAACCACTCCTCGCGGGGTTCGGGGATGTCCCAGACCACGCCGCCGAGCCGGAAGTAGTTGAACATCATCCGCTGGCCCGTGAGGTCCTCCAGGATGTTCTGGACGTTCTCCCGGTCGCGCATCGCGTACATGAAGATGGCCGTGAAGTCGCCGTACACGTCGAGCGCGAAGGTCCCCAGCGCCAGCATGTGGCCCTTGATACGGGCGAACTCGACCGCCATCGTCCGGATGACCTGGGCGTACTCGGGCACCTCGATGTCGGCGAGCTCCTCGGCCACCCGGGCGTACGCCCACTCGTTGGGCATGTTCGCGGTGTAGTCCCACCGGTCGGGGTACGGCATGATCTGGTAGCGATAGTTGCAGCTCTGGCACATCTGCTCCTCGCACCGGTGGAGGTAGCCGATGTCGGGCTCGACGTCCGCGACCTGTTCGCCGTCCAGCACCGTCTTGAGGTGGAGGACGCCGTGTGTCGCGGGGTGGTGGGGACCGATGTTGAGGAACATCGTGTCCGACTCGGTGTCCTTCGCGGTCTCGGCGATGGGATTGACGTGCTCCTTCAGCGAGACGATCTGGGGCTTGTCCTGGTCGTAGTCGAGGCTCAGCGGGTGACCCTGCCAGGTCTCGGGCAGCAGGATCCGCCGCAGGTCGGGGTGGCCCTCGTACTCGATGCCGACCAGGTCGTAGGCCTCCCGCTCGTGCCACTCCGCCGTCTTGTACACCGACGCCGCCGACTCGTTCCACGGCTCGTCGGGGTCGGTGGGGACGACCACCTCGACCTCCTGGGTCCGGTCGTCGTACTTGGTCAGGTGGTAGATGCTCTCGTAGCGGTCCTCGTACTCCTGGGCGGTCAGCAGCGAGAGGTGGTCGAACCCCGCCTCCTCCTTGAGCGTCCGGAGCGTCTCCTGGACGTCGTCCGGGCGAATCACGAACGCCTCTGCGTTGAGGTGGGTCTCGCGTCCGATGACGAGGTCGCCGAGCAGCGCTTCGAGTTCGTCGTAGTCGACGCCCCCGTACTGCTCGGGCAGCGACACGTCGGCGTCGGACTCGGACGCGTCGCTCATCGGCGATCACCGCGAGGTCGATCGCGACTGTCGGTAGCGAGTGGCGCGTACATTCCCATTCCCGCATCAGTGTCGGCCTCGGACGCCAATAGGAGTAACGTCTGTCACCGTCGTCGGCGACCGCGAAAAAAGCGCGAGTTCGTGCGACTCGGTCAGTACTGCGAGCGCTGGTGGCGCTCCTCGCCGCGGCGGTCCTGCCGGTCGGACTCGCCGGTCCGTGACGACTGCTGGCCTGCGCCCCGGTCCTGCTCGCTCCGGCGGCCGTGGTGCTCCTGGCCGCGCATCATCGTCTGCTCGACCGGGCTGAAGCCGCTCTCCGAGCTCCCGCCGTACTGGTTCTGGCCGGTCCCCTGGTGGCCGTGCTGGCCGGTCTGGGGCTGTTGACCGGACTGTCCGTGCCGGTCGGACTGCCCGTACTGCCCCGACTGCTGGTGCTGACCGGTCTGACCGTGCTGGCCAGTCTGCTGGTGCTGGCCGGTCTGCTGGTGCTGGCTCTGACCGCCCTGCCGGTACTGGTCGCCCTGCTGCTGGCGGACGGTCTGGTCGCCGCCCCGGTCCTGGTGCTGACTCGACTGGTGGCCGGTCGGCCGGTCGCCCTGCTGGAGGTCGTGGCCGGTGTACTGACCGCCGCGACCGCCGTGCTGGCTCTGGCTGTGGACGTCCTGCCGGCCGTGGCTCCGCTGCGCGCGGCCCTGGTTCTGGCCGACGTCGTGGCGCTGGTCGCCGGTCCGCTGGCCGCGCTGGCGGCTCCCGTAGCGGTTGCCCTGCTGACCCTGCTGGTCCTGCTGGCTACCGCCGTGATGGTGGTGGTGATGGTGGTGATGGTGCTGCTCGCCGGACTGCTGGTCGGCGTACTCCTGCACGTCGCGGCCGCCCATCTGGTCCTGGCCGGTCCGGTGCTGACCGGACTGTCCGTGCTGACCGGACTGCTGGTGCTGTCCGGACTCTCCTCGTCGCTCGCGGCCGCCGGTCGAGTAGCGGCCGCCCTGCGTCTCGCCCTCGCCCTGCTCGCTGCGCTGATAGCGGTCCGACTCGCGGTCGCTCCCCCAACGGCTCCGATTGTGCTGTGCCATGATTGAATCCCCCGTTGGATACTCCGCGGGACTCCCCTTATGTGTACTGGGCGGATTCTGATAAAATGCCGCCGGGCGTCGGGGTGGACCGCCCGACTCGGCCGACGCCGGCGGTCTCGCCCGCGCGGGGTCGTGACAGCTGCCGGTCACCTCCGGGCGCCGAGCCGGTCGAGGTGAGCAACCTTAAGGCAGGTCGCACACACCTCTCCCACATGGAACCACGGGACCTCTCTTCGCACACCGTGTACCAGGCCGGACGGGGCGTCGAGGAGGTCGCCCGGGAGCTCGGACTCGATCCGGACGACCTCGTGAAGCTCGCCTCGAACGAGAACCCCTTCGGCCCGAGTCCGGCCGCGGTCGAGGCCATCCGCGAGGCGGCGGCGACCGCCGGCTCCTACCCCAAGGCCTCCCACGCCGACCTCACCGAGAAGCTGGCCGACCGGTGGGACGTCGCGCCCGCGCAGGTCTGGCTGGGCAACGGCGGCGACGGCGTGCTCGACTACCTGGCCCGGGCGATGCTCGAGCCCGGGGACGCCGTCCTCGTGCCGGAGCCCGGGTTCGCCTACTACGGGATGAGCGCGCGCTTCCACCACGGGGAGGTCGAGACGTACCGGCTGTCGAAGGCCGACGACTTCGCGCTGACGCCCGAGACGGTCCTCTCGGACTACGAGGACGAGCGCATCGTCTACCTCACGAGCCCCCACAATCCGACGGGCAAGCGGTTCGACCGCGACGCCGTCGCCGAGATCGCCGACGGGACGGGCGAGGGCACCCTCGTCGTCGTCGACGAGGCGTACGGCGAGTTCGCCGACGCGCCGAGCGCGGTCGACCTGGTCGACGCGCGGGACGACGTCGCGGTCCTCCGGACCTTCTCGAAGGTGTACGGGCTAGCCGGCGTCCGACTGGGCTACGGCATCGTCCCCGAGGAGTGGGCCGACGCCTACGCCCGGGTGAACACCCCGTTCGCCGCGAGCGAGATCGCCTGCCGGGCAGGCCTGGCCGCGCTCGACGACGACGAGCACGCCGAGAGGACGGTCGAGACCGCCGCGTGGGCGCGCGAGTACATGTACGACCACCTCGACGCGCCGACGTGGGAGAGCCACGGCAACTTCGTGCTCGCGGAGGTCGGAGAAGCGAGCGAGGTCGCCGACGAGCTCCAGCGCCGGGGCGTCATCGTCCGCGACTGCACCAGCTTCGGCCTGCCCGAGTGCGTCCGCATCACCTGCGGGACCGAGGAGGAGACCCGCCGGGCGGTGTCGGAGCTGAACGAGGTGCTCGCGCCGTGAGGGTCGCGGTCACCGGCACGCCCGGCACGGGCAAGACCTCCGCAGTGGAGGTCCTGGAAGCCGACGAGGCGTTCGCCGAGTTCGGCCTCGACGTCGTCCACCTCAACGACCTCGTCCGCGAGGAGGGGCTCTGGGACGAGCGCGACGCCGAGCGCGACAGCCTCGTCGCCGACCTCGACGCGGTGGCCGACCGGCTCGCCGACCGCGAGGACGTCCTGGTGGAGTCGCACCTCGCCCACCACCTCGACGCCGACCGGGTCGTCGTGCTGCGGTGTCACCCCGAGGAACTGGAGCGCCGGCTCACCGAGCGCGGGGAGCCCGAGGCGAAAGCGAGCGAGAATGCAGAGAGCGAGGCGCTGGACGTCATCCTCACCGAGGCCGTGAACGAGCACGGCGTCGAGCGCGTCTACGAGGTCGAGACCACCGACCGCGATCCCGAGGAGGTGGCCGCCGAGATCGCGGCGGTCGTGGCGGGCGACCGCGAGCCCAGCGCGGGCACCGTGGACTACCTCGAGTACCTATGACGCTCGACCAGTTCCGCCACGTGGCCGACCGGCTGCTCGACCCCTTCGTCTCGCTGTCGACCCGGCTGGGGCTGACGCCCGACGGGGTCAGCGTCGTCGCGTTCGCGCTGGCCGGCGGCGCGGCCGGAGCGTTCTACCTGGGCGGGCAGGACCCGATCTGGTACTTCGCCGGGGCGGTCCTGGTGTTCCTCAACGGCTGGCTCGACCTGCTCGACGGCGCGCTGGCCCGGGAGCTGGGCACCGACTCGGAGGCCGGCGACCTGCTCGACCACGTGCTCGACCGGTACGCCGACCTCGTCATCATCGCCGGGCTGGCCGCGGGCATCGGGCGGTACGCCCTGGGGCTGGCGGCGGTGACCGGCGTGCTGATGACCTCCTACCTCGGCACCCAGGCCCAGGCGGTCGGGCTCGACCGGGTGTACGGCGGGCTGCTCGGCCGGGCCGACCGGCTCGCGCTCGTCGGTCTGACCGGCGTGCTCGCGGCCGCGGTGTCGGCGGAGCCCGCCGGTCTGTCGGTCGTCGGGTGGCTGCTGGCGGTCTTCGCGGTCGTCGGCCACGTCACGGCGCTCCAGCGGTTCTACTACGCGTGGAAGGCGCTGTCGTGATACCGCCACCGTCGTCGGAGTCGAACCGACGGGCTCCCGGCGTCGAGAGCGACGGGGTATCAGTTAACTTTTTCACATTCGGGGGTGTCGAAAACAAGCGAGGTGGACCGCACGATGACCGACGAACGCCCCGGGGAACCGGGCATCAGCGTGGAGCCGGACGAGATCCTGCCGGCGAACAGCCACATCACCGTCGACGAGTTCCTCGCGGTCGCCGAGGAGGTCGACTCGCTGTTCGAGCTGAGCCGCGAGACCCGGCTCCCGCGGGAGACCTGCCGGCGGGTGCTGAAGTACTTCCGGCGGAGCGAGGAGGTCAAGCAGGGGTTCGGCTACCTCCGGGACAAGCACGGCGATGACCGGCTGCCGTGACGGTCGACCGCACGCCGTAACCCGGTTCGGGGCGCGGGCACGGAGCGCGGTCGGGCGGTCACGTCGGCGTGGAATTTAAGAGCGGCGGCAGACTACCTCCACTCATGGTTCAGTGTGAGATGTGCGGTGCCGAGACGAGTTCCCCGAAGACCGTCAAGGTCGAGGGGGCCGAGTTGGACGTCTGCGACAACTGCGCGGACTTCGGGACCGAGGTGAAGACCCAGGACTCCGGGTCGACCTCCACCAAGTACTCGACCTCCTCGTCGTCGGGGAGCTCCGGGTCGTCCTCGTCGTCGTCGAGTACGTCTTCGAGTTCGTCCCAGTCGCGGCGCTCGGACATGTTCGACGACATGGACGAACTCGCCCAGGACTACGACGAGCGCATCCGGGAGGCCCGCGAGAGCGCGGGGCTGAGCCAGGAGGACCTGGCGAACGAGCTCAACGAGAAGGCCAGCCTCATCCGGAAGCTCGAGCGGGGCGACATCCTGCCGAGCGACGAGGTCCAGCGCAAGCTCGAGCGCGAGCTCGACATCCAGCTGACCGCCGGCGGCTCCGCCGACGAGGAGGAGTGGAGCGGCGGCAGTTCGACCGGCGAGTACACGCTCGGCGACGTCGTCAAGCGCAAGGACTGACCCGACCGCAGGCTCGTCTCGCCCCGGCAGTTCGTCTCGCCGTCGCGACCCCGCCGTCCGGCCGGCGGTCCCGGGACCGCCGGCCGCGAATCGCGACCGCCGCCGCGGTCCGTCGTGACCCGCCACTTCTCGACGACCGAGTCCCCGTTACCGCTGATTCCGCTCTCCGCGCCGGTTTCGACACCCACGCCTATTTCGCCACCCGCGTCTATTTCGCCACCCGCGCCGATTCCGCCACCCGCGCCGGTCCTCGCCCGTAGACGCCGTCGCCCCGGTGTCGGCCTCGTCCGCGGCGTTCGCGGGCGCACTTCTGAGCGAGGTCACATTTATGGTTGGCGTCGGAGAAGGTGAGACGATGCGCGACCTGCTCCGGCGGACCGGGCGGTTCCTCGACGGCCACTGGGTGCTGAAGTGGTTCGTCGCCCCCGTCCTGTTCATGGCCTCCCTGTTGTTCGTCGTGGCGCTGGTCGTCACGCGCACCCCCGGCGAGTCGGGCCAGCTGGCCGGGCTGTTCGTCGGGTTCTCGCTCGCGGTCGTGGCGGTCGGGCTGGCGCTCGACCGGGCGGTCCGGCGGGCGGTCGGCTGGGACCTCCTGGCGTCGAACCGCGACCGCGGGTGACCGCGGGCCGGCGGCCGCGGTGTCGAGCGACAACTGCGCGGGAGTGACAACCCGCCGGGTCGGGCCCCGCCGGGTCGGGCGGGCGAGCGCGGACCGACACCGCCGTCGGCGTTCGCCAACATCTTTTAAGTGCGAAACGGGAGTATCTCCACCCGCATCCATGAAGCTCACCTGGTACGGCCACTCGACGTGGCTCGTCGACGTCGACGGCACGGAACTGCTCATCGACCCGTTCTTCGACAACCCCAAGACCGACACCGACCCCGAGGAGCTCGACCCCGACTACGTCCTGCTCACCCACGGTCACGCCGACCACATCGGCGACGTCGACCGCTACGAGGGGACCAAGCTGGTCGCGACGCCCGAGGTCGTCGAGTACTGCCGCGACGAGTTCGGCGACTACGAGGCGGTCGGCGGCATGGGGATGAACCTCGGGGGCACCGTCGAACTCGACGACGCCTTCGTCACGATGGTCCGGGCCGACCACACGAACGGGATGGAGACCAGCTACGGCACCTCCGGCGGGATGCCGGCCGGCTTCGTGATCAGCGACACCAAGCCCACCCAGGTCAGCGACCAGGAGAGCCGGACGTTCTACCACGCCGGCGACACCTCGCTCCAGACCGAGATGCGCGACGTCATCGGCCCGTTCCTCGAACCCGACGTCGCCGCGGTGCCCATCGGCGACCACTTCACGATGGGACCGTGGCAGGCCGCGGTCGCGGTCGACTGGGTCGACGCCGACTACGCGCTCCCGATGCACTACGACACGTTCCCGCCCATCGAACAGGACCCCGACGACTTCCGGCGGGAGGTCGAGGCCACGGGCAGCGACGCCGAAGTGACGGTCCTCGACGGCGACGAGACGTTCGACCTCGGCGAGGAACTCGACTACTGACGCCGTCACGCCCGTCGTTTTTCCGGCCGGCTCCGGCAGTTCAGTACCCCGTTTTCACCGTAAAAGCAATACTTAGGGACGTGGCGCGAGTTGGTCCGTACGCATGGCCAAAGAGGTCACCACCACGTCGGCGGAGGGGTACCAGTCGGACAACCAGATTCGGGACTTCGAGCGCACCATCGACGCCACCGGCGAGGAGGCCCCGGACACGCTGGAGGCCCTCCTCGCGGCCTACACCTCGTGTTACGTCCCGGCGCTCCGGGTCGGGGCCGAGCAGCGGGACGTCGGCGACCTCGGCCGCATCGAGATCGACGCGACCGGCGACCTCAACGACGACGACAAGCTGAAGGCGGTCCAGTTCACGGTCCGGACCGAGGCCGAACTGGACGACGACGAGGCCGACAGGATCGTCACGCGGGCCAACCAGCTCTGCAAGGTCCACGACGCGCTGAAGGGCGAGCTCGAGGCCGACGTCACCGTCGAGAGCGGCACGTTCTGAGGCGGTTCGGCGACCGGTTCCGCGGGTCGTACGCCGGGAAATCGAGGGATGACGACGGCCAACGTCGCCTTACCGGCCGGGTAACCCGGAGTGGAAACGGCTCGGGGCGACCGCTCCGGTCGATTCGGCTCATCCTATACTAGCCGGGTCGCGAGAACTACCACCCGGGTTGATACGGGTGGTCGTAGTGGCTCCCCGCCGGGTGGAGCGATGAACGAGACAGACTCGAACGACGCGAGGGAGCGCGAGGAGACGGACGGTCGGCTCGTCGATCGACGCACGATGCTGAAGGGGACGGCGGCCGCGGGACTCGCCGGGAGCGCGCTGTCGGGCACCGGGGCGGCCCAGGGCCTTCCGAACAAGATCGTCATCGAGGCCGGCGAGACGCCGCTGTCGTACAGAATCACGGTGAGCGGCGAGATCGCCAAGGGCCAGCAGGCCGGCGGGACCGACGAGATATCCGCCGACGGCACGACCGTCAGGGGGTACGAGCAGGACGACAACGACGGCGTCGACGACTACCGGTTCTCGGGCCGGATCACCGGGTTCGAGGTCACCGAGGGGTCGGTGGCCTCGGTCAGCGTCAACGGCCAGACGGTCGACGACCCGGTCGGCCTGCCGGAGTCGTCGGACTCGTCGAACGGGTCGCAGCTGCCGAACACGGTGACCATCGAGCCCGGCAGCGAGGGCCGGCGGGTGGCCTACCACTTCCGGGTGTCCGGCAACGTCGAACCGGGGCCGGAGGCCGGAACGCTCGGCGTCGACACCGTCGACGGCAACGTGGTCCGGGGCGAGGTGGGCGGAACCCTCCAGGGCAACCCCGACCCGGTCGACGACTACCGGTTCTCCGGCGCCATCGCGTTCGCCGACGCCGACGGCCCGCTGAACGTGACCATCGAGTTCGGCGGCGAGTGACCGGTCCGCCGGGAGCGGGAACCCGGTCGGCGACTTTTTTGCGGACGGATCGGAACCGCCCTCCCGCCCGTGCGACAGGAAAACTCTCATACCCTCCCCAACCTAACGGTTCGGGTATGACCGAACGCGCGTGGCAGGACATCGTCGTCGGCGACCGGATGGCGGTCGACCAGGAGTTCGCACAGCGGGTCACCGACTCCGAGTTCTCCCGGCAGGAGTGGGGGCTCATCATGACCGCGGTCGAGTTCGAGATCGAGCACCCGGACGACGACGAGCGGGCCCGCATCGTCGCCGACACCTCGAAGGTCGAGCAGGTGATGCCCGAGCTCGAGAACATCCGCAACCAGATGAACTCGATGGGCGGCGGTGGCGGTGGCGGCGGGGACGGCGGCGGTGGCGTCTTCGACTCGGTGAAGAACGCCCTCGGTCTGGGCGGCGGTGGCGGGGTCGACCGCGAGCGGGTCGAGGCCGCCAAGCGGCTCGCCCAGGAGTACGCGGGCGAACTCCAGCAGCGCCTCGAGTCCCAGGGCAAGTGGAAGCAGGTCCGGAACGCCGCGAGCGACTGATGGGCGGACGCCGATCCGGCGGCTCGCGCCTCCCGGGTAGCTTCGCCCCGGGCGCGTGGCGGTACGCCCTGCTGGCGCTCGCGCTGGCGGTTCCCCTCTCCCTGCTGTCGCGGCTCGGCAGGTGCTCGCGGCGCTGGACCCTGGCGGCCCCGCTGCTGGCTGTCGGCGCCCTGCTCTTCCACCGCGACCCCGACCGGACGCCGCCCGACTCGGGGGTGCTGGCGCCCGCCGACGGCCGGGTCTCGGTCGTCCGCGAGGAGGGCGACCGAGTCCGGGTCGGCGTGTTCATGAACGTCACCGACGTCCACGTCAACCGCGCGCCGCTCGGCGGCCGGGTCGATGCGGTCGACCACGAGCCCGGCAAGCACCGGCCGGCGTTCTCGAAGGAGTCCGACAGGAACGAGAAACTCCACGTCCGGTTCGCGGACCACGAGGTGACGCTGATCGCCGGGGCGTTCGCCCGGCGCATCCACCCCTACGTCGGCGCGGGCGACGAGCTCGACCGGGGCGAGCGGCTCGGCCACATCTCGTTCGGGAGCCGCACCGACGTGCTGCTGCCCGAGTCGGTCGACCCCGGGGACCTGACCGTCCAGCGGGGCCAGAAGGTGCGGGCGGGCGAGACGGTGCTCGCCCGGCTCGACTGACCGCCCGACCCGGTCGGCGCTTCGGGCGACGAACTCGACCGCTCGCCCGACCGATCAGCCCGAGGCGTCTTCGGGGTGGAACAGCGTCATCTCCTCGGCCTCGTAGATGTTGATGAGCTCGTTGATGATCTCGTCGTAGGACTCGTCCTCGACGCGCAGGCTGTCCAGGCGCTCTACGGTCTCCTCGTCGAGCTGGAGCTTGGGCATCATCTCGGCGTAGGCTGTCGAACCTCTTAAACGACCGGGGCGAGCGACGCGCCCGGCGCCGGAGCGGCGGAACCGTCGATTTCTCGCGGCGTTACCTTAAATTATGGTGGCGCTCTCACATCGTACGACGCGCGTCGGCCGTCGTAACTGCCAGTTACCGGGGGCGCCAACGGTTGGTTACGGGGGTGTAGGTACTGGATAACAAAGTGGATAGGATTGTGTGTATCTATCGCGCAGACATGACCACGACCGACAACCGCCTCACCAACGGCGACGACACGATGGCCGAGAACCGATGCCAGAGCTGCGGCTCCTTCGTCACGCGGGACTTCGCACGCGTCTTCGGGAACAACCACAACGAGGTCTTCGGCTGTCTGGAGTGCATGACCGCCACAGAGGTCAAGAAGGGAGGGGCGCGGGCCGACGAGGTAGACACGACGAACCTCATCGGCGGCCGGGAACCGCTTCGATAACCCGTTCGGGACCGTTCCGGAACTATACCGTCGACTGCAGTCTGGTTTTACGCGGTACGATTCGCGCTCGTCCGTCCGCCGGAGACGCGAAAACAGCGACCGAGCCGGCGAACAGCGACCGAGCCGGCGAACAGCGACGGTCGACGGCGCGTCCGAGTGCGCGCCGACTCAGAGCTCCGCCAGCACCGCCTCGGTCACGTCGCTCGTCGTCGCGTCGCCGCCGAGGTCCGGGGTGTGGGGCCCCGACGCCAGCACCGACTCCACGGCCGCGCGGACGCGCTGGCCGGCGTCGTCGTAGCCCAGGTACTCCAGCAGCATCGCCGCCGACAGGATCGCGGCGCTCGGGTTCGCGACGCCCTCGCCGGCGATGTCGGGCGCGGTGCCGTGGACCGGCTCGAACAGCGCGCGCTCCTCGCCGACGTTCGCGCTCGGCAGCAGGCCCAGGCCGCCGACGAGGCCGGCCGCGAGGTCCGACAGCATGTCGCCGGCGAGGTTGGGACAGACGACGACGTCGTAGTCCTCGGGGCGCTGGACCAGATGCATCGCCAGCGCGTCCATCAGCGCGTCGTCGGTCGGCACGTCGTACCCCTCGCCGACCCGGCGCGCGGTCTCGAGGAACAAACCGTCGGTGGTCCGCATCACGTTCGCCTTGTGAGCTATCGTCACGCCTAATCCGCGCTCGGCGGCGTACTCGAATCCGTAACGCGCGATTTCCTCGGACGCCGACTCGGTAACGACCCGTGTCAGCGTCGTTACGCCGGGCGCAATCTCGGACTCGTGGCCCGCGTAGACGCCCTCCGTGTTCTCCCGGACGAACACTAGGTCGGTGTCGGGGTTCGGCGCGTCGACGCCGGGGTAGGCCCGGACCGGCCGGACGTTGGCGAACGACTCGACCGCCCGCCGGAGCGGGATGATGACGTCGGCCGCGGTCTCGCCCGCCGCGCCGAACAGCGTCGCGTCGGCGCTCGCCGCGAGCTGGCGGGTCTCGTCGGGCAGGGCCTCGCCGGTGCGCTCCTTCACGGCGTCGCCGGCCTCGGCCTCGGCGAACGCGAAGTCGGGGCCGACCGCCTCCAGCACCTCGCGGGCCGCGGCGGTGACCTCCCGGCCGATGCCGTCGCCGGGGATCACGGCGATCTGCTCGGGGTCGTCGGTCATTCGGCCTCCTCCACGTACGGCAGGTCGGCCGCGGTCGCGGCGACCGACTCGGCGTTGGACTTCAGCAGCGCGGTGGTGTCCCAGACGCCCTCGACCAGCGCCTTGCGCTGGGCGTCGTCGACCGTGGCGTCGATCTCCCGGTCGTCGTAGGTGACGGTCTCGGCGGCCACGTCGACGTCGATCTCGGCGTCAGGATGGTCGTCGACGTAGTCCTGGAGCGCCTCGATCTCGTCCTGGCTCGCGGTGACCGTCGGGATCCCGAGCGCCAGGCAGTTGCCCGCGAAGATCTCGGCGAAGCTCTCGCCGACGATGGCGTCGATGCCCCAGCGCATCAGCGCCTGCGGGGCGTGCTCGCGCGAGGAGCCGCAGCCGAAGTTGGCGTTGACGACCAGCACCGAGGCGTCCCGGAACCGGTCCTCGTTGAACGGGTGGTCCTTGGGCTCGTCGTCGTCGGTGAACCGCTGGTCCTGGAAGACGAACTGGCCCAGGCCGTCGAAGGTCACCGCCTTCAGGTACCGGGCGGGGATGATCTGGTCGGTGTCGATGTCGTTGCCCCGGAGCGGGATGCCGGTGCCCGAGACCCGCTCGACGGTCTCGATCTCGGTCTCGGTGGTCTGTCCGCTCATACCTCGGTCACCTCCGAGTCGGCGACGTCGGTCTCGGGCAGCTCCCGGACGTCGGTCACCTCGCCCTCGACCGCGGCGGCGGCGACCATCCGGGGGTTCATGAGGACGGTCCGACCCTCCTTGCTGCCCTGCCGGCCGACGAAGTTGCGGTTAGACGACGACGCCGAGGCCTCGTCGCCCTCCAGCTGGTCGTCGTTCATGCCGAGGCACATCGAGCAGCCCGCGCCCCGCCATTCGAAGCCGGCCTCGCGGAAGACCTCGTCGAGGCCCTCGGCCTCGGCGGCGGCCTTCACGCGCTGGCTGCCGGGGACGACCATCGCCCGCACGTCGTCGTGGACCTCGCGGCCCGCGACGACCCGGGCGGCCCGCCGGAGGTCCGGCAGGCGGGCGTTGGTGCACGAGCCCAGGAAGGCGACGTCGATCTGGTAGCCCTCCATCGTGTCGCCGGGCTCGACCCGCATGTGCTCCTGGGCGCGCCGGGCGGTGTCCTGCTTGTCCGCCGGCAGCTCCTCGGGAGCGGGGATCGGCTCGGTGACGCCGACGCCCTGGCCGGGCGTGGTGCCCCAGGTCACCATCGGTTCGAGCGCGTCGCCGTCGATGACGACCTCGTCGTCGTAGACCGCGTCGTCGTCGGACCTGATGGACTCCCAGTAGGGCTTGAGTCGCTCGAACTTCTCGGGATCGTCCGCGAAGGCGTCGGTCTCCCGGAGCCATTCGTAGGTGGTCTCGTCGGGGTTGACGTACCCCGCCCGGGCGCCGCCCTCGATGGACATGTTGCAGATGCTCATCCGGCCCTCCATGCCGAGGCTCTCGACGGCCTCGCCCGCGTACTCGTAGACGTAGCCGACGCCGCCGTCGGTCCCGAGCTTCCGGATGATCTGGAGGATGACGTCCTTGGCCTCGACGCCCTCGCCGAGCTCGCCGGTGACCCGGAGCCTGCGGACCTTCTGCTTCTCCATCGCCACGGTGCCGGTGGCGAGCACGTCCCGGATCTGGGAGGTGCCGATGCCGAAGGCGAGCGCGCCGAACGCGCCGTGGGTCGAGGTGTGGCTGTCGCCGCAGACGATGGTCATCCCGGGCTGGGTCATCCCCTGCTCCGGGCCGATGACGTGGACGATGCCCTGATCGCCGGTGTCCGGGCTGGAGAACTCGATGCCGGCCTCCCGGACGTTCTCCTCGAGCTCGGCCATCATCTCCTCGGCCGCGCCCTCGTAGGGGCGCTCGCGGTCGGCGGTCGGGACGATGTGGTCGACGGTGGCGTGGGTGCGCTCGGGGTAGGCGACCTCGAGGTCGCGCTCCCGGAGCATGCCGAACGCCTGCGGGCTGGTGACCTCGTGGATGAGGTGGAGGCCAACGAACAGCTGGTCCTGGCCGGTCGGCAGTTCGGTGACCTTGTGGCGGTCCCACACCTTGTCGTACAGGGTGCGCTCGCTCACGCGGACCACCCCGCGTTCGTCGCCGCGTCGGTAACTTCGTCTCTCGGCACCGCGCCGGAGACGCCTCTGTTCGTCGCTGCGTCGGAGAAATCAGTTCGTACGTGCATCGCTACTGTCTCACTCTTCGGACTCTACGGCCCGGTACTCGCCGCCCCGCTCGAAGACGCGGTCCGCGCTCTCGCCGTCGTCGTGCGGCGGGGTGTGGCTCACGTCCTTCATCCGGTCGGCGGCCTCGTTCTCTTCGTCCACCTCTCCCTCGGGGTCGTAGGCCTCCCGCTTACTTCCGGAGGACTCGCTCCGCTCGTCTTCCGACGTTCGAGGAACTGCGTTCCTCTCACCCCCGTCCGCGGCGACGACCGGCCCGCGCTCGAAGGGCCGGTTGACGGTGCCGCGGGCGGCGTGCGGGTGGGTGTGGCTCACGTCGCGCATCGGCTCGGCTGCGCGCTCGGTGATCGGGTCGTCCGGTTCGGTCGCGTCGCGTCGTTCTGTTCGGTTCATTGTCTCAGTCGTCGGCTCGCACTCTCTCGGACTCGTCGTCCTCGGTCGATTCCTCGGTCCCCTCGTCTTCGGCCCACGCGAACAGCGCGCGGAGCCGGGCGCCCACGTCCTCGATGTCGTGCTCGATGTCCCGCTGCTTGTGCTGGCGGTACACCGGGCGGCCGGTCTGGTTCTCGGCGATCCACTCCCGGGCGAACTCGCCGTTCTGGACCTCCTCGAGCGCGACCTCCATGTTCTCGCGCACGTCGTCGTCGATGATCTCGGGGCCGCGGGTCAGCCCGCCGTATTCGGCGGTGTCCGAGACCGAGTCCCACATCTCGCGCATCCCGCCCTCGTACATCAGGTCGACGATGAGCTTCATCTCGTTCAGGCACTCGAAGTAGGCCATCTCGGGGCTGTACCCCGCGTCGACCAGGGTCTCGTAGCCGACCTTGATGAGCTCGGTGATGCCCCCGCAGAGCACCGCCTGCTCGCCGAACAGGTCGGTCTCGGTCTCCTCGCGGAACGTAGTTTCGACTACGCCCGCGCGCGTGCACCCGATGGCCTTCCCGTAGGCCAGCGCCTCCTGCTTGGCGTCGCCCGTGGCGTCGCGGTACACCGCGAGCAGGCCGGGCGTGCCCTCGCCGCTCTCGTAGTTGCGCCGGACGAGGTGGCCCGGGGACTTCGGCGCGATCATCGTCACGTCGACGTCCTCGGGCGGTTCGATCTGGCCGTAGTGGATGTTGAACCCGTGGGCGAACTGGAGCGTGTCGCCGGCCTCGAGCTCGTCCTCGATGTCGGCGTACACCGCGGGCTGGACCGTGTCGGGCACGAGTACCGACACGACGTCGGCCCGGCCCGCGGCCTCCTTCGGCGTCGCCACGTCCAGGCCGTCCTCGCGGGCGGCGTCCCGGGACGAGGAGTCCTCCCGGAGGCCGACGACCACGTCGACCCCGCTGTCCGCGAGGTTCTGGGCGTGGGCGTGGCCCTGGCTCCCGTAGCCCAGCACGGCTACGGTCTTTCCGTCGAGGTACGAGTCGTCCGCGTCGTCGTCGTAGTACACTGTCGTGTTGAATTCGTCGTTCTCGGTCATGTGTCGTCGTGAGTGTGTCTGTCGTCGTTCAGTCGTCGTACGTTCCTGTCTCGACCTGCTCGGGCTCCTCGTCGTCCGATTCCTCGCTCTCCTTGGCGTGGCCCGGCTCCTCGCCGGGCGTGGTCGGCGTGTCGCCCCGGGCCAGCGCGGTCTGGCCGGTCCGGGCGATCTCGATGATGCCGAACTGCCGGAACGCGTCGATGGCGTCGTCGATCTTGTCCTGCTCGCCGGTGATCTGGACCGTGATGGTCCGGGGGCCGGCGTCGAGCGTCTGGCCCTCGTACATCTGGGTGATGGCGTGGACCTTGTCCGGCTCGTCGCCCCGGACCTTCAGCAGCACCAGCTCGGCCTGGACCGCGTCGTCGTCGAGCTCGCCCACCTGGATGACGGGCCGGAGCTTCGCGACCTGCTTCTTCACCTGGTCGATGCCGGCGTCGGTCTCCTCGACGACCAGCGTGATGCGGGCGTGGCCGTCGACCGTCGTCGGCCCGACCGTCAGGCTCTCGATGTTGAACTGCCGGCGGGAGAACAGCCCGGACACCTTCGCCAGCACGCCCGGCTCGTGTTCGACCAGCGCGGAGACGACCGCGGTCCGGGTCTCCTGCTCGGCCTCGACCTCGGGGTCGATGCGGACGCCGTGCTTGTTCCGCCGGCCCTCGGGCTCGGGGCGCTCCTCGGGCCGCGGGCCGGCGAGCCCGTCGCTCGCGCTCGCGCCGTCGCCGCTCTCGTGTTCGGAGCTCATAGCTGGTCCTCCGACAGGGCGAACTTGCCGTTGTCGCCGCCGCTGGGCACCATCGGGTAGACGTTCGCGGCGGGGTCGATGCGGAAGTCGATGACCGACGGGCCGTCGTACGCCAGCGCGGCCTCGACGGTGTCGGCGACCTCGTCGTAGTCCGAGACGGTGTAGCCCTGGGCGCCGAACGCCTCGGCCAGCGGCTCGAACTCGGGGCACCACGAGTACTCGGAGGCCGAGTGGCGGCCGTCGTAGAAGGCGTCCTGCCACTGGCGGACCATCCCGATGTACTCGTTGTTGAGCACCGCCACGGTGATGTCCAGGTCCTCGCGGACCGCGACCGACAGCTCCTGGATGGTCATCAGGAACGAGCCGTCGCCCTCGAAGCAGACGACCTGCTGGTCTTCGTCCGCGGCGAACCGGGCGCCGATGGCGGCCGGCAGGCCGTACCCCATCGTGCCCAGGCCGTGGGAGGAGACCCACGTCCGGGGCTGGGTGTAGGTCCAGTACTGGACCGCCCACATCTGGTGCTGGCCCACGCCGGTCGTGACGATGGTGTCGTCGCCGGTGGCCTCGTCGATGGCCTCGACGACGAACTGCGGCTTGAGCGGCTCGTCGTCGGGCGTGGCGTAGTCCATCGGGTACTCGACCTTCCACTCGCGGCACTGCTCGCGCCACTCCCGGTAGCCGTCCGCGATGGCGTCGGGCTCGGCCCCGGTCTCGCGGCCCATCGCGTCGTCCAGCTGCTCCAGGACCGTCCCCGCGTCGCCGATCACCGGGACGTCGGCGTGGACGTTCTTCGAGATCTCGGCCGGGTCGATGTCGACGTGCAGCACCTCGGCGTCGGGCGCGAACGTCTCGACGCCGCCGGTGAGCCGGTCGTCGAACCGGGTGCCGACCGCCAGCATGACGTCGCAGTGGGTGATCGCCATGTTGGCGTAGCCGGTGCCGTGCATGCCGACCATCTCCATCGCCAGGTCGTCGTCCTCGGGGAACGTCCCGACCGCTGGCATCGAGGTCGCGACCGGGATCTCGTACCGGCGGGCGAACGCCCGGAGCTCCTCGCTGGCCTCGCCCTTGAGGACGCCGCCGCCCGCCAGGATGACGGGCTTGTCCGCGCGTTCGAGCGTGCGCGCGGCCGCGCGGACCGACTCGGCGTCGGCCTCGGTCTGCGGCCGGTGGGTGTCGGGGGTTGTCGCCTCGCCGGGCTCGCGGTCGGTCTCGGCCTGGGTCACGTCCTTCGGCAGGTCGACGAGCGTCGGGCCCGGCCGGCCGGACGCCGAGTAGGCGAACGCCTCGCCCACCACGTCGCCGACCGTGTCGGCGCGGTCCGCGAAGTAGTTGGTCTTGGTGATGGGCGCGGTGATGCCGGTGGTGTCGGTCTCCTGGAACGCGTCGTTGCCGACGAACTCGGTCGGCACCTGGCCGGTGAGCGCGACCACCGGGTCCGAGTCCATGCTCGCGTCGGCGATGCCGGTCACGAGGTTGGTCGCGCCCGGCCCGGACGTGGCCAGGCAGACGCCCGGCGTGCCCGAGACGATACCGTAGGCGTCGGCGGCGTGGGCCGCGCCCTGCTCGTGGGCCATCATGACGTGGCGGAGCGGCGAGTCGAACACCGCGTCGTAGACGGGCATGATGGCGCCGCCCTGGACGCCGAACAGGGTCTCGGCGCCCGCGTTCTCGAGCGCGGTCACGACCGACTCGGCGCCGGTCTGGACCCCCGTCTCGTCGGTCTCGAGCTCGGTGCGTGCGTCGTCAGCCGCCGCCTCGGTCGAGGACTCCTCGGCGTCGGCGGCTTCGGAATCGGTCCGGCGCCGCGGCGCGGACTCACTCACGGCGGTCACCTCCCGAAGCCGTCGGTCGTCGATACTCTGCTGGCTGTGCGTCCTGGGGTGTCGTTTTTGTGCGTGTCACGGTTGGTCGAGCGCGCGCTGGTCGGTCTGGAGACGATGCGGAACGTCGGGTCGGAGAAGTGGTGGTGTAGGGGCTCAAGCCCCTACAATAATCGCGCGCTCGACAGTCGCACTGCTCGCGTCGGCCGGGCTGGCCGCGCCCGGTCGCTCGCTGGGCGCGAGACAACTCGCGCCGGTGGCAGTGGTTGACTGTCGCATCGTTACTGGGTACGTACCGACCCCGACGTTCATAATCCTTTCCCGCGTGGCAACCCTTGCGCGACGGTCGATGGTGTGCCGCGCCGCCGGAGACGCCTCGGCCCGCGCCGCGGAAGCGGCGGTAAGTACCGCGTCGGCCCGGTCGACTGCCGCGGGGCCCGGCCGCCGCGCGCGGCTGGTCGGGCGGGGCGAATCCGGCGGTCGGCATCAGGCGCGGACCTCCGATTCCTCGCGGGCCACGCCCACCTCGCGGGCGAACCGCTCCAGGTCGGCGACCGTGACGCGGTTCTTCTCCGCGCCGTAGTCCTTGACCCGGCGGGTCACCTCCCGGACCTCGGCGTCGGTCGGGGCGAACCCGCAGTCCTCGAGGCGCTTGCGGACCGAGTTCGCGCCGGTGTGCTTGCCCAGCACGAACTCCCGCTCGGCGCCGACCATCTCGGGGGTCATCACGCCCGGCTCGAACGTGTCGGAGTTCTCGATGACGCCCGCGGCGTGGATGCCGGACTCGTGGGCGAACGCGTTGTCGCCGGTGACGGGCTTGTTCGCCGGCACCGGGACGTCGCTGTACTCCTCGACGATGGCCGAGATGTCGGCGATGCCGGTGGTGTCGATGCCGGTATCGACGCCGTACACCGACTCGACCGACATCACGACCTCCTCGTAGGCCGCGTTGCCGGCCCGCTCGCCGATGCCGTTGACCGAGACCTGGGCCTGGTCGGCCCCGGCCTCGAAGCCGGCGATGGCGTTCGCCGTCGCCATCCCGAAGTCGTCGTGGGTGTGGACGTCGATGCGGGCGTCGGTGTGGTCGCCGACGAAGCGGACGAGGTCGGCGAACCGGGTCGGCGTCGCGACCCCGCAGGTGTCGGGGATGTTGATCCAGTCGACGCCGGCCTCGGAGACGGCCTCGACGACCGTCGCCAGGTACTCCTCGTCGGTCCGGGTGGCGTCCATCGGCGAGAACATCGCTGTGACGCCCGCCTCCTTCACCCGCTCGACCGCCTGCACCGACCGCTCGACGACCTCCTCGCGGGTGGCGTGCATCGAGTCCTGGATCTGGACGTCGCTGGTCGAGGCGAAGACGTGGACCATCTCGACGCCGGAGTCGATGGCGGCCTCCACGTCCTTGTCGACCACGCGGGCCAGCCCGCAGGTGGTCGTCGTGGTGCTGGCGGCGATGTCGCTGACGGCCTCGAACTCGGCGTCGGAGTTGACGGGGAACCCGGCCTCGATGACGTGGGTTCCCATCCGGTCGAGGGCGTCGGCGATGGTGCGCTTCTCGTCGTAGGAGAAGGAGGTGCGGGGAGCCTGTTCGCCGTCGCGCAGGGTCGTGTCGAAGACCCGCGCGGACTCGAACTCGGTCTCAGTAGCTAACGTGCCGTCGAAGAACTCGACCCGCCCGGCTGGTACCGGACGAACCAATGTCGTTGTCGGACATCGTATCCCGTCCTGGCCACCTTCTCGTATTTAAGCGTGTCGCTGAGACAGACGGCCCGGCGGCGACGACCGTCCGAAGACGACCCGGCAGATCGCAAAACCGCACGACTGAAACGGCCTATCATTCTTCGTATGACCTAAGTTGACCTTATACTCCGACGCCGAACAGTAACATCGTTCTCTCGTCGAACCGTTGATTTTCAACATTCTCTCCCGGAATATACTCGGGCGCAGAGCTGACCGCCGGTCGCTCGGTGGGACCCGAGCCCGACTGGAGACCAGAGCGTCCCGGGCCGAAACTGCTACAGCAACAACAGTAAGGTGGCTGGCGGACGAAGTACCGCCGGTATGACGACGCAAGAGGTCACGGACCTGCTCAAGAAGGCCTACAGCGACGAGATCGAGACGGTGATGAACTACCTGACCAACTCCATCGTGCTCGACGGCGTGAGCGCCGAGGAGGTCAAGGAGAGCCTCGAGGCCGACATCCAGGAGGAGCTGGGTCACGCCGAGATGCTCGGCCAGCGGCTCAAGCAGCTCGACGAGCGCCCGCCGGCGTCCTACGACTTCGAGGCCCGCCAGGAGAGCCTCCAGCCGCCCGAGGACAGCACCGACGTGCTGTCGGTCATCAACGGCGTGCTCGACGCCGAGGAGGACGCCATCGAGACGTACCGCTCGCTCATCACGGCCGCCGGCGACGACGACCCGGTGACCGAGGACATCGCGGTGACCATCCTCGCCGACGAGGAGGCCCACCGCACGGAGTTCCGCGGGTTCAAGCGCGAGTACGAAGACTGACCGACACGCGATTCCGGCGGGAGGGTCACGGCTCCCGGCCGACCGTCGGGGGCAAGGACTTTGCCGGGGGAGTGCGAGCGAGCGCGTATGGGCAGTTTCGACCTCGACCTCCAGACCGTCGAGAAGGAGATAGACGACGGCGACACCGACCGCGAGCAGAGCGACCGACGCATCGTGCTGGGGGAGTTGAACGGCGAGACCGACGAGCGCGAGTGGTTCGAGGTCATCGACCGCGGCGACGTCCTCGTGCTGGCCATCGAGGGGGAACTGGCGGAGCTGGCGGCCGACCTCGCGCCCCGCGTCAAGGAGCGCGGCGGCAACCTCATCCACTTCCGGGAGTTCCTCATCGTGACGCCCGCCGACGTGAGCGTGGACACCGACCGGCTCTGAGACGGCCGCCGCGACTCGCGGCCGCAAGCCGACGCTCTTGCTGGGAAGGTTTACGTGCGAAAGCGCGAGGAAGACCGACCGGACGCTCCGCGCGGTCGCCCGTCGTCGCCGAGAGAGCTTGACCACCCGGGACGGGGACCGCCAGTCCGACTACCCCGAGAGGGCTGCGCCAGACGCGTCACCGCTCGGGCCGACTCCGTCGTCGCCCTCGCCGGGACCGACTACCGGAACGTGAGGTAGTGGCCGTCCGGGTCGCGCACGCGCACGCCGTCGTCGAGTTCCTCCACGGCGCACGCCCGGTCGCGGACCGCCTCGGCCGCCGCGGCCGGGTCGTCGGCCGCGAACCCCACGTCGACGTGGAGGCCGCCGCGGGCGTCGGCGATGCCCAGGTGGGGCTCCCAGAGCTCGAGATCCACCGGTCCGCCGAGCCGGACCCGGCGGCGCTGGTCGCCGCGGTCGACCACCTCGAAGCCCAGCGACCGGTACAGCGACTCGGCGCGCGGGAGGTCCTCGACTTCGAGGACGATCTCGAACACCCTGGTGATGTCGGCGTCGCCCTCGCCGACGCCGCCGATCTCGACGCAGTTCCCGTCGGGGTCGTAGAAGTACAACGACTTCGCGCCGCCGAAGTCGAACTCCGTGAGGTCGAACGACGGGGCGAGCCGGTCGTACCACGCCCGGTAGCGGTCCGGCGGCGCGGCGAACGCGTAGTGGGTGTGGACCCCGCCGCGGGGCACCCCGCCGGGTTCGCGGAGGACGAGGTCGGTCTCGCCGGCCTCGAGGACCACCTCGCCGCCGCCCTCGCGGGCCACCGGCAGGTCGAGGTGCGTCGCGTAGAACTCCCGCGCGCGGTCGAGGTGCTTCGCTTCGAGCGCCAGCCATCGCAACCCCGAGAGCATGGTCCCGTCGTACGCGCGCCCGGCGCTTAAACCCCGTGCGAGAAATCCCCACCCGTGCGCGAAACCTCCGGTTCGCGACGGCCGCGTCCCCGTCGCCGAACCCGTCGGTCCCGGTTCTCGCCCACTGCTTCGCCCGTCGGTGGGGATTTTGTGACTCGACCCCGTAGCGCCGGGCATGCCGATGAAGAAGTCACAGCCCGCGACCGACTACGAGGAGATCGACCGGTGGGACGGCGGCGTGGGCTGGATCGCCCACCCGAACGAGACGATGCTCCGGGCCAGCCACGCGCTCGCGACCGACGCGGGGGTCTGGGTGATCGACCCCGTCGACGCGCCCGGCGTCGACGACCTGCTCGGGGAGTTCGGCGACGTGGCGGGCGTCGTCGTCCTGCTGAACCGCCACTACCGCGACGCCGACGCCGTCGCGCGCCGCCACGACGTCCCGGTGTACGTGCCCGCGTGGTTCGACGATGTCGAGGAGATGAGCGCCGACCTCCGTCGGTTCGACGACGTGCTGCCGGGTACCGACTACCGGGTCCTGGAGGTGCTCGACGCGTTCGGCTGGGAGGAGGCGGCGCTCTACGACGACCGGTCGGGGACGCTGGTCGTCCCGGAGAGCGTCGGCAACGCGCCGTACTTCACGACGCCCGGCGAGCGGCTCGGCGTCCACCCGATGCTGCGGCTGACGCCGCCGTCGGCGCTGCGCGGGCTCCGCCCCGAGCGCGTCCTGGTCGGGCACGGGCGGGGCGTGTCCGACGACGCGGCGCGCGCGCTGGCCGACGCCCTCGACGGATCGCGACGGGCGGCGCCGAAACTCTACGCCCAGAGCCTGCGTCTCCTGTTCCAGCGGTAGCGGCCGCTCTAATCTCCGCGTCCGACGCGGCGATAAATTTTTGGAGTGTCGCCGTAAACGAGAAGATATGCATCTCCTCCGAGGGGTGGACTCGGACTCGAAACGCCGGGAGGTGGGGCCGTGAGCCTCTCGTTCGACCCGACGACCGGACGCCGCGGCGTCGAGATCCGGGACCGCATCGAGCGCCGCACGTACGCGCTCCGGACGTCGACGAGCGTCTCGCCGACGGCCGCCGACCCGGGTGCCTTCCGGTTCCCGGTCGACGAGGCGGTGTCGATCGAGACCGCCGCCGTGGAACTGCCGACGTTCGTCGCGGCGTACGTCCGGGACGCCGACGGCGAGATGCTGCTCCAGGTGAACCCCGGCGTCGACCGGCAGCTGCCGGCCGGCGCCTACGACATCGAGCTCTGCGCGCCGATGAAGCTGTACCTCGCGGTCGACGGGCCGCTGTCGGTGACCGCGAGCGACGACGGGATCCGGTTCGGGTTCGGGGGCGAGACGACGGTGCGGGTCGGCGCGCGGTCCCACCACGAGCGGCCCGCGGCGACCGTCACCACCACCGAGGACCCCCGCGACGTGATGGCCGCGCTCTCGACGTTCGGGTCGGCGCTGAAGACCACCTCGCCCGAGCGGTCGTTCCCGACCCTCCGGGGCCACCCGCCGCTGCTCGAGCTCGGCGACGAGCTCCGCGTTCCGGACGACCTCGACGCCCCCGACACCGGCGTCCGCGTCGAACTGCCGGCCGAACGCCGCCGGGCCTACGTGGCCGCGCCGCTCGCGTTCTACCTCGGCGCGGAGCTGGTGCCGGGCGGCGCGCCCCGGATCGTCACCGACGAGGGGTTCGAGTACCCCCTCGACGGCCCGCAGGGGTACGAGGAGACGGTCGCCCGGACGCTCCAGCAGACGTTCTTCCTCGACTGCATCACCCGGACCGAGGGGTACTACCCGGTCGAGCTCCACGAGCGCGAGGCGGTCGAGCCGCTGGTCGACCTCGACTTCGCCGACCTCTACGACCGGTCGCTGGCCGAGCGCCTGGAGGCGTACCTCTCGGTCCCGTTCGAGGTGGTGGCCGACCACGTGCCGACGTGGAAGCTGACGACCCACGTCGACCCGGCGGCCGAGAACGTCTCGTCGCTGCCGTTCCTCGTCGACGACCTGGCGGTCGTCCGGACGCCGGACACCCGTCGGACCGCGGCGAGCAGCTCGAACCCGGCGGTCGCCGGCATCGCGCGCGACGGGACTGTGACCGACGGCGGCGAGTTCACCCGGAGCACGGCCGAGTCGAGCGAGAGCGTCCCGGTGGTCGAACCGGAGCGCACCGATTCGGTCGAGCAGGCGTGGCTCGGCGACCACGCGCCGGTCGACGCCAGCAAGGCCACCACGACCGCGTTCCGCAACCGACTCGACCAGGAGACCGACGCCGGCGACATCGAGATCGCGGTCGTCTGCAACGACACCGCGATGGGCGAGGAGCGCGACATCGCCGCGGAGGTGTACGGCTCCCGCGAGTCGCTCCCGTTCGACGTGACGGTCCACCGCGACCTCACGACCGACCGGCTCCGCGAGGTGCTCGCAGAGGAGACGGCGTTCCTCCACTACATCGGTCACATCGACGACCGGGGCTTCGAGTGCGCCGACGGCCACCTCGACGCGGCCGACGTCGACGCGGTCGGCGCCGAGGCGTTCATGCTGAACGCCTGCCAGTCCTACGACCAGGGGATGGCGCTCATCGACGCGGGCAGCGTCGGCGGCGTCGTCACGCTCAGCGACGTCATCAACAGCGGCGCGGTCCGGGTCGGCAAGACGATGGTCCGGCTGCTGAACCGAGGGTTCCCGCTCCGGGCGGCGCTGAACATCGCTAAAACCCGCAGTATCGTCGGGAACCAGTACATCGTGGTCGGCGACGGGAACGTTGATATCGTTCAGACAGAGAGTGGAATCGCTGTTCTTTGTCGGCTTGAAACCGGGAAAGAAGAGTACGAACTCACTACTACGAGTTATTTATCAGACAGCAAAGGGATCGGTGCGATAACTACGTCTGTTCTTGGTGACGAGAACAAGTCACATCTCGTCTCCGGAGATATAGACACGTATACGCTTTCAAAGGCGGAGCTAAGAACATTCTTGACTCTTGAGAACGTACCGGTAATCGTAGACGGAGAGTTCACCTGGAGCAGGGAGATCGATTTCTCTAGTCTCTAATTTAGGGTCCTGCCGTCGTCGCGTACATCCCTGCCGCCGCGTTCCCCGCTTGCGTGAGCAGCAGCAGCATCGTGAACAGGACGCCCATCATCCGCGGATTCTCCTTCAGGTACGTGGTCAGGTCGGTTTCAGCCATCACACCAATTGGTAATAGCTATGGTAGTATAAAATATTCTATATTTTACGAGACATTTTTGCGTCTGACGTAAGTCAGACGACTATCGCACCCCTGAAAACAGTTACCACTCGCCACGACTGGGCCCCGCCGATCGCCGTCGACGGGGCAGTACGGTTAAACGCGGACGCCTCCAAGGGCGGGTGTGGTGTACGCAACCCGGGGCCTGGTGAACGTGTTACTGGACTTCGCCGCGGAGGCCGAACCGGACGAGGTCACGATCTCGCTCGCCGTCACGCCCGCCGCCGAGCTGGAAGGTATCGAGGACCTGGCGCCGGAGACCCCGGTGTTCACCCACTTCTACCCGCCGGACGCCGGCAAGTCGCTGACCGCCGTGTTCGGCGTCGACCTGTCGGTCCCGGCCGGCCAGACACAGGGCCGGTTCGTCTCCCACCCCAGGGGTAACCTCGAGGTCGCGAAGACCGACGACCTCCACGAGGCGATACTCGTCGCGGTCCCGCCGTGGGACGACTCGTCGCTGGCGGCGTTCGACCGCTCGGGCCGCCGCCAGCCGCTGGAGGTCGTCGACGCCGAGCCGCCCGCGGAGTCGCTGGCCTGATCGCCGGCGCTCGCCCGAACGGCGCCGCTACTCCAGGTATCCGAGCTCGCGGAGCTGGCCCGTTATCTCCTCGAACTCCGACTCCGTCAGCTGGCCCTCCTTCTGGTGCTGGATGACGATGCTCCGGAGCAGGAACCGCACCAGGTCGCTGGTGCTGGAGAAGCTGGTCCCCTCGATGGTCTCGTCCACGCGGTCCGCGAGGTCCTTCGGAATCGAGACGGTGGTGTACTCGGTCATGCGACCAACTGGGGCCGCGCTCGGGATAGATGTTGTGTACTAGCCGGGGCCGGTCGACCCGGCGACGGACCGATCACATCCCCATGTCCTCTGCGGCGTCGGGAACCGGCAGGTCGTGCGGCGAGACGCCCAGCAGTTCGGCGGCGTGGTCAAGCGCCATGTCGAACCCGTAGTAGCGTTCGAGCTCGTCGCCGTCGACGCTCGGCCGGACCTTCAGCATCGCGTACCCCTCGACGTTCTGGGCGATCGCCGCGGTCGCGCCCTCGCGGTCGAACTCCAGGACGCGCTCGTCGTCGGTCTCGTAGTACCGCGCGGTGACGCCCTCGCTTTCGGCCTCCTGCTCGGTCATGGGCGTGGCTTCGGAGCGGCGACAGTCGAAGGTACCGGTTCGTCGCTACGCACTGGAACAGCGAGTCGGACGGACGATCACAGCGTCGTATCCATTTTATAAATCCCCCGCCCGGTCGCGACCGGGCGGTTCCTTTCAGTCCCCCGTGGCAGAAATGTGGTAGAGCGTTTGCAGTGACGGTTGTTCGGTCGAGCGTTCCCAGTCGTGGTCGGGCCTCCCACTCACTACATCCAGTCCGCAGTCGAAGCGCAAACGTCGTGGTGGCCCGGCGAGAGTGGTCGACCATGACCCGATGGCTCCAGAGCGGCCGGCGCCGCGACCTCTGCGTCCTGCTGTACGACGACGGACCGCTCCGCGGCCAGTCGCTCAAGACCCGGCTGGAGGACCACTACGGCGCCCGCATCGACTCGAAGTCGTTCTACGGCGCACTCGAATCCCTGGCGGACAAGGGGTTCGTCGAGACGCGCACCGAGGGCATCCACGACGCCTACGCGCTGACCGAGGCGGGCGAGCGCCGGGTGGAGGAGCACTTCGAGTGGATGCGGGAGAAGGTGGAGGAGTAGGGCTCGTCGTCGAGGCGGCTCGTCTTCCGCTCAGTCCAGCAGCTCGTTCGCGATGGTGTTCCGCAGCACCTCGCTGGTCCCCTCGTATATCTCGTTGAGCTTCGAGTCGCGGTAGTACCGCTCGGCCGGGAAGTCCTTGGTGTAGCCGTAGCCGCCGTGGATCTGGATGCCCTCGTTGGCGACCTCGCGGCTGACCTCCGAGGCGTAGAGCTTCGCCTGGGCGGCGTGCTTGATGTAGTCCTCGCCGCGCATCTTGCGGTCGGCCGCGCGGTGCATCAGCATCTTGGCGGCCTGGACCTTGGTGTCCATGTCGGCCAGCTTGTGCTGGATCGTCTGGAACTCCGAGATGGGCTGGTCGAACTGCTCGCGGTCCTGCGAGTACTCCAGGGCGTCCTCCAGGGCGGCGCGCGCGATGCCGATGGACCGGGCCGCGATGGTGATGCGGCCGCCGTTCAGCGTCTTCAGCGCGTGGACGAACCCGCGGCCCTCCTCGCCGATGAGGCGGTCCTCTGGGACGCGCATGTCGTCGAACCGCAGTTCTGCGGTCGGACACCCCTTGTCGCCGAGCTTGTCCTCGGTGCCCTCGACGTGGAAGCCGTCGTCCTCCTCGGGCCGGACGACGAACGACGAGATGCCCCTGTTGCCGGCGTCGGAGTCGGTCTTGGCGAACAGGGTGACGGTGTCTGCGACCGAGCCGTTCGAGATCCAGAGCTTCCCGCCGTTGACGACGTACTCGTCGCCGTCCCTCTCGGCGGTGGTCTCCATCGCGGGGACGTCCGACCCCGCGCCGGCCTCCGAGAGCGCGAACGCGCCGATGTCCTCGCCGCGGCTGAGCGGCGTGAGGTACTCCCGCTTCTGGTCCTCGTCGCCGAACTCGTAGAGCATGTTGCCCGCGAGGCTGGTGTGGGCCGCCACGACCGTCCCCAGGCCGCCCGATCCGCGCGAGATCTCCTCCAGCCCGATGGCGTACGAGTGGTAGTCCAGCCCCGCCCCGCCGTACTCCTCGGGGAACGGCATCCCCATCAGCCCGAGGTCGGCCATCTCGTCGACGAGGTCCGCGGGGAACTCGTCGGTCTCGTCGATCTCGTCGGCGCGGGGTTTGATCTCCTCGTCGGCGAACTCCGCGACCATGTCGCGGATCTGCTTCTGCTCGGCGGAGAGGCTGAAGTCCATGGGCAAAACTTGCACCCAGGCCGTCCTTTAGCTTTCCCTTCGAATCCGGCGCCGTGGGCCGGGAAGCCCGGCGGCGGGTCGGGAGGCGGTCGTCAGGGCCGGGTGCGGACGTCTGAATCGGGAGACGGTCGTCGGGCCCGGCCGCTTCAGCCGGCGAACTGCCCGGGCGCGGTCAGAACAGCTTTCGGCGGACGTCGTCGGCCGCGAGCGCGCCCTGCAGCAGCCACGACGCCGCGGGGTGCCGGGGCGCGACGCTGGCCGCCCCGAGCAGGAGGAACGCCCGCGTGGGCCTGCCGTTCTTCAGTGCGATCGCGGCCTGGATCACGAACGAGGCGACGTTGAGCCTGTTCCCCTTGATGCCCAGCGGCTTGCCGACGAGCACCTTCGCGGCGTCCTTTGGTGTCGGAATCATGTGTACTCGGACGCGACGGGTCGGAATAAGCGTTGGGTGGGCGACCAGTCCCGGACCGCTCGAATCGGGGCGAACGCCGACCGGATCGCCGGACAGCCCCGCGTCCCCCGCGTGTGGTCCCGACGGCGGTAAATCCTAAGGCATTTGCTCAACCTTTTCAATCTCGCGTCCATAGAACCCAGAAGTCAATGGATACGGAGTCGCTCACCGAACGCCCCGACGCCGACCTGGACTGGTGTTTCGACGCCGTCCAGGGCGTGTCGCGAACGTTCGCCATCACCATCGACGTGCTGGAGCAGCCGATGGCGTCGTACATCTGCGTCGGCTACCTGCTCTGCCGCGTCGCCGACACGGTCGAGGACGCCGGACACATCCCGCCGGAGGCCCAGTCGCGCCTGCTGACCCTCTACGACCGGGCGCTCGACCCGGACGACGAGACGAGCATCGAGGAGTTCCGCGCGGCCGTCGAGCCCCATCTCCCGGCCAACGCGGACACGGTCGACGCCGAGGCGGTCGACGCCGAGGACTGGGAGGTGGTCGCCGAGTCGCCCCGCGTCGTCGCCACCTTCCGGTCGCTCGGCGAGCACGCCCAGTCGGCCATCTACCCGCCGGTTAGCGAACTGGTCAGGGGGATGGCGGAGTTCGTCGAGCGCTACGAGGACGACGGCGGCCTCCGCATCGGCACCATCGAGGAGCTCGAGGAGTACTGCTGGTACGCCGCCGGCACGGTCGGCGAGCTCATCACCAACCTGCTCGCCCAGGACGTCGACGACCGGCGGGCCGAGGTGCTGCGGGCGAACGCCCGCGGCTTCGCGCTGCTGCTCCAACTGGTCAACGTGGCCAAGGACGTCTCGGACGACTTCCGCGAGGAGAACAACGTCTACCTCCCGGCGGCCTGGCTGCGCGAGCGCGGGGTCAACCCGTCGAACGTCACCGACCCGGAGAACCGGACCGCGGTCGCCGGCGTCATCCGGCGGGTGACCCGCCACGCCCGCGGGTACATGGACGACGCCCAGCGCTACCTCGAGGTGCTGCCCGAGTCGAAGGGCAACACCCTCGAGGCGTGGGCCATCCCGTACCTGCTCGCGGTCGGCACCAGCCGCGAACTCCTCGAGCGACCCGAGGACGCGGTCGAGGAGGGCGACGTGAAGGTCTCGCGGGCCGAGGTGATGGGGCTCATCCAGCTGTTCAAGTCCGGCGACGTCGAGCGCGAGAAGATCGGCGAGCTGCGGTCGCGGATGGAGGACGAGCCGTTCTCGCCGTCGTGAACCGGCGAACGGTCCGACCCGTCGCGGCTACGACAGGACCGACGTCTGGACGAACTCGACGATCCCGACGCCGACCAGCAGCAGACCGAGGAGGCGGAACGCGAGCCCGCCGGTCTCGGCCGACCGGGCGCCGTCCGTGATCGGACCGAAGCGACGGACGTGGACCATGCGCTCCGCGAAGAGGTAGACGACGATTCCGAGGGCGAGGGGGACGACGTATCCAGGGGGCATTCGTCCCGACGCAGCGATTCGATAGATGTCAGTCTTTTCATAGTTTCTGTCGCAGGCCGGGTCAGCAGGTCGAGGGTAAAACGGCGCCCCGTCCGACGGTTCAGTGCTCGTAGAAGCCCTCGCCGGTCTTCTTGCCCAGATCGCCGGCGTCGACCTTGCGCTTGAGCAGGTAGGCCGGCTTGTAGCGGTCGCCGAGCTCCTCGTGGAGCGTCTCGCTGGCGTCCAGGCAGATGTCGAGCCCGATGTGGTCGGCGAGTTCGAGCGGACCCATCGGGACGTTGGTGCCGAGTTTCATCCCCTTGTCGATGTCCTCCTTGCTGGCGACGCCCTCGTCGTACGCCCGGATGCCCTCGTTGATCCAGGGCATCAGGATGCGGTTGGTGACGAAGCCGGGCTTGTCGTCGGACTCCCAGGTCTCCTTGCCGAGGTCCTCGGCCAGCGCGTGGGCGAACTCCACCACGTCCTCGTCGGTCTTCTCGCCGACGACCACCTCGACCCCCTTCATCACCGGCACGGGGTTCATGAAGTGGAGGCCGACCACGCGGTCCTCTCGCTCCGTGGCGGCCGCGATGGTCGTGATCGAGAGCGTGGAGGTGTTGGTCGCCAGCACGACGTCGTCGGGCACTGCCTCGTCGAGGTCCGCGAAGATGTCCCGCTTGATGTCCATGTCCTCGACCGCGGCCTCGACAACGACGTCGCAGTCAGCCAGGTCCGCGAGGTCGGTCGTCCCGGTGATGCGTTCGACGGTCTCCTCGGCCTCGTCCTCGGTCAGTTCGTCCTTCGAGACGAACCGGTCGAGGCTGTCCTCGATGGAGTCGAAGCCGCGCTGGACGAACTCCTCCTCCACGTCGCGCATCACCACGTCGTAGCCGTGCCGGGCCGCGACCTGGGCGATGCCGCTGCCCATCGTGCCCGCGCCGACCACGCCGATGCTCTCGATGCTGTCGAGCGTCCGTACCATGGCCGGCAATTCTTGCGGTCGGGCCGTAAGCCTACCGGAGCGCGTGCGTCACTCGACGGCGCGCAGCAGGTCGTCGGTCTCGGCGATGCGGGCGAACTCGCCGTCGAGGTGCGCGAGGGCGACCCGATGGCTCTCGTCGGCGGATATCGCGGTCCCGTCGGGTGCCTCCCGGTCGAAGGTCGCGGTCGCGTCCGCCGCGACGACCGGGTCGAACCGCGGTTCTCGGCCATCCGGGTCGTGGTCGAGACGCAGTGGTCGGTCGTCAGTCCCGCGAGGACCAGCGTCTCGTAGTCGCGCTCCCGGAGCCACGGTTCGAGGTCGGTGCCGACGAACGCGCCGTTGACCTGCTTGACGACCTCGATCTCCGCGTCCCGGCCGTCGGCGGGTTCGAGGCCAGGTGCGAAGGCGAACCCCGCCCGGTCGCGCCGGAGCGGGGAGTCGGCCTCCCGCGAGTCGTGCCGCACGTGGACCACGGGGAGGTCCGCCGTGCGCCACCCGTCGAGCAGGTCGACCGCGTGCTCCTCGGCGTCGGGGTTGTTTCGCGTCCCCCACGACGGCTCCTCGAACCCGCGCTGGAAGTCCACGAGGACGAGGACCGGATTGGCGGGGAGGTCGAGGCTCACGCCGGCATCACCGCCTCGCTCTCCGAGCGTTCGCAGATCGCGCGAACTGGCGGTTCACCGGGGTCCCTACGTCGCCGTGGCGGTACATGTCGTTCTCTTCGCAGGTGACTGCCGTATCTGTTTCGCCGCCCGATCGTCGCGAGAACGGGGGTAGCACCGACCTCTTTCGCTCCGGGCAAAACATTCAAGCCCCGTCGGTGTGACCCCGAAATTAACCCGGTGACGCCCCGTGAGCAAAGACGATGCCCCCGACGACGAACCGACCGACGGCGTGACGGAGCTGACAGACATCCACTTCGTCGGTCCCGCGACCGCGGAGGTGCTGGCGGACGCGGACTTCGACGCCACGGGTCTCCCCGAGAAGGAGGTCTCCTACGAGATGCTCATCGACGCGGGCGTCAACCCCGGCGTCGCCACCCGCCTGCGCAAGGAGCACTCCCTCCACTGGTCGTTCGGCGGCAGCGACGAGGACGACGACTCGCTCGCACAGCGCTCCGAGAAGGTCCGCGGGCTCCAGGACGACGAGCGCGCGTGGGTCGCCGCGAGCAGCGGCGACTGGGAGTCCGAGAGCGCCGACGGTGCGGACGCGACCGACGGTGACTGGTCGCCGACCGGCGAGACGTCCGCACCGGTGGAGGCCTCGACCGACGGCAGCGGGGCCGCCGAGGCCGCCGAGGCCGCCTGGCGCGAGCGGAGCCGTCCCGACCCGGTGACCGACGTCCCGGGCGTCGACGAGCGGACGGCCGAGATCCTGGCCAACGGCGGCGTCACCTCGGTCCGGAGCCTCGCCACCGCCGACCCCGAGCACGTCGCCGACTCGCTCGGCCTCGACCGCGAGCGGGTCGCCGAGTGGCGCGACGCCGCCCGCGACCTGGCCTGATTTTTACTATTTCGGTAGTAAGTACTCTCCCGGCGGACCGGGCTCACGTCCCGTCTCGACCGTTCTCGTGCCCGCAGGAGCGACTTCGTCTCGCCCGCGCGACCAGTAAAACTCTTATGCGATGTTACCGGACTTCGAAACGGATGATACCACTCGAAGACTCCCCGGTAACGCGCGACGGCAAGGCGCTCATCCTCGCTTACGATCACGGCCTCGAGCACGGCCCCTCCGCCGACTTCAGTTCGGTGCCGGAGACGCTGGACCCCGAGCGGATCTTCGACATCGCGACCCACGACGCGGTGACGTCGCTGGCGGTCCAGAAGGGGGTCGCCGAGCGGTACTACCCCTCCTACGACGATCAGGTCAACCTGCTGGCGAAGCTCAACGGCACGAGCAACCTCTGGATGGGCGAGCCCTACTCGCCAAAGAACTGGACGGTCGACTACGCCGCCGAGCTCGGCGCCGACGCGGTCGGCTACACGGTCTACTCGGGCTCGAACCACGAGACCGAGATGTACGAGGACTTCCGCGAGGTCCAGGAGCGGGCCCACTCGGAGTACGACCTGCCGGTCGTCATGTGGTCGTACCCCCGCGGCCAGGGGCTGAAGAACGACACCAAGGAGAGCGTCATCGCCTACGCCACCCGCATCGCGCTGGAGATCGGCGCCGACATGGCGAAGGTCAAGTACCCCGGCTCCCGGGAGTCGATGGAGTGGGCGGTCCAGTCCGCGGGCGACATGCCGGTCGTGATGTCCGGCGGGTCGAAGGTCAGCGACTACGAGTTCCTCTCGAGCGTCGAGGCGGTCATGGACGCCGGCGGGTCGGGCCTCGCGGTCGGCCGCAACGTCTGGCAGCGCGACGAGCCCGAGCGCATCCTCGACTCGCTCGAACAGGTCATCTTCGAGGGCGCCACCGCCGACGAAGCCCTCGACGAATGAGCGGGTCGGACTCCGACGCCGCGCCAGACACCGCCGACCCCGTCGGCGAAGCCATCGCGGTCGTCGCCCGGTCCGCGCCCGAGATTCGAGGCGGACTCGCCGGCAGACGCACGAAGACCGACGAGGAGAACGCCAGCGGCGAGACCCAACTCGCGGCGGACGTGTGGGCCGACCGGTTGCTCGAAGAGCGACTCGCTGCCATCGACGACGTGGGCCAGTTCGCCAGCGAGGAGCGCGACGAGGTCGTGGACGCGGGCGAGGGTCCGCTCTCGGTTGCCGTCGACCCCCTCGACGGCTCGTCGAACCTCAGGTCCAACAACTCGATGGGCACCATCCTCGGGGTGTACGACGCCGACCTCCCCGCGAGGGGCCGGGACCTCGTGGCCGCGGCCTACGTCCTCTACGGTCCCATCACGACGATGGTGGTCGCGCGCGACGGCGAGGTGACGGAGTACGTCATCGAAGGGACGGACGGCGAGTTCGACGAGCGCCGGGCGGTCCGCGAGGACGTGAGCCTTCCCGACGACCCGACCGTCTACGGGTTCGGCGGTCGAGTGCCCGACTGGACCGACCGGTTCGCCGACTACGCCCACGAAATCGAGGACGAGCTCAAGCTCCGGTACGGCGGCGCGATGATCGGCGACGTCAACCAGGTGATGACCTACGGCGGGGTGTTCGGGTATCCGGAACTCGAATCCCGTCCCGAGGGCAAGCTCCGCCTCCAGTTCGAGGGGAACCCCATCGGGTACATCGTCGAGACCGCGGGCGGCGCGTCCTCGAACGGCCAGGAGTCGCTGCTGGACGCCGACGCCGAGGGGGTTCACCAGCGCACGCCGGTGTACGTGGGCAACGAGGAACTCATCGACCGGCTGGAGTCCCAGTTCGCGTAAGCGGCCTCTTCTCTCGGCTTTCCCGCGTTCCGAGCGAAGCCTACTCAGACGCCGACGTCCCCGACCTCGACCCGCCGGCCCGTCTCGGCCGACTCGTAGACGGCCTCGACCGCTTCCATGTCGGCGACGCTGTCCCGGCCGTCGGGCTCCGGGTCGGCGCCGGTCAGCACGCAGTGGGCGAAGTAGTCGAACTCCTCGGCCACCTCGTTGACGTACGAGCCGGTGTACTCGGCGCGCTCGTCGCCGATCTCGACGTCGAGCGTCGGCTGGATCTCGGAGTCGAACGCGGGGTTCAGCTCGACCTGGCCCTCGGTGCCGACGAGCCGGAGCCTGTCGTCGCCCTGGGCGTTGTAGCTCGCGGTGCACGAGGCGGTCGTGCCGCCGGGGAACTCGAGCTGGAAGGCGACGTGCTCGTCCAGGCCCTCGAACGCCGCGTCCGGGGCGCTCGTGGTGGCCTGCGCCGCGATCGGGTCGGCGTCGAGCAGGAACCGGGCCGCGTTGAGGGGGTAGACCCCCACGTCCATCGTGGCGCCGCCGCCCGCGAGGTCGGGGTCGAGCCGCCACTGGTCCTCGCCGCCCGCCGCCAGGATGTGGCCCGTGAACCAGCCGTGGAACGCGACCGGGTCGCCCAGCAGGCCGTCGCGGACCATCTCGCGGAGCCGGCGGTGGGCGGGTTCGACCTGCGGCCGGTAGCCGACCATCAGGGTCACGCCCGCCGCCTCGCAGGCCCGGACCATCTCGCGGGCGCGGTCGGCGTTGACCTCGATCGGCTTCTCGCAGAGGACGTGCTTGCCGTGGTCGGCCGCGGTCCGGGCGTAGTCGAGGTGGAGCGCGTTCGGCCCGGCGACGTAGACGGCGTCGAAGGCGTCGACGCCATCGCCGGCCTCGAACTCGTCGTAGGTGAGCGTGGCGCCGATGCCGTACTCGCCGGCGACCGACTCGGCCTTCTCGGGCGAGCCGCTGACGAGCGCCGACACCTCGCAGAACCGCGTGCGGTCGGTCGCGGCGTCGCCTTCCAGCGCCGGCAGGACGTGGTCGCAGGCGAACTCGCCGAGCCCGAGCAGCGCGACCCGGACGGTCCCCTCCGCGTCGGTCTGCCAGTCGCGTTCCGCGAAGTCGCCCAGGTACGAGTCGAGGTTCATGCCAATCCGGTCGGCTCGGACGCCGGAAAGTGTACCGGCGGCGGCCCGGCGGAGCGACTTCCCTCGAATCACCCGACCCGGCCGCCGAAACACGATCACCGACTGCCGGGCCTCGGCCGGGCGTTTCTTCCCGGCCGGCAGAGAAGGCCGCGTCGTGGTAGGACTCGGCATCTGGTACGCGGCGGTCGCGGCGCTGGTCTGGGGCGGCTACCTGTTCGGGCTCAAGCGGTACGTCTCGGGGTACCCGCCCGCGGTGGTCATCGTCGGCGCCAACGCGGCCGGGGTCGCGTGGTACCTCCCGGTCGTCGCGCTCCGGCCGGCGGACGGGCCGCCGGTCGGCGAACTCACCCTCCGGGGAGTCGCGCTGATCGGCTTCGTCCTGGTCGCCAGCGCCGCGGCGTACCTCGCGCTGCTGTACGCGCTGAACGCCGGCGACGTCTCGTACGTCGCGCCGCTGGGCAAACTGGTCCCGGCCTTCACCCTGCCGCTGGAGGTGCTGCTGGTCGGCGAGCGCCTTGCACCGTCCCAGGTCGTCGGCGTCGGCTTCGCGACGCTGGCGGTCTACCTCGCCAACTACCAGTCGACCGGCCTGCTCGCGCCGATTCGCCGGGCGGCGACCCATCGACCCGCCCAGCTCGCGCTCGGCAGCGCCGCCCTCTACGGCGCGGTCGACGTCGGGACCCGCGTCGTGCTCCAGGGCGTGGGTGTGCGGTCGGACGTGTGGGTGCTGGTCTACACCGGCGGCGTCGGGGTCGTCCTCCTGCCGCTGGCGGCCCGGCAGTGGTCCGGCGAACTCGGCGCGGCCCTGCCGACGTTCGCGGCGCTCGGCGCGGTCGTCGCGGCCGGAACCCACCTCATGACCCAGGCGTTCGACGTCCTCCCGGCGAGCATCGTCTCGCCGATCCTCAACACGCAGGCCGTCGTCGCCGTCGTCCTCGGCGGCCTGCTGCTCGGCGAGGACCGGTTCGGGCTCCGGCTGGTCGCGGGCGCGGTCGCGGTCGTCGGCATCGCGCTCATCGCGCTCGGGTGAACACGGTCGGCCGAGTCGCGGTCGGGTGAACCGCGCGCGGGATCACGGCGGCGGGCGCCGCCGGCAATATTCGCGCCCAAATGGAAAACGGTTTGAAATTGCTCGCCGGACGCTTGGACATGAAAGTCCGCGTCAGCGACGGTGCGACCGACGAGGAGGCCTCCGCCATCGCCGAGGCGCTCGCCCGGCACGTCCGCGACGAGGTGGAGGTGTACGTGGGCGACGCCGACGCGCCCGCGGCGGTCCGCGAGGCGCCGGTCGCCGAGGCAGGGGCCGGCGGAGCGGGGTCGACCGGCGCAGGGGCCGCACGAACAGCGACCGACGGGGCGGCGGCCGGCGCCGGTGGGCCGACGGACGACCTCGGGCCGACCGACCGCGAGCGGGCGCTCTGGGACGAGATCGAGGACATCGAGCTCGGCGGCCCCGAGAAGTACCGCGAGCGCCTCGAGGAGCAGGGCAAGCTGTTCGTCCGCGACCGGCTCGACCTCTGGTTCGGCGACCTGCTGTTCGAGGACGGCAAGTTCGCCAACTTCGACGCCTGGCACCCCGACAGCCCGGAGGTCGACGCGGACACCGACGACCGGCTGCCCGGCGACGGCCTGCTCACGGGCGCGGCGGAGTTCGAGGGCCGGGAGGTCCACTTCATGGCCAACGACTTCACCGTCAAGGCCGGCTCGATGGCCGAGAAGGGCGTCGAGAAGTTCCTCCGGATGCAGCAGCGCGCGCTGAAGTCGGGCAAGCCGGTGCTCTACCTGATGGACTCCTCCGGCGGGCGCATCGACCAGCAGACCGGCTTCTTCGCCAACCGCGAGGGCATCGGGAAGTACTACTACAACCACTCGATGCTCTCCGGGCGGGTCCCCCAGATCTGCGTGCTCTACGGGCCCTGCATCGCGGGCGCGGCCTACACACCCGTCTTCGCCGACTTCACGGTGATGGTCCGGGACATGTCGGCGATGGCCATCGCCTCCCCGCGCATGGTCGAGATGGTCACCGGCGAGCAGATCGACCTCGAAGAGCTGGGCGGCCCGGACGTCCACGCCAAGCACTCGGGCAGCGCCGACCTCGTGGCCGACGACGAGGAGCACGCCCGGCAGCTCGTCGCGGACCTCATCTCCTACCTGCCCGACAGCGCCGACGAGAAGCCGCCCAGAACAGAGGGCCGGCCCCCCGCCAAGTCCCCCGAAGGTATCGACTCGATCGTCCCCCAGGAGCCCAACCGGGGCTACGACATGACCGACGTCATCGACCGCGTAGTCGACGAGGGGTCGTTCTTCGAGCTCAAGCCTGAGTACGGCACGGAGATCGTCACCGCGTTCGCCCGCATCGACGGCCGGCCGGTCGGCATCGTCGCCAACCAGCCCGCCCAGCGCGCCGGCGCCATCTTCCCCGACGCCGCCGAGAAGGCCGCGGAGTTCATCTGGACCTGCGACGCCTACGAGATTCCGCTGCTCTACCTCTGCGACACGCCCGGCTTCATGGCGGGCTCGCAGGTCGAGAAGGACGCCATCCTCGAGAAGGGCAAGAAGTTCATCTACGCCACCTCCTCCGCGACCGTCCCGAAGCAGACCGTCGTCGTCCGGAAGGCCTACGGCGCGGGCATCTACGCGATGGGCGGGCCGGCCTACGACCCCGAGAGCGTCATCGGGCTCCCCTCTGGCGAGATCGCCATCATGGGACCGGAGGCCGCCATCAACGCCGTCTACGCCCGGAAGCTCTCCGAGATCGACGACGAGAAGGAGCGCGCCGCGAAGGAGCGCGAGCTCCGCGAGGAGTACCGCGAGGACATCGACGTCCACCGGATGGCCAGCGAGGTGGTCATCGACGAGATCGTCCCGCCGAGCACCCTCCGGACCGAGCTCCGCAACCGGTTCGCCTTCTACGAGGACATCGAGAAGGACCTGCCGGACAAGAAGCACGGCACGATCCTCTGACCGGCCCCTGGACGCTACAAGCCGTCCCCGCCGACTCGCCGAACCGTCCCCACGACTCTCCGGGTCGTCCCCGCAGACTCTCCGGGCGGTCGTGCACCCTCTGAACGACCGTCCCGACGCCCCGACCGGTGCTGCCGATTCGCCGACCGGCGCTGTGACCGCGGACCGGCGCTGGAACACGCCGACCCACGCCGGCGACTCCCCGCCGGCGCGCCGAACAGGTCCGGCCTGTGAGGACGCGTCGTCGCTGTAACGCGGCGTTTTCTGCCGGTTCGGACGCCGACGACCCGGTTCTCCGGCGTTCCCGATGTCGCGGCGAGAGCGATCGCGCTGCGGCGTTAATCCGGCGTGTCAGCGCCTAAGGAGCCGTATAACAATGGACGGTCTCGTCGTCCGTGGAATCGTGAGTTCTGACGGACGTTACTGGTCGGCGCTGGCCAGCACCGGACGACGACGCCTGACCGATCCGCTGGCGGGCGTCGGCAGGACCGAGCGGACGCTCTGGATACTCGTGGGGGTGGCGCTCGTCGGCGACCTGCTCACGACCTACTACGGGCTCCGGATGGGGCTGTCCGAGTCGAACCCGGTGGCCCGGGCCGCCATCCGGCAGTTCGGGTTCGGGGCGATGGTGGGGATGAAGCTGTTCGCGGTCGGAATCGGGCTGGGCTGCCGGCGGCTCCTGCCCGAGCGACACGGTCTGCTCGTCCCAGCGGGGCTCGCGGTCCCCTGGCTTGCGGCAGCGGTCGTCAACCTCGCGCTGTACGCGATGGTCGTGGGGTGAGCCGGGTCCTCTCGTCCGGGACCTCTACTGCTCTTCCTTCTTCAGCGACAGCACCGTCCGCTCGAACTCGCAGACCAGCGTCTCGCCGTCGTCCTCGTCGTCGCGGTCGACCGCGAACGCCTCGACGCGCATCGTCACCACGCCGCGCTCGCCGTCGGAGGTCTCGCGCTTGTCGGTCACGGTCGACTGCGCCCGGATGGTGTCGCCGTGGAACACCGGGTTCGGGTGCTCGACGTCGTCGTAGCTGAGGTTCGCGACGATGGTCCCGTCGGTGGTGTCGGGGATCGAGAGCCCGACCGCCAGGCTCATCGTGTAGAGGCCGTTGACCAGCCGGTCGCCGAACTGGGTGTCGGCGGCGAACTCGGCGTCGAGGTGGAGCGGCTGCTGGTTCATCGTCATGTCGCAGAACCGCTGGTTGTCCGACTCGCTGATCGTGCGTCGCTTCTCGTGTTCGATCGTCTCGCCGACCTCGAACTCCTCGTAGTAGAGCCCAGTCACGCGCGGACTGTCGCCTCGGCCGGGCAAAAATCCCGCCGGTTCGGCGCGTCCGGGCGTCGTCCCGGCCCGACCGTCGAACCGGCTCGCGACCGCTGCCGTCGGCGTCAGGCGGCGCCTGCGGACCGGTAATCACCGCATAACAAAGCATAAGTCCCGAATAAATCGGGTCGCAGTCAGTCACAGCCGAGGCTCACCATGTCTGAGGACGCAAGCCGGTTCGAGTGGGCGCGACAGCCGACAGGGGAAGACAGCGTCGGCGCGACCGCCGGCCGCGACGCGGCGCCGGGGACGCCGCGGGGCGCGACGCCCCCGGCCGGCGGGTCGGGCGCACGCGAGTCGCAACCGCGACACTCGCGTTCGCGTCCGGCGCGGGCCGACGTTCCGCACGACCGGCTTGCCGACGACGGGACGGGTGCCGAATCCGTCGTCGACGACGCTCGCGACCGCATCCCCGCTCCGGCCCGACCGCGGGTCCGCTTCCGCTTCCGGGCCGACGGGCCGGTCGCGACCGCGCCCGTCGTTCGCGACGGGACGGCGTACCTCGGCTGTGCGACCGGCTGCACGCACGCGATCGACCTCGCCGACGGGACCGAGCGCTGGTCGGTCCGGACCCGGGGCCGGGTGACCGGACCGACAATTGCCGACGACGCCGTGTACGCGGGAACGAGCGGCGGTGCGGTCCTCGCGCTCGACGCGTCGACCGGCGACCGGCGGTGGACGTTCCGCACCGACGGTGACGTCCAGGCGAGGCCCGCGGTCGCCGACGGTACCGTCTTCGCCGCGGCGGACGACGGCCGGGTCGCGGCCCTCCACGCCGCCGACGGCTCCCGGCTCCGGACGTTCCGGAACGCCGCGCGGTCGCTCTGCGCGGTGGGCGTCGACGACGAGCGCGTCCTGCTCGCCAGCCTCGCCGGCGGTGCCTACGCCCACGACCGGACCGACGGCCGGGAGCGCTGGCGGTTCGAGCCGGCGGTCGCGGTCGCCGGAGCGCCCGCGGTCGACGGCGAGACCGCGTACCTCGGCACGGTCGACGACGGCCGGGTGTGCGCGGTCTCGGCGGTGACCGGCCGGGAGCGCTGGCGCGCCGAGACCGACGGGGCCGTCTGGGCGTCGCCGGCGGTCGCGGACGGGACCGTCTTCGCGGGGAGCGCCGACGGGTCGGTCTACGCGCTCGACGCCGACGACGGGTCGGTGTCGTGGCGGACCGACCTCGGCGCGCGGATCTGGGCGTCGCCGACGGTCGCCGACGGCGCGGTCCTCGTCGGGACCGAGGCGGGCGACGTCTGCGGAATCGACGCCGAGGAGGGCACGATTCTGTGGTGGTACCGGGCGGCGGACGCCGTGGTCGCGCCGGTGGCCGCGGCCGACGGGACGGCCTACGCGGCCGACCGCGGCGGGGTCGTCACGGCGCTCGCGCTTCCGGAATAGTTGAACCCTCGGAGCGCGTGGTGTCGCGCATGCCGCGACGAAGCCTACTGTTCACGCCGGGCGACCGCCCGGAGATGATGCGCAAGGCGCCGAGCGCCGGCGCCGACGTGATCGTGTTCGACCTGGAGGACGCCGTGGCGCCAGACGCCAAGGACGAGGCGCGAGAGGCGGTCCGGGACGTGCTGGCCGATCCAGAGTTCGCGCCGGACAGCGAGGTCTGCATTCGGGTGAACCCGACGGGCATCGCCGCGGACGACGACCTCCGCGGGATCCTGAGCGGTTCCGACGGCGACGACGCGGCCCGGGCCGCCGACACGCTCGACGCCGTGATGCTCCCGAAGACCGAGCGCGCGGCCGACGCCGAGACGCTCGCCGACCTGCTCGCCGAGCGCGGCGCGGAGGTGCCGATCCTCGCGCTGGTCGAGACGGCCGCCGGCGTGCTCGCCGCCGAGGAGATCGCCGCGGTCCGCGAGGTCGACGCGCTGGTGTTCGGCGCCGAGGACCTCGCGGCCGACCTCGGCGCGACCCGGACCGACGAGGGGACGGAGGTCCTCCACGCCCGCGAGCACGTCGTCCTCGCGGCCAGCGCCGCGGACGTCGACGCCATCGACACGGTTCACACCGACTTCGAGGACGTCGACGGACTGCGCGAACAGACCGAGTTCGCGGTCCAGCTGGGCTACGACGGGAAGCTGGCCATCCACCCCGCGCAGGTCGACCCCATCAACGAGTCGTTCACGCCCGACCCCGAGCGGGTCGAGTGGGCCGAGCGCGTACTGGAGGCGAAGGAGGAGGCCGACGCCGAGGGCCGGGGCGTCTTCCGGGTCGACGGCGAGATGATCGACCCGCCCCTGATCGCGCGGGCCGAGCGCGTGCTGGCCTACGCCGAGGCGGCGGAAGAGGAGTAGCGTCCGAAGCGGTCCTGCGGTGCTGTCAGCTCAGGGCCAGAGCCCGCGGGTCGACTTCGCCTCGGCGATCCGCGAGAGCGCCACGACGTAGGCGGCGTCGCGCCAGCTGATGTCGCGGGCCTCGACCTCCCGGCGCACGTCGTCCCACGCCGAGAGCATGTGGGTCTCCAGTTCCTCGTTGACGCGCTCGAGCGACCACTGGCGGCGGTTGATGTCCTGGAGCCACTCGAAGTACGACACCGTCACGCCGCCCGCGTTCGCCAGGATGTCGGGGATGACCTGGACGCCGTTCTCCTCGAGGATGGCGTCGGCGGCGAACGTGGTCGGGCCGTTGGCGCCCTCGACCACGATGTCGGCCTGGACGTCACCGGCGTTGTCGGCGGTGAGGACGTTGCCGATAGCAGCGGGCACGAGCACGTCCACGTCGAGTTCGAGGATCTCCTCGTTCGAGAGCTTCTCGGGCGCGTCGTGGGTCATCACGGCCTCGGGCTCCTCCTCGTGGGAGGGCACCGCGCGGGTGTCGAGCCCGTCGGGGTCGTAGATGGCGCCGTTGACGTCGCTGACGGCCACGACGTTCGCGCCCCAGTCGTCGAGCAGGCGGGCGGCGTTCGCGCCGACGCTGCCGAACCCCTGGACCGCCACCGTGGTGTCCTCGAGGTCGTAGTCGTAGTAGTCGGCGGCCTCGCGGACGACGATGGCGACCGACCGGCCGGGCGCCTCCTCGCGGCCCTCGCTGCCGCCGACGACCGGCGGCTTGCCCGTCACGACGCCGGGGATGGTCTCGCCCTCCTGCATCGAGTAGGCGTCCATGAACCAGGCCATCGTCTGGGCGTCGGTGCCCATGTCCGGCGCCGGGATGTCCTTCTTCGGGCCGACGAACTTCCGGAGCTCCTCGGCGAACCGGCGGGTGAGCCGCTCCTTCTCGTCGTCGCTCAGTGCCTTGGGGTCGACGACGACGCCGCCCTTGCCGCCGCCGAACGGGAGGTCCATCACGGCGCACTTCCAGGTCATCCACATCGACAGCCCCACGCACTCCTCCTCGCTGACGTGGGGGTGGAAGCGCAGGCCGCCCTTGTAGGGACCCCGGACGTCGTCGTGCTGGGCGCGGTACCCGGTGAACACCTCGACGGTGCCGTCGTCGCGCTTCAGCGGGACCGCGACGCGGTGGACCTTCGTCGGGTGCTTCAGGCGCTCGATGACGCCCTCGTCGACGTCGAGGTGGGCCGCGGCGTGTTCGAGCTGTCGCCGGGCCGTCTCGAGCGCCGACTCCGGCTGCTCGGTCTGCTCGTCGGCGTCCGCCGGTTCCGCGGCTTCGGTCGTGCCTGAGGACATTGGTAGAGAAGTGGTCCGTGCAGGCGCTTAAAATATTAATGCTATTGATTCCACTTAGGTCCTTATACACATACTTACGGTCCGGCGGGGATAGGGATGGCGGGGGTCGACAGGCGGAGAGAGCGTCGCGGGAGACCGGACGCGCGGCGAAGCGGCTCCTCCGCTTCCGGAAACTGTATGAGTTGTAGTAACGAACCTCCGACCCGACGGTACGACTTCCCACCATGTCCGAGCAAGCAAACCCCTTCGAGAGCCTGCAGGAACAGATCGACGACGCCGCCGAGTACGTCGACGCGGGAGACGACGTGCTGAACCGGCTCAAACACCCCGAGCGCGTGCTGGAGACCAACCTCTCGGTCGAGATGGACGACGGGGAGATCGAGGTGTTCAAGGCGTTCCGCTCGGAGTTCAACGGCGACCGCGGCCCCTACAAGGGCGGCATCCGCTACCACCCGAACGTCTCCCGAGACGAGGTGAAGGCCCTCTCCGGGTGGATGGTCTACAAGTGCGCCGTCGTCGACATCCCCTACGGCGGCGGCAAGGGCGGCATCGTCATCGACCCCGACGACTACAGCGAGTCCGAACTCGAACGCATCACCCGGTCGTTCGCCAAGGAGCTGCGGCCGTTCATCGGCGAGGACAAGGACATCCCCGCGCCCGACGTCAACACCGGCCAGCGCGAGATGAACTGGATCAAGGACACCTACGAGACGCTGGAGAACACCACCGAGCCCGGCGTCATCACCGGCAAGTCACCCGACTCCGGGGGGAGCGCGGGCCGCGTCGAGGCGACCGGTCGCTCGACGATGCTCACCGCCCGCGAGGCGTTCGACTACCTCGACAGGGACATCGCGGGCGCGGAGGTCGCGGTCCAGGGGTACGGCAACGCCGGGTGGATCGCGGCCAAGCTCCTCCACGAACTCGACGCCAACGTCGTCGCGGTCAGCGACTCCAGCGGCGGAATCTACGCCGAGGACGGCTTCAACCCCGTCGACGTCAAGGACCACAAGAACGAGACCGGCAGCGTCGTCGGCTACCCCGGCGCCGACGAGGAGCTCTCCAACGAGGACGTGCTGACGCTCGACGTGGACCTGCTGGTCCCGGCCGCGCTCGAGAACGCAATCGACGGCGACCTCGCGCGCGACGTGCGGGCCGACGTCATCGTCGAGGCCGCGAACGGCCCGCTCACCCCCGAGGCCGACGAAGTGCTGGCCGAGGCCGACACCTACGTCTTCCCGGACATCCTGGCGAACGCAGGCGGGGTCACGGTGTCGTACTTCGAGTGGGTCCAGAACCGCCAGCGGTTCTACTGGACCGAGCAGCGGGTCAACGAGGAGCTCGAACGCATCATCACCGCGGCCTTCGACAACCTGGTCGAGACCTACGAGCGGACCGGCGCGCCCAACATGCGGACGGCGGCCTACGTGGTCGCCATCCGGCGGGTCGTCGACGCCTACGAGGAGAGCGGCAACTGGCCCTGAGCCGCGGCTCCCGGGCGTGGACGCCCGTCGCGGGACGGCTCGACCGCCGGGACCCCGGTCGGACCGAATCCGTATCGGGACTCCACCCGGAGCTGTTCGGAACGTGACCGAACGGGTCCGAAGTCGCCTTTTTATCCACCATCACACTGGATACAATTCTATTATCTATCTACGCTCATATTGCGGAGAGAACGCCTCTACCCCTGATACCGTGCCACAGACCGAGTATTTTCAGCTGTGATAATGGTCTCGGGGATTTATGTCCTCTGTGCGAGAAGAGTGGTCCAGAAGAGAAGCATGTTCGACATCGAGAACGGGCGGGTCGACCGCGGTCAGGTGGGCATCGGCACCCTCATCGTGTTCATCGCGATGGTGCTGGTCGCCGCCATCGCGGCCGGCGTGCTCATCAACACCGCGGGCTTCCTCCAGACCAAGTCCGAGCAGACCGGCGAGGAGAGCACCGCGAGCGTGACGAACCGCGTGAACGTCGTGAGCAGCGTCGGCATCGTCGGCAACGACCAGACCGTCCACCTGGTCAACCTCACCGTGATGAAGAACTCCGGGTCGGGCGACATCAACCTCTCGACGGCGACCGTCGAGTGGCTGGGTCCCGACACCGGAAAGATCCTGCAGAACGGGACGACCGCTGATGCAAACCACTTCAACCTCTCCGCCATCAAGGACAAGCAGGACACCTTCCCGGTGCTGCACAACCAGGAGGACCGGTTCCGGATCACCATCAACGCGGACGAAATAGGGAACGCCGGCGGACTCGAAGGCGGTGAAGAGTTCACCATCAAGATCGTCACCTCGGCGGGCGCGATGACCTACCACCACAGCATCCCGCCGTCGCTCTCCGAGAAGGACGCGGTGCAGCTCTAGTCGGTCCGCTCTCCTCTCTGCTTCCCGAACGACCGGACTCGGACAGCCACCGGGTCGAACGGACTTCTCGGGGTGCGTTCCCGAACGTCGACTATCGGACCCAGTTTTCGCTCCGGGCGACCGTCAAACGTGTGAGAAACCGTTATACCGCGAACCTCCGAACGCGACCGCATGGCCGGCGCTGCGTTCCTCCGCGGTGACAGACTGACGCTCCGGACGGTCGAGCCGGCGGACTACGAGTTCGTCCACCGGCACTGGAACGACCCCGAGGTTCGCCGGGGGTTCGCTCGCTCGACCCCGCGAACCCGCGAGGATGTCGCCGAGTTCTTCGAAGAATCCGACGACGAGTCGGTCCACTTCGTCGCCTGTGTCGACGGGGAGCGGGTCGGTTTCGTCTGGCTGTTCGAAATCGACGACGTCGCCGGCAGGGCAGAACTGGGGTACTGGGTCGCGCCCGACGAGCAGGGCAACGGCTACGCCACCGAGCTCGCCGACCTCGCCGTCCGGTACGCCTTCGACGACCGGGGACTGCGGAAGGTATCGGCGCGCGTCTTCGAGTGGAACGACGCCTCGCGGCGCGTCCTCGAGAGGACCGGATTCCGCCAGGAGGGTCACCTGCGCGACCACTACTACGTGGACGGCGAGCGCGTGGACGCGTCCCTCTACGGGCTCCTGAGAACGGAAGAATAGCTCCCCGACCAGGGCCGGGCTACAGTCCGAGCTCCCGCCCGACGACCAGGTGCTGGATCTCGCTCGTGCCCTCGCCGATCTCCATCAGCTTCGCGTCCCGGAAGAACCGCTGGGGCGCGAAGTCCTCGGTGTAGCCGTAGCCGCCGAGGGTCTGGACCGCGTCCTCGGCGACCTCGCGGGCGGCCTCGCTGGCGTCGAGCTTCGCCAGGGCGCTCTCGCGGGTGACCGGCTCGCCTCGGTCGTACTTCCAGGCCGCGCGGTGGGTCAGCAGCCGGGCGCGCTCGACCTTCCGGTCCATCGAGACGACCTTGTTCCGGATGGCGTCGAACTTCGAGATGGGCTGACCGAACTGCTCGCGCTCTGTGCTGTACTCCTTCGCGGCCTCGTAGGCGCCCTGCGCGAGGCCGGTCGACAGCGCGGCGATGGAGATGCGGCCGCCGTCCAGCGTCTTCTTGGTCTGGTCCCAGCCGTCGCCCTCCTCGCCCAGCAGTCGGTCCTGGGGGACGCGGACGTCGTCGAGCTGGATCTCGCACGTCGGCGAGGCGTTCAGCCCCATTTTGTCCCAGACGGTCGTGACCTCGAAGCCGTCGTCCTCCTCGGGGTCGACGATGAACGTCGAGATGCCGTCGTAGCCGGCCCCCGGGTCCGTGACGGCCTTGACGAGGACCGACCCGGCGACGTTGGCGTTGGTGATGAACTGCTTGGTCCCGTTGAGGACCCACTCGTCGCCGTCCTTCTCCGCGGTGGTGTCCATGTCGCTTGCGTCCGAGCCGCTACCGGGCTCGGTCAGCGCCCACGAGCCGAGGTACTCGCCCTCCGCGAGCGGCCGGAGCCACCGCTCCTTCTGGGCCTCGGTGCCGAACAGCTCGATGGGCTTCGAGGCGAGCGAGACGTGGGCCGCGTAGGAGAGCCCGACCGACCCCGACACCCGGCCGAGCTCCTCGGTGACGAGCGCGTACATGAGCTGGTCGCCGCCCAGCCCGCCGTACTCCTCGCTGACGGGCACGCCCATCATGTCGAGGTCGGCGAGCTCGTCGAAGATCTCGGCGGGGAAGCGGTGTTCGTCCTCGATCTCCTGGGCCACGGGCTCGATCTCCTCGTCGCAGAACCGACGCACCTCGTCGCGGATCATCTGGTGCTCGTCGGAGAGTCCGAAATCCATGCGCAAAATTTGCGCGAGCCGGAGTATAAAGTCACCGAAGCGAGCGGTTCCGACGCCGACGACGCCGCTCCGGACCCGGTCGTCACCGCCACAACGCTGTTGACGGACACCGCCGTACCAGGCCGTGTGAATGCCCAAACGCCGACCCGCGCCGCCCTCGGCGCTCTCAGCCTCGGACTGGTCCTCGCACTCGCCGCCGGATTCGTCACCGCGGGACAGTCGCCGAACGCCCGGTACGACCGGGCGGCGGAACTGGCGCCCGGCGAACGGGAACGGGTGGTCGGCCATCGGTCGGGCGTCACGGTCGTCACGGTCCAGCGAGGCGACATGCGGGGGCTCTCGGGGGAGCTGGTCGCGTTCCGGCCGAACGGGACCGTGCTCTACCAGACGGAGCGGCACAGCTCCTACTGGGACGTCGACCCGAGTCCTCGCGGTGACCGCACGGTCACGTACGTCGCCTCGAAGTGGCTGAACGAGTCGGTCTGCGGGGGCGGCCCGCTGCTCTCCGACCGCGGTGACTGCCGCCGGAACGTGGTCGAACGGCTGAACCTGACCACGGGCGAGCGCACGCGGCTGTACAGCCACCGGATGGAGGGCGGCCGGTGGCACGACGTCGACGTCATCAACGACACCCACATCCTCGTCGGCGACATCGGCAACGAGGCGGTCTTCCTGGTCAACACCTCGTCGGGCATCCGGGAGTGGACCTGGACCGCCGAGAGCGAGCTCCCCATCACCAGCGGCGGGAGCTACGACAAGGACTGGGTCCACATCAACGACGTCGAACTGCTCGACGACGGCCGGGTCATGGTCGACCTCCGCAACCAGGACCAGGTCGCCTTCCTGAACCGGAGCCGCGGCATCGTCGCGAACTGGACGCTCGGCGGCGAGAACGACTACTCGGTCCTCCGGGAGCAGCACAACCCCGACTACATCCCGGAGTCGGCGGGCGGCCCGGCGGTGGTGGTCGCCGACTCCGAGAACGACCGCATCGTGGAGTACCAGCGCCAGAACGGCGGGTGGAACCGGACCTGGACGTGGACCGACGAGCGGATGCAGTGGCCCCGCGACGCCGACCGCCTGCCGAACGGTCACACGCTCGTCACCGACACCATCGGTGACCGCGTGTTCGAGGTGAACCGGCGGGGCGAGATCGTCTGGCGGCTGCCCGTCGACCGGGCGTACGAGGCCGAGCGGCTCGGGACCGGCGACGAGAGCGCCGGCGGGCCGAGCGCCGCGAGCGCCGGCATCCGGTCCCACCGGGGGACGACCGTCGACGGTCCCGTCGACCGGTTCGAGGAGGCGGTCCGGAGCGCGGTCCCCGTCGGCGTCCAGAACGCGCTGCTGGGCTACTTCTTCCCGTGGTGGATGGGGTTCTACGACGTGCTGGCGGTGTTCGCGCTGGCCGGCGTCCTGCTTGTCTGGGGCAGTCTGGAGCTGTGGTGGGCGGTCTCGCTCCCCGCGTCGGCGTCGCTCGGAGCCGACGCGCTCCCGTCGCTGCGGTCGGTGCTGGTCCTGACGGCCCTGGCCGTCATCGGTTACGCCGCGTCTGTCATCGCCTCGCTGATGTGAGCAGTTCGAACCGCGGGCCGGAGTCGGCGCGGGCAAGTGGCTTTTTGAGGGCCGGCCGCCTAGTCGCGGCCGATGGGCATCCGGCGACTGGTCCGCGGGACCATCGAGTGGCAGCGCCTCGAGGCCGTCTTCGCCGAGCTGGCGCGGCGGTACGACCAGTCCGAGCTCCGCGTCGAGTTCCTCGACGCCGACAACTGGCTGTCGACCCCCGCGGTGGTCGACGACCAGTGGTTCGTCAAGATCGTGACCGACCAGAACTCGCTGGTCCACGCGCTGTTCACGGGCGCGCGCAACCTCGGCGCGTTCTCGTCGGGCACGGAGGGGTTCTTCGAGCACTTCGCCGACCCGCTGGAGATGTGCGAGCACGAGCTCGAGGCGACCCGCCGGATGCGCGAGATCGGGCTCAACGTCCCCGCGCCGGTCGAGGCGTTCGAGGTCGACGGCATGGGCGTGCTCGTGATGGGCTACCTGCCCGAGTTCCGGATCCTGGACGACCTGTCGCCCGAGGAGGTCGAGCGGTTCGCCCCCGAGGTGTTCGGTGCGCTGGCGGTGATGCACGAGAACCGGCTCGCGCACGGCGACCTCCGGGGCGAGAACGTCCTGGTGCAGGACGGCGAGGTGTACTTCATCGACGCGACCAGCGTCCGGGAGGACGCCATCGAGGAGGCCCGGTCGTACGACATCGCGTGCGCGCTGGGGGCGCTCGAACCGCTCATCGGCGCGAGCGCGGCGGTCGCGGCCGCGGCCGAGCACTACCCGCCCGACCAGCTGCTCGCGGCCCGGGAGTTCCTCGACTTCGTGAACATCCGGCCGGACCACGACTTCGACGCGGTGACCGTCAAGGGCGAGGTCGAGAAGCTGGCCGACGCCGAAGGGACGTGACGTCGTATCAGCCTCGCAGTAACGACTGACTCCGGCGCCGTCCGGCGATACGGATGGCCAACTTCTCGCCCGAACGACCCGAATTGAGAGACTTTTTAGTCGTGCCCGTCCCAATTTTTGCCAGAGCATGAGCCAGCAAGCCAGCGAGCAGACCTACCAGCACTACATCGGCGGCGAGTGGACCGAGGGCCACGGCGACGAGACGTTCGAGAGCGTCGACCCCTCGAACCGGGAGGTGCTCGGGGAGTTCCACCGCGGGACCGAGGCGGACGTCGACGACGCCCTCGCGGCCGCCGAGGAGGCCGAGGAGGAGTGGCGCGAGCTCTCGTACATCGACCGCGCCGAGTACCTCTGGGACGTCTACCACGAGCTCAAGGACCGGACCGACGAGCTCGGCGAGATCGTGACCAAGGAGTGCGGCAAGGAGATCTCGGAAGGGAAGGCCGACGTGGTCGAGGCCGCCCACATGGTCGAGTGGGCCGCGGGCAACGCCCGCCACCCCCACGGCGACGTGGTCCCCTCCGAGATCCCCAGCAAGGACGCCTACATGCGGCGCAAGCCACGCGGCGTCGTGGGCTGTATCACCCCGTGGAACTTCCCGGTCGCCATCCCGTTCTGGCACATGGCCATCGCGCTGGTCGAGGGCAACACCGTCGTCTGGAAGCCCGCCGAGCAGACCCCGTGGTGCGGCCAGATCATCGCCGAGATGATGGTCGACGCCGGCATCCCCGACGGCGTGTTCAACATGGTCCAGGGCTTCGGCGACGCCGGCAACGCCATCGTCGAGGACGACCGCGTCGATACCGTGCTGTTCACGGGCAGCAGCGAGGTCGGCCACAAGATCGCCGGCAAGGTCGGCGGCGAACCCGGCAAGCTCGCCGCCTGCGAGATGGGCGGGAAGAACGGCATCGTCGTCACCGAGGAGGCCGACCTCGACATCGCGGTCCACTCGGCGGTGATGTCCTCGTTCAAGACGACCGGCCAGCGCTGCGTCTCCAGCGAGCGGCTCATCGTCCACGAGGACGTCTACGACGAGTTCAAGGAGCGGTTCGTCGAGCTCGCCGAGAGCGTCTCGGTCGGCGACCCGCTGGAGGAGGACACCTTCATGGGCCCGGTCGTCGACGAGCAGCAGGTCGAGAAGTTCCACAAGTACAACGACCTGGCCCGCGAGGAGGGCGCGAACGTGCTGGTCGACCGCGCCGAACTCGAACCCGACGAGATCCCCGAGGACCACGAGGACGGCTACTGGGTCGGCCCGTTCGTCTACGAGGTCGACTACGACCCGGACCTCCGGTGCATCAAGGAGGAGGTGTTCGGCCCGCACGTCGCGCTCGTCGAGTACTCCGGCGACGTGGACCGCGCCATCGAGATCCACAACGACACGCCCTACGGGCTGGCCGGCGCGGTCATCTCGGAGGACTACCGCCAGATCAACCAGTTCCGCGACGAGGCCGAACTGGGCCTGGCGTACGCCAACCTGCCGTGCATCGGCGCGGAGGTCCAGCTCCCGTTCGGCGGCGTCAAGAAGTCCGGCAACGGCTACCCGAGCGCCCGCGAGGCCATCGAGGCGGTCACCGAGCGCACGGCCTGGACGATGAACAACTCGAAGGACATCGAGATGGCGCAGGGACTCAGCGCGGACATCAAGACCGAGAGTGATGACTGAACTGCGAGGCCCTTGTGGCCGAGCAAATTCAGTCATCACTCTCGCAGAGAGCGACGATTAGACTACGAGACCTGCCGTTGCGTGGTCGAGCAAGTCTAATCGGCGTTCTCGCAGATCCCGACGATTGAACAGCGAGGCCCTCGTGACCGACCAATCTCTGGCGGCGGACTCGTAGAGAGCGATAGAAGACGAACCAGTTCCAGGCTTCCGCGGAAACCCGCGGTTCCCGCGACGGGAACCGCTCAGTCGAGGAGTCGCAGCAGCTTCGGTCCCTCGACGGCCATCACGAACGAGACGCTGAGCATCATGAACGTCACGGTGAGCAGGCCGTAGAGGTCCTCGGTCCCGAAGTGGGTCGCCGGCGCCGTCCCGAGCCAGTTGCCCGCGATGGCGGCGCTGCCGATCACCGCGGTCCAGAGGAAGTAGCGGCTCCACTGGTGGGAGGGCCGGCCCTGCCGGGGTTCGTCCACGTCGAGGAAGCGACGCAGGCGGTCCGGGTCGGCGGTCAGCCTGACCGTCCGGGCGTCGGCGTCGTAGGTCACGACGCCGTGGTCGCTCAGGCGGGGGATGTGGGTCTGGTAGAGCGAGGAGTACACCTGCTTTCGCTGGCGCGAGGAGAGGTCGGCGACGGGCGTGTCGTTCTCCCACGCCGCGATGCGCGCGCTCAGGTCGGTCAGCGTTATCTCGGGGTCCTCAATCAGGTGGCGGAGGAGGCGGCGCCGCCGTGAGTTGCCGAGGAGGTCGAACATCGTCTCCCGGGAGGGACCCGCCGGTGGCTCCCCGCCCTCGTTCGGTACGCCGGTTCGAGTCGTCGCTTGGGCCATCTGTCCGTTATGTGGCCATTATTTTGCACCGTAATTAAGATTCGGGTTTTCACTCTTATGGCCGGGAGACGACCGATTTCTCCCGTTTCGGTCGAGCGAGGTCCCCGCGCGGTCGATAGTAAACTGAGAGGAACCAGAGAGGGGTTGATACGGGGTTCGCCTCCCGCGTCCGGACCGTCAGAGCCGCCGGTCGCGCCACGCCGGGAACTCCTCGCGGACCGCCGCGACCCGGTCGAGGTCGACGTCGGTGACGACGAGGTCGGGGTCGTCGCCCGTGCCCGCCAGCGTCGTGCCCCACGGGTCGTACACCGTCGAGCGGCCGAGGAGCTCGGCGTCGTCGAACTCGCCCGACCCGTTGATGGCCGCGACGAACAGCTGGTTCTCGACCGCGCGGGCCCGGGGCAGGAGCTGCCAGTGCTCGACGCGGGGGTACGGCCAGGCGCTCGGGACCAGGATCAGGTCCGCGCCCTCCGCCGCGATGTCGCGGTACAGCTCCGGGAACCGGAGGTCGTAGCACGTCGTCATCCCGACCGTCGCTCCCTCGAACTCGGCGACGCCCAGGCTCTCGCCGGGGACCAGCATCCGGGCCTCCGCCGACTCGTAGCCGAACAGGTGGTGCTTGCGGTACACCGCGAGCCGCCGGCCGTCGCGGTCGAACAGGACCGAGGTGTTGGCCAGCCCCTCGTCGGCCGGGGTCTCGACGCTCTCGGTCTCGGCGAGGTCCTCCACGATGCTGCCGGCGAGCACGCCGATGCCGTGCTCGCGGGCGGCGTCGGCGATGCGGGAAAGCGTCGGGCCCTCGACGGGTTCGGCCGCGCGCTGGTAGGCGTCGAACGCGAAGTAGCCCACGTTGAAGATCTCCGGGAGCGCGACGAGGTCGGCGCCCCGGTCGGCGGCCTCCGCGACGGCGGCCTCGGCGCGCTCGCGGTTGTCCTCGACCGCAGCCGACTCGATCTCCAGCTGGGCGAGCGCGAGTCTCACGCCGGAACCTCCTCCCGGAGCGCGGCCTCGAGGTTGTCGAGCTCCTCGTCGAGGTGCTTCTTGAAGTAGCGCTCGATGCCGGGCATCTTCCCCTCGACCGTGAACCGGTTGACGAGCCGGCTCCCGTCCTCGGTCTCCTGGATCTCGTGTTCGCCGGTGACCCGAAGCGCCGACGACCGACCGACGAACTTCACGTACCGCGGCGGGTCGCGCTCGACGTCCTCGGTCTCGACCGGGACGGTCCTGTCGAGGAACGGGATCGGGAGCTTGATCCGCCAGATGGACCGGTTCTCGCCGACGAGCTCGTAGTCGTCGACCACGCTGATGGCGGTGGCTCGCTTCTCCGGGTCCGAAATGAACTCCCACACGTCTTCGGGCGCGACCGCGAGATCGAAGGTTCGCTCCACCCGGACTGTCATACCGGTCGTTCGGGACGCGCTCTCAAAAACCCGCCGGACCTCCCGTCGCTTCCGTGCCGGGATTACACCGAACTGCCGCTGCTCCGCGGTCGTGACTCCCCGAGGGACCTACCCCGGAGTCACCTTCCAGGTCGTCGACTTCGCGCGGCCCCACTTCTCGATGTCGACCTCCTCGGTCTTCTCGGCGAGCTCGGGCAGCCGGACCCCCACCTGCTTCGAGGACAGCCCCAGCTGCTCGGCGATGTTCTTCGACCTGAAGTAGCGCTCGCCCTTCGAGACGCTCTCGCGGAGGTAGGCAACGATCCGTTGTTCCTCGTCGGTGTAATCGGTCATCGTCACGGGTGTGTAAGGGGTTGCGACCCTTAACGATTTCCCGTGGGAAACGGCCCACGTCCGGGGATGACCGGCGCGTCGGTCGCGTCGCGGAACCGGGCGTTACTCACCAGAACAGGTGGACCGCCGCGACCGCGAGGACGCCGGCGGTCACGGCGGCGGCGAAGCCCCACGCGGCGAGTTCGGTGCCCGGCGCCACGAACATCGCGACCGTCGCGCCCGCCGCCAGCAGCGTGAACAGCGTCGCGAGTCCGATACCCTTGTCGCTCCCGACCGTCTCGGTTTCGGCCATGTCAGGGGGTTCCGGCGGCCCGAACTTAGTTCATTCTACTCGCCGATACGTGACGGTACCTTTTACGTGGTGGAGTGCGGGCCGGCGCGTATGGGACTCTCGCTCAAGTCGACGTTACTCGGGAGCAAGATTCGGATACTGTTCTCGGTGGTGCTGGTACTCGGCGTCGTCGTCGCCGGCGGCGTCTCGCTGGGCGTCCTCGGCGCGCCCGGCGTCGGCGGTATCGACAACAGCTTCGGCAACGTCACGGAGAACACGACCGAGATACGGACCGACATCACGGTCAGTAACCCCAATCCCGTCGGAATCAGTCTCGGCGGCGTGTCGGTGTCGTACGACGTGACGATGAACGACGTGGCGATGGCCAACGGCACGAAGGAGGGCGTCTCGGTCGGCACCGGCAATAGCACCGTCGAACTCACCACGCTGATGGCCAACGACCGGATTCCGGCGTGGTGGGTCAGCCACGTCCGGAACGGCGAGCGGACGACGCTCCGGGTCGACGCCTCGGTCCGGTCGGCGACGCTCGGGCGCAGTTTCGATGCGCCGCCCGTGACGCGCCGGATCTCGACCGACCTCGTCTCGCAGTTCAACTCCACGGAGCCCCGGCCCGTCAACGCCAGCCAGCCGCTGGTCTCGGACCCCGTGGCGTACGTCAACGAGACCAGCGCCCGATGGGGCGAGGTGACGTCGTCCGAGACGCCCATCGCGCTGCGCTTCGAGGTGTACAACGCCAAGACGCTGCCGATGGTAATCACGGAGATCGGCTACGACATCACGATGAACGACATCGAGGTGGGGAGCGGCGCGAGCCGGACCGGCCACGTCATCGAGGGCCACACCACCGAGACGATCGACACCCGCACCGTCATCCGGAACGCGAAGCTCGACGAGTGGTGGGTCTCGCACCTGAAGAACGACCAGGTGACCGAGCTCCGCATCGACTTCTACGCCCGCGTCGAGCTCGCCGGCGAGACGTTCCGGATCCCCCTGGACGAGCTGACCTACACGAAGACCGTCGAGACCGACATCCTCGGGTCGAAGGGCGAGTCGACCGACGGCGGCGAGTCGAACGACGCGACGACGACCGGCAGCGACGGGTCGGAGACCAGCGACGGAAGCGGCGCGACCACCGAGGAGTCGACCGCGACGACCACCGAGAAGGCGACAACGGACGAGACGGCGACCACCGACGGCGGGTCCGCGACCGACGAATCGACCACCACGACCGGCGAATCGACCACCGGCGACGAGACCACGACCGACGACGGGCTCTTCGCTCGCGACCCGTCGGGAGTCCGGTGAGTCGACCGCCGCGGCCGCGGCACCGGTAGTCAGAGCGACCGCCGTCCGTGCGCCGAACTCCCCGACGGGACGGTGTCACTCGCCGGCGGAAGGCGCAGAAATTAGGGGGCGTCGACAGAACTTTATAGCCGGCGATGCGACCTACGTTCGCATGACACGGAGTGTTGACGCTCCTGATCGAGTTCTTCTCGGGCGATGAGAACGACGTCTCGGTCCGACGGGACGGCGAGTCGATAGTGCTGGCAGTCGACGGCCGCGACTACGAACTGTCCAGAGACGAGGCCGCCCAGCTGCAGGACGCGGTCGGCGACGCGCTGACCCAGCGCCGGGAGTTCTTCCGGACGGCGGGGGTCCACCGCGAGGACGGCACCTACGAGGTCTCGCGCCGGGGCGCGGACTCGGCGGGCAACTCGAAGGTGTTCGAGAGCTTCGAGGTGCTGCGCCGGCTGTACGACCGGCTGCCCGACGAGTTCTCGGCCGACGACGTCGGCCGGACCGGCATCACGGGCTCGCGGCGCCACATGCTGGTGCGGCACTTCGCCGAGCACCCGGCGTTCGACTGCGGCATCGCGCGCCGGAACCCGCTGACCGCCGAGAAGACAGGAGACGACGCCGGAGAACCGAGCGACGAAGCAGACGCCAAGGAGGTCGGGGTGGTCAGCGCGGACTGACGTCCCCGCTCGACTTCCCCGAACGTAGCGCCTCTCCAGCGACGGACGATTTTCCAACGGCCTCCAGTTCGAGTACGGACCGCGACCGACAGGTGCAGCTACTGGTTCTCCGTCGTCGGAGCGGTTCGACGTGTAGCTGTGCGGTCCGGGGCAGTGCCCGAGAAAACCGACCGAGCGGGGCTACGTGTCCGGTCGCATGTCGAAGCCCTCGATTTCTTTGATCTCGGTCGACCCGCACTCCGGACACTCGCCGTAGGGTTCGTCGAACGTCGCGCCGCAGTTCGTGCACTCCAGCGCGACGCCCGCTTCGTTGTCGGGGACGAGCATGTCGCGGATCGTGTCGACGATTCCCATACCCACGCTTGCGTCCGCGGCCTGAAATCGGTTGTTGCCGAAACGTCCGGTTTCCCTCGGAGAGCGGTTTGCGCGGTCAGTGAGGTCGAAAAGGGCGCGACGACCGGTTCAGTTGATGGTCGTGTGCTCGCTCTCCTCGTTGAGCGCGAGGTTCGCGGCGATCTCGGCGTTCCGCATGGCGTACTGGGCGGTCTGCTGGAGGCTGACCAGCACCTCGCGGACCGCCAGCAGGGCGTCGTTGTCCATCTCGGGGAGGTCCGAGAGGATCTCGCTCTCGCGGTCGCCGATCTCGTGGAACAGCGCACGGACCTCCAGGGTCTTGTCGTAGTCGCGCTCGACCGCGGCCTGGACCGCCTTCGCGGTTATCTCGTCGACCTGGTCGGTGAACTCCCGGATGCGCCGCATCGTCTGACCGTCCACGTCGAGGGTGTTGCCCTCGGCCTCGAGCGCGATCTCGGCGATGTCCTCGGCGTTGTCCGCCGTGAGTTCGAGGTTCTTGGCGATCGAGCGGTAGCCGATGAGCGGGAAGCCGCTGTCGAGGTCCACGGCCCGCGCGAGCGTGGGGTTCTGGTAGGCCGTGAAGATGAGCCGGAGCAGCAGGACGAAGATCTTGTTCGCCTGGCGCTCGCGGTTGAGCGCCCGCTCGGCGAGGTCGGGGTTGCCGTGGGCCAGCGCCTTGACCGCCTCGCCCCGCATGGTCGAACCGGTGTTCTCCAGGCGCTCGAGCAGGTTGTCGAGGCTGAAGTCCTCCGGGTCGACCGAGCACCGGATGGCGATGCTGTCGGGGGTCTCCTCGACCACGCCCAGCCCCATCAGCTGGGTCTCGGCCTTGTACACGGCGTTGATGTGCTCGCTGTCGAGGGTCTCCTCGCTCTGGAGGTGGATGACTCGCCGCCCGAGCACGTACTGGGCGACGATGGCGCGCTCGACCGCGTAGGCGTCGAGGTTCTCGGCGTGGATGACCGCCTCCGACTCCTCGGTGTGGGCCGACTCCGGCAGCACCGTCAGCGTCCCCTTCCCGCCCATGCGCAGCGACACCTCGTCGCCCTTCTCGACGTTGTTCTCCGAGGCCCACTCCGCGGGGAGCGTCATCGCCAGCGTCGAGGGACCCAACCGTTGCACCTTTCGCGTTTCCATACGTCCCCCATCGTCACCGGAGAACCTTAAACTTCACTAGGAGACGATTATTGTACCTTAAATGACCTTCATCATCCTCCGTTCGAATCGGCCGACCCGGACCTTCCGCCACCCCCGCAGCGACTCGTCGACCTCGTCGTCGCCCGTATCGACCCGGAGGACGCCGATACCGTCGAGTTTGGGCTTGGACGCGACCACCTCGACCGCCGACCGCCGGATGACCGCGGGCGAGATCTGGTCGTTCCCCCGGCCGAAGACGAACCCCTGGCCGCCGATGGGCGACACCACGACCACGTTCCGGTCGCCCAGGTTCGCCAGGATCTCGTCCTCGGTCGCGTCCGCGACCAGCACCTCGCCGTCCCGCCACACGTCGACCCCGAGCGGCGACCCCTCGAAGCCGAGCTCGTCCTCGATCGCGCCGACCGTGCTGCCCGGGCCGAGGACGTAGGTCGCGCCCTCGTCGGACCGGATATCGTCGGCCGCGCCGGCCGCCAGGCTCTCGACGGTGCCGCCGCCGACCTGCTTGCTCGACTGGAGGTCCTCGGCGACCGGCACCGCCGCCACGCCGCGCAGTTCGGCCCGGACCTCCCCCTCGCGGTAGGCGTCCTCGTCGATGTCGTTGACCTCCCGGTCCTCGGTCCGGTCGAAGTCGGCCGCGACCCGGCCCGCGGCCGCGGGCGTGACCGCGAACACCGCCGAGTAGACCTTCACGCCGGCCGGGACGCCGAGCACCGGGATCTCGGCGCCCGCCTCGTCGAGCGTCTGGGTCACGTCGACCGCGGTGCCGTCGCCGCCGACGAACAGGATTAGGTCGACGTCCTCGGCGGCGAACCGCCGGACGGCCTCGCGGGTGTCGGCCGCGGTCGTCTCACCGTCGCGCTCCGGGCGGCCCACTACCTCGGGGTCGAAGCCCGCCTCGCGGGCCTCGCGCTCGCCCATCTCGCCGCCGTAGGTCAGCAGTCGGACCTCGGGGCCGCCCGACGCGTCGGCGCGCTCGGCGAGCGACCGGAGCGCGTCGACCGCCCGGTCGGGCGCGCGCGGTTCCGCGCCGCGCTCGCGGGCCTCCTCGACCTTCCCGTCGGTGCCCTTCAGGCCGACTCGCCCGCCCATCCCCGCGACGGGGTTGACCACGACGCCGATGGTTCGCATGGGCGCGGCTACGGGCGTGGCGCGCAAAAGCCGTCCGGTACGAGAAAAAGATTCACCGGTTCGCGGGCCGAATCAGCTCAGTACGACTGGGTGCCCTGGAACGACTGGCCCTGGGGCTGCTGGTACGACTGACCCATCTGTCCGCTCTGCCGGCCCATCGTGCCCTGCTGACCCATCTGGCCGCCCTGCATCTGGCCGCTCTGCTGGCTGACCTGCTCCTGGATGCCCATCGTCGTGCCCTGCTGGCCGCCGCTGATGGAGTTCAGCAGCTTCTCGGTCGCGTCCATCGCCTGGGTGACCGCCTGGTAGGTCTCCTGGACGTGCGGCGACTGCTGGTGCTGCTGGAGGATCGGCAGGCCCTGCTGGGCGACCGTCAGGAACGCCTCGGCGATCTCGGGCCCGTTGATGGAGTCGCGGGCGATGAACTTCTCGTTCAGCGACGCCAGGTCGGCGAGGTCCTCGCACAGCCGTGCGCACTCGGCCATCTGCGGACCGCTCTCGATGCACTTGTCGGCGCACCACTCGGCGATCTCGACCACGCGGTCGAACGACTCAAGCGCCTGGTTGAGCTCCGGGGTCATCTCCGACTCGAACTGCTGGCCGACCCGCTGGTGGGTCATCTGGTGGCTCTGGCCGCTCTGCTGGCCGCCGAACTGGGTCGACTGCATCGGCTGCTGCTGTGTCTGCTGTCCCCCGTACGTCTGCTGACCGGTCTGGCCGTACGTCTGCTGTCCCGTGCTCCCCGTCGGCTGTTGATATTGCTGTGACATGATTTGTCCTCCCCCGCGTAGGCACCTCCTAACGCCGAGGCGCCCGCAGCGGGCAGTCGGTGGTTCGCCGGAAACGCAGATAAACCGGCGCGACCGTTGGCGATCGTTCAACCCGGCAACGGAGTGTTTCCGTCGCTTCGAGGTCGAAAAAACCGATTCCGGGGGAGAAACAAACACCCGGTTACGCCGTCGTTTCCGAACCGTTCGCCGGGACAACGACCGATTTCGACCCGGCGCCCGCGCGGGGCCCGGTCGGGGTTGACAAACGTTAAGGCACCGGCACGGCAACCCCCGGACATGATAACACTCGCAGAATCGGCGACGATTCCGGCGAACGCCGCAGGCATCGTGACCGGCCTCCTCGGGCTCCTGATCACCGCCGCGTGGGTGGCGTACTTCTACCGGTGAGTCCGTTCCCGGGCCGAACTTCGGCCCGGAAGCGACGCGTCGCAGGTCGAGCGGCGCCGCGGCCTACCGGTCGACGCCCTCGACCCGCTCGCGCAGCCACGCCGCGGCCCGTTCGAGTTCCTCCTCGTCGGTGCTCTGTAGCTTGACCCGGACGTGGTCGCCGGGGTAGCTGCCGACGGTCACGTCGAACTTCTCGCGCAGCTCCGCGAACCGCTCGACCAGCGCGCTCTCTGGCTCGTCGGCCTCCACGGTCCTGACGTGGCGGTACTCGCCCGCGAACTCGTCGGCGATCCGCTCGAACATCGCCTCCATCTCGGCGGGGACGCCCGGCAGGACGTAGATGTTCTCGACGACGCAGCCCGGCGCCACGCCCTCGTCGTTCGGCAGCATCCGCGAGCCCCTCGGGAGGTGGGTCGTCCCCTCCACCAGGTCGGCCCGCTCGTAGTCGGTGTGGTCGGTGATCCAGGCCACGGCCTCGTCGTGCTCCTCGACCGGGACGCCGACCGCGGCCGCGACGCCCTCCATCGTCAGGTCGTCGTGGGTCGGGCCGAGCCCGCCGGTGACCACCACGGCGTCGTACTCGGCCCGCAGCTCGTTGACAACCCGGGCGATGTCGGCCACGCGGTCGGGGACCACCACGACGCGCTCGACGCTCGCGCCGCGCTCGGTGAGCCGCTCGCCCAGCCACGCGGCGTTCGTGTTCACGGTGTCGCCCGCCAGCAGTTCGTCGCCGACGGTGACGAGGGCTACGTCCATGGGGACGGGTACGAATCGCGGAGGTAAAAAGTGGGCGCTACCCGGCCTGGGGTCGCGTTTCTCGCCTCGCTTCGCCACGCGGTCCGGAGTTTCGGGGACTCTCTGACACCTGGGAGACGACCGAACGAGTCACCCCATCCCCGGCGGCGGTCCCTGGTCGAACTCGTCGCCGTCGGTGTCGACGTTCAGCCCCATCTCCTCGCGCTCCTGTTCGAGCCGACGGATCTGGAGCCGGAAGTACGCCAGCCCCACCAGCGCGACCAGCACGCTCGCGCCGATGATGCCAGCGAAGATGGTGAGGTCGCGGGCGAGGTAGTACCGGACCACGATGCTGTCGGCGGTCACCTCGGCCCACGAGAGGTGGACCCGGCCGCCGAGCTGGCTCTTGCCGTCGGCGCTCGGGCGGACCTGGCTCAGGATCGGCGTGCCGACCCGCATCCCCTTCGGCAGGATGACCTCGTAGGAGTCGTGGACGTAGGTCGGCGTGCTGAACGACTTCCCGCGGTGGGGCGCGGTGTAGGCCAGCTGGCCGTCGGACTCGGGCAGCGTGATGACCGTCTTGGACTTGGTCTTGCGGACCCGCTCCTGACCGAGGGTCACGACCGTCCCGTTCTCGTACCGGAACCGGACCGTCCCGACGTTGACCGGGGTCTTCTCGCCCAGCGACTCGCGCTCGAAGACGGCCAGCTTCGAGCGGTTGTCGAAGTCGTACACCGCCTTGTACTCCCCGCCGGTGACGTTCAGCGTCACCGCCGCCGTGTTGTCCCAGTCGTAGTCCGGGTCCCCGTCGCCCTCGAGTCGCTTCTCGCTGATCTGGTCGCCGCCGAACAGGCCGGTGCAGCCCGCGGTGAGCGCCAGCAGCGCGACCGACGCGAACGCGAGTGCGAGTCGGCGGTTCATGGGATGACGCAGCGAATCTCCGCCGGCAGGTAGTCGCCGATGGCCGCGAGCAGCCCCGGCGGGTCCGTCTCGTCCTTGCAGACGATGCTCTGCTCGAGCAGGCCGAGCCGCTCGACCGTCACGATGTCGCGGGCGTGGCCCGCGCGGTTGACCGTCGCCCGCACCTCGCCGCGGGTCGCGCTGTTGACGTTGACCCGGCCCGCGCCGCGGGTCCAGTCGAAGAGGCGGTCGCGCTCCTCGTCGGCGAGGCGGTGGGGCCGTTGCTCGCCGGCCTCCTCGTCTTCGCTGCCGTCGGCCGGCTCGCCGCCGTAGACGAACCGGAGCGGCACGTGCTGGACCAGCCCGAACCGCTCGACGATCTGGACCGGCGTCCCCTGGCCCAGGCCGAGCTCGCCGGCGGGGACCCGGACCTCCTCGCCGGCGTCGAGGACGAACCCGTCCTCGTCCCACGCCTCGAGCGTGCCGACGTAGGTCTCGCCCGGCTCGAAGTCGGGCGTGATCTCGCCGAACGCCTCGCGGAGCACGTTGCGCGCGACCACCTCGTCCCCGCCCTCGATGGTGACGACCGCGAAGTCGTCGTGACGCACGCCCACGGTGTACTCGACGTCGAGGTCGCCGATCTCGTTGTCGACCAGCGACCGCAGCGCGTCGAGCGCCCGCTCCCGGGCCTCGCCCCGCACGTACACCTTCGTGGCGAGTACGACCATCTATGCCTCGGCCTCTTCGAGCTGTTCGACGTTGAGCTCCGCCCGCAGGTCCTCGATCCGCTGCTCCATCGCGTCGATGAGCCGGCTGTTCTCCATCGACTCGAGCGGCGACCCGCACTCGGGGCACTCGAAGCCGAAGTCCATCGCCTCGCCGAACTCGAACCGGATCGAGCAGACCTCGCAGAGGTAGAACTCGTGCTGGTACTCGTACTCCTGGCGCTGTTCGAGCGCGTCGAGCAGCCGGTACATCTCCTCCTCGAGGTTGTCCGGGATGTTCTCGTACTGGAACGTCCAGAGGTACGTCAGCCACCCCGAGTCCTCGTCGCGGAGCCGTCGGTACGTCGCGAGGTCGTTCTCGTAGAGGATGAACAGCGCCCGCCGCACGTCGTTGAGTTCGAGGTCGAGCTCCTCGGCGAGCTCCTCGTCGGTCACCTCGCCGTCCGGCGGCGCGGCCGCCACCGGCATCCCCTTCGGCCCGACCAATTCGTGAAGATACTTCTGAATTACCGGGTCCTCCAGTAAGTCCTCAAAAGCCATTATCGTACACTGGGGCGTTCGAGCGTTTAAAACCATCGGGAACGCGTCATTCCCGCCGGCGGGCGGCGCTCGATGCCGGGCCAGCGCCGCGTTCGCGGACGGTTTCGCCGTCGTGCCGGCGGTGGTGACGCCCGGGCCCGATCCGATTCCGACCGACGGGCCGGATTCGGCCCGGGACACCATAGAATTTTATCGTTAACGACCGAACGCGGAGGCATGCCGTACAGCTACCGACCCCACCACTTCGAGGACTTCGAGGAGGGCCAGACCTTCGAGAGCGTCGGCCGGACCGTCACCGAGTACGACTTCGTGATGCACTCGGCGTTCGCCGGCGACTGGACCGAGCTCCACACCAACAAGGAGTACGCCGAGGAGGGCCACTTCGGCGAGCGCGTGGCCCACGGTCCGATGACGTTCGTGCTCGCGACGGGGTTCGTCTACCGCACCGGCATCCTCGAACGCACCGTGCTGGCGTTCCTGGGGATGAACTACATGGACATCCCCAATCCGGTGTACATGGACGACACCATCAGTCTCGACATGGAGGTCACCGAGACGAAGGACCTGAGCAGCCGCGACGACGCCGGCCTGGTGGTCATGGACACGACGATGACCAACCAGGAGGACACCGTCGTGTTCGAGGGCGACATGAAGTTCCTCATCAAGACGGAGGAGACGGCGTAGGTCGCCGGCCGGTCGGCCGCTCTCCGACTCCCACGATTTTTCACGACACCCGCCGAACAGCTTCGCATGCCGCAACTCGACGTCGTCGCAGACCAGGACGACGAGTACCCCATCGTCGACACCCACTGCCACCAGCCGACCGAGGAGTTCCTCCACGACGCCGGCGGCCAGATGATGCGGGACGCCGCCGCGAAGTTCGGCGCCGAGATGGAGACCGACACCTACGACAACCTGATCGCGGAGTACCGCGACTGCGGCATCGGCCGGGCGGTACTGCTCGGCTGGGACGCCGAGACCAACACCGGGAACCCGCCCGTCCCGAACGACTACGTCGCGGAGGTCCGCGACGAGTACGACGACTTCTTCGTCGGGTTCGCAAGCGTCGACCCCCTGAAGGACGACTGCGTCGAAGAGGCCGAGCGCGCGGTCGAGGACCTCGACCTCTCGGGGTTCAAGTTCCAGCAGATCGCCCAGGGGTTCGACCCGAGCGACCCCGAGCACGACGAGCTGTGGGACACCATCGAGGACCTGGGCGTCCCCGTGGTCTTCCACGGCGGCAGCTCCACCCTCGGGGCAGGTGCGCCCGGCGGCCGCGGCCTCAAGATAAAGTACGGCGACCCGATGATGATCGACGACGTGGCGGCCGAGCACCCCGACCTCCAGATCCTGCTCGCCCACCCCGCGTTCCCGTGGGAGAAGGAGCAGCTCGCCGTCTGCCAGCAGAAGGGCAACGTCTACATGGACCTCTCGGGGTGGATGCCCCGGTACATCGACGATCAGGTGCTCCACTACGCGGAGACGCTGCTGCAGGACAAGGTGATGTTCGGCACCGACTACCCGATGATCGACCCCGCGGCGTGGCTCGACCAGTTCGCGGAGCTCGACTTCCCCGCGGACGTCCAGCGCAAGATACTCTGGGAGAACGCGGAGTCGTTCCTCGGGCTGTAGGGCCGGCCCTCGCTCGCGATCTACTCCGACTCACTGTCGCCGCCGACGACCGTCACCTCGTCGCTCGTGGCGTGGTGGATCTCGACCGAGTGGCGAGTGTGCCGGACGTGGGTCTCGGCCCACCGGGTCGCGGCGTCGCTCGCAAGCCGCTGGACCTCCTCCGGGCAGTTGCGGCAGACCGCGCGCCAGGTCCCGATGCCGTCGGGGAAGTGGCCGGTGTGGCGCCGGTGGTCGAGCGCGAACTGCTCGACCGCGTGGTTGCCCACGCCCAGGTCCTCGAACTCCGTCGAGAGGTCCCACTCCCGGTCGCACCGCTCGCAGGTCACGGTCGGCGCGTCGAACTCGTCGCCGCCGGCGGAGGGTCCGCCGTCGGTGTCGTTGGTGTCGGACACGGGGTCGGCTTGCCGGCCCACGGCCTTGAATCGCTCGTCAGGGAACGGGCGGGCGCCGGAGTCCTCCGCGCCGAACCCGGCTCACTCCGCGATGCCGTACACGTCGCCGGTCCAGTCGCGGGCCGGCGTGTCGTACACCGGGTAGTCCCGGTCGAGGTCGTCGAGCCGGCGCAGATCGTCCTCGTCGAGTTCCCAGCCGAACAGGTCGACGTTCTCCCGGACGTGGTCGGGCGAGGACGACTTCGGGATGACGACGACGCCCTTCTCGACCGCCCACTTCAGCACGATCTGGGCGGGCGTCCTGTCGTACTGCTCGGCGAGCTCCTGTACGGTGTCGTCGCCCAGCACCTCGGTCCGGGCCAGCGGCGCGGCCGCCTCGACCACGACGTCGGTCTCGCGGCAGTACTCCACCAGGTCGGGCCGCTGGAACCACGGGTGGAACTCGATCTGGTTGACCGCGATGGGGACGTCCGAGACGTGCTGGGCGGCGCTGAGCTGGTAGGCGCTGAAGTTCGAGACGCCGACGTTCCGGACCAGCCCCCTGTCGTGCAGGGTCGCCATCGCGTCGAGGGTCTCGCGCAGCGAGATCGCGGGGTTGGGCCAGTGGATCAGGTAGAGGTCGAGGTAGTCGGTGCCCAGCCGGTCGAGCGAGGCCTCGCACGACTGGACGACCGACTCGTAGTTCAGGTTCTTGGGGAGCACCTTCGAGGTCAGGAACAGCTCCTCGCGGTCGTAGTCGGCCAGCGCCTCGCCGATCTCGGCCTCGTTCATGTACCCCTCGGCGGTGTCGACGTGGGCGTACGCGTCGTCGAGCGCGGCACGGACCGACTCCTGCACGGTCTCGCCCTCGAGGTTCCACGTGCCGACGCCGATCAGGGGCATCTCGTCGCCGCTCGGCAGTTCGACAGTTGGTACGGTCACGGCGAGTGGTGGCGTCTCGGACGGGCTTAGTTCTGGTGTAACCGGCGGTTCTGCCGGGTTCCGCGCCGGGAACCCGCCGCTTCCGGACTCCGCGACTCCCCGAGCCGGCTCACTCGAACTCCGGGTCCCGGCCGTCGAGGAACGCCGCGACGCCCTCCTCGTGCTCGGCCGTGGCGTAGGCCTGCGACTGGACCGCGTTCTCGTAGTCGAGCGCCTCCCGCCAGCCCTTCCCCATGTTCTCGTGGACGGCGCGCTTCGCGAGCCCGATGGTCCGCGTCGGGCGCTCCCGGAGCGTGTCGAGCAGGTCGGCGACCGCGCCGTCGAGGTCGTCGTCGGGCACCGCCTCGTTGACCAGCCCCATCTCGGCGGCCTCGGCGGCCGGGAAGAACTCCCCGGTGAACGCGAGCCGCTTGGCGGTCCGGAGCCCCACGAGGCGCGGCAGCAGGAAGCTCCCGCCGGTGTCGGGGATGAGGCCCACGCGGACGAAGGCGCAGCTGAACGTCGCCGACTCGGCCGCGTAGGCGAAGTCGCTGACCGCGGCGACCGCCAGCCCCGCGCCCACCGCGTCGCCGTTGACCTTGGCGACGATGGGGACCCGGGCCGAGAGCGCCTCCTCGACGAGTCGACCGAACGTGTCGGTGACCCGGTCGTACGCCTCGTCGGGCGCCTCCTCGCGCTCGGCCATCGACTGGAGGTCCCCGCCCGCGCTGAAGGCGCCGCCCTCGCCGGTCAGCACGATCGCGTCGAGGTCGGCGGGGTCTGCCTCGGCGAACACGTCGGCCAAGTCGGCGGCGAGTTCGGGCGTGAACGCGTTCATCACCTCGGGGCGGTCGAACGTGACGGTCCGGACGCCGTCGTCGTCTGCGATGTCCATACCTGTCCGTCCGCCGCCACGACGATAAGGGTACTCACTGCGACCGGTTCGACCGAGACACGGCCCTGGCGGGCGATCCGACCCGTATGGACAACCCGACTCCGACGGGCGAGCGTTTAAGCCTCCGGGCGTCGCCGGGAGAACGGGGGAGTACATGTCACGACGCAACCGAAAGCGACGTCCCAGCGACACGCGACCCGAGCCCGAAATCGACGTCGACGTGGCCGACCGCGGCGACGAGTACGTCCTGACCGCCGACCTGCCGGGCATCCGCAAGCAGGACATCGACCTCTGGGTCAGGAAGAACCGGGTCCAGATCGTCGTCGATCCGGACAGCGACCCCGACGCGGAGGGCGCGTTCGCCCGGCGGGCCCGGGAGCGCGGCCCGGTCTCCCGGACGCTCCGCCTGCCGGAGCGCGTCGACGAGCGCCGGACCGACGCCGAGTATCTCGACGGGCGGCTCCGGGTCACCCTCCCGAAGCGCGAGCGACGACGCCGCATCCAGGTGGAGTGACCGAAACGACGAAGCCGGCTCGCGCCCTCTCTCCGCCGATGCACGTCGAACTCCTCGGGCAGACGGTCGAACTCGACGCGGACCGCGTCGGCGCGTCGGAGCCGGAGATCCGCGAGCAGGTCGCCGAGTACGCCGCGGGCGAGCGCCGGACCTTCGATCTCCCGGTCGAGCTCGTCGACGGCTTCGCGGGCGAGGTGATGGCCGAGATGCGGGCGATCCCGTACGGCGAGACCCGGACCTACGGCGACATCGCGGCGGCGCTCGACACCGCCCCGGTCGCGGTCGGCCGGGCCTGCGGCGCGAACCCGGTCCCGCTGGTCGTGCCCTGCCACCGAGTGGTCGGCGCGGACTCGCTGGGCGGTTACTCGGCCGGCGACGGCCTCCCGCTCAAGCGGGCGCTGCTCGACCTCGAAACCGGAGAGAAGTAGCCCTCACTCGTCGGGAGCCACGCGCTTGACGTACCCGGTGACGCCCGACTGGAGCTTCACCTTCGCCCCCTCGACGCTGGCGTCGTCGTCCTGCAGCACGGTCTGTATCTCGCCCATGATGCCCTCGGCGTCGGGCGCGTTCTCGGCGTTCGACTGCTCGATCTCGACCATCATGCCGGGCCGGAGCTCGTCGTCGCTCGGACGGTCGCCTGTCTCTGACATACTGTAGCCTGGGTCCGTTTCGGGCAAGAAGATGACGGCCCCGTCGCCGCCCGGATTATTTCTCCACTATCGGCCATAACGACTAAGCTGGTAGTACCAGACAGCCAAGGTGCGGTCGCGACCGTTCGCACCGCTCACCCGTCCGTGACCGAGCCGCCCGCCCGTCGACCGTCGCCCGCGCTCCGCCATCTAGCGCGGGTCGGTGGCATCGAGTTCCACGCCCTCCGCTTTCCTACCGCTCGCCGGAGATTTCGCTTCGACCTCGCGGATTCGACACGGTAGAGGAGACGATACGTCGAAGCGTCGGAGACGTCTCCTCCGGTGAGAAGGGGCCGTCGGAATCGCTACTCGAACTTCTCGAACGGCTGCTCGCACGCGTTGCAGTAGTGCATCGACCGGCAGAGCGACGGCCCCTTCGGGTGCTCGCGCTCGGTATCGGTCGACCCGCAGTAGGGGCACTCGGCCCCGGTCCGGTCGCCCGAGGTGTCGACGCTGGGGTCCGGTCGGCGCACGGTCACACGCTGAGGCCGAACTCGCGGAGGTCGGCCTTCCCCTGCTCGGTCACCATCTCGACGGACCACTCGGGGCTCCAGACCAGACGCAGGTCCACCGACTCGACGCCCTCGACGCCGGCGACGGCGCGCTCGACCTCGTCGATGAGCATGTCCCGGGCCGGACAGCCCGAGTAGGTCAGGGTCATCAGCACCTGTGCGTGGACGCCGCCGTCGACGCGCTCGTCGACCTCGACGCCGTAGACGAGCCCGAGGTCGACGATGGACACCGGCATCTCGGGGTCCTCGACGCCGTAGAGCGCGTCCCAGACGTCGGCCGCGACGCCCTCGGCGTCCTCACCTGTCGCCGGGAGGTCCTCGACGTCCTCGCCCTCGACGTACTCGGTGTACGCGCAGAGCGCGGGGTCCCCGCAGTCGTCGTCCGGACCGGGGACGCCGCCGACTCCCGGGACGCCGTCGGCCCCCACCTCGTCGGGATCGGTCTCTCGGAGGTCGGGGACCTCGGGGTCGTAGGGGAGGTCGCTCGACATCTACTCGCTCACCTCGTCGGGGTCCTTCATGATGCGGGTCGCCTCGCTCCGGCCGAGTTCCCGGTACGTCCGGGTGAACTCCTCGCGGAGGTCGTCCCAGTCGTCGGTGTGGGACCTGTCGCGACCGATCTCCGCGGGCAGGTCGGCGTCCTCCGGGACCGACAGCCCGAGCCCGTCGAGGTACGGCACCACCGTCTCTAGCCAGGCCTCGCGCATGTCGGCCAGCGACTCGGTCCGGAGGCCGAGGTCGTCGATGCGGGCCTCGACCTCCTCGTCGGCGGGCTCGAAGAGCGTCAGCGCGTACGGGAACAGCCGGTCGAGCGCGTCCTGCACGCGGCGCCGGCCGTCCTCGTCGTCGGTCAGCCGCTCCAGCCAGTTCTCGGCGTGCTCGCGGTGGTAGTCCTCCTCGCCCCGGATCTTGCCGACGCGGTCCCGGATGCGGGCGTACGAGGAGTCGACCAGCGCCTCCAGCCGGAGCTCCTCGGCCACGTCGTAGAGGTACGACCGCAGTATCGGGTCGGCCCAGTCGCCCTCCGCGAAGGGGCGTTCGACGAGGGTGCTGTGGCGCCACTCGTCGGCGGGCCGCTCCCAGATGAGGTCGGGCTCGTCCGGCCCGAAGTCCTGCAGCAGGTCGTACCAGAGCCGGGCGTGGCCGAGCTCGTCCTGCGCGACGTTGGCCAGCGCGAGGTCGGATTCGAGGGTGGGCGCCCGGACCTGCCACTCGGTGTAGCGCTCGGCCAGCACGAACTCGTCGTCGGCCAGCCGGAACAGCAGCGTCTCGACCGCCTCGCGCTCCGCGTCGGAGAGCTCACTGGGGCCGGCGAGCTGCTCGGCGCTCGCCATCAGTCGTCACCCCGCTGTCGCTCGGCCTCGGCCTCGACCTGCTCGCTCTCGGACTCGGCAACCTCCTCGGCCGCGGCCTCGAAGTTGTACGACTGGGCCCACCGGTAGGACTTGTCGGTCGTGCCGCCGAAGTGGGCCTCCTCGGTGTCGACCTCGCCGATCTCCCGCTGGGGGACGACCCAGAGGCTGTTGGTCGGCTTGCGCCGGCCGTGCTGGACCTCCGCGAACATGAGCGCCATCTCGCGGTCCGGCGCGTGGACGTTGCCGCAGTGGGTGTGGTACTCCCCGGCCTGCTCCTGGCGGAACACTTCCCAGATCATGGTCAGTCGGCCGCCTGCGGGGTCCGGCCCGCGGTCTTGGTCTCCCAGTCGTCCAGGCTGTTCCGGACCCACTCGACGGCCTCCTGGGTGCGGCTGCGCTTGCCGATCTGTTCGTGGCTTCCCTCGTAGTCGTTCTTCGCGATGGTGAAGAACTCGTCCCAGTCGAGGTCGTCCTCCTCGACCTCGTAGGTGCCGTCGCCGTTCTCCCGGATGCGGGGCTCGTCGGGAATCTTGAGGCCGTACTTCTTCGCCTTCGGCACGTAGGAGTTGAGGAAGGCGTTCCGGAGCTCGTCGTTGGTCATCGTCTTCAGGCCGACGTCGGCCGAGAAGTCGTGGTGGGTCGACTTGTCGTCGGTCGGGCCGAAGAACTGGATGATGCGGGGCCACCACTTCTCGAAGGCCGCCTGGGTCCTCTCCTGCTCGGCCTTCGAGCCGGTCATCAGCTCGTAGAGGATGGCCTCGCCGTGCTTGACGTGGAACCCCTCCTCGAAGCACACCTTGTCCATCGCGTGGGCGTAGGGCTCCCAGCTGCTCTGCTTGAGCGTGGCCTGGCGGCGCATCGCCGCCCCGTCGACGAAGAACGCGATCATCGGCGTCTCGACCCACGACTCCATCGGGTAGTGGAAGCAGTTGAGGAACTTGCCCTCGCCCGCCGCCAGCTCGTCCAACATCTCCTCGCGGGTCTTGACCCCGAGCGACTCGGCGGCCCGGTAGAGCAGCTGTCCGTGGCCGATCTCGTCCTGGACCTTCGCGGAGAACGCCAGCTTCCGGTCGAGGCTGGGCGCCTGCCGGATGAAGGGCCGTTCGAGGTACGCCCCCATGATCTCGCTGTTCGCGTGGAACTGGATCATCCGGGTCGCGGCCTTCCGGTACTTCTCCGGGAGGTCGTCCTTCGGGCTGAACGCCCGCGGCCCGGCTCGCTCTTTCACCTGTTCGATGTCCATGTGCGGGAATCTAGGTACGGACTGCCAAACCAATTGACCCGGCCATGAGCGGGCTTTAAGTATTCCCGAGCGAAAGACCGTGATGGAAATGTGGCGAAGACCCGACCACCGACCGCAGCGCTCGCCCGACCCGACAGCCCGGGGCGGGACTGAAAGGGGCCGGTCGCTCGCGTTCACTTGGTCGTCTCAGCGACCCCTATCCGAGGCGAGCGCAGCGACCCGAGGATATGTCGCTGAGTCGTTCGAAAGACGCGGAGGTCTTTCGTGATCACGAGAGAGCAAAGCTCTCTCGGACGACGACCGCGAGCGACCGGGGGCTTTCTGGGACTTCGCATTACCGACTCCCGAGACGTCAGTAGCGTTTCACCAGATGGAGTCGCGAGATGATAGACGAGTGCCTCGTCGTCGAGTTCTCCGTCACGGGCGACGACTGCCCGCTGGCCGACGCCGCCCGGGAGACCGGCGCCACCGTCGACGCCAGGCCCCCGCAGCTCCGCCGCGACGAGAACGCGCTGCTCCGGTTCTCGGTCGGCGAGGGCGCCGACGAACTCGGCGCGGTGCTCGACGCCGACGAGCGCATCCGGTACCTCCACGCCTCCCGGACCGACAGCCGGACCAACTTCCGGTGCCTCTCGAAGCACCCCTGCGTGGTCCACGAGCTCACCGACGCGGGGTTCATGGCCGAGACGCTCCAGTACCGCGGGGACACCGAGCGCCACACCGGCGCGGTGGTCGGTCACGACGTGCTCCGGGGCGTGCTCGCCGCGGCCGCCGAGACGGTCGGCGTCTCGCTGGAGCGGGTCTTCCCGCTCGGCAGCGAGGACGACGAGGCGGTCGCCCAGCGCTGGGACGTCACGCCCGCCCAGGAGGCCGCGCTCCGGACCGCGCTGGAGATGGGCTACTTCGAGGTGCCGCGGGAGGTGACCGCTCGGGAGGTGGCCGACGAGTTGGGGATCAGCAAGTCGGCGTTCCTGGAGCGGCTCCACCGCGGGCAGGCCACCCTATTCGGACAGGTGTTCGGATAGCTCACGGGGCGTCCGGTTCCGGGTCGCGCTCGGCCTTCCGGTCGACGCGGACGCGCCACGCCGTCCAGCCGAGCGGGCCCGCGACGATGCCGACGAGGGCCAGGAGTGCGAGCACCTGCGGGCTGGCGACCGCGACGAGAAGCGCCACGAGGAGGACCGCGATGACCGCGAGCAGGGCGACGATGGCGTCGAGTCGCTTCCGGAGGGCGTCGTCCACGTGCGGCGCGACTCGGGGAGTCCGGAAGTACGTTGCGGACGCCGGAACTCGCCCTCACCGCTTGACCTCGATCCGCCCGTCTATCTCGGCCCGCACGCCCTCCGCCCTCGCGTACTCGACCAGCGCGTCGTACTGGACGCCCCACACCGCCTCGGCGTCGGCTCGCGACACGGCCGGGAACTCGTCGCTCCAGAGGACGTACTCGGTGGTCGCCAGCGCGTAGTCGGTGGTCGGGTCCAGGGGCTCGCCGTCGACGCGGATCCGGCTGACCGCCTCCGCCGCGCGGTCCCAGACGACCTCCACTCCGGAGAAGTGGCCCCACCACAGCTCCTCGCCGGCGGCGCGCTCGGCGCGTTCGTCCGTGAGGACGGACTGCTCGACGAGGGTCCGGAGCGACTCGCCGGCGACCGACGCGACGCAGAGGTCGGCCGCGAACGGCGCGAGACCGCGCAGGTCGGCGACGGTCACCTCGCCCGAGAGCGGCGGTCCCGCCCTGAGCATCGCGGCGTCGAAGAAGCTCGCGTCGGCTCCCGCGGCCCAGCGGTAGGCGTCGGCCGTGAAGTTGGTGATGCGGCGCTCCCCGGAGAACCACTCCCGGCGGACGCGTTCGATGGGCTCGGGCGCGCGACCGACCACCTCGGCGAGCCCGGTCTCGGCCATCTCGGCGCGCAGTCGCTCGGCGACCGCCTCGTCGAGCGGGGCGTCGTCGGTCTCGAGGCGCGTCGCGCCGACCGGCTCGCCGAGGTCGACCCGCCAGACGACCCGGCCGTTCGCGCCGGGCCGGACGATCGGCGTCCCGTCGACTCGGTCGCGGCGCTCGTCGTGGACGTGGCCCGCCAGCACGGCGTCCACGCCGGGGACGGCCGCGAGGTCCGGCAGGCGTCCGTCGGCGACGTGGGCGAGCGCGACGACCCGGTCGACGCCGCGGTCTCGCAGGGAGGCGACCGCCTCCCGGACCGCCTCCGCGGGGTCGGTGACGGTCAGCGAATCGGGGACCGACGACTCGGGATCGGTCACGCCCGCGAACCCCACGGACGTCCCGCCGCGCTCGACGACCGTTGTCGGCGCGACGCCGGCGAACGGGTCGCCGACGCCCGCCTCGACCCCCGATTCTCTCGCGGTCTCGGGGCTCTCCCGGACGTTCGCGCTGACCCAGGTCTGCGAGGAGTCGCGGACGATCTCGCGGAGGGCGTCGAACCCGTAGTCGAAGTCGTGGTTGCCGAACGTCTCGACGTCCGGAGCGACGGCGCGGAAGAGGTCCAGCGACTGGCGGCCGTCGGTCTCCATCGACAGCACGCTCGGTCCGAGGTCGTCGCCGGTACCGACGACTACCGTCTCGTCGTCGCGGTGGGCCTCGATCAGCCCCGCGAACCTGCCCGCCCGCTCCGGGTGGTCGTAGACGTTCTCGACGTCGGAGTACTGGAGGAGTCGCATCGCTGTCCGTCGAATGCCCGGGCGCTACCCCGTCTTGTAGACTCCTCTCGCATCCGCAACCTGCGTCCCATCTTCTGCGAAGACCTCGACGTCGACGACGCCCACGTCGCTCCCGCAGCGCACGACGTCGGCCTCGGCCTCCAGGTCGCCCGTCCCGGCTTCGAGGTAGTCGATGCGCATGTCGACGGTCGGGACCGGCTGGTCGACCAGCGAGACCAGCGCCGCGCCGCCGACGGTGTCCGCGAGGGTGAAGGTGACCCCGCCGTGGGCCATCTGGCGGTCGGGGTTCCACGACAGCTCCTCGCGCATCTCGATCCGACCCTCTGCGTGCCCGTCCGCGACCTCGGTGACTTCGACGCCGAGCAGGTCCGCGAAGGGCATCTCCTCGAAGAATCGCTCTACGTCCATACCGTCGGGTTGCGCCCGGGAGCGGCATAAGGGTACTTCCTCGGCGGGGCGAGCCGCCGCGGCGCCCGAGAGGGCCCGACGACCCCCGTCCGCGCAGACAGAACGGGGGCGAGTCGCCTGGGTTTAAACGCGACGCCGCGCAATCCTCGGGCATGACCGACGACGGAACTCCCACCGACGCCGAGGGCGGGTGGTTCGAGGGCGTCGCGCCCGGCGACGTCGCCGCGGGGGCGGCCGCCGTCCGCGACGGCCGGGCCGACGCGCCGGCCGACTGGCCCCGGCGGGCGGTCGAGTCGGGGTTCGCCGACGACGAGGACGACTACTACGCGCAACTCCGCGAGGCGACCCTGCGGGCGGCCCGGGAGGGAGCGGCCGAGCGCGAGCGCGCCGACGACCAGCAGCTGGTCCACGCGGTCCGGGCGATGGACGACGCCGCGGCCCAGGCCAACGAGCTCGCCGAGCGCGTCGCCGAGTGGGCCGGCAGCCGGTACCCCGACGCCGGGACGGGCGTCGACTACGCCCGCGAACTCGCCGAGCGCGACCCGGAGTCGCCGACCGACGAGCGGCTGCTCTCGCTGGCCCGCCGGACCGCCGACCTCGCCGACGAGAGCGACGCCCTCCGGGAGTTCATCGAGCGCGAGACGCCCGAGGTCGCGCCCAACCTCGCGGCGATGGCCGGCCCGGTGCTGGCGGCCCGGCTCGTCTCGCTGGCCGGCGGCCTGGAGCCGCTCGCGAAGAAGCCCGCCGGGACGGTCCAGGTGCTGGGCGCCGAGGACTCGCTGTTCGCCCACCTCCGGGGACACGCTCCCTCGCCCAAGCACGGGGTCATCTTCACCCACGAGTACGTCCGGGGGACCCGGCCCGAGAAGCGCGGGTCGGCCGCCCGGGCGCTCGCCGGGAAGCTGACCATCGCGGCGCGGGTCGACCACTACTCGGGCGAGCGCCGGCCGGAGCTGGACGAGGAGCTCCAGCGCCGGATGGCCCAGATCCGCGGACGAGGCGACGACGGCGACGCCGACCCCGGAACCGAGGACGCGCAGGCGGGAGGTGACGCATGACCGACCTGCCCGAGGGCGTCGAGCGCCGCGGCTTCGACGGCCGCGAGCGGCTCGCCACGCGGGGCGAGCCGGTGTACGGCGAGCCCACCGACGCGGGCTGGCGGTGCTGGGACGCGGGCCGGTCGAAGCTCGCCGCGATGATCGAGTCGGGGCTGGACGTCGGGCTGGCGGGCGGCGACACCGTCCTCTACCTCGGCGCGGCCAGCGGGACGACCGTCAGCCACGTCGCCGACTTCGCCGGCCCGACCTACGCGGTCGAGTTCGCGCCCCGGCCGGTACGGGACCTCGTGGGGGTCGCCGAGGACCGCGAGAACCTGTTCCCGCTGCTGAAGGACGCCCGCAAGCCCGAGACGTACGCCCACGTGGTCGAGGCCGACGTCGACGCCGTCATCCAGGACGTGGCGACTCGGGGGCAGGCCCGCGTCGCGGTCGAGAACGCCCGGTTCCTCGGGGCGGACGGCCGACTGCTCGCGGCCGTCAAGGCCCGCAGCGAGGACGTGACCCGCGACCCCGAGGACGTGTTCGCGGACGCGCTGGCCGACCTCCGGGAGCGCTACGAGGTGCTGGCGACCGAGCGGCTCGAGCCCTACCACGACGACCACCTCGGCGTCGTCGCGCGGCCCAGGTGAGCCGGTCGACGGGGTGTCCGGTCGCGGAGACTCTGCGGCGGTGAACCCGCGCCGCGACCCCGCTCCCGTCGGCGCCTGCCGTCTCCGGAACTATTTATACGGCGGGTTCCGAACTGCCGAGCGAGATGGACTCGGGTTCGGCCGACAGCTTCGCGGAGATGGGCACGCTGGGCGTCGAGGAGGAGTTCTTCGTCGTCGACGGCCGGGGTCGCCCGACCGCGGGCACCGACGTGCTCGTCTACGGGCGCGACCCGCCCGAGCTCCTCGCAGACCGGCTCGACCACGAGCTGTTCAAGTGCGTCGTCGAGACCCAGACCCCGAAGCTCGACGGGCTCGCCGACGCCCGCGACAGCGTCCGGGCGGTCCGGTCGGCGCTGGTCGACCACGCCGAGGCCTGCGGCTTCCGCATCGCGGCCGCGGGGCTCCACCCCGGCGCGAAGTGGCGGGAGCTCGAACACGCCGAGAAGCCGCGGTACCGCGCCCAGCTGGACCGCATCCAGTACCCCCAGCACCGCAACACGACCGCGGGGCTCCACGTCCACGTCGGGGTCGACGACCCCGACAAGGCGGTGTGGATCGCCAACGAGATCCGGTGGTACGTCCCCGTGCTGCTCGCGCTGTCGGCCAACTCGCCGTACTGGAACGGGTTCGACACCGGGCTCCAGTCGGCCCGCGCCAAGATCTTCGAGGCGCTGCCCAACACCGGGATGCCGACCTGCTTCGACTCCTACGAGGACTTCGCCGCCTTCGAGGAGACGATGCTGCGCACGGACTCGATCGCCGACCGGGGCGAGCTCTGGTACGACGTCCGCCCGCACACCGGCCACGGCACGGTCGAGATCCGGACGCCCGACGGCCAGGCCGACCCCGACCGGGTGATGGCCTTCGTGGAGTACGCCCACGCCCTGGTCGAGGACCTCGCGGCCAGGTACGAGGACGGCGAGCGGGGCTACCGCCACCGCCGGGAGCTGCTCGACGAGAACAAGTGGCGCGCGATGCGGTACGGCCACGACGCCTCGTTCATCCGGCGGGACCGGAAGGGCGAGATCGGACTGGGCGCGGTGGTCGACCGGGAGTGCGACCGGCTCGGCGTCTCGGGCATCCGGGACGTCTACGAGGCCGAGAGCGGCGCGGCGAGCCAGCGCCGGATCCGCGACGAGGAGGGCGTCGAGCCGCTCTACGAGTCGCTGGTACTGCGACCCGAGTAGTCGTCCGTCGGCGCAGCGGTCCGTTCTCCTCCGCCGTGCGAACGTCGAACGCCGACCGTAGCGGCTGTAAGCAAAGTTTTTACTCGCCGGCGGCTTGTGTCCTCGTAGAGAGGACATGTCCGGTGAAAACACAGACGACGACGGTGTGGACGTCGAGGACGACACCGTCGAGGAAGCCGAGATTGACGACGTCGCCGACGACGTCACCGTCGAGGAGGAACTGGAAGCCGACGAGGAGGGCGACCTGACCGAGGAGGTGAACGTCGAGGTCGAGGGCGAGGAGGCGGTGTCGGTCGAGCAGGACGTGCCGGTCGAGGAGGGCGGCGACCGCATCTCGAAGGGCCGCGAGCGCTTGGAGGAGGAGGCCGACCGCGCGGTCGACCAGTTCGACCAGGGCATCGTCGACCTGCTGTCGTGGGTGCTCGACACCGAGACCCGCGCCCGCATCTACGTGTACCTGCGCCAGCAGCCCTACAGCACCAGCGAGGAGATCGCCGAGGGGACCGGGCTCTACCCCTCGACGGTCCGGGAGTCGCTCGCGGAGCTCCACGACGAGGAGATCGTCGAGCGCCGCAAGCGTGAGAGCGAGGGCGCGGGCAACAACCCCTACGAGTACACCGCCATCGCACCGAGCGAGCTCGTCGGCGGCATCGTCGGCCAGATCCAGGACGAGCTCAACACGGTGTTCAACCTCGACTCGCACCTCCGGTCGGACGAGGAGGACGAGCCGGCGGCGGAGCCGAGCGAGCCGGTCAGCATCCGGGTCGAGGACGCGGACAGCGCCGACGACGAGGAATCGGGCGACGAGGAGTAATTTTCCGCGCCCGGGACCGTATTCCGAAGGCACTAAGCGGCGGGGAGCCCTTCGCGGGGGTATGAGGGTTGCCCTGGGCGGGACCTTCGACCCGGTCCACGACGGCCACCGCGCGCTGTTCGAGCGCGCCTTCGAACTCGGCGACGTGACGGTGGGACTGACCAGCGACGAGCTCGCCCCGAAGACGCGCCACGAGGACCGGTACGTCCGCCCGTTCGACGAGCGCAAGGCCGACCTGGAGGCCGTGCTGGCGGAGTTCGCCGACGAGTACGACCGGGAGTTCGAGGTCCGTGAGCTGACCGAGCCCACCGGCATCGCGACCGAGCCCCAGTTCGACGCGCTGGTGGTCTCGCCCGAGACGACCGACGGCGCCGAGCGCATCAACGAGATTCGCGAGGAGCGGGGCCACGACCCGCTCGACGTCGAGGTCGTGCCCCACGTCGAGGCCGAGGACGGCGACATCATCTCCAGCACCCGCATCGTCAAGGGCGAGATCGACGAGCACGGCAACCTGACGCCCGACCGCGAGGGCCGGAACGCCGAGCGGAGCTAGGGGCTGTTCGCTCGGCGGGCGGCGGCGTGGCGCAGTTCCGCGCCTACCACGACGGCGGTTCGAGACCGGCTTCTTCGAGCAGTTCCTTCCAGCGCTGCTGGACGGTCAGCCGCGCGACGCCGACGGCGTCGGCCACCTCGCTCTGGGAGCGCTGGTCGCCCTCGATGAGCGACCCGGCGTAGAGGCTGGCCGCGACGACCGCCCGCCGTGAGTCGGCGTCCCGCTCGTCGGGGGCGTCCCACTCCGAGACGGTCGAGAGGAAGAGGTCGGTCGCCCGGGACCGGGCGGCGGCGCCGAGGCCGAGCCTGTCGGCGGCCCGCTCGATCTGGGCGAGCCAGCGCTGGTTCTCCACGTGGTCGCGTGCCCGATACACGGAGACTGCTTGCGACCGGACTCACATAAGCCCCTCGCCGAGAGCGACAGTTTCTTGTCGCCCTCGCCGGAATCTGGGACTGCGCGCGGGTTGCCAAGCCTGGCCAACGGCGCAGCGCTTAGGACGCTGTCCCGTAGGGGTCCGCCGGTTCGAATCCGGTCCCGCGCATGAGCGAACGAAGTGAGCGAAGAGCAGGACCGATTTGAACCCTGCAAGTCGCAGCCCGGAACGGCCCGCAGGGCCGCACGCCCGGACCGTCTTGCTCCGGTTCGAATCCGGTCCCGCGCACTACGACCGTTTACTGCGGTCGGCGCATGAAAGCGCCTCCCTTGTGAAAGCTCGACCAAAAACACCGTCAGAGCGACGCTCTGACGAGTCGTCGGTCACCTCGTTCCCGACGACACGGCGTCACCGCCTCACTCAGCCCTCGCTTCGCTCGGGATTCGTTCGACGGTTCCTTGGTCCGCTCGCTTGCTCGTGCTTGTCCACTCGGAAGGTAGCGGACGCCAGACTTCGGGGACAGAGGACTGTCCGTCGCTACGCTACCCCGTCTCCGCCTCCCTCGTCACCCGGATCACCTCCGAGACGTACGGGTACTCGTACCCGTCGCCCACGTCCGTCACCGGTCGGACCGGTGCGTCCTCCTCCGTTCCGGCCCCGGCCTCGGACTGGCGCGGCGCCTGGTCGGCGCCGACGCCGGGCTCCCGGTTGCACTCCGTCCCGGCGTCCCAGAGGCCGATCGCGTTCGTCACGTCGCCCGACAGCGGTTCGCCGCCGTCGAAGAGGCCGATCCCCCGCGGCTCCGGCGCGTAGAACAGGTCGTTCGACTGGACGAACATCGTCGCGAGCGAGAGGCGCTCGCCCGGTTCGGCCTCGACAGCGAACTCGTAGGCCCCGTCCGGTCCGATCGGCGCCGGCTCGTCCGCCCCCGCGGGCGTGGCGAAGGCGCCGCTGTCGGACACGTCGTCTCGTTCCGCGAGCGCACCGGCGAGGTCCGTCGGCATCCCGTCCTCCGCGAGGGCCTCGAGCCCGTTACCGCGGGCCGGTTCTAACTCCGCGAACAGCGGCCCCGGCTCCGAGTGGACCGCGTACGCGCCCGGCGACAGCGGAACTGGCTGTTTCTCTGCGTCGCCCGAGCCGGACGTCGCCAGCGTCGTCGGCGTCGAGACGTTCTCGACGCGCACGGTGAACGTCGTCGCTTCGTCCCCCGAATCGGCGCTCGCAGCGCCGACGACTGTGGCGTCGCCCAGCCCGACGACCGCTGCCGCACCCGCCGCGCTCGCGAGGAAGGTCCGCCGCGTCGCAGCTGTTTCCGTTCGACTGCCTGTACTTCCCGTCCCCACACCGGACTCCGAGCCGGTCAGTAGCTCCCGTTCGGTCATGGTCTCGTGCGCTTCGGCGCACGGTTATCGCAACGCGGATCCCGGAGAAGTAGATTTTTCAAGGTCGCTTCCCGGTGTTCTCTGGTTCGTTCCAAATCGGTTCCGAATCGGTCGAGTCGGTCCCGTCGGCCGACCGGTCCGCGGGAATCTCTATGTCGACGTCGCAACTATTCGATACTCTTTTCCGCTACTGACACGTATCAGAGCAAACATGACGGGGCTCGCCGACGCGTACGACCGAGACGGCCCGTGGCGGACGGTAGCGTGGGCCGCCCTGGCGTTCGCCGGCGGACTGGCCGCCGCCGTCGGGGTGGTCGCCGCGACCGCGAGCCTGATCGCCGGATTCGGCGTCGGGAAACCCCGCGCGCTCGGGATCGCGGTCGTGGTCGGGGGCGGGCTACTGCCGGCGGGGTTCCTCGCGCCGGCCGTCCGCGGGGTCGGCGACGCCCGTTCGCATCTCCTCGCCGCCGTCGCCGTCGCCGCCGTCACGACGGGCCTCGCGTGGTTCTGGACGGCGCTGCCCGCCGGATGGACCGGTCGGTTCGGCGCGCTTCCGGCCGGTGCGGCCGTGGCGTACGCGGTCGGCCTGCTCGCCGCGTTCGGTGCGGGTCTCGCCGCGTGGCCCGGCACCGACCGGGAGTCGCGGACCGAGCGCGGGAGCGCCGACACGCTGGGCGGCGTCGAGTCGGTGGTCGCCTCCCGCGAGGGCGAGGGGAGCGACGTCGGCGCGTCCGCGACGGTCGGCGACGGCGGCGAACCGGAGAGCGACCTGACGTTCTTCGACGACGAGGAGTCGTGAGCCCCCGCGCGGCGCCACCGTTGTCAGTAAAGTGCCATCGTTCTGGGGTCGCTGCCGAAAGCACCTGTCGACACGCGACGACGGCGAGCGGTTCGTGCGACGCCCGAGATGACGAACTCGCACCGTTCTGATATATACACCCGCAAACCTTTTCTTCGGTCGTTGAGTCGTTTCGGGTAATGGCTGACGTGAGCGAACTGTTGGGGGACGTGACCGAGGACGCCGACGCCGTCTTTCTGTTCTCACCGAGCGGCTCTTACTACGACCGGTTCGCCGACCTCGACGCGGACGTGGACCTCGTCGTCGTCGGCCCCGAGAACTCCGTCGGCGCCGACGAGTTCGTCGAGCTCCCGCTCGAGTTCGAGAGCGTCCGCGAGCGCATCCGGTTCGGCATCGAGGGCGCGATGGAGCAGGGCCTCGCCGAGGACGGCGACGTCATCGTCTGCGCCGTCAGCATGTTCGACGGCGGTACCGACACGGTGACCCGGGCGCGGGCCAGCGACTCGATGCACTCGGGCGTCTACGACCTGTTCGCCAACTCCCGGGCCGACCCCGGCGTCATCCGCGACGTGTTCGACGTCGCCATCGAACTCGGCAAGAAGGGCCAGAAGGGCGAGCCCGTCGGCGCGCTGTTCGTCGTCGGCGACGCCGGTAAGGTGATGAACAAGTCCCGCCCGCTGTCGTACAACCCCTTCGAGAAGTCCCACGTCCACGTGGGCGACCCCATCGTGAACGTGATGCTCAAGGAGTTCTCCCGGCTCGACGGCGCGTTCGTCATCAGCGACGCCGGCAAGATCGTCTCGGCCTACCGCTACCTCGAACCGTCGGCCGAGGGCGTCGACATCCCCAAGGGGCTGGGCGCGCGCCACATGGCCGCCGGCGCCATCACCCGCGAGACCAACGCCACGGCCATCGTGCTCTCGGAGAGCGACGGGCTGGTCCGGGCGTTCAAGGGCGGCGAGCTGGTACTCGAACTCGACCCGGAGGAGTACTGATGCAGGTGGAGCTGGAGGGCCTGCTCCGCGACCAGTTCCAGTACATCGTCGCCTTCTTCGCGCTGGTGCTCGGGATCGCCGCCGGGTACGTCATCGGTCGCGTGAACCACCGGCTCCTCACCGCGGCCGGCGTCCCCGAGGCGGTCGAGCGCACGCCGTTCGAGCGCACGGCCCAGAGCCTGGGCACCGACACCGTCTCGCTGGTCTCGCGGCTGAGCTCGTGGTTCATCTACGGGGTCGTCGTCCTCATCGCGCTCAACATCGCCGAGCTGCTGAACGCCCGGCTGTTCTGGAACGGCGTCCTCACCTTCATCCCCGACCTGTTCATCGCCATCCTGGTGTTCATCGTCGGGTTCGTGGTGGCCGACAAGGCCGAGCTCGTCGTCGGCGAGCGGCTCCGGTCGGTCAAGCTCCCGGAGGTCGGGCTCATCCCGCGGCTGGTCAAGTACACCATCGTCTACCTCGCGGCGCTGGTCGCGCTCGGCCAGGTCGACGTCGCCATCGGGGCGCTGCTCATCCTGCTGGCGGCGTACGTGTTCGCGGTCATCCTGTTCGGCGCCGTCGCGCTGTGGGACCTGCTCCGGTCGTCCGCCGCGGGGGTCTACCTCCTGTTGAACCAGCCGTACGGCATCGGCGACGAGGTCAAGGTCGGCGAGGACCGGGGTATCGTCCAGGAGGTCGACGTGTTCGTCACCCGCATCGAGAGCGACGGCGAGGAGTACATCATCCCCAACAGCCGGGTGTTCGAGCAGGGCGTCGTCCGCATCCGGGACTGAGATGCAGGGCAGCCCCGACCCGGTGCTCGGCAGCGACGCGCTGAACGTCGGGGTCGCGGCGCTTGTCGGAACGTGCTTCGTCGCGCTCCCGTACGCCCTGCGGAACCGCGTCGGCGAGCCGCGCCGGCTCGCCCTGGTCGGCGGCGCAGCCTACGCGGTCGTCTGCCTCGGCGCGTGGGCCGGCGCCAGGCTCGTCGCGGACGCCTTCGTCGGCGGAATGACCGCGGACCCGGGAACCGTCCTCGGCTGGACTCTGGCCGGCGCACTCGTCCTCGGCGCCCAGGCCGCGGTGCCGTACTACTGCCTGGCCCGCTGGCGGCTGGTCGCGCCGCTGGCGGCGCTGTTCGGCGTGACCGTGCTCGTCCTGCCGGCGTTCCTGAGCGTCCGGGGCGAGTCAGACCCGCTGGCGCTCTACGCGCTGGTGTTCGGGCCGCTACTGGTCGGGCTGACCTGTCTGGGCGGGCTCGCGGAGTACGCGCTCCGGAGCGTCGTTGTCGCCGAGTAGTGATCGAGTAGACCCCGCGTCCTGCGAGGGACGAATCAGTCGGGCGACTCCTCGCCGCTCATGGGTTTCGCCGGCACGCCCGCGACCGTCTCGCCCGGCGGGACGTCCCGGGTCACCAGCGAGTTGGCCGCCACGCTGGCGCCCGCGCCGATCTCGACCCCCGGGAGGATGACGGCGCCGGCGCCGATCATGGCGCGCTCGCCGACCACCACCTCGCCGGTCCGGTACTCGTCCTGGAGGAACTCGTGGCAGAGGATGGTCGCGTCGTAGCCGACGATGGCGTGGTCCTCGACCGTCACCAGTTCGGGCCAGAACACGTCCGGGGTCGACTCCAGCCCCCACGAGACCCCCTCGCCGACCGTGACGCCGATGCTCCGGAGCAGGACGTTCTTGAGCGTCAGGCTCGGCGAGACGCGCGCGAGGACGATGACCAGGTAGTTGATCGCCACCCGGAGCGGGTTCTTGGCGCGGGTCCACGACCGCAGCGAGTTGCCCGGGCCGGGCGTGGCGTGGCGCGCGATGCGGTCGTGGCGGCGCGTGGCGTCGGTCGGGTCCGGGTCGGTCGAACCCGGATCCGTCGGGGCCGGATCGGCCGACTCCCGGTCGGTCGGGTCGTCCGTTTCGTCGGGCACGGCCGGTGATTCGTGGGGTTCGGCCTTGAAAGGAGGTGGTTCCGCCGGGGCGGCTCACTCGGAGAACCGGCGCTCGATGACCTCGAAGTACGGGTCCAGCTCCTCGGCCGCCTCGGTCGGGACCACGCGGCTCTCGTCGGGGTCGTACTCGACGACGCCGGCGTCGGCGAGCTTGGGCAGGTGGCAGTGGTGGAGCGACGCGGCGACGCGCTCGCGCCGGTCGGTCGGCACTGCCGCGCGGTCGACGCCGTCGACGCGGGCCGCGGTCGCCTCGGCCAGGTCGCCGAGGGTCGTCGCCCCGTCGGTCTCCCGGAGGGCCGCCACCGCCCGGCGGCGCCGACCGTCCGCGAGCAGTTCGAAGGCCTGGTCGGTCGTCAGCGTCGCCGCTACCGCCTCGTCGTACTTGGACATGCGCGGCGAAACGGCGAGTCGGCGGTTTGTTATGGGTCGCGTGGCGCCTCGACAGGCGCCGATTACGCGGTCACAGGCGGGAGCTGACCGGAATCAGGTGAGGGCTGTGACGGACGGAACGGAGTGCGAAACGGAACGAAACGGACGGTCGGTCCGCGTCGCGGGCGGCTACTCCCCGCGGAGCTCCGCCACGTGGTCGACCCGGCGCTGGACCAGGTCGGGCTTGCCGATGTCGTGGCGCACGTCGAGGCCCTCCTCGCCGGCGACCGACAGGGCGTCCTCGGCGATCTCCTCGGCCTCGGTGATTGTGTCGGCCACCCCGACCACGGCGAACGCACGGGAGGTCGTGGTGTAGATGCCGTCGTCGCGCTCGTCGACGCTGGCGTAGAAGAGGATGGCGTCGCCGGCGCTGTCTTCCGTGATCTCGACCTTCGCGCCCGCCTCCGGGTCGGTCGGGTAGCCCTCGGGGACCGCGTACTTGCAGACCGTGGCCTTCGGCGCGAACGAGAGCTCGGGCAGCGGCTCGCCCTCGCGGGCCGCGACCAGCACGTCGAGGAAGTCGGTGTTGAGCACCGGCAAGGTGTTCATCGCCTCGGGGTCGCCGAACCGGGCGTTGAACTCCACCACCTTCACGCCGTCGGCGGTGAGCATGAACTGGCCGTAGAGCACGCCCTTGTACCCCTCAAGGGCGTCGACCGTGGCTCGCAGCACGTCGACCGCCTCGCGGTAGTCCCCGTCGGTCATGAACGGGAGCGCGAGCTCGGCGTCGCTGTAGCTCCCCATCCCGCCGGTGTTCGGCCCCTCGTCGCCCTCGTAGGCCCGCTTGTGGTCCTGGACCGCCGGGGTGACACGGAGGTCGCCGTTGGCCACGAACGCCTGGACGGTGAACTCCTCACCGACGAGTCGCTCCTCGAGCACCACGCGGTCGTAGTCCGACTCGCGGAGGTACTCCTTGGCCTCCGCCTTCGTGACCTGGTCGCCGATGACCCGGACGCCCTTGCCCCCGGTGAGGCCCGCGGGTTTCACCGCGAGGTCGCCGTCGTACTCGTCGATGTACTCGCAGGCCTCCTCGACGTTGTCGAACGTCGCGAAGTCCGGACAGCCCGGCACGCCGTGCTCGCGCATGAACCGGCGCTGGTAGGCCTTGTCGGTCTCGATGCGGGCCTCGGCCTCCCGCGGGCCGAAGGCGTAGACGCCGGCGTCGTCGAGCGCGTCGGCGACCCCCGCCGCGAGCGGCCCCTCGGGGCCGACGACCGCCAGGGTCGCCCCGACGTCCTCGGCGTAGCTCACGACCGCCGTCGGGTTGGTCGTCTCCAGCGTCTCGAACCCCTCGGCCAGCGCCGCGATGCCGGGGTTGCGGTTGCCCGCGCAGGCGTAGAGGTCCGCGTCGCTCTCCGCCAGGGCCCGGGCGACGGCGTGCTCGCGCCCGCCGCCGCCGACCAGCAGGACTGTCTCGCTCATGCCCGGAAGGTGTAGGCAAGGGAGTGTAAAGGTTGCTCTTGTCGGCGCAGGAAATGTGCACGAACGTGCTGTCTGGCGCGGGCTCGGCCGCTCCACTTCGGCTCCGGGACCACTGCTACCGGGGCGAACCACTGACGCCCGGCGCGAGGACTATCACCGTCCGCGTGGTGGGCGTTCACATGACCGAGTTCAGCGGGGCGTGGACGCGGGAGGAGGTCGAGTCCTTCCTGGAGGAGGCGACGATTCCGATCCGGATCGCCTGCCACCGGCCGGACGAGTCGCTCTGGATGGTCGCGCTGTGGTACCGCTACCGTGACGGCTACTTCGAGTGCGCGACGTGGGCGAAGGCCGACGTGGTGACCTACCTCCGGAACGACTCGGAGGTCGCCTTCGAGGTGTCGGTCAACGAGCCGCCGTACCGCGGCGTCCGGGGGAACGGGAGCGTCGGGCTCTCGCGAGACGAGGACAAGGCGCTACTGGGCGACCTGTTCGAGCGGTACCTCGGCGGCACCGACTCGGAGCTGGCGTCGTGGCTCCTCTCGCCGGAGCGCGACGAGGTCCGCATCCGGGTCCGCCCCCGCCGGGTGTACAGCTGGGACTACACCGAACGGATGCGGGAGGTGACGGAGGGCTGACCGTCGCCGCCAGAAGCCCCGACTTTACGTCGCTGAAGCCCCTCGGGTGAGCCATGAGCGAGTCCGACGCCGACCCCACCGAGCGAAACCGGCTCGACGAGGAGGAGAGCCCGTACCTCCGCCAGCACGCCGACAACCCCGTGAACTGGCAACCGTGGGACGACGCCGCGCTGGCGGCCGCCGAGGAGCGCGACGTGCCCATCTTCCTGTCGGTCGGCTACTCCGCGTGCCACTGGTGCCACGTGATGGAGGAGGAGAGCTTCGAGGACGAGGGCGTCGCCGAGATCCTCAACGAGAACTTCGTCCCGATCAAGGTCGACCGCGAGGAGCGGCCGGACCTCGACAGCATCTACCAGACCGTCGCGCAGGCGGTCTCGGGCCGGGGCGGGTGGCCCCTCTCTGTCTGGCTCACGCCCGACGGCCGACCGTTCTACGTCGGCACCTACTTCCCGAGGGAGCCCAAGCGCGGCCAGCCCGGCTTCCCCGACCTGCTGGAGAACATCGCCGACTCGTGGGCCGACGAGGAGGACCGCCGGGAGATGGAGCGGCGGGCCGACCAGTGGACCGACGCCATCGCGGGCGAACTGGAGTCGGTGCCCGACCCGGGCGAGGCCCCCGGCGAGGACCTGCTGGGATCGGCGGCCGACGCCGCGGTCCGGTCGGCCGACCGCGAGCACGGCGGGTTCGGCACCGGCCAGAAGTTCCCCCAGGCCGGCCGCGTCCACCTGCTGCTGCGGGCGGCCGACCGCGCCGACGACGAGGAGACCGCCGCGGAGTACCGCGAGGTCGCGACCGAGGCGCTGACCGCGATGGCCGAGGGCGGCATCTTCGACCACGTCGGCGGCGGGTTCCACCGCTACACCGTCGACCGGAAGTGGGTCGTTCCCCACTTCGAGAAGATGCTGTACGACAACGCCGAGATCCCCCGCGCCATGCTGGCTGGCTACCAGGTCACCGGCGACGACCGGTACGCGACCGCGGCCCGCCGTACCTTCGAGTTCGTCGAGCGCGAGATGACTCATCCCGAAGGGGGATTCTACAGCACGCTCGACGCCCAGAGCGAGGGCGAGGAGGGGAAGTTCTACGTCTGGACGCCGGCGGAGATCCGGGACGCGGTCGGCGGCGGCGAGTGGACCGGCGAGCGCGTCGACGCCGACACCGCCGCGGACCTGTTCTGCGACCGGTTCGGCGTCACCGAGTCGGGCAACTTCGAGGGGAAGACGGTGCTCACGATCAGCGAGTCGATCCCGGACCTCGCCGACGAGTACGAGATGAGCGAGCAGGCAGTCGAGGAAACCGTCGAGGACGCCCGCGAGCAGGTCTTCGAGGCCCGCGCCGAGCGCGTCCGACCCCGGCGCGACGAGAAGGTACTGGCCGGGTGGAACGGGCTGATGATCTCCGCGCTCGCGGAGGGCGCACTGGTGCTCGACGACGGCGACCGGTGGACCGAACTCGCCGAGGACGCGCTCGGGTTCGTCCGCGAACATCTGTGGGAAGCGCCGGACGGTGACGGAGAGACCGGTCGCCTGTTCCGACGGTACAAGGACGGAGACGTCGCCATCGAGGGGTACCTGGAGGACTACGCTTTCCTCGCGCGGGGCGCGCTCAACTGCTACGAGGCCACCGGCGACCCCGACCACCTCGGCTTCGCGCTCGACCTCGCGGACGCCGTCGTCGCCGAGTTCTGGGACGCCGAGGCCGGCACCATCTACTTCACGCCCGAGACCGGCGAGGAACTGGTCGCCCGGCCCCAGGAGCCCCACGACCAGTCGACGCCGTCGAGTCTCGGCGTCGCGGCCGACACCCTGCTCGCGCTCGCGGAGTTCCGGCCCGACGACGAGTTCGCCGACGTCGCCGAGCGCGTGCTGGAGACGAGAGGCCAGCAGGTCCGGTCGAACCCGCTCCAGCACACCTCGCTCGCGCTCGCCGCCGACCGGTACGCCCGCGGGTCGCTGGAGGTGACGCTGGCCGCCGACGATCTCCCGGCGTCGTGGCGCGACGAACTCGCCGCGCGGTACCTGCCGACCCGCCTGCTGACGCGACGGCCGCCGACCGACGACGCGCTCGCGGGGTGGCTGGACGACCTGGGACTCGACGAGGCGCCGCCGATCTGGGCCGGGCGGGGCGCCCGCGACGGGGAGCCGACCGCCTACGTCTGCCGGAACTTCGCTTGCTCGCCGCCGACCGACGACCTCGCGGAGGCGCTCGACTGGGCCGACGACGGGGCGTAGCGGCGCCGCGAGGGCGGTGGGCCGGCCAAGATTTCCCCCGGTCCGCGTGCGGAAGTTTCATTACCGAACATCGTCAACAAAGTTACCAATGAGCCCAGGGAGTTCCGGCCGCGCGGGGGGCGACGGGACGCCGGCCGACGCGGAGCGGTTCCGCGACGTGCTGGCGGAGCTGCGGGCCGACGGCTGCAACCTGCTGGTCGTGGGGGACGCGCCGCGCCGGCTGTTCACGGCGGCCAGCGCCGGCCTGCTCGGCGGGCCCGACGAGACCCGCTACCGGCTGCTCGCGATCACCGACGCCAGCTCGCGGAGCGTCGTCGAGCGCCTGCCCGACCCCGAGGCGGTGCCGGGATCGCTGGCCGAGACGACCGAGGTGGTGAACCACGCCGCGCCGCCCCGGTCGGTCGCCGAGGAGGCGGGCCGGCCCGAGGCGCCGCCGCTCTCGGACATCTCCGAACCCAGCGTCGCGGATCCCGAGCTCGCGGGCCTGCAGGCCGACCTCGCCGAGGCGATGGCGGCGTTCGACTGTCACGCCGGCGGCCTCGACCCGGGGCAGCTTCGCGTGGGGGTCGACTCGGTCGGGGCGCTGGTCGAGCACTACGACGAGGACGTCGTCCGGCGGTGCCTCCGTGTCGTCACCGGTTACGTCAGCGACTACGACGCGATGGGCCACTACGTGCTGACCGAGCCGTACGGCAGCGACCGGGCCGACCGGTTCGCCGACGAGTTCGACGCCGTCGTCGAGCTCCGCGCCGTGGACGCCGCCGGGCGGGACCACGGCGCCGAGGAGCGGTGGCACGTCCCGAGCCGCGACCTGACCACCGACTGGCTCCCGCTATGAGTCGCCCTTCCCGTCGAGCGACCGCCTCCGGGGACGTCCGACGAGCGACCGCATCGCTGGTTTCCCGACCAGCGACCGCGGCAGCACGTCCGAGAAGCGCAGTACGGACACCGAGCACTGCGATACCGACTCCGAGGTGAGAGCGCGTGCGACCCCGATTCGACCGGCTCGACGACCGGACCGGACTGGCCGTGCTCGACCCAATCGAGAAGCGCCGGTTCGTCCTCTACACCGCCGAGGCCGTCTCGCCGGCGCCCGCCCACCCCGGGGCGTTCGCCTTCCCCGTCTCGGCCGCCCGGCGGATCGCCGCCTCCGCGATCGAGCTGCCGTACAACGTCCCGGTCGCGGTCCGCGAGGCCGGCGACGGCGCCCACGTCCGCGACGCGGGCCACGACGGCAGCTTCGCGCTCGGCCCCGACGACTACCTGATCGAGGTGAGCGCGCCGGTTAAGCTCTACCTCCGGGTGTCGTCGTCGCTCGCGGTCGAGGCGACCACCAAGGGCCTCCGGTTCGAGTTCGGCGGCGAGACGCCGGTCGAGCTCGGCGCGCGCTCGCACCACGACCGACCCGCGGCGACGGTCACGGTTCCGGACGACCCCGAGGCGGTGATGGCGGCCGTCTCGACGTTCGGCTCGGCGCTGAAGACGACGAGCTGCGAGCGGTCGTGGCCGAACCTCCGGGGCCACCCGCCGGCCGTCCGGCGCGGCGACGAGCTCGCGATCCCCGACGACCTGGACGTCCCCGACACCGGCGTCACCCTGCGGGTCCCGGCCGACTACGAGCACGTCTACCCGGTCGTCCCCCTGGCGTACTACCTGGGCGCCGACGTGGTCCCCGGCGACCCGCCGCGACTGACCGCCGACACGGGGTTCGTCCACCCGCTCGACGCCGACCGGGGGTTCGAGGCGGAGGTGATCCGGGTGCTGAAGCGGGTGTTCATGCTCGACTGCGCCGTCCGGACCGAGGGGTTCCATCCGATGGACACGCCCGAGCGCCGGGCGGTCGAGTCGTCGACCGACCTGGACCTCGCGGCGCTGTACGGCGCGCCGCTGGGCGACCAGGTCGCGGCGTACCTCTCGGTCCCGCGGGCGGCGCTGGCCGACGCGACCCCGACCTGGAGCCGGGTGACTCACGTCCGGCCCGAGGCCGCCACCGCGGCGCTCCTGCCGTTCGTCGCCGACGACCTCTCGCTGGTCCGGGTGAAGCCCGACGACCGCGGCGACGGGTCGGCCGCCGGCGGGCAGGCCAGGCAGCGTCGGGCGCTGCGCTCGTTCAAGCGCGGACCCGAGGGAGACCCGGAGAGAGAGTCGGAACAGTCGGTCGACGGTCTGGACCTCCCGGCCGACGCCGACCCCGGCGCGGCCGGCGTTCCCGACGCCGACGAGTACGTCCCGCTGCCCGGGGGCGACGCCGTCGAGCGGGCGTGGGTCGGCGAGGGGACGCCGGTCCACGGCGCCAAGCTGCTGGCCGCGGCGTTCGACCGCGACCGGTCGGCGCCCACCGACGGCGTCATCGACGTGACCGTGGTCTGCAACGACGACCGGATGCGCGAGGAGGGCGACGCGGTCTCGGCGGTGTACGGCGCCCGCGAGGGCCACGGCGACGCGGGCATCGTCCCGTTCGACGTCGACTGCCGGTTCGACGTCTCGACCGGCGAGCTCCGGTCGCTGCTGGCCGACGACTGCGACCTGTTCCACTTCATCGGCCACGTCGACGGTCGGGGGCTCGCGTGCCGCGACGGCCTCCTCGACGCCGAGACGCTGTCGGCGACCGGCGCGACGACCGTGCTGCTCAACGCGTGTCGCTCCCACGACCAGGGCGTCGCGCTGGTGGAGGCGGGCGCCCGGGCGGCGATCGTGAGCTGGGGCGACGTGGACAACCGCGGCGCGGTCGAGGTCGGCGAGACGTTCGCCCGGCTGCTCAACTACGGCTTCGGCGTGGGCAGCGCGCTCGAACTCGTCGAGGAGCACACCGCCATCGGCCGCCACTACGTGGTCGTCGGCGACCCGACCGCGACCGTCGCCCAGTGCGCCGACGGCAACCCGCTGGTCTACGAACTGGCGTGCGACGCCGACGCGGTGCCGGCGCCCGACGAGGAGGTCCCGACGACCGTGCGGAGCTTCGCGACCGACGAGCTCTCCGTCGGCGCGGCGGCCCAGCCCCACCTCCGGGGCGCCGACGACCCGGACTTCTACCTCGTGCCCGGCCGGATGGGGCCGTTCGCGGCCTCGGGGGCCCAGCTCCGGGACACGCTGGCCGACTACTCGGCGCCGGTGGTCGTCGGGGGCCGGCTGCGCTGGAGCGACGAGTGGTACGCCGCGGCCGACGCGCCGGAGTAGTCGCGGCCCCGCAGGTCGTCGTGCGTGCAGTAAGCGGTACAGGTGAAGCTAAGAGCGGTTGAATCTGGGGACGCGGAGCCGGCGACTCAGGCCATCACGTCGCTGTCGAGCAGCCGCTCGCCGACGTACTGGGCCGCGGGGCGGTCCTCGCTCTCCTCGAAGCGGACGATCTCCTCGCCGTCGCGCTCGACCACGACGGTCGGGATGAGCGTCACGTCGTACTCCTCGACCCCCTCGCCGTCCTTGTTCTCGTCGACCTCGTAGACGGTGATCTCGTCGTTGGGCACGCCCGCGGCCTCCAGCGCCGCGAAGAAGTCCGGGAGGACGTCGTGGCAGTCGCCGCACCAGTCGGCGCCCCACACGCGGTAGGTCACTTCGCCGACCGCCGCCTCGATGGCGTCGACGGCCTCGCTGTTCGCGTCGGCGTCCCACGACGGGTTTGGTTCGGTCGTCTCCATGTCCCGGGGTTGGCGCTCGAGCGGTTTAGTCGCACGGGTCCCGGCGGATATGGTCGGGCCGGTCGTCGGCGTCGGAATCGGGGGACACCAGCCGTCCGCGCCCGGCCTCGCCGCCGCGACCGCCGGCGTCCGGGAGTTGCGGCACGTACTGCCACCAGTCACCACTCGTTTATGCCCCGCGTGCGTACGACGATGCAATGAAGGACTCCGTACTCGACGCGGTCGGGTCGCCGCTCGTCCGGGTCTCCTCCCCGGAGGGCGCGACCATCGCCGCGAAGCTCGAGGGGTTCAACCCCGGCGGGTCCGCCAAGGACCGGCCCGCGCGGGAGATGATCGCGGCCGCCGAGCGGGCGGGCGAGATCTCGCCGGGCGACCACCTGGTCGAGCCCACCAGCGGCAACACCGGCATCGGGCTCGCGGTGGCGGCCGCCGCCAGGGGCTACGACCTCACCATCGTGATGCCCGAGTCGAAGTCGCCCGAGCGCCGCCGGCTGCTGAAGGCCTACGGCGCGGACCTCGAACTCGTCGACGGCGACATGGCGGACGCCCGGGAACGGGCCGACGAGCTCGCCGCGGCCGAGGGCGTCGTCCAGATGGGGCAGTTCGAGAACCCCGCCAACGCCGAGGCCCACTACCGGACCACCGCCGAGGAGATCCTCGAACAGGTCGAGGGCCGGGAGATCGACGCCTTCGTCGCGGGCGTCGGCACCGGCGGTACCATCACCGGCACCGCCCGGCGGCTCCTGGAGGAGTTCCCCGACATGGAGGTGGTGGCGGTCGAGCCCGAGCGCAACGCGGTCCTCACGAGGGAGCTGAGCGAGGGCTCGTCGGACGGCGATCCCGCGACCGGCGAGTCGGGGCAGGACGACTACCAGGGGATGGGCCCGGGGTTCGTCAGCGACCTCCTCGAGACCGACCTCATCACGAGCGTCGAGACCGTGGCGCTGGAGGACGCCGAGGCCGAGGCCCGCCGGCTCGCCCGCGAGGAGGGCATCCTGGTCGGCCAGTCGTCGGGCGCGGCGTCGGTCGCGGCCCGCCGGGTCGCCGAGCGCATCGCCCGACCCGAACTCGACTGCCCGGAGGCCCCCGACGAGATCGAGGAGCTGCTCGCCTCCGACGGCGGGAGCCCGGGGTCGTCCCCCGGGAGTTCGGCCGAAGTGCAGTCGGACGGAGGGGCACTCGACGGCTACGACGACTGCCCGCTGGTCGTGACCGTGTTCCCCGACAGCGGCGAGCGCTACCTCTCGACCGGGATGTTCGACTGAACGCCGTCCGCCGACACCCGCCTGCTCGCTCTCGGCGCCCGGGTCGTCCCGCGAGTCGCTCCGGCGTCGACGTTCGCCTCGGGCGCGATACCGCTGTCTGCGAGGACGGTCGCGACCGTTCCGGGACGGCGACTTGCGTCCGCCGGTCCTACCAAAAGGTACTTGACGTGTCTCGATTCGACGTAACCAGAGCGACCTCCACGATGATACTCTGGCAGACCGCGAAGCGATGGACGTACAGGGGCCGAAACTGCGAGATCCAGCGGACGGACGTGGCCGACGCCACCCAGTACCGGGGGCTGGTCCAGGTCGAGTCGGGCCTGTCCGACGGCGCGCTCGCCGCCGGGCCGGTCGCCGACCTCCGGCGCCGGAGCCGACCGACGCGAGACGAGGCCGGCGAGTACCGCGAGTGGGTCTACTTCGGCTGGTCGGGCGACGCGGTGGCGGACCTCCGCGACGAGGTGAACGACGTGGCCGAGTACGTCGCCGACGCCGAACTCTGAGCGGGGAGAACCACGGCCGGAACGCTGCGATTCAGCCGCCGAACTCCGACTCTGCGACCCGGACGACCACGGTGTCCTCGACGTCCCGGATGTCGTAGCCCGGTATCCCGCCGTCCTCGCGCCGGGCGACGAACATCGGCTCGACGAGCTCGCCCTCCGCGGTCAGCCCGTAGACCTTGAGGTACCGGTCGGTCTCCTCCGGGGGAACCTCGCCGTCGCGGACCGCCTCGGCGAGCGTCCGGGAGAGCCACTCGGTCTCGCTCACGCTGGGTTCGAGCACCAGCGCGTCGTCGGCGAACCGCACGAGGTACCAGTTGAGGTCGTTGAGCAGCGCCACCGCCGAGCCGAGGCTGATGGTCTCGACGGTCAGCGAGTTCTCGTAGCGCTCCCGGAGGTCGTAGGTGGCCAGCGCCTCGCGGGCGGTCTCCCGCGAGACGAGCTCGGCGCGGAGGTCCACGTCCTCGGAACCGACGAGACAGACCCGTGTCACAACCGTTTGGAGGGGCCTGCGCGGTAAAGCGATTTCGTTCTCCACCGGCGCTCAGCCCGTCAGCGAGCGTATCTGGCCCCTGATCTCTCCCTCGGGGTGGTCGGTCGTGTGGACGTTGACGTAGACGTTCTCCGCCCGCATCTGGGCGACCATGTCGCGAACTCCCGTGAGCGGCCAGATCATGTCCTCGTCGGTCAGCGTCCCCGACGCGAGCAGTCCGGTCCCCGACACCGGTCGTTCGGCGGGCCCGAACAGGTAGGCGACGACGTTGCCGTTCAGGTCCGGCGGGCCCTTGTGGACGTGGGACTCCTCGACGCTCTCGATGTCCGCGACGGCGAGCCAGTAGTCGATGCTGCTGCGGTCGGCCGCGACCGCGAAGCCCGCGAACCCGAAGGCGTCCGTCTCGACCGGCGGGACCTCGTTCGCGCCGGTCAGCCACGCGCCGAACGTCGCTGCCCCCACGCTCCCCCGCGATTTGAGCGCCGCGGGTCCGCCCGCCACCGCGCCGATCGACGCCAGGAACCGGCGTCTGGATTGTCGTGTCATGTCCCCTTCCCCCGTCCCGAGCCCCGTCGGGCGGCGTGAAAGCGGTTTCGCCGACTCCGGGGACCGTCGTCGGTGCTCGCGCCGTCAGACGTCGACCAGCGTCGCGTTCGCGGCCGACCGCTCGGCGCGCTCGAAGAGGTCGTCGGGCTCGGCGTTCTCGACGATTTCGAGGGTGGCGTTGGTCTCGGGGTAGTCGGGCGCGATGCGGTTGCAGCCCGCCGGGATGGTCGAGTCCCGGAACGTGCCGATGCGGCGGGCGCGCTCGGTGATGTCGCTCTTGTCCATCGTCAGCAGCGGGCGGTGGATCGGCACGTCGGTCGCCCGGCTGGTCACCCCGAGGTTCCGGGCGGTCTGGGAGGACTTCTGGCCGATGGCCTCGCCGGTCACGATGCCGGTCGCGCCGACCTCGCGGGCGACGTGCTCGGCGACCCGGTACATGAACCGGCGGTAGACCAGCATCCGGGCCGGGCCGACCTCCTCGGCCAGCAGGTCCATCACGTCGCCGGCGGGCACCTTCCGGACGCGCATGTCGTAGTTGGGCGCGTACTCGGCGAGTCGCCGGACGGTCTCTACCGCGCGGGCCTCGTGGTCGGGGCCGCCGTAGTCGCCGAGTTCGAGGTAGACGGGCACGACCGGCGCGCCGCGCTTCATGACCTCCCAGGCCGCGACCGGCGAGTCGATGCCGCCGCTGACCAGCGCGACGACCTTCGCCTGGGTCCCCAGCGGGAGCCCGCCGGGGCCGTCGCGCTTCTCGGTGAAGACGAACGCCTCGTCCTCGCGGCACTCGACCGAGAACGTGACGTCGGGGTCGCCCAGGTCGACCTCGGGGTCGGGGAGCTCGTCCCAGACCGCCGCGCCGCCCGCCTCCTCGATCTCCTTGCTCGTGAACGGGTGGGCGTCGGGCTCGCCCGCCCGCCGGGCGTCGACCGCGAAGGTGTCGCCCAGGACGTCGGAGTCCTCGGCCGCCGAGTCCGTCTCGTGGCCCTCGCTCGCGGCCTCGGCGTACGCCCGGGCGGTCCTGGCCAGCGCGTCCGTGATGGCGTCCATCTCGGGCGGGACCACGACGGCGGGGCTGGCCGACCGCACGCCGAAGGCGTCGGCCGCGGCGTCGGTCGCGGCGTCGACGCTCTCGGCGTCGGCGTGGAGCAGGATGCGAGACCAGCGGCGCTCGACCTCGGCGTCGACGCCGCGGTCGCGCACGATCGCTTCGATGTTGTCCCGGAGCCGTCGCTCCATCTCGGCCTGGACCTTCCCGCTCTTGACGCCCACGTCGGCGTGTCGGACGAGGACGGTGTCGGCTCCCGGCGGTCGCATGGACGGGGGTAGACGCGAGGCGGATAAACGGCCTTCGGTTGCGGGCCGGGTGCAGGTTGAAGGGGCGGCGATTCGGCCGAGACCCGGAGCGGGAGAGCGCCCGACATGCCCCCTTGAAGACACGACACCTCCGGCACAAGTCCGTCTTGGGGCGACACCACCGCCCGTTTCCCGCAGCCGGGAGCCCCGAAATCGCCATTACGCGGTGAATCAGTCGCAACGTCCACCATCGTTTATCGGCGTTTGGGGAGACGTCACACACGGGGGAATCCGAATGACAACGACACGAACCGTACTCGCGGCTGCGGCGGTCGCGCTGTTGCTGGTCGCGGGCGGCGGGTCGGGGATTCTGGCGGCGACCGGCGGGACCGGCGCCGACGACGGCGCCGCCGGACAGGAGACGACGACCCGAGCCGAGACCGAGACGACCGCGGGGGGAGCCGAGACCACGACCGCCTTCGTGGACCTCGACAGTCCGGACCTCACCTTCGACAACCAGACCTCGAACGGGACGGCCGTCACCGTCAGCCAGGCGGTGCTGCCCGACGGCGGCTTCGTCGCCGTCTACCTGGCGGAGAACGTGAGCGGGAACTTCACCACGCTCGTCGGCCCGGAGAACATCGGTTCGCGGGTGGGCAACTCGACGTACCTCGGCGCCGGGCTCAGCGAGAACGTCACCATCCGGCTCGACCGGCCGCTGAACGAGAGCCAGTTGCTGATCGCGGTGCCCCACCGGGACACGAACGATAACCAGCAGTTCGACCCGGCGCTCGAAGGAACCGAGACGGCCACCCCGGCGGTGGCCGGGACGACGACCGCGGCGGGTGGCGAGGCCATGACGACGACCGCCGTGCAGCGGGTCGACGCGCCGTACACGCAGACGCCCGGCGGTCAGCCGGTAGCGGCGACCGCGTTCGTCACGGTCGCGGACGGTGCAGCAGCGGGCGAGACTACTGCTGCCGCCGACGAAACCACGACCGCGATGGGATGACGTAGCTCCCGCCCGATATTTTTCCGGAGCAACGCCCGACCGCACCCCACCTTCAAGCCCGTGGCTGTCAATCACTTACGCAGTGGGCAAGGAGCTCGAACGCGACCTCGGCCTGTACGCCACGCTCACCATCAGCATCGGCGCGATGGTCGGGAGCGGCATCTTCGTCCTGCCGGGGCTGGCGACCAAGATCGCCGGTCCCGCCGCGATCCTCGCCTACCTGCTCGCGGGGCTCGTGGTGCTGCCGGCCGCGCTGGCGAAGGCCGAGATGGCGACCGCGATGCCGGAGGCCGGGGGCACCTACCTCTACATCGACCGGGCGATGGGTCCGCTGCCCGGGACCGTCGCCGGCGTCGGCGCGTGGTTCTCGCTCACGTTCAAGAGCGCCTTCGCGTTGGTCGGACTCGGCGCGTACCTCCTGCTGTTCGTCCCGATCCCGGCGAGCGCGGTGACGCTCGTGGGGCTGGCGCTCGCGGCGCTGCTGCTCGTCGTGAACGCGGTCGGGGTCAAGCAGACCGGTCGCCTGCAGGCGGCCATCGTGACGCTGGTGCTCGCGTCGCTGCTGGTGTTCATCGCCGACGGCATCACCTACGTCGACCAGGGCCGGTTCCACCCCTTCTTCGCCCACGGGAGCGTCGGCCTGTTCGAGGCGACCGGGTTCGTCTTCGTCTCCTACGCGGGCGTCACGAAGGTCGCCAGCGTCGCCGAGGAGGTCGAGAACCCCGGCCGCAACATCCCTATCGGCATCCTGCTCTCGGTCGTCGCGATGATGCTCGTCTACACCTTCGTCGTGTTCGTCGTCGTCGGGGTCTCCCCGTCGGGCGAACTCATGTCCGCGGACATGCTGACGCCGATGGCGCTGGCGGCCGGCCAGTTCGCGGGGCGGTTCGGCGAGGTCGCGGTCGCGGTCGTCGCGGTGCTCGCGCTCACCAGCATGGCGAACGCGGGGGTGCTGTCGTCGGCCCGCTTCCCGTTCGCGATGAGCCGCGACTCGCTGGCCCCCGAGGAGCTCGGCGAGGTCCACGAGCGCTTCCGGACGCCGGTCCACGCCATCGCGTTCACGGGCGTCGTCCTGCTGGCGCTCATCGCGTTCGTCCCGGTGATGGAGCTCGCGAAGCTCGCCAGCGCGTTCAAGATCCTCGTCTTCTCGCTGGTGAACGCGGCCCTCATCGCGTTCCGCGAGAGCGACCTCGACTCCTACGACCCCGAGTTCGTCGCGCCGGGCTACCCGTGGGTCCAGCTGTTCGGTCTCGTCGCCGGGTTCGCGCTCATCACCCGGATGGGGACGCTGCCGCTCGCGGGCGCGGTCGGCATCGTGCTCGGCGGCGTCGGCTGGTACTACGTCTACGGCCGCGAGCGCACCGAGCGGGAGGGCGCGGCGCTCGACGCGATCCGGCGGACCACGGGCGACCACTCGCTCGACGCGGCCCGCGCCGCGCTGGCGACCGGCGGAGGCGGTGGCGGCGGGGTCCTCGTGGGCGTGGACGACGAGACCTCGACGCGCACCCGCCGGACCCTGATCGACGTCGCGCGGGCGGTCGTCGCCCGGCGGGGCGGCGACATCGACGCGGTCAGGTTCGAGGAGGTGCCCGACCAGGTGACGCTGTCGGCCGCCGCGACCGCCGACGCGGCCGGCGCGGACGATTCGGCGGCGACCCCCGCGGCCGACGGGGATCCGGTCGGAACCGAGACGGTCGTCACTCACGACGCCGAACACGCGGTCGCCAGCTACGTCCGGAACCACGGGGTGGGCCTGCTCGTCGGGGAGTGGCGGCCCGACGTCCTCGGCGCGGAGTTCGTCGGCCACGACGCCGACTGGTTCCTCGACCACGTCGACGCGGACGTCGTCTTCGTCCGCGACCGGGGGCTCGACGACGTCGACGAGGTGACGGTCATCGCGGACCGCGGCCCGTACGACCCCCTGGAGGTCCTGGTGGCCGACGCCGTCGCCAGCGCCCGCGACGCGAGGGTGCGGTTCGTCTACGCCGCCGACGAGGCCGCCAGCGACGAGCAGCTCGACCCGGTCCTGACGTATCACGAGGAGCTGGTCGACGTCTGCGCCGCGCCCGCCGAGTTCGAGCTCCTCCGGCAGTCCGACCGCGAGGAGGCGCTGCTCTCGGCGACGAGGGGGACCGACCTCGCGGTGGTCGGCGTGACGGCGCACAACCCGCTCTACGACGCCGTGTTCGGGACCCTGCCGGAGAGGCTGGCCGAGGGGCTCGACTGCACGGTGCTGCTGGTCCACTCGCGCCAGCCCCGACGCCACACCTTCCTCCGGTACCTGCTGGAGCGGTTCGCGTTCTGAATCGGGAACTGCGTAGACCGGTGCTCGGACCGTCGCGGAGACGGGGTTCTAGGCTCAGAAGGTCGTGAGTTCGCCGTCGATGACCCGCTGGGTGATGGAGGTCACGTCGGCGAGCTCCCGGTCCACGATGTCGATCACGTCGGCCTCGATGTCCGCGATCTCGACGCCGTCCTCGGTGGCGATCTCGGCGTCGGCGACGTGGGGCTGGTCGATGGGGCGGCCGATCTGGGAGAGCAGCCGGATGCGGAGGTCCCGGATGCCGTCGACCTCGGCGACGACCGACTCGGCGATCTCGGTGCCGAGCAGGTTGTAGATCTTCCCGATGTGGTTGACGGGGTTCTTGCCCGAGGTCGCCTCCATCGACATCGACCGGTTGGGCGTGATGAGCCCGTTCGAGCGGTTGCCCCGGCCGACCGAGCCGTCGTCGCCCATCTCGGCGCTGGTGCCGGTGGTCGTGAGGTAGATGTTCTCCTCGTCGTCGCCGTCGCCGTCGGCGGTGTTGACGTAGACGCTCACGTCGCGGTCGGTGTGCTCGCGGGCCACGTCCCGGACGAACTCCCGGACCGCCTCGACCTCGTCGTCGTACGCGGCGCGGTCCTCGACGTACCGGTCGATCATCGCGGCCGCGACCGTGATGTCGACGTCGTCGCCCTCGCGCTTGCCCATGAGCTTGATGTCCTGGCCCAGCGCGGGGTGGTCGTCGCCGAACTCGCCGTTGAGCCGGCGCTCGGCGTCGAGCACGATGCGCTCGGTCTCGGTCAGCGGCGCGTGGCCGACGCCGAAGCTGGTGTCGTTGGCCATCGGGACGGTGACCCCGTCCTCGCCGAAGACCTCCTTGAGGTCGCCGCTGCCCTCGCCCAGCTTCACGTCGACCACGATGTCGGTGCCGAAGTCGAGCTCGGGGAAGTGCTCGGCGAGGTAGTCGCGGGCGGCCTCCAGCGCGATGGTCTCGGCCGGGATGGTCCGGCCCTCGTACTCCTTGGTGGCCCGGCCCACGATGAGCAGGTAGATGGGCTCGATCATCTCGCCGCCGCCGAACTCGGGGTCCGACCGGCCGGCCACCAGCTGGGTCTCGTCGGTGTTGTAGTGGAGCACCTTCCCCACCCGGTCGAGGTAGGCGTTCGCCAGCGCCTGGGAGACGCTCTCGGCGATGCCGTCGCAGATGGAGTCGGGGTGTCCCAGCCCCTTCCGCTCGACGATCTCGATCTCCTGGTCCTCGACTGCGGGCCGGTCGATGGGCTCGACGCGGATGTTCCGGTCGGTCATTACACCCACCTATCGGGTCGCGGATTCTATAACTTCCGGAAAGCAAACGGACGCGAGAGATAACCGGTGGTTATCACGGTTCCTGGCAACAATTGACGCGGGCGAAAGCCGTCGGCGTCCCGGGTCGGCGCCGGCAGTCGCACGCCGAGTCGGTATCGCGACGCCCGATTCACTCGTCCCCGGACTCGCTCTCACCCTCGCCTTCGGCGTGGTCCGCGCCGTCCGCGGCGAGCAGGAGGCCGAGGTACGAGGTCCGGATCTGGTCGTCGGGGTCGAGGCCGAGGTCGCGCAGGACCTCGTAGGCCCCCTCGCGGGCGGCCTCGACGTCGCCCTCGGTCTCGACGTCGGTCTCGACCTCCACGAACTCGCCAAGGCCCGCCACCGCGTCGAGCGTCACGGTGAACTCCTCGAGGGCGAACCGCTCGCGGTCCTTCCGCACCGTCGCCGCGGGGTCGAACCCGAGCGCCTCGAACACGGCGTCCGCGGCCTCGCCGTCCGCGACCCGGGTCTCGACCTCCCGGCGGGTCTTCGACTCGGCCTCGACCAGCGGTCCCTTGTAGGTGAGCTCGGCGAACGACTCGTCGCCGGGGTCGCCCTCCTCGCCGTCGCTCCGGACCGTCTCCCGCCGGACCCGCAGGGCCTCGTCGGTCTCGGCGAACTCGCGGTGGGGCGCGTCGTAGTAGGTGTCGACCTGCTCGACCGCGTCGACCCGGTCGGCCCCGAGCTCGGCGAGGCGCTCGCGGACCCGATCGCGGTCGGCCCGGACCTTCACTTCGACCTCGTACATTGCTGGGTGCGTGGTTCGGGGCGCCCGACCTTCGGGGTTGCGCTTTCGAGGTCGGGGAGAACGAGAAACCGGGAGCAGAGAGAACGGAGGGCTACTCGAGCTGGACCGCCTGCTGGCGCTCGTGGGACCGGTAGATGCCGTCGATGACCCGCTGGACCTCCAGGGCCTGCTCGACCGTGTTCCGGGTCGGGGCCACGCCGTCGCGGACCGCCTCGAAGAACACGCGCTGCTCGGCCTTGTGGGGGTCCTCGTGGCGGGTCTGTATCTCGGAGTCGGAGAAGTGGTCGGTGCCCTGCCGGCCCGACTCGTAGATCGTCAGCGAGTCGTCGGCCTTGTCGAAGTTGGCGCCGGCCTCCGTGCCCCGGACGACGAACTCCTCGTTGGGCGACCGGTTGGCGGCCCACGCCACCTCCAGGGTGAACGTCTTGCCGCCCTCGCACCGGACGAACGCGCTCACCGAGTCGTCGACCGAGAACTCGCCCGACTGGGCGTCCTCGCCCCACATCTCGAGGTAGGCGTAGTCGTCGCGGGAGCCGAACTGCGACCGGATGGTGCCCGAGACCTCCCGGACCTTCGGGAAGTCGTGGAAGTGCAGCGCCAGGTCGATGGCGTGGACGCCGATGTCGATGAGCGCCCCGCCGCCGGCGATCTCCTGGTTGGTGAACCACGAGCCCCGGCCCGGCACGCCCCGTCGCCGGATGAAGTTGGCCTCGACGTGGCGGGTCTCGCCGAACCGGCCCTCCTCCTGGTAGGCCTTCACGACCTCGACCGGGTTGCGGAACCGGTTGTGGAACCCGACCATGCAGAAGCCGTCGGCGTTGTGGGCCGCCTCAGCGATGCGCTCGGCGCTCTCCAGCGAGTGGGCAAGCGGCTTCTCGAGCAGCACGTCGAGCCCCGACTCCAGGGCCGCCACCGCGTACTCCTCGTGGAACTTGTTCGGCGTCGTGACGACGACCGCGTCGACGTCGGCGCTGTAGAGGTCCTCGTAGCTCTCGTAGGACTCGACGCCGTACTTCTCGGCGAAGCGGGCCCGGGCGTCCGGATTGATGTCTACCCCGCCCACCACGTCCACGCCCTCGAGGTCCACGAGGCGGTCGGCGTGGTAGTGTCCGATGTTCCCCAGACCGACGAAGCCGACGCGGACCGGCTCGTTCGTTGTAGACATAGTTACTAGTGGTAGCAGCCGTGAGTCGTTGTTAGGCTTTTCTGTTCGGCCGTCTATCAGCGTTCGGGTACCTGCCCCCGGGTGACAGGTCTGGGTCGGGCCCGCGGCTCCGGGCGACCCGCCTCGCGCCGAGGCGTCCCCGGTGGGACGGCGCGTCAGTACAGCTGGCGCTCGGTCTCCTCCCGTTCGCTCTCGCGTTCGGCCTCCCGCTTCGCGCGCCGGCGGTTCGCGAGCCAGGTCCGCGCGGCGGGCAGGAACTTGTTCTTGCAGTCGAGCGCGAACGAGACGATGCCGTACGCCCAGAAGAAGAACAGCACCGTCCCGCCGACCAGGTAGAACCACCCCATCGTCGTGACCATCAGTCGTCGCCCTCCGCTTCGGTCTCGGCCGACCCCGGTTCGACCGCCGCGAACTCGAGGCTGTGGCTGATCGCGTCGCCGGTCTCGGTGTCGAAGAGGTGGATGCGCTCGCGGTCGAGCACGACCTCGACGTCCTCCTCGGCTTCGATGTCCGACGACGGGTCGACGCTCATCAGCAGCTGGTTCTGCGGCGCCTCGGCCTCGGGGTCGGTCTCTATCTGCGGTTCGGCCGCGTCGCCGGTCAGCAGGTAGACGAATATCTCGTCGCCCATCGGCTCCAGCACGTCGGTCCGGGCCGGAACGGGCTGGGTCGGGTTGGCGACCCCCTCGCTGGCCTCGCGGAGGTAGACGTCCTCCGGCCGGACGCCGAGGGTCAGGTGGTCGCCCTGCGCGACCCCCGAGAGCTGGCCGGGGTCGAACTCGACGTCGAAGTCGGGCGTCGACAGCCCGGTCGCGGTGACCTCCCCCTCGACGAAGTTCATCGACGGCGAGCCGATGAACCCGGCGACGAACAGGTTCGCGGGCTCGTTGTAGCACACCAGCGGCGGCGCGATCTGCTGGAGCTCGCCGCCGTCGATGATGGCGATGCGGTCGGACATCGTCATCGCCTCGGCCTGGTCGTGGGTGACGTAGATGATGGTCGTCTCGAGCTCCTTGTGGAGCCGCTGGAGCTCGGTCCGCATGTGGACCCGGAGCTTGGCGTCGAGGTTGGCCAGCGGCTCGTCCATCAGGAACACCTCGGGCTCGCGGACGATGGCCCGCGCGATGGCGACCCGCTGGCGCTGCCCGCCCGACATCTCGTCGGGCATCCGGTCCAGCATCCCCTCGAGCTGGACGATGTCCGAGGCGCGATCGACCCGCCTGTCGATCTCGTCCTTCGGGTAGTCGCGCAGCCGCAGCCCGAAGCTGATGTTGTCGTACACGTCCATGTGCGGGAACAGCGCGATGTTCTGGAACACCATCGCGATGCCCCGGTCCTTCGGCGGGAGGTTGGTCACGTCCCGATCGGCGATGGTGATGGTCCCCTCGGTGGGGATGGTCAGCCCCGCGATGGTCTCCAGCGTGGTGGACTTCCCGCACCCCGAGGGGCCGACGAGCGTGACGAACTCGCCGTCCTCGATCTCGAGGTTCATGTCGTCGACTGCCGTTACGTCCGCGTAGCGTTTCGTGACGCCGTCCAGGATAACTTTCCCCATTGTGAATCACTCCTTGAGCGCGCCCGCGGTGAGTCCGCTGACGATCTTCTCCTGCGCGACGACCACGAGGATGGCGACGGGCAGGACCCCGACGATGCTCGCGGCGGCCATCAGGTTGTACAGCTGGGTGTACTGGCCCTGGTAGCTCAGGATGCCCCAGACGATCGGCGCCCAGTTCCGGGCCTCGCCCGAGGTCATCAGGAACGAGAAGAAGAACTCGTTGTACACCGAGATGAACGTCAACACGCCCGCCGTCGCCACGCCCGGCGCCGACAGCGGCATGATGACCCGGAACAGCGCGCCCAGCCGGGTCGTCCCCTCGATGCGCGCGGCGTCCTCCAGCCCGTCGGGAATCTGGCCGTAGAACGTCGAGAGGATGAATATCGACAGCGGCATGAACAGCGCGCTGAACGGGAGGATCATGGCGAACGGCGTGTTGAACAGGTTCGGACTCGACACTCCCAGCACCGAGACGTTCCCGGTGAACAGCCGGAACAGCGGGATGATGAACGCCGCCGGCGGGAAGTACGACACCGCCAGGATGAGCAGCATCAGCGGTCCCTTCCCCGGGAAGTCGAGCCGGCCGAACACGTACCCCGCCAGACTCGCCAGTACCAGCACGATGGCGGTCGTGGCGATGCCCAGCACGAAGCTGTTGAACATGTAGATGTGGAACGGCACCGTCGTGAACACGCTCACGAACGCCTCGGGGTTGAACCCGTGGGGCACCGGCGGGAAGCCGAAGCTGGTGATGGCCTCGTTCGGCGTGAGCGCCAGCACCAGCAGCCAGTAGAACGGGAACAGCGTGGTGAACAGGAAGAAGATCATGGCGACGTAGAACATCGCCCGGTACACCTTCTCGGGACTCTGTATCGCCGAGTCGACCCAGCGCGAGAACGCGCCCTTCGAGGAATCGGTTTCAGTAGCCATGTTAGCCTCCCGTCTCCGTGTCCGCGTACTTGACGATGTACACCGAGACCACGATGCCGATGAGCCCGGCCGTGATGAACGCGACCGCCGCCGAGGTGCCGTACATCCGCGACCCGCGGAACGTCGTCACCACGAGACACGACAGCGACGGCACCGTGTTACAGCCCACGACCGTCTCGATGAGCCCGTAGATCCGCATCGCGCCGATGGTCCGGAACAGCATCGCGACCAGCACCGACGGCAGCACCAGCGGCAGGGTGATGTACCTGAACTGCTGGTACTTCGTCGCCCCGGCGACCTTCCCCACGTTGTAGAGGCTCCGGTCGACGCTCTGGAGCCCCGCGAGGATGATCAGCGCCATGAACGCCGAGGTCTTCCACACGTCGGCGACGATGAGGATGATCATCGAGTCCACCGGGTTGGTCAGCGGCGTGGCCGAGAAGAGGCCCAGGTTCTGGAGCGGGTCGACGAGGAACCCGATGTTGGGCTGGAACAGCAGGAAGAAGATCATCCCCTGGATGACGATGGGCACGGCCCACGGGATGATGATGGCGACCCGGACCCACCGCCGGCCCCGGAACTCCTGGTCCAGCACCAGCGCCTGCGCGAACCCGATGATCGTCTCGAAGAAGACGCTGAACACCGTGAAGATGAGCGTCACGGTGAGCGCGCTCCGGAACGGCGTGGCCGGGTCGAAGAACGGCCTGACCAGCAGCGCGTCGCGCTCGCCGGTCAGGAGCGCGACGTAGTTCTGGAGGCCGACGAACTCGCCGAGCGCGGCGCTGCCGACCAGGTTGTCGGCGTGGAGCGACATCCAGAACGTGCTCACCAGCGGCCAGAACGCGATGAGCCCCAGCAACAGCAGCACCGGCGTCAGCAGCAGGTACGCGAACTGCGCGTCGCTCAGGTTCTCCATCCACCGAGTCGCCGCGACGTACGGGCCCGAGCGTTCGGAGTCCCGAATCCCATCCTCGGATGTTGCCATAGGGTGTTACGGTGGAGTTGTTACGCGCTCTGTTCGATGGCCTTGAGCTGGGCCTTGAGCTGGGTCATCGCGCGCTCGGGGTTGCCCCCCTTCGAGAACGCGCCGTTGACCTGCTGGGCGATCTTCGACGACTCGGCGGGCCACACCGCGGTGACCGGCCGCGGGATCGCGTTCTGGCCGGCGACCCGGAGCTGTTCGACGTACCGGCCCATGATGGGCACGTCCTTCGCCCGCTGGGAGTCGAGCAGCTGGGGCTCCGGCGGCAGGAAGCCCAGCACCTCGAACAGCTTGTACTTGAACTCGGTGCTCATCATCGCCTTGAGCACCTCGGCGGCGGCCTCCTTGTTCTTGGAGTTGGGGTTGATGGCGTTGTGCCACCCGCCCAGCGCCGCGACCGGGCCGCCCACCATCTTGGTGTCCCACTGGGCCTCCTCGTGGGTCTTGGCGTACGGAATCGGCATCACGCCCAGGTCCTGGCCCAGCGCGTCCTCCGCGCCGCTGATGTTGATGGCGTAGGGCCAGTTGCGGTGCATCACGGCGTCCTTGTTGGTGAACGGCTTGCGCGAGGGCTCCTCGGTCCACTGCATGACCGCGGGCGGCGCGATGTTGCCCTGATACTTGCTGAGGGTGTTGTTGGCGTTCGAGCCGTGGATGAACGTCCGGACCATCTTGATGGCGTTGATGACCTGGGGCTGGTCGACCGTGATCGGTCGCTCGCCCACCGGTCCGAACAGGTACTTGGCGGGATTGCCGAAGTACGCCCCGCCCCAGCTCGACATGAACTCGTTGAAGTCGCAGCACGACAGCCCCTCGTAGGCGCTGGCCTGGAAGGTGTAGCCGTACTGGACGTCGCTGTTGTTCATCGCCTCCTTGGTGACCTGCGCGAACTTCTGCCAGGTCATCGAGTTCTTCGCCCACTTGTCGAAGTCCGACTGCCCGTATCCCGCGTTCTTCAGGTAGTTCTGGTTGTACAGCATCGTCGGGAAGTCGGGGAACAGCGGGACGGCGTACAGGTCGCCGTTCGGCCCCTTCGCCGTCGAGACGCTCGCGTCGAAGTACTGCTCCTCGATCCGACCGATGCGCTGCTGGGGGAACGCCCCCAGCTTGCTCAGGTTCTGGAGCTGATTGCGGACGATGAACGGGATGGTCCACCCGCTGTCCATGTACAGCAGGTCGGGCTTGTTCCGCCCCGCGGCGAGCCACTGCTGGTACTGGGCCCGCCGGTTGTCCGTCACCGACGGCCCAGCCAGGATCTCGACGTTGATGTCCTTCGAGAGCCCGTTGTTGTAGAGGACGGGCTGGAGCTCCTTCTTCCACGTGCTCCCCTTGAAGTCGGGGTCGGTCGCCCACTGGAGCGTGACGCCGCCCTGCTGGACGTCACCCATCGCACCCTGTTCGACGTATCCCGGCAGTCCGGCCGCAGCACCTGAGGCACCGACGGCCTTGACGAACTGCCGTCGAGAAGTACCGCTACCATCATCTGTCATTATTTCTCACTCCCCCAGACCGCCTACAACAGACCGCCGTATAACAGCTTTGGCCGGCGTCCTCCGGAGGTGATTGGAAAAAAACCCGCTTCGGGGCGGGGATTTCCGCTCGCTTGTCGGTGAGGAGTCACTTACACCACCTGCTACTGCCGGCCGAATTTACTCGGAACCGCGTTAGGTATCCGCGATGGCCCGCGACCACACCGGGTCCTTCGGCGCTTCGAGGCGTTCGACCTCCTCGTCGGTGAGGGCCACGTCCAGCGCCGCGACGTTCTCCTCCAGGTGGTCGAGGCTCCGCGGGCCGACGATGGGCGCGTCCACCACGTCCCTGTGGAGGAGCCACGCGAGGCTGACCTGCGCGGGCGTGACGCCCTTCTCCTCGGCGAGCGCCTCGACCTCGTCGAGCACCGCCCAGTTCTCCTCGGTGAATCGGTTGCGGGTGTGTTCGTCGGTCGCGGCCCGTCCCTCCTCGGGGTCGTCGTCCCTGCTGTACTTGCCGGTGAGGAATCCGCCGCCGAGCGGGCTCCACGGGATGACCCCGACGCCCTGGTCGGCGCAGACCGGCAGGACGTTCTCCTCCTCCTGGCGGTCCACCAGGTTGTACTGGGGCTGCATGCAGGTGAACCGGGCGTAGTCGTTCACGTCGCTCTCGTAGAGCGCCTTGGTGAACTGCCAGGACGCCATGGTCGAGGCGCCGATGTACCGCACCTTCCCGGTCTCGACCAGATGGTCCAGCGCGTCGAGGGTCTCCTCGACTGGTGTGGTCTCGTCCCAGCGGTGGATCTGGTAGAGGTCGACGTAGTCGGTTCCGAGCCGCTCCAAGCTCCCCTCGATCTGGTCGAGGATGTGCTTGCGCGAGAGGCCCTGCTTGTTCGGTCCCTCGCCCATCTCGCCGTACACCTTTGTCGCGACGACCAGCTCCTCGCGGTCGTGCTTCTCGATGGCGTCGCCGACGATATTCTCGCTCTCGCCGTGCGAGTAGACGTTCGCGGTGTCGAGGAAGTTGATGCCGAGTTCGATGGCCCTGTCGATGATCTCCTCGCTGCGCTCGCGGTTCCCGATCATCCACTCCCGGTCGCTGCCGAAGTTCATGCACCCGAGGCAGAACCGCGAGACCTCCAGGCCCGTGTCGCCGAGGGTCGTGTACTCCATCTCCGTGTCCGGCATGGCCCTGCGTACGCGGAGGCGGCCTAAAACGGTGGGGGCGACCCGGAGGCCGGGTCCCGAGTCGGTCGGGGCGCGCCCGGACACCGAACCCGCCAAAGGCTCAAGCCGGTTCGGGTCGACACGAGTGACATGGCGCCTCTTCTCGACCGACTGCGGAACCCAGACCACACGGGCGAGCGACGGTGCTGGCCGTGCACCGGCGTCAACGCCGCGATACTGCTGGCGGCCTGCGCGGCCGTGGCGCGCCGCCGGTCCCGGTCGCTCGCGGCCGCGCTCGGCGTCGGCGGCGCCGCGGCCATCGCGCTCCGCGGGTACCTGGTGCCGGGCACGCCGACGTTCGCGCCCCGACTCGCCGCGCGGCTCCCCGGCGACTGGTTCCACGGCGGCCCCGGCGCTCGCACCTCTCCCGTTCCGGCGCGCGGTGACGAGTCGGCAGATCGCGAGCCGGGTGCCGCACCCGACGCGCCGGGGTCGCTCGGCGGCGCCCGAACCGAGGCCGACGCCGGCGAGGCGGTCCTCGGCGCGCTCGTGGAGGCCGGTGTGGTCGCGCCGGACGGCGAGACGGTGTACCTCGACGAGTCGTTCCGGACGGCGTGGCGCGAGGAGATGAAGCGCCTCCGCGGGATGGACGACCAGCGGCTCGCGGCTGCGCTCGAATCCGCCGCGCCGGAGGGCGGGGTCGTCGACGTGGTGGCGCCGAGCGGGACCGCCGTGGGTGCGGCGAGCACGGGCACCGGTGACCGGTGGTTCGTGGTCTCGGACGGGAGCGACGACCCCGCCGCGGAGCACTGGCTCACCCGACCCGTCGCCGTCGCGGAGGCGGCGGCGGTCCGGACGCTGGCCGACCGGACCGACCTGTCGGCGGCGTCGCGGGCGCGGGCGGCCGGCCCGCTCCGGACCTTCCTCGAGCGCTGTCCGGTCTGCGACGGACCGGTCGAGGAGACGACGCTGGTGGAGTGCTGCGGCGGGCCGGGCGGGACCGACCCCGACGCGCCCGACGAGGTGCTGGCCTGCGCCGGCTGCGACGCGCGGCTCTACACGTTCCGGTAGTCGGGCGGTGAGGGATCCAGTAGTCGGCCTGGTGGGGAACGACGGAGGACGGACGGCCGCCTACCGGGCCGGCGGACTGTCGCGACCGATGCGGATCTCGTGGGCCTCGATGTCCTCGAGGGCGGCGACCTGGCCCCCCACCGTGACCTCGCCGTCGTCGGTCCGGATCTTCATCCCGGCCACGCGCTCGCCGGCCTCGAACGAGAAGCCGACGACCTTCCCCTCCACGACCCGGGAGGAGCCGGTCTCGATGTCCCGGCCCTCGATGGTGGCGTAGAACTCGCCCTCGAGCTCCTGGAGCTCCTTGACGCACCGCCGGATGGAGGCGTAGCGCCGGGGGAACGGCCGGTCCTCGCCGTCGGCCGCCAGGGTGCGCTCGGCGGTGGTCCAGAGCACGGTGCCGAAGAACCCCGAGACCAGGAAGCCCAGCGCCGAGCGGTTGAAGATGACGCCGTAGCGGTCCTCGTCGTCGCGGAGCGCGTCCTGGGTGGCGTAGATGGAGTACTCGCCGTCGGCCACCGCGATGACCGGCGTGGTGATGCCCCGGCGGGCCCGGGCCGTGGTCGCCACCTCCAGGTAGTCGAACTCCTCGGGCGAGGGCGCCTCGGAGGCGGGCGTCACGAGCAGTTCGACGCTGACGCCCGAGTCGACGGCGGCGCTGAGGTCGTCCGCGAACCGCTCCAGCAGGTCTGGGGTCAGCGACAGCGCGAGCTCGAACTCCGCCTCCTCGATGACCTCCTCGAGGTACCGGAGGATGGTCGACCGCGACTTGACCAGCGAGACCGCCTCGGTGTCGCGGGCCGGCGCGGTGTAGCGGGCCTCGAGCTCCTGGACCATCTCCATCAGCGACGACTGGACGCCCGAGAACGCCTCCTCGGGGTCGACCGCGATGACCTTCATCGGCCGGGACTCCCGGAGCTCGACCAGCCCGCGGTCGCTGAGGCTGCGCACGGTGTCGTACACCCGCGGCTGGGGGATGTCGGTCCGGTCGGCTATCTGGCTGGCGGTCAGGTCGCCGTGTTCGAGCACGGTGAGGTAGGCGTTGATCTCGTACTCCCCGAGGTCGAACCGCTCGCCCACCCGCTCGATGGTCGCGTGCAAGTCGTCGGAGGCCATGTACGAGAACACTCACCCGAGGGGTAAATGATTTATCCGGTTTCGAGTAGCACCCGTTTCCGAAAACGGGTTTCATACTCCCCGTAGTCGACCGAGCCGAGACCCGCCGCTGGCCGGTCAGGACGAGCGGGACCGCGAGTCGGAGGACGCGAACGGACGACACGGGACCGAGTTGCCCCGGCTTGGCTTATAAACTCTCGGAGCCCGGGCGTGACCTCGGTAACCTCGGGCAGCGAAACGAGTTGCGGTGCGCACCAGCAGTTCCGCCGCGAGCGAGGGCGCAGCCCGAGCGAGCGGACCGAGGAACCGTCGAACGAGGCCCGAACGAGGTGAGGGCCGAGTGAGGCGGTGACGACGTGTTTTTCATGAACGTTTTGCAAGGGCGCGCCTCTCGGGGCGCGCCCGCAGCAAAAGGTGCTACATGTACATCCGGTCGTCGGCGATCTCCGACTCGGCCCGCTCCGAGAGGCGCTCGGCCAGCCCCTCGTAGTAGCTCTGCACCTCGGCGGCGAACTCCTCCAGCGGCCCCGTGTCGATGTCGAGGCCGTAGACCCGGCTCGCGGTGTCGAGTAGTCGGATCGCCGCCTCGACGTCCGGGGCCTGGGCGTGGACCGGCGTCACGAACACCGCGGTCCGGAGCGCCGACTCCATCCCGCGGGCGACGAGCTGGGCGTTCACCCCGTCGAGGTACCCCCGGCCCATCGCCGGGACGTCGGCGTCGGCGAGGCGGTGGTCGCGGTAGTCGTCGGTGGCCACGTAGAACACCTCGTGCTCCTCCGGCGCGTGGGGGATCGAGACCCCGTTGAGGATCGCCACCTCGTCGACGCCGGCGGTCTCGGTCCACTCCAGCACGGCCTCGCTGAACGGCTGGGCCGCCCACGGCGGGACGAACAGCTCGCCGACCACCACCGACAGGCCGGCCTCCTCGTGGGAGAACACCCGGGTGTGGTGACGGGGCCGTCCGTTCTCGAACGGCGTGATGGCCGGCAGCTGGTCGGCGGTGATGTGGCCGACCTGCTCGAACTCCAGGCGGTCGACGAGGTAGTCCACCGCGGTCAGCCCGGCCAGCCCGAACTGGGAGAATCCGGCGATGACGGTCTCCTGGACGTTGTCGGCTGTTATCTCGAACGACGCGACCCCGTGACTCGGCTCTCCGTTCATGGCCGGGGCTACGACCAATCGGTCCTTAGGTCTTTGCGAACCCGACCCTGCCACCGCGCGAGGCCGGTCGCCGGTTCGACCGGTCGGCGGCCGACCGGCGGGCCGCCGGGGGAAAGCGTTTTGCCAGCTCCGGGAAAGGTTGGGGCCATGGTAGGCGTCCAGGGCGCGGTCGACGAGGCGGTCCGGACCTTCCGGGACCTCCCGGGAGCCCGGTTCGTCGCGGCCACGCTCGTGCTCGTGGTGGGGTGGTACGCCAGCCGGCTGCTCGTCCGGCTCCTCGGCCGGCCGGTCGCCCGTCGGTTCCAGCGACCGAGCCTCACCAAGACCGTCCTCGGGGGCGTCCGGGCGGTCGCGATGCTGGTCGCGGCCTCGGTCGCGGCCAACCAGCTCGGGTTCAAACCCGGCGACATCCTGCTGTCGGTCACGGTGTTCTCGGCGGTGCTGGGCCTGGTGCTCGCGCCCATCATCGGCAGCGTCATCAACGGGCTGTTCCTGCTGGCCGACCAGCCCTACGAGATCGGCGACATGATCGAGCTGGTCGACCAGGGCAAGCGCGGCTACGTCGAGGACATCACGCTGCGGTACACCAAGATATTCACCCTGGAGAACACCTTCCTCGTGGTGCCCAACTCCAACATGCGCGACCGGGACGTCATCAACTACTCGGCCGAGGACACCCGCTCGCGGCTCTCGCTCGAACTCCTCGTCACCTACGAGAGCGACATCGAGGAGGCCCGCGCCATCGTGGAACGGGCGGCCCGCGAGACGACCGAGGTGGTCGAGGGCGGCCCGGACATCCGCATCGGGAGCGCGCGCTACCCCTCCGCTCCGGTCTCGCGCGTCAAGGAGTTCGCCGACAACGGCGTCCTGCTCGACCTCCGGTACTGGGTGAAAGACCCCTACTACCTCGGGCGCGTCAACTCGAAGATCAACGAGCGCATCTGGTCGGCCGTCGCCGACGCCGACGTGGAGATGGCCTACCCCCACCAGCACCTCGTGTTCGACGAGACCAGCGGCACCGCCCGGGTCGAGATCGACCGCGGCGAGCCCGCCGCCCGGCCCGAGGAGTTCGACGCGCCGGACTGACCCGCCGCGCGACCGGGGCCGCGGCCGGCCTACCCCTTCCCGACCGTGACGACCTCGGCGTCGAGCTTCCCGCGGAGGTAGCCCTCGACGTCGGGGTCGGAGGTCAGCTTCCGGAGCATCCGGCGCCAGCGACCGGCCTGCTTGTGGCCGATGACCACGACGTCGGCGGCCTCGGCCGCGACCTCCTCCAGGATGGTCTCCTCGACGAGGAACCCCTCGCGGACGACGTACCTCGCGTTGGCGAGGCGGCCGAACTCGGTCTCGACCGCGCGCTTGAGCTCCGCGCGGGAGATCTCCCGGCCGCGGTGGTAGAGGTTGACGTGGAGGACGGTCAGCGCCGCGTCGCGCTCCTCGGCGATGCGTACCGCTTCGGCCAGCGTCCGCTCGGAGTGATCGGTCAGCGGGTAGCGGACGGGGACGACGACCAGCGTCACGTTCGAACCTCCGTCGTCCCGACTTTTCTACCTCTCGGTCGCCGGACCGCGGGCCGCGAGGTCGACTACCCGGCCCTCGACCTCGGGGGCGATGCCGGTCTCGCGGGCGTACTCGACCAGCACCTCGTACTGGACGCCGGCGGTCGCGACCCGGTGGGTCTCGTCGAGCGAGGGGAACTCGTCGTCGGTGTGGAGGACGTAGTCCGACAGCGCCACCGAGTAGGTCCGGTCGTCGTCGAGCGGGTCGCCGCCGACCCGGACCGACTCGACCGTTCGGGCCTCGGAGTCCCACGCGACCGTCGCGCCGCTGACCTGGGCGTGCCACCACCCGTCCTCGGCGAACCCGAGGTCGGGGCCGGCGGCCCACTCGAGCGCCTCGCGGAGCGCCGCGCCCGGCACCTCGGCGACCACCACGCGCTCCTCGAACGGGGTGACGCTCACCAGGTCGGCGGCCGTGACCTCGCCGACGAGGGGGTCGCCGGTCCGGACCCCGCCGCTGTTCTGGAGGCCGACGTCCGCGCCGGTCGCCCACCGGTAGGCGTCGGCGACCAGGTTGCCCAGCCGGCACTCGCCGCCGAACAGCGTGGCCTCGCCGCGGTCGATGGGCTCGTCGACGGTGCCGACCGCGTCGTTCAGGCCGGTCTCGGCGAGTCGCTCGCGCATCGCCGCCGCGACGCCCTCGTGGACCGGGGCGTCAGCGACGCGGTGGCGGGTCACCTCGCCGGTCCCGAGGTCGACCTCCACGACCACCGACCCGCCGTCGCCGGGCCGGGTGAGCAGGGTGCCGTCGACCCGGTCGCGGCGCTCGGTCGGGACGTGGCCGCCGAGGATGACGTCGGCGTCGACCCGTCGGGCGAGTCGCTCGTCGCCGCGGCCGAGGTGCGAGAGGACGACCGTGTAGTCGGCGTCCAGGTCCGAGAGGGCGTCGCGTGCAGCCGCGACCGGGTCGGTGAACGCAAGGCCGGTCGCGTCGGGGTTGATGGAGGCGGTCCGCTCGGTCGTGACGCCGACGACGCCCACGGTCGCGCCGCCGGCCTCGACGACGGTCGCGGGGACGACCCCGACGTCCTCGCCGAACCGCCGCCCGGCCTCGCGGTCGGCCCAGACGTTGGCGCTGACCCACGTCTGGGGCGAGTCGGCGACGAGGCGCCGGAGGTCCTCGCGGCCGTGGTCGAACTCGTGGTTGCCGAAGGTCTCGACGTCGGGCGCGACCGCCTCGAAGAGGTCGAGCGCCTGGGCGCCGCCCTCGACCAGCGCGAGCACGCCCGGCGAGGTGTTGTCGCCCGACCCCGCGAGGACGGCGTCGTCGCCGCGGAGTTCGCGGAGGAGGCCGGCGAGCCGACCGACGCGCTCGGGGGTGTCGTAGACGTTCTCGACGTCGGAGTAGTGGACGAGACGAGGAGCCATTTGGCGGGACTGGGCGGGCGGAGGCTTTGGTTCCTTCGGGACGGACCGGTCCGACCGCACCCCTGGCCCGGAGTCAGCACGCATAAACCCCTCGGGTGGCTACGTGGTCACGATGGACGCGACCACGACGACCGAGGGCCGGACGGTGTACGTCGCCCGCGACGAGGGCGACCGGGGCTCGAAGGGGCCCTTCTTCGTCGTCTACGCCGACGAGGACCGCGAGACGCGGTACGGCTATCTCTGCGGGAACTGCGAGCGCGTCGACAACGCGATGGACCCGATGGGCCGGATCGAGTGCAACGTCTGCGGGAACGTCCGGAAGCCGACCGAGTGGGACGCCGCCCACGAGTGACCGCCCGACGGAGCACGATTTTCACGCTCGACGCCCTACCGTCGCACATGTCCGCCGTCCGCAAGCGAACGCCTGACGACGACGCGTCAGACGTTCGCCGGCGAACGGTGGAAGAGCTCGAGAAGCAACACCAGACGCTGACCCTCCACGACTTCGTCCGCATCGTGGAGGCCCACCACTCCGACGACGGCGGCGGCGTCGAGCGCGACCTGCTCGCGGCGCACGCCGCCGCCGTCTACTTCGGCGTCGACGTCTCCGAGATCGACGACCGACTGGCCCCGTCCGACGAGTGGACGGACGCCGACGAGTTCTACGAACTGGACGACGACCGGGTGAGCGCGTACCCGCCGAAGTGGCACGAGGTGGTGTCGGACACCGACGACCTCCTCGACCTGATAGAGCTCGTCCAGGCCGGGACCGACGAGCCGGCCGGCAAGGGCCCCGAGGCCGTCGCGAAGCAGGGCGTCAACCAGGAACTGGTGCTTCGCGTCGCCGAGACCGTCGCGGACATCGACCGCGACGAGGCCCGACAGCGGTTGAACGAACTGCGACGCGCCGGCGAGATCGAGCAGTACCCGGACTAGAACCGCAACCCGTGGATACAGGTCCGGTGACCGCCTGATCGGCGCGCCGCCCCGCAACCCCGGGTCGTCGATCCGGCGCCCACCCCGCGACGGCCGGTCGGCCACTCGGCTTTTGACCGGGATTCCCGAACGTCCCCCATGACCGACGTCCGCGAGGAAGTGGTCGAAGAACTCGACAGTCACAGCGAGACGCTCACGCTCAAGGAGTTCGTCCAGTTCATAGAGAAGTACCACCGCGACGAAGGGCAGGGCGTCAGCCGCGACCTGCTCGCGGCGTACGCCGACGCGGTCTACTTCGACGTGGACCTCGACGCGGTAGACCAGCGGTTGACCGACAGCGACGAGTGGGAGGAGGGCGAGCGGTTCTACGACCTCGGCGGCGACCGGCTCAGCGTCTATCCCCCGGACTGGCACGAGGCCCTCGCCGACACGGACGACATCCGCGACGTCATCGAGGTGATCCAGACCGAGGTCACCGAATCCGAGGGCGACCAGCGCGAGGCGGTCACCGAGGAACGGGGCGTCCCCCAGCCCAAGATCGTCAGCGTCGCGGAGGTCGTCGCGGGACTCGACAGGGAGGCCACTCGCGACCGGATCAAGGAGCTGCGAGACGCCGGCGAGATAGAGGAGTTCGCCTCCCAGCACCGGGACCCGACCGTCCGGCTCTCGTAGCTCGCAGGAAAGTTTATTACTCGGTCCGTGCTACGCCCACACGGATGGCCACTGTTAGCACACCGCCCATTGATCACGCGAAGTCGATTTTCGCAGACCTGGGATACACCGTCTCCGGCGACGGCGAGGAGTTCAGGGCCGAACGGAAGTGGCGAGTCGTGCGCGTCACGGCGGTAACAGACTCGGACGACACGCCGGACGACGGCGACCTCCGATGCTTCGTCGCGTGGGACGAGCAGGCGTCGGAGCTCCGCAACCGCCTCCGACGCGCGGACCCCGAGTACGAGTGGGCGGTCATCGGCGTCGAGGACGGCGGCGACTACGAGGTGCTCCGCGCGCCGCCGAGCCCGGCGTCGGCGGTCTGAGGCCGCGCCGGGACTCCGGCGTACCGTTCCGTTTTCCGAGAAGGACGGTCGAGCGATTCTCCGGTAGCCCGCCGGACGAGCGGGCCGATTCGGAAGTCCGCGAGCCTACCGGTCGCCCAGCTTCCGGGCCGTCGCCGCGAGTCCGGCCTCGACGTCGACGTCGGCGCCCTGCTCGTCGAGGGCGTCGCCGAGCGCGGCCATCAGGTACGAGACGGTCTCCTCGCGGGCGGAGTAGCCCATGCAGCCGATGCGGAAGATCTCGCCGTCGAGGTCGCCCAGTCCGGTGGCGATCTCGAGGTCGTACTGCTCCAGCAGGTAGCTCGTCACGTCGGTGTCGGTCGCGCCCTCGGGGACCCGCACCGCGTTGAGGCTCGGCAGCCAGTACTCGTCGGGCGCGTTCATCTCCAGGCCCATCGCCTCGACGCCGGCCTTGAGCGCGCCGGCGATCTCGCGGTGGCGCGCCCACCGCTGCTCGATGCCCTCCTCGGCGACAAGCCGGAGCGCCTCGCGGAGCGCGTAGACGTTCGTGATGGGCGCGGTGTGGTGGTACGCCCGCTCGTCGCCCCAGTAGCCCTCCAGCAGCGAGAGGTCGAGGTACCACGACCTGGCGTCCTCCTCGCGGGAGAGCACCTTGTCCATCGCCCGGTCGTTGAGCGTGAGCGGGGCCGCGCCCGGCGGACACGAGAGGCACTTCTGGGGACCGGAGTACGCCACGTCGACGTCCCAGTCGTCGACCTTCAGCTCGACGCCGCCCAGCGACGTCACGGTGTCGGCGATCACGATGGCGTCGTGGTCGTGGGCCACGTCGGTGAGCTCCGAGACCTGGGGCTGGAGGACGCCGGTGCTGGTCTCGGCGTGGACGAACCCGAACACGTCGGGCTGGTGCTCGTCCATCGCGTCGGCGACGTCGACCGGGTCGAGGGGTTCGCCCCACGGCACGTCGACGTGGACGACCTCCCCGCCCGCGCGCCGGGCCATCTGGGCCATCCGGTCGCCGAAGTAGCCGTTGGTCGGGACCAGCATCGTGTCGCCCGGCTCGACGACGTTGCCGATGGCGGCCTCCATCGCGGCCGACCCCGTACCCGAGACCGGGATGGTCCACTGGTTGTCGGTCCGGAAGGCGTACCGCAGTAGCTCCTGGACCTCGTCCATGATCTCGACGAACGACGGGTCGAGGTGGCCGACCAGCGGCGTGCTCATCGCGCGGAGCACCCTGGGGTGGACCTCGCTGGGTCCGGGCCCCATGAGCGTTCGGTCCGGCGGTGTCAACTCGCCAACGTCCGGTTTCTCCACCATGTCAGGTGGTGTCTACTCGCGCCGGCTTAAAAAATTCCACCGGACGACCGCGATTATCGTCGGGTTGTCCGCGCCGCGACCGCGCGTAACGCGGCGTTTACTCGGTCCGCGCAGCCTGGTACCGAGGAAACGCGCCGTTGGTCGACGTGAACGGACGAAACGGTGCCACCGGTTTATTCGGGTGTCCGGCATACGAGAAGACGCCCCGACGGACGCGACGGGGGCGCGTTCGACGGGCGAGAGTTTCAATCGGCACGACCGGATCCGCGGGGAACCGCCGCGGGGCGACCGACGGACCAGGACGCGCGCACGAGGGCCGACCCAAACGGGGGAGGTTGGTTCGGCCCGGTGCGGGCACGAGTTCGCAGTCGGGGGCTGCACTTCCGTCGGCCGCTACCGCTTTCGCGGCGTCCCGAGCCGTCTTCGGCCGCTTTTCGTACGCCCCGGCGGGCCACATCGCGCCCGCCGGACCGCGTTGCTCTCGATCGCTTTCGAGCACCGACGCAGGCTCTCCCGGTACACCGCCGAGTGCCGGCAGTTCCAGAGTCGGCTGATACTGTGACGCGTTCTCAGTGAGGAAGAAGCTTATAGCTCCCGAGCGCCAACTGCCGTTCCCATGATGGTCGGGCACGCGATGCTGGCGTTCGCCCTCGCGACCGCCGCGACGATGCGGCGGTGGCCCCGGAAGCGAGCGCTGGCGTTCGGCGTCGCCGCGGCCGCGTTCGCGGCGGTCCCGGACGTCGACATGCTCTACGCGGTGTTCGGGCTGGCGCAGGTCGGGCTCGCGAGCGTCTGGACCATGACCGCCGCGTTCTGGCAGAGCTCGCACGTCGTCCACCGGGCGGTCACCCACTCGCTGGTGGTCGGCGTCGTCGCTGCCGCGGCGTTCGCCGCGAGCGTCGGCGGTCGGACCGACGCGGGGCGACGCTGGTCGCGACTGCTCGCGGCCTCGCTGGTCGCGGGCCTCGCCGGCGTCGCGTACGCCGAGAGCGGACCGCTCGGCGGCGCGGTGATGCTCGCGTTCCTCGTCGCCGGCCTCGGCGTCGCCGCCGTCGCCGCGAGTCGGTCGGACCTCGGGCCGCGCGCGCTGCTGGCGGCCGCGCTCGTCGGCCTGCTCAGCCACCCGTTCGGCGACGTGCTCACCGGTGCGCCGCCCCGGTTCCTCTACCCGTTCGACCTGCGACTGCTGGCCGACCGCGTCGTCCTGCTGACCGACCCGACGCTCAACCTGCTCGCGGTGTTCGGCCTCGAACTGGCCACCGTCTGGCTCGCGGGGTACGTCTACCTCCGGGCGACCGACCGGCGGGTCCTCTCGCACGTCGACACCCGCGCGGCGTTCGGGGTCGCCTACGCCGTCGCGGCGGTGGCGATGCCCGCGCCGACGATGGAGGTGTCGTACCACTTCGTGTTCTCCATCCTGGCGGTCGGCGGGGTCGGGGTCGCGCCGAACCTGCTGCCCTCGCGGCGCGTGCTGTCCGCGGAGTGGGACGAGACCGTGACGTGGGTGCTGACAGGGCTCACGGCGGTCAGCGTGGCCGCACTGACCTACACGCTGGTCTACGTGCTCTATCCGGTCCCCTGAACTCGTCGCTATCGGTCCCCGTCGAACGGTCGGACGCCGCGTTGCGATACCCTAACCTTTCTTATCCCGTCATTGTCTACGCCACGACATGGCACGTCGCACCGGCACGCTCGACCGGGTCGTGGAGGACGCGCGCGTGAACGCCGGCCTCGGCTGGGCGCTCGTCGCGTTCCTCGCGCTGGTCGCGGTCGAGGAGGTGCTCGACGACCACCTGCTGTGGGCCGGCTTCGCGGCGACGGTCGCCGCGCTGGCGCTGGTGCCCGCGATCGCCCACCGCGACTGGGTCGCGATGCTCCCGTGGGAGGTGCTGGCGCTCGCGGCGCTGCCGGTGCTCGGCCGGGCGCTGGCGACGCTGGTGTTCACCTCGCGGGTGGCGACCTACCTCTCGGTGGCGGCGCTGGCGCTCATCGTGGCCGTCGAGCTCCACGCCTTCACGTCGGTGAAGATGGCGAGCTGGTTCGCCGTGCTGTTCGTGGTCGTCGCCACGATCGCGACCGCCGGCGTCTGGGCGGTGGTCCAGTGGCTCTCGGACCTCTACCTGGGCACGGCGTTCCTCCGCAGCGAGCACCGGCTCATGTGGGACTTCGTGGCCGCCACGCTCGTCGGCGGGATGGCCGGCGTCGTCTTCGAGTGGTACTTCCGGCGGGTCGCGCAGGTCGAGGCCCGCCTGCCGGACGAACCGGGTGAGACGGCGTGAGGGTGCGCGACCGGTTCGGCGTCACCGAGCGGACACAGCGGCGGCTGACCCGCTGGATGGAGGTCGGCCTCCTCGGCATCTTCGCCTGGGGACTCCTCCGGGCGAACGTCGGCATCGCGGTCAACGCGGGCATCGCGTTCGCGGTCACGTTCCTCCCGGCGCTGCTCGAGCGCGACTACGACATCCCGATGGACGCCGGCCTCACGCTCTGGATCACGGCCGCGGTGTTCCTCCACGCGCTCGGAACGGTCGGACCGTACCGCGACCCGACGCTCTGGTGGTGGGACCACATGACCCACGCGCTGTCGTCGTCGCTGGTGGCGGCCATCGGCTACGCGACGACCCGCGCCATCGACGAGCACGCCGACGACATCTCCTTCCCGCCCCGGTTCACGTTCGTGTTCATCCTGCTGTTCGTCGTGGCGTTCGGCGTCATCTGGGAGGTCATCGAGTTCGGCGTCGGCGGGCTCGCGACCGCGCTCGGCAGCGACAAGATACTCACCCAGTACGGCCTCGACGACACGATGAAGGACCTCCTGTTCGACATCGTGGGCGGGGTCCTGGTCGCGGTCTGGGGCGCGGCCTACCTCTCGGACGTGGTGGGCGCGCTCACCGACCGCCTCGACGGGCGGGGCCGGCGGGGCGCCGACTGACGGGGCGGCTGATCGCCGGGACCGACGCGGGCGCGCTCGGCCGCTGGCCGGCCGGATGGCTTTATGGCGCTCTACGTGGTAGGCGTGAGGCGCCATGGTGTTCAAGAAGATAACGCTCATCGGGACGAGCGACGAGAGCTTCGACGCGGCCGCCGACGACGCCATCGACCGGGCCGAGCAGACGCTGGACAACGTCAAGTGGATCGAGGTCGACGAGCTCGGCGTGGAGCTGGCGCGGGCGCCCGACCGGCAGTACCAGGCCGAGGTCACGGTCGCCTTCGAGCTGGAGGACCGGGAGTAGGTCGCTCGGGGTCGGCTCCTGGGGCGCAGCCCTCTCGGGGTAGTCGGACTGGCGGTCCCCGGACCCGACATCGGCTGCCGCGTCGGTCCCACCGCCGACCTCCGTCCGGGTCCGGGCGACCGCACGAGGCGTCCGGGCAGTCTTGGTCCCGGCCTCGCGTATAAACCCTCGGGCGAAGCCGTTCGGCGCTCGGCGTCAGGATTAACATCCCGGACGCGAAACTGGGTGGTATGAGCACCGACACCGCACCCGACGACGCCGGCCCGGAGATCGAGGTGACGGAGGACGCCGCCGAGCAGGCGCTCTCGCTGCTGGAGGGCGAGGAGCTCGACACCGGGATCGCCGGGCTCCGGCTGTTCGTCCAGCAGGGCGGCTGCGCTGGCCTCTCGTACGGGATGCGCTTCGACGAGGAGCCCGAGGACGACGACACCGTCTACGAGCACCACGGTCTCCGGGTGTTCGTCGACCCCGCGAGCATGAACTACATCGAGGGCAGCGTCGTCGACTACGAGGACGGCCTCCAGGGTGCGGGCTTCCACGTCGACAACCCGAACGTAGTCAGCGAGTGCGGCTGCGGCGAGAGCTTCCGGACGTGAGTCGGCGCGCCCGTCACCGTTCGGGCGGCCACGGGCCGGTGAGCGCGGCGGCGCGGTGAGGGCTATTCTTATTTCGGCGAGGCGACTACTTCCCGTCGTGAACCAGACCGACAGCACCCTCGTCTCGGATGGGGCCGACCGCACCGGGCAGTCCGGCCGGCGGGCCGGCACCCGGACGGAACGGGCACCGAGGCGGCGGACGCGGCGGAGACGCGGCCGGAGGGCGGGATGGTAGACGTCGTCTTCTCGGCGGGGCGCGTCCTCCTCGCGCTCCTGCTCGTCTTCCTGAACGGGTTCTTCGTGGCCGCGGAGTTCGCCTACGTCCGCATCCGGTCGACGACCGTGGAGTCGCTCGTCGAGGACGACGCGGCCGGGGCCGAACTGCTCCAGGAGGCGGTCCAGAACCTGGACGACTACCTCGCGGTGACCCAGCTCGGCATCACCATCTCCTCGCTCGGCCTGGGCTGGATCGGCGAGCCCGCGGTCGCGGCGCTCATCGAGCCCGTGCTGGGGTCGTTCCTGCCGGCGAGCGCCGTCCACCTCGCGGCGTTCGCCATCGGCTTCGGCCTCATCACGTTCCTCCACGTCGTGTTCGGCGAGCTCGCGCCCAAGACCATCGCCATCGCCAGGGCCGAACGGGTCTCGCTGCTCGTCGCCGCGCCGATGCGGTTCTTCTACTACGTCTTCATCCCGGGACTCGTCGTGTTCAACGGTACGGCGAACTACTTCACCCGACTGCTCGGTATCCCACCGGCCTCCGAGACCGAGGAGACCCTCGAAGAGGAGGAGATCCTGATGGTGCTGTCCCGGTCGGGCCGGAAGGGCCACATCGACAAGGAGGAGGTCGAGATGATAGAGCGCGTCTTCGAACTCGACGACATCACCGTCCGGGAGGTCATGGTCCCGCGCCCCGACGTGGTGAGCGTCTCGGCCGACCTGCCCCTGCCGGCGCTCCGGTCGCTGATAATCGAGTCGGGCCACACCCGCTACCCGGTGCTGGACGCCGACGACGGCGACCGGGTCGTCGGCTACCTCGACGTGAAGGACGTGCTACGGGCGACCGAGACCGGCGAGTCGGACCCGGACTCCGTCACCGCGGGGGACCTCGCGCGCGACCTCCCCGTCGTCCCGGAGAGCGGGCGCATCGACGACCTGCTGGCCGAGTTCCAGAGCCAGCAGAGCCAGATGGCCGCGGTCATCGACGAGTGGGGGTCGTTCGAGGGACTGGCGACCGTCGAGGACATCGTCGAGCAGGTCGTCGGCGACATCAGAGACGAGTTCGACGTCGACGAGCGCGAACCCTCCATCGACCGGCGGAGCGACGGGACCTACTCCGTCGACGGCGGCGTCGCTATCGCGGCGGTCAACGACGCCCTCGACGCGGATTTCGAGAGCGAGGACTTCGGAACCGTCGGCGGGCTGGTGCTCGACCGCCTCGGTCGGGCCCCGGAGATCGGCGACGCCATCGAGGTCGACGGCTACCGCCTCGAAGTCGCGCAGGTCGACGGCGCTCGAATCTCGACGGTCGTCGTCCGCGAGACCGGCGCCGGGGAGACGCCGGCGAGCGAGTCGTAGCCGCGCACTCGGTAATTACTCCCCGCCCGCGCCGTTCCCTTCGCTATCATCGTCCTCGAACCGCTTCCGGACGCTCTCGGCGTGGGCCTCCAGGCCCTCCGCCTCCGCCAGCGTCGTGATCGTCCCCGAGAGGTCGTCGAGCGCCCCCTCGTCGAGTCGCTGGACGGTGGTCGAGCGCAGGAACGTGTCGACCGAGAGCCCGCCGGTGATCTTGGCCAGCCCGTTGGTCGGCAGGACGTGGTTGGTCCCGCTGGCGTAGTCGCCGGCCGCGACCGGGGTGTACGGCCCGAGGAACACGCTCCCGGCGCTGTCGATGCGATCGAGAATCTCCTCGTCGTCGTCGGCCTGGATCGAGAGGTGCTCGGCCGCGTACTCCTCGGCGAACAGGACGGCCTCGCTGGGCGACCGCGCGAGGAGGACCCCGCTCTCGTCGCTCTCGAGGGCCTCGCGGGCGACGTCGGCCCGCTCGCGCTCGGGGAGCTGGCGGTCGAGTTCGTCGGCGATCCCCTCGGCGGTCGCCTCGTCGTCGGTCACCGCCACGACCGAGGCGTCGGCGTCGTGCTCGGCCTGCGCGAGCAGGTCGGCCGCGACCAGCCGCGGGTCGGCGGTCTCGTCGGCCACCACCAGCAGTTCGCTCGGGCCGGCGAGGAAGTCGATGGCCACGTCGCCTTGGACCTCGGCCTTCGCCGCAGTCACCCACTTGTTGCCCGGGCCGACGATCTTCTGGACCCGGTCGACCTGCTCGGTGCCGTAGGCGAGCGCGGCGACGGCCTGCGCGCCGCCGACGTTGAACACCCGGTCGGCGCCCGCGGCGTGGATCGCCGCCAGCGTCGCGCGGTTCAGCTCCTCGGCAGGCGGGGTGGCGACCGCGACCTGGTCGACGCCCGCGACCTTCGCCGGGACGACGCCCATCAGCGCGCTGGAGGGGTATGCCGCGGCGCCGCCGGGGACGTACACGCCGACCCGCTCGATGGGGCGGAACCGCCGGCCCAGCTCCCGGCCGTCCGAGAACTCGCGGCGCCAGTCGTCGGGGAGCTGGGCCTCGTGGAACTCGCGGACGTTCTCGGCGGCGGTCTCGATGGCCTCGCGCACCTCGTCGTCGACCTCGTCGTAGGCGCGCTCGGCCTCGTCGGTGACGTCCAAGTTGCCGACCGACACGCCGTCGAACTCCTCGCAGAACTCCCGGACCGCCACGTCGCCCTCCTCGCGGACCCGAGAGACGATGTCGCGCACGTCGTCGCGGACGGCCTCGACGCCGGCGTCGCGGTCGAACAGCGCCCGCCTGTCGTCCGGCCCGAGGTCCGCCAGTGTTCGCACGTTCATGCCACCCGCTTCGGAGCGCGGGCGAAAAACGGTTTCCTTCCGGGCGGCGCGCCGTCGGCGAGGCGTTCGGGTGAGTCAGGCCTCGTCGAGCACTCGGTCGGCGAGCGCGGGGACGAACGTGCCGACGTCGGTCACCATCCCGATTGCCTGGGCGCTCCCGCGGTCCAGCAGCTGGGTGACGGTGGCGGGGTTGATGTCGACGCAGACGACCCGGGTCGTCGACGGCAGGCAGTTGCCGACCGCGACCGAGTGGAGCAGCGTCGCCAGCATCAGCACGAGGTCGGCCTCGTGGGCCTGCTCGCGGATGGCGCTCTGGGCCTCGACGGCGTCGGTGATGGTGTCGGGCAGCGGGCCGTCGTCCCGGATGGACCCCGCGAGGACGTAGGGCACGTCGTTGGCCACGCACTCGTACATCACCCCTTCCTCGACGATGCCCTGCTCGACGGCCGGTTCGATGCCGCCGGCGCGGACGATCTCGCTGATGGTGTAGATGTGGTGCTTGTGTCCCTTCCGAGGGTTCTCGAGGGTCTCGACGTCCATCCCGAGCGAGGTGCCGTACTGGCCGCGTTCGAGGTCGTGGACCGCGAAGCCGTTGCCCGCAGAGAGCATGTCGACGAACCCCTCGCGAACGAGCCGCGCCAGGGCGTCGCCCGCTCCGGAGTGGACGACCGCGGGACCCGCGACCGCCAGCACGGACCCGCCGTCGGCCTTGGTCTCCTCGACGGCCTCGGCGATCTCGCGGATGAGCGACTCCGAGGGCCGCTCGGCCGAGACCCCGCCCTGCATGAACCCGAACGGGCTCCCCGATCCCCGGGGTCGCTCGGGCGGGTCGACCCGGACGCCGGCCTCGTCGGTGACGATCAGGTCGCCCTCCTCGACCGCGTTCAGCACCTTGGTGTACGCCCGCGGGCCGTCCTCGGCGTCGGGATCGACGACGACGACGCAGTCCATCTCGACGTTCTCGACCGGGAGCCACTCGCCCTCGTACCGGACGTGGGTGGGGTGGTTCGTCGTCGAGTAGAACCCGTGGGGCACGACGCGGTCCTCGGGCGCGGGCTTCAGCGTCGCGTCGGGCGGGTCCGGGAGGTGCGCGCCGTTCTGGTGGAGTTCGTGAAGGATCTCGCGGAGGCTCTCCTCGTCGTCGGCCATCACCGTCATCCGGCAGAACGACTCCGCGTCCTTGTGCTCTCCCACGTCGAAGACCTCCACGTCGAAGTTGCCGCCGAGGTCCATCACCACGCCGAAGCACTGCTGCATCAGCCCGGAGTCGATGATGTGGCCCTCGAGCTCCACCGTGCGTGCGACTGTCATCGTCTGCACGACGGAAGGGCGAGCCATCAACGTTGCGCTGGCGGTACGTTTCTCGTTGCGTCCGGCGGGGCGTTTCTCGGCGATCCCCGTGACGCTCGCCTCGCCCGGATCGACAGCCGCGGTGACGACCGTTGCCGTCGCTGGCGGGCCGCGTTCGAAATGAAAACGGCCCACCGCAGCACAGTGCTGCGGTGGGCCGAGATATGAATGGGAGGCGGCGAACCGGGGTTTCCAGAGGCTCGCGCACTCCAGTACTTGCCGGAACGCAGGCGGGCTTAACTTCCG